>DASPHZ010000070.1:0-155213 GCA_035629395.1 Thermoanaerobaculia bacterium
CGGCAGCGAGCAGCAGGAACAGGACCGCCATGCGCACGGCCACGCCGTTGGCCACCTGGCGGGTGATGACGGCGTTCGGCAGGTCGGCCACCTCAGGGGCGATCTCGACGCCGCGGTTCATCGGGCCGGGGTGCATGACGAGCACACCTTTCTTCGCGCGGGTGAGCCGCTCGCGCGTGAGACCGAACGTGTTGTAGTACTCGCGCAGCGACGGGAAGCTGAGCTTCCCCTGCCGCTCGAGCTGGATGCGCAGCATCATCACGACGTCCGCGCCCTCGATGGCCTCATCGAGCGAGTTCACGACGTGCACACCCATGCGCTCGATCTCCGCCGGCATGAGCGTCGGCGGACCGGCCAGCGTCACGTGCGCGCCCATCTTCGTCAGGAGGTGGATGTTCGAGCGCACGACGCGCGAGAACTTGATGTCGCCGACGATCGTCACGTGCACGCCCTGCAGCCGCCCGAGGCGCTCGCGGATCGTGAAGGCGTCGAGGAGCGCCTGCGTGGGATGTTCGTGTGCGCCGTCGCCGGCGTTGATCACGGCGATGTTCGGATAGCGGTCCGCGAGCATCTTCGGCGAGCCGGGATGCTTGTGGCGGATGACGATCATGTTCGGATGCATCGCCACGAGGTTGTCCGCCGTGTCGATGAGCGTCTCCCCCTTCTCCACCGCCGAACCGGAGGCCGCGAAGTTGAGCGTGTCCGCGGAGAGGCGCTTCTCGGCGATCTCGAACGACACGCGCGTGCGCGTCGACGCTTCCATGAAGAGGTTGATCACGAGCTGCCCGCGCAGCGCGGGCACCTTCTTGACCGGGCGCTCGCTGACTTCCTTGAAGCCTTCCGCCGTGTCGAGGATCAGCGTGATCTCTTCCGGCGTGAGCGGCTCGATGCCGAGGAGGTCTTTGGAGCGGAGTGCGGAAGACGGCGTGCGCATCCGCGGCTACTTCTCCATGATCAGGACTTCGTCCTCCCCATCCGTCTCCTCGAGCTTCACCTTGATGACCTCGTGGGCGTCGGTGGGAACGGTCTTGCCGATGACGTCGGCATGGATGGGGAGCTCGCGGTGGCCGCGGTCGATGAGGACGGCCAGCATGACCTGCCGCGGGCGTCCGAAGTCGATCAGCGCATCGAGCGCGGCGCGCACGGTGCGGCCGGTGTAGAGCACGTCGTCGACGAGGACGATGATCTTGTCGTCGATCGGCTCGCTGAGCTTGCTCGGCTTGACCACCGGCTGCGGCGCGACCAGGGTCAGATCGTCGCGGTAGAGCGTGATGTCGAGGATGCCGGACGAGACCGACTGTCCCTCCATCTGCTCGATCTCCCGGACCATCCGGTCGGCGATGGGAACGCCGCGGCTGCGAATGCCGACGATCATGAGATCGGAGATGCCGCGATTTTTCTCGACGACCTCGATGGCCATTCTGCGAATCGCGCGATTCATCCGCGCGCCGTCCAACAAACGCTTCTTTACATTCATAGCTGGAAGAGGCTGTCGCAGGTCTGCGAAAGCGGCGGCGAGGATACCACGACGGTGACCCGCAAGCGGAACGCCTGCGTTTGCGGCGGCAGGACGGCGTTGGCAGGAAACCCGCAGTTTTGCCCGACTCATGGGAGGCAAGCCCAAGGTGCTGCTGGTCGAGGACAACGCCGATGTCCGGAGACTCTACGCGATCGGACTCAACCAGCGAGGGTTCGAGGTCAAGCTCGCCGCGAATGGGGCCGAGGCCGTCGACCGCGTGGCCAGCGAGCGGCCGGACTACATCCTCCTCGACTGGATGATGCCGCTCATGGACGGGCGGGAAGTCGTCGAGCGCCTCGAATCGCAGAACGCCGGCGACATCGAGATCATCGTCATCAGCGGCCAGCCGGCCCCTCCGACGCTCCCCACGCGGGTGCGCACGTGGCTCACGAAACCGCTCACCGTGGACGAGCTCGTGTCAGAGATGGCGCGCGGACGCGTAGCCGCCTCCAGCAAATAGGCTAGAATCGCCGCCGAATGGCGAAAATCTTCTTCGTCGGCCTCGACGGCGCGGAGAAAAGTTACCGGCTGCAGACGCATCGCCCGTTCACCATCGGCCGCGATCCCGGAAACGACATCATCCTTCGGGATCCGAAAGTCTCCCGGCATCACGCGGAGATCGTGTTCGAGCGCGGCTTCTTCGTCCTGCACGATCTGGCGAGCGCGAACGGCACGTATGTGAACGGGAAGCGGATCCGTGTCGCGCCGCTGACGCACGGCGCACGGCTGCGCATGGGCAACACGTACGGGCGTTTCTCCGAGGAGCTGCCGACGGAGTCGGATGCCGCGCCGCTGGCGGCGCCCGCCGAGCCGTTCGATCAGGCGGTGCCACCGACCGAGGATCTGAGCTCGCTCGCGGACATCCTGCCGACCTCCCAGCTCAACGGCGTGATCAACCTGCAGACCGTGCCGCACGAAAAGCTCGACCCGGCCGACCTAAAAAAAAAAGCGGACTAGTGGAAGCAACGCCGCCGACGGAACATGAGCCGCCGACGGAGCCTTTGCCTCCGCCGGGCACACTGCCGTCCCCGCCCCCTCCCCCGCCGCCGGAACCACCACCCGCACCTGCTGCGAACATAGCAGGTCCGTTCTCGCAGACGCGCTATCGCTTCACGACCGGGTTACGCGCGGGAGAAGTGGCGCCGATCCGCGATGACGAAGGGAACGTGCTGCTGTCGTATCGCAGCTTCGCGAGCGTCGTCGGAATCGTGGCGGCGCTGGTGTCGGGAATCGTGATCGTCGCCGGAATCGCGGCCGTCATCTTCCTGCAATCGGAAGGCGCCCCGCTGCGCGGGCTGGCGGCGCTGCTGCTGACCATTGCGTTCGCGTTTCTGATCTCGCTGCTCGTGCCGCGCATCAACGTCACTCTTTACGACGAGCACCATCCCGCGCTGACGCTGCAGCAGCGCAAGGTCTTTCCCGCGGCGACATACGTCGTCGCCGCGCCGAACGGCATGACGCTCGCCGAGTTGCGCAAGACGTTCCTGTCGCGATTGGGACGCCATCGCTGGACGATCTCGCAGAACGGGCGTTACGTCGGCGAAGCCATCGAGGACGGCTTCTTCCGCGCCCTGCTCCGCAAACTCCTCGGCAAATTCAGCCGCGCGTTCGAAACCGACGTCGTATTGCGCTACGGCGGCATGGACGTGGCCCGCATTCACCGGCGCAACGGCGACGTGCTCGAGATCGCGCACGACGCGCTCGACCGCAGGGTCGCGGTGGCGGTGGCGATGCTGGTGTTGGGAAGGGAGCCGTAGCGCAGTTGACCCCGCGTTTCGCACGCGGGATCAACTGGTCGCGAACTACCGCGTCGCCTGCGCGATCGGCGTGACGTCCACGCCGGTGTAGTAGTGCTTGAGAATCCGGTCGAACGTCCAGCCGCGGAACGCCGCGCCGTACGCGCCGACCTGACACATGCCCGTGCCGTGGCCCCATCCCTTGCCGTAGAACGTGTAACGGTCCATGCCGTCGGGATCGCGTGTTTTGTCGAAGACGAAGAGGTTGTCCGGCACGTTGAGCGACCACCGCACCGGCAGTCCTTTCAGCGTGAACTTGCGTCCCCCTTCGGCCGTGAACTCCATCTCGATGACGCGCTGTGAAGCGTCGACAGAAACCGGCCGCAGGTCGACCAGTTGCGTGATCGGCTGGCGGCGATTGATCGACGGCACCAGTTCGTCCGCGCGATAGCTGCGCGTCCAGTTCGCAAAGTTCGAAGTGCGGTCGAACGACGCGCCGTCGTAGTTCGCGCGCACGATCGCGGCGACGACCGTTTTGGCCGGCGAAAGGACGACGGTCATGCGGTCACCGACGAGAATGGGGACGCTGCGGTACTCCTGATAGCGATCGCCGAGTTGCCGGAACACGGGGATGTTCGCCGGCAGATTGTGTGCGACGGTCTCCCCTTTCTGCTTGAGCGACACGCGACGTCCCTCGAGCCGGGCGATCTTGCCTTCCGCGTTCGACAGCACGTTGTGCTCGCGCACCCACGACAGAAGGAGCGCGTACAACTCGTCCTTCGGCATCGGCTGCGCGAGCGACACGCGGTCGATGTACTGCGTCGGAACGATCCCGTACTTGGTGAGGAACGACGCCACGAAATACGGCACGCTCTCCACGTTCTGCGTCTGCGGAAACCAGTACCGGCGATCCTCCGGCATCGTCAGCGCGCGGCCGGCGGTGTCGAATCCGAGCACGGCGGCGAGGTACTGCAGCACGTCGCCGCGACGCGAGGACGCAACCGACGGCTGATTCGCGAGCGTGCGTCCGGCGAGACGCATCGCCGCCTCCACGGCAGCGCGCACTTCGCTCGCCGACCAGGCGGTGGTCTCCGGCAGCGCCGTCAACGCGGCGAACAGGCGTGCGTCGACCTGCTGCTCGGTGAGGAGACCGCTGTCCGCGCGGCCGTCGAGCGAGAGCAGGTCGAGCTCTACGCAGCGCACCCGCTGGAGATGCGGCTCGTTGCGTCCGGGGAACATCGTCCCGACGTGGCTCGTCTCCCCGCCGCACGTGGAGGTGTACAGCGTCTCGACGGCTTTGCCGCCCATGGTCAGCACGAGTCCCGTCGTTTCGCGCACGGCGCGCGTCGAGAGGTCGTGCTCGACCGCGAATCCTTTGTAAGCCTGGCAAGCCGGCCCCGGACAGATGTCGTACCCCTCGGCTTCGAACTGGCCGAGGTTGCGGAAGGCGTATGTGCGTGCGGCGACGGCCTGCGCTTTGAGCGCTTCCACTTCGTCGTAGATCGACGGACCCATCTCCGCCGGCACGACGCCGTACAGGTACTCTTCGAAGTTCAGCTCATTGACGACGTTGATGAGACCGCGAGCGTTGACGTGCAGGCGCGCCGCGGAGCGATACGGCTGTTTGTCGATCGTGATCGTCTGCGCTTCCGCGGGCAGCACGGTGACGTACGCGCCATGCAGCGTGTACTGATTGCCTTCGTCGTCGACGATGGTGATGCGTTTCTCGAACGGCTGCTCCGACGGGCGGCGGACGACGAGGAGATCCTTGCCGTACCCGCGCTCGGTGAGATTCGCGCGCGTAGGCGTCGCCGCCTCGGAGGTCGCGAAATCGCCGGCGAGGATGCGGTACTGGCCGTTGGCGACGTCGAAGACGGTATCGACGCGCAGGCCGGTCTCGGTGCGGATCTTCTCGACGAGCGTATTCGCGCTCGATTGATCGGAAATCGCGCTCACCTGCACGGCGTAGCGCACCGGCGCGTTCGCCAGCGGCGCCGTGGCGGTGAAGCCGCGGCGCAGCAGAGAAGGACCCTGATCGCTGGCGAGGTAGTACCCGTCGGCAGTGCGCGGGAACGTGACCGTCGACTGATCGCTGAGGAGGCCGACGCGGATGCGAGGCTCGGCGATCGTGCGCGGTACGGACGCGACCGGCGTCAGCGCGTTCGTCGAACGCTCGGCCGCGGGCTGCGCGACGGGCGTCTGCGCGGTCGTGGCCGCGGGCGAAGAAGCCGGCGGTGGCGTCGCAGCGCAGGCGGTGAGGAGACAGAGAACGAGAGAGAGTCCAGAACGGCGCATGAGTCTCCGTGTGAGCAAAAAAAACGCCCCCGCGGCGGAACCGCGGGGGCGGGGAGTACTGCGAGTCAGAGCATTACGGGAGACGGAGGCGAATCACCACACGGCGATTGCGCAGGCGGCCCTCGGCGGTCGTGTTGTCGCCGACCGAATCCTGCGTGCCGCGGCCTTCCACGGTGATGCGCGTCGGGTCGATGCCGTGGCGGCTCACGAGGTAGTCGCGGACGGCTTCGGCGCGGCGGCGGTCGAGGTCGCGGTTGGCACCGGTGTTCTCACGATCGTCGGTGTAGCCGATGACCAGCGCCGTCGCGGCCGGCTCCTGCTTCATGCGGAGCGCGACTTCGTCGAGGATGGCCTTGGCGATGTTGGTCAGACGGGCCGAACCGGCTTCGAAGTGAATCTCGTCGGTACGGATGTCCTGCGGCAGGCGCGCCGGCGCGACCGGCGTTTCCGGCGGTGGGATCGGAGCCGGGGCCGGAGCCGGCGGCGGCACCGGGATCGGAGCCGGGGCCGGGGGCGGAGCGACCGGAGCGGCGAACGCCAGCGGCGCGAACGTCAGGCCGACGAGGCCGGACAGACCGCAGTCGTCGAGCTCCGTGAAGCGGCACTCGTCGTTGTCGTCGAGGAACTTGGCGACGTTCCAGCGGGCGCCGGCGCTGAGCGACCAGCCGCTGGTGCCGAACCAGTGACGCAGACCGGTGACGAGGAAGATCGGGTTGTCCGGAGCGCGGTCACCGCCCGTGTACCAGACGGTGTTGAGCTCGTTGACCCAGTTCGTCGTGCCCCAGCGCGAGAGCGGGATGTTGAGGCCCGCGTCGAGGCGGAACTCGTTCGGGATCGAGACATCGCCGAGACCGGCGACATTGTCGTCCTCGCGATCGCCGCGAGCGACGTAGGCCAGCGAGCCGCTGGCGATGCCGCGGGTCACGTGACCGCCGATGCCGAAGTCGGTGCCGCCCGTGGCGATGCCGCTGTCGTCGTCGCCTGTCGGAAGGTCGACGAAACCGGACAGGGCAAAGCGCGTGTCGGCGTCATTCGGCGTCAGGCCGAACTTCGTGGCCAGGCGGATGGCGCCGAGTCCGCTCTCGGTGAACTCCCCGCGATGGAGGAATCCATTGATGAAGCCCGCGCGGTCGCCGCCATTGCTGACGATGCGATCCCACGGGAGCATCGCGCTGACTTCCCAGCGATCGGTCAGGCCTACGCCGATCGATGCGCTGAGACGGTACAGGTCGTAGCTCATGTCTTCGTATTCGCGCGCCGAGGGGAGCGCGAACTCACGAGCTTCGCCCGCGGAGAGATCCCAGTCGTTGAAATAGACGCCGAACGACCAGTCACCCTGGCGGAGGGTATCCGCGGTCACCGTGGAGAACAGACCGGTCTGACCCGAGTGCGTGGGGGCAAAGAACCGGAGTTGATCCTCACGGGTGAACGTCGTGGTCGCGGCGTCCTGCGCGAGGAGTGCCGGGCTCACGATGAGGAAGCACAGCAGGGAAAAAAGTAGCCGATGGTTACGCAACAAAGTCACACCTCCTAAAACTACATCGCACTGTTCGATGGTCCGCAGCTTTACAATGTGCGCGCCGCTACAAAACGTGTGCCAGTGCGAATCACACCCGTACTCGTAAAGACTTCAAGTACTTGACTTTACCATAGCTTGAGTCAGGCGGTATAAATGCGCCCGCAGGCCAAAGGACCTGATTCGACATGCCCGTCAGCCGCATCGCCACCTTCACGGTGGTAATTCTTACGTCTGTTTTCGCCTTCGCGCAAGACGTTCCGCCTCAGCCGCCGGCCCCTCCCCCCACGCAGCCGGCCGCGCCGCCGGACGTCCTCTCGGATGCAGCGAGCAGCGCGTACGAGCGTCGCGACTCGCTGCCCGCGGTCAACCTGTACCTCCCGGAGGGTGAGGCCAGCGTGCGTCTGCGCAAGCTCATTCGCAACGTGCTCTTCGAGAGTCAGATCGACTACGAGTTCGTCAACGGCGACATCTCGACCTTCCTCCGCTACAAGTACTACGCGCGCAATTACACGTATCGCATCGGCGTGTTCGACTCGATCGAGTTTCCCGATCTCGCCTCGCAGGGCGACGACGACGACAACTACGAGCGCGTGCGCGGCGGGCTGCTCCTCGTGGGCGTGCCGCGCGATTACAACAACCGGTACTTTTTTCTCGTCCAGAACGACCAGCTCACGTTCGGCGATCTCAATCGCCCCGACAACCAGACCAGCAACATCTACACGAAAGTCGGCTATCAGTACGGCACGCAGTTCGACGAGCGCATGAACGCGATCGTCGGCGAGCAGCGCGGACGCATTACGCCGGTGCTCACGGCCTTCCGCGAGATCGGTCCGCAGCGCACCGGACTCGCCGCCGCCGTCACGCAGGCGACCAATGTCTGGTCAGCCGACTACACCTACACGAAATTCGAAGCGGAGGGACTGCGCCGCTTCGACCTGACGCCGGCTTCCTTCGTTTTCTCCCGCCTGCACGTCGGCACGTTCCTCTCGCGCAAGGAGCTCCCGGCTAGCGAGATTCCGGTGCCGCGCGACCGCGACGGCGACGGCGACATCGACGAGGACGACGCCACGCCGGAATGGGAAAAGTACGCGATCCCGCAGTACGAGCTGTTCCGCCTCGGCGGACGTGAAGCGCTCAAAGGCATCGACACCAACGACGACACGATCGGCACGTACGAAGTGCACCTGACCAACGAGCTGTTCGTACCGATCTTCCGCAATCGCAATTACAAAGTGGGACCGCTGTACTGGCACACGCTCTATGGCATCGGATACGTCGGCACCGGCATGGTGGGCTTCCGGGCGAGCGATCTGACGGACCCGGTGGTCGACGTCGGCATCGGTACCGAGTCGGCGATCTCGTTCGGCGAGTACGACGTGTTTCTGAGCGTCATCGCCGCGCAGTCGGTCGTCCGTCCGGATCAGATCGAAGGCGGCACGAACGTGCGCTTCTCGATCCGCACGGTGCGGTAAACGGAACGCGAAACGAAAAAAGGCCGGGCGACGCGCCCGGCCTGACCTTCGTTCGTTCGTGTAGGAGTGGAGATTAGAAGCGGTTGAGGTCCGCCTGCACCTCGCGCACGCCGTCGATGTTGCGCAGCACCGCCATCGCGACATCCTTCTGCAGCTCGTGCTTGACCGAGCCCGCCAGTTTCAGCACACCCTGTTCGGCGGTGACGCTGAAGCGGCAGCCGTCGAGTGAGCGGTTGACCGCGAGCTCGACCTCGGCCTGACGGGCGATCTCGACGTCACGATGCTCTCTGATCTGGATGAGATTGGCGACGCGCGCATAGCCGAGGCTCTGCGCGTACCGGCCGAGCTCCTCGGCCTGGGCTTTGTCGTGCGTCCGGCCTCGAAGAATCACGATGCCGGCAATCTCGTAAACCTGCAGGCGCTCGATGCTCGCGCCCGCGGTGCGGAAGTTGGTGGTGATGTCGGTCGCCTCCGGGTTTGCAGCCAGGGCAACAGGGGTGATCGCGGTGAGGATTGCTGCGATGGCGACGGCCTTGGTAATCGTGCGCATCATTTTTATTTGCTATCTCCTGTTTCGAGATAGAGCACCGCGCGTGCCAACATTCGACTTACTGACGGCCGAGTAATTTAGCGCAGGCCGCTCGCAATTTTTACGGGCGCAGTGGCAGGAATGTCCACACGCACGACGGCACCTTCGTCCTCGTCGTAGGGCTCCGCGGCGCGGTGATGCATGTACACGCGGTAGAGGAGCATCAGCGCGAGCGCGAGCACGGCGAAGAAACCTGCGAGGGCGGTGATTCTGCGAGCCACGCCCGGCGGAGCGAGCAACGACGCTGCCAGATGCCGGTACAATCCTCTTCCGTGCCCCGCATCCATCTCCTCCCCTCGGACCTCGTCAATCAAATCGCCGCGGGAGAAGTGGTCGAGCGCCCGGCCTCGGTCGTCAAGGAGCTCGTCGAAAACGCCATCGACGCGGGCGCGTCCACGATCGACATCCTCCTCGAGAACGGCGGGCGCAAGCTCATCGAGATCCGCGACAACGGCTGCGGGATGGCGGAGGAAGACGCGCTCCTCGCCATCGAGCGCCACGCGACCTCGAAGATCCGCGACTTCGACGACCTGACCCGCGTGCGCACGTTGGGGTTTCGCGGGGAGGCGCTTCCCTCGATCGCCTCGGTCTCGCGCTTCACGCTGACGACTTCCGATAACGAGAGCGGCGCAGCCATCGAGCTGTCCTGCGATCCGCTGACCGGCCAGCGCAGCGTGCGTCCGGCCCCGCGCGACCGCGGGACGACGATCTCCGTGCGCGAGCTGTTCGAGAACGTCCCCGCGCGCCGCAAGTTCCTGCGCAGCGCGGACGCGGAGTTCCGCGCCATCGTCACCATCGTTTCTTCCTACGCGCTGCCGCTGCCATCGCGCGCGTTCCGCGTGGAGCACAACGGACGCATGGTGCTCGATCTCCCCGCCGTCACCACCGGGCGCGAGCGCGTCCTGCAGATCCTCGGCAGCGACGCCTCGGAATCGCTCGAAGACATCGACGCCACGATCGGCGTGGCGCGCGCGGCGGGATACGTCACGCAGCGGCTGCGTTTCGGCTCACGGCGGAATCAGTTCTTCTTCGTCAACGGAAGGCTGGTCAAGGATCGCGTCCTGACGCACGCCGCGAACCGCGCCTGCGACTCGTTCGACTTTGACGGGCATCCGGCGATCATCCTCTTTCTGGAGGTGCCGCCGGAGTTCGTCGACGTGAACGTGCATCCGGCCAAGACGGAAGTGCGCTTCCGCGAGTCGTCGCAGGTGCACGTCGTCGTCGAGCAGGGCGTGCGCCGCGCCCTCGGCGGCGCCGCGGAAGGTGGGGCGATGATTCGCGACGCCGCGCCGGCGACGACGCCCACACAGCCGCCGTCGCAGTTCTTCGCACCGCAGCGGTATGACGATCCGGGCCCGAGGTGGACGCCCGCGTTCACGCCGCTCTTCCAGCGCGAATCGATCGTGCAGCCGCCGGTGATGGAGGCGCGCGCGACGAGCGTCCTCGAAGAAGAGCCCGCACCGCTGCCCGACCTCGGCGATCTCAAAGGCCGCATCATCGGCCAGTACCGCCACAGCTACATCGTCGTCGACACGCCCGGCGGTCTGCGGCTCGTCGACCAGCACGCCGCGCACGAGCGCGTGCTCTACGACCGCTACCTCGCCCGCGTCGAAGCGCGCGCGCCGGTGTCGCAACAGCTCCTCACCCCGATCCTCTACGAATGCGGCGCCGCCGAATGCGCGTCGCTCGAATCGCACCTCGGCGAGCTGCGCGAGATCGGCTTCGACATCGAGCGCTTCTCCGGCAACGCCTTCGCCATTTCGGCGGTGCCGCCGGAGCTGCTGCGGAGCGACGTCGACGGCTTCCTGCGCAAGATCATCGACGCCTCGATGGAGGAGAAGCTCTCGCACGTGACGCGCGTGCGCGAGCGCATCGCGGCCTCGCTGGCCTGTCAGGCCGCGATCAAGATCCACCGCCCGCTCTCGGGCGAAGAGATGGCGCGTCTCATGTCCGAAGTGCTCGAATCGTCGAACCCGTTCGCCTGCCCGCACGGCCGCCCGGTGATCGTCGACATCAAGCACCTCGACATCGAGCGGCACTTTCACCGGAAGTAGGCGCAAACGCAGCGTGGCCGAGACGCAGAGCCCGAACCGAGGGATACTCCTCCGCGGCGCTGCCACATTGACTCTCTGCGTGACGCTCGGACTCTCTGCACCTATGCACCTCCTCCGGTCGCTGTTCGCCCCGCGCCCAATCCCCGTCGCCAGACTGGGAAAGATGGGCGAGCGCCGCGCCGCGTGGTTCTACCGCCTGCGCGGCTACACGATCCTCGACCGCAACGTGCGCCTCCCCGCGGGCGAGATCGACCTCGTCGTCAAACGCGGCGCGACGATCGTGATCGCCGAGGTGAAGACGCGGCAGACTTTCACCGCGGGCGAAGGACACGAAGCCGTCGACCGGACGAAACGCGAGCGCATGATCCGCCTCGGCGATCAATACGCGGCGCGCCATCCCGACGCGCGGCTGCGCTACGACATCCTCTCCATTCGCTGGACGGGGCGGCGCTTCATCGTCACGCACTACGCGGATGCGTTCCGGCCGATTGCCGATGCGCAGCGACCGTGGATCTGGCGGGCGTGATCACTCCGCCAGCCGCAGCTCGGCGTCGAAGCGATGGCGTCCGTTCGGCCACGCTTTGAGGAAGGCCCGGTACATCGTCTTCGTGCCGATGCTCGCCGCGAGCTCGAACTCCGCCGCCTCCTGACGGCAGCGGCGCGCTTCTTCGACGCGGGGCGAATCCGGGTGGGTGGCCAGGAACTCGTCCCACGCACCGACGGTGCCCGCTTCGAACGCGGCGTTGAAGTCGCCTTCCACGATTGCCAGACGCGCCAGGCGGCGCCGCTCGGCCGCGCCTTCGAGCCACGTCAGGCGCTCACGGGCGTCGTACGCGCGCAGGCCTTCGGGAAAATTGAGCAGGAACAGGCCCCACGCGGCGATCGTCTCCTGCGCGCGCGCTTCCTCGAACGCCAGCGCTTCGCGCAGATGGATCTCGGCCTCCGAGGAGCGGCTGCTGTCGGGAAACTCGTCGAGATAGGCCTGCCACGCGGCGGCGCTGTTCGCTTCCATGGCCACGCTGTACGCGGTCGTCTCCCGCGCGCGTGCGATTTCGAGGCGCTCATTCGCCGCGGTCGCATGACGGTCGTTCGCCCACCGTTCGAGATACACCGACCACGCGTCCTCCGTGTCCATTGCCGCCGCGGTATCGAACGCCAGCCGCTCCGCCACCGCGCGCTCCGCTTCCTCGGCGCGATGCCGCGGGAAACGCACGCGGAAATCGCGATACGCGGCGTATGTGTCCGCGGCGAGCGCGAACTGCCACGCCCGCTCCGCTTCCGGATCGACCTCGGCGCGCGGCAGGTCCGCGCGGGTGAACGTCTTCTTCACCCCGAACGGCGCGAGCGCCGCGGCAAAGTCGCGTGCATTCGCGTAGCGGCGCGCGCGGTCTTTCTCCAGCGCGCGCAGGACCACGTCTTCGAGCCCGTCCGGCAACGCGAGCGCCGCGTTGACTTCACGGAACGTCCGCGGCAGCGCGGTGAGGTGCTTGACGATGTAGCCGTTCGGCGAGCGCGCGGCGAACGGGTGAAGGCCGGTGAGCATCTCGTAGAGCACGACGCCGAACGAGTAGAGATCGGTGCGGCCGTCGAGCGATTCGCCGTCTTCGAGCTCGCCGAGCTGCTCGGGCGACATGTACCGCGGATTGCCCATGAAGACACCGGCCTGCGTCGTGTCGGTCTCGTTCGCGGCCAGGACGTCTTTGGCGACGCCGAGGTCGATGATCTTGACGGCGAGGTGCTCGTCGGCGTCGAAGGCGAGCATGACGTTGTCGGCGGAGAGGTCGCGATGGAGGAGACCGCGCCGGTGGATGAGATCGAGCCCGGCCAAGGCCTGCGTCGCCACCTCGAGCGCGAGCGGCAGCGGAAAGTGCCCGTGTGCCGTCTGCCACTGCCGCACGGTCGTGCCGTCGATGAACTCGGCGACCATGTAGCTCGTGCCGTCGGCGAGGACGGAGAAGTCGTGCACGACCGCGACGTTCGGATGATGCACCTGTGTCGCGAGCCGCGCCTCGCGCAGGAAGCGCTGGCGGTAGGCCGCGTCCGTCATCAGCGCCGTCTTCATGACCTTGATGCAGCGGTAGGCGCCGAGGTGGACGTGACGCGCCTTGTAGGCCTCACCCATGCCGCCGGCGCCGAGGAGCGCGACGATCTCGTACTTGCCGTCGAGGATCGTTCCCGGCTCGAGCGAGGCTGCCGGGGTGGGCGGCGGGTTGGACATGGGTGGCGATAAGGATATCCCTCAATGCCACAAACAAAACGGCCGGTGAGCTTTCGCCCACCGGCCGTCGTCCCTGATCGGGATGCGCTTGTTTAGTCTTCGTTGAGGACCGCGTTCGGAACGGCCGAGGCGCCGTTGCGATCGATGACGTTCTTGCCGGTCGAGATCATCGCGTTCGCGCCGCCGACGAAAGTGATGCCGACGTTGTTGTTAATGATGCGCGTGTCATGGAGACGCGCCGAACCGCCGATGATGGAGACGTTGACCCCCGCGCCGTTGTTGAAGGCGAGCGTGCTGTTGAAGATGTTCGCGATCGCCGAAGCGCCCGAGACCTTCACACCGTCCGAGTTGTTGTTGCTGATGTTCGAGTTCGAGATCGTCACGAACGACTGGCCCGCGGCCGCCTCGACGCCGATGAGCTGCATGTTCGTGATGGCGACGTTCTCGAGCGTGGCCAGGAGCTGGCCGGCGGTCGAGTTGAGGCGCACACCGTTCTGGCAGTGCGTGATCGTCACGTTGCGCATGATCAGCTCGGCGTTCGCGCCCACCTGGACGTCGACCGCGCGGCTGTTCACCGAGCTGTTGAAGCCGGTGATGTTCACGTTCTCGACCGTGACCTGCGCGGCGCTGAGATAGCGGATGCCGTTGATGCCGGAGTTCGCACCGTTGATCGACAGATCGCGAAGGATGATCTTGTCGGTGGCGGCGGCGTTCACGATGATGCCGTTGGTCAGTGCGGCGAGGATGCTGCCGTTCGTGCCGGTACCTTCGATCGTGATCGACTTGGTGATCGTGACGGCGCCGAAGCCGCCCGGATCGAGCGTGGAGATCGTGCCGTGCGCGGCCGTTTTCGAAATCGCACCCGCGTACGTCTTGCAGGGCGCCGTACGGCTGCAGGGATTCACATCATCGCCCGTGCCTGAAACCCAGGTACGCGTTGCCTGAGCCATGGCAGCCGGGGCGACCAACACTACGACGAGAGCCAGAACCAGAAAGCCTGCGAAACGCTTGGACATGTTCCCCTCCTGTAATCCGCTTCCCCGATCGCGCCCGCTCTCCCGAACGCGGGTACACCGGCGCCCATACGCCGACAGATTCGAAATCGCAACCGACTTAGAAACGGAGGATCAGTAGATACACGAATCCGGATGAAAAGACAACTCGAGGCGTCTCACGAATCGAGGAGAAATCGTGGGGAAAATCAGGGTCGTGCGGATGACTGCGGTTTGAGCGACTTCGCCACGAGACCGATGCCTCCGACGAGGAGCACGAGCATGACGAGCGTGTTGAAGAGCGACGTCGGGCGGAAGTAGATATCGAGATGGGCGAGGATGCCGAGGAAGATGATGAGGGCGCCGGCGACGGTGAGAATCCAGCCGGTGATCGACTTGCCGTTGAAAAAGAGCAGGGCGATGCCGATGAGGAACGGCAGGAGGGCCAGCCCGAACGCGTTGTACCCGGCGATGTGCCAGTAGCCGGTCGTGACGGTGACCTGGTTCGTCAGCAGGTATCCGCCGGCGATCGCCATCAGCGCGCCGATGATGAAAGTGCCCAGTCCGCCTTCGGTGCCACCGGCGCCTCGCAGCTCGCTCATGGACGTGCAGTGTAGAACACGAAGCCGCGCTTTCGCGCGAGGCATCAAAACACGAAGGCCGCGCTTTCGCGCGGCCTTCAGATTGCTCTCAATTTGGAGCGGGAAACGGGACTCGAACCCGCGACATCAACCTTGGCAAGGTTGCACTCTACCAACTGAGTTATTCCCGCTTAAGTGCAGCGACGGCGAACTTTAGCGGCGCTCTCGCGACCTGTCAAGCCGTCGTTGCATGGGCAGCTAACGGCATGAGGGTGAACTCTATTCCTAGGGCCGTTCGACCCGGATTCCGTACGCATGGAGCTTGCGATAGAGGTTGCTCCGCTCGACTCCCAGCGCGTCGGCGGTACGGCTCACATTGCCCGCGTATTCGCGCAGGCGGGCGAGGATGTACTGCTTCTCGAACTCGTCGCGCGCGTCCTTGAGAGGCAGATTGGACGCGATCTCCGGCGGCGTCTCGACGCGTGCGCCGAGCTGCACGTCTTCCGCCTCGATCGTGTCGCCGGGCAGGAGGATCGCCAGCCGTTCGCTCACGTTGCGCAGCTCGCGCACGTTCCCCGGCCAGTGGTACGCGCGCAGTTTCGACGCGGCACCGGCGGACAGCTTCTTCCGCGGCTGCGCCGTCTCCGCCGCGAAGCGCCGCAGAAAGTGCTCGGCCAGAAGGACGATGTCGTTGCCGCGCGCGCGCAGCGGCGGGACTTCGATCGGGATGACGTTCAGCCGATAGTAGAGGTCGCTGCGAAACGCACCATTGGCGATCTCGTTCTCCAGCGCCTTGTTCGTCGCGGCGAGCACGCGCACGTCGACCTTGATGGTCTGCTGGCCACCCACGCGCTGGAAGGTCTGCTCCTGCAGCACGCGCAGCACCTTCGCCTGCGTCTTGAGGCTCATGTCCCCCACTTCGTCGAGGAAGAGCGTCCCCCCGTCGGCGAGCTCGAACTTTCCTTTGCGATCGTCGATCGCGCCGGTGAACGCGCCCTTCCGATGTCCGAACAGTTCCGACTCGATCAGCTCCTCGGGGATCGCCGCGCAGTTGACGTCGATGAACGGCTGGTCCGCGCGCAAGGACATGCGATGCAGCGAGCGGGCGACGATCTCCTTGCCGCTGCCGTTCTCGCCGGTGATCAGGACGCGCGAGGACGACGGTGCGGCGCTGCGGATCTGCTGCTCGAGCTTCTTCATCGGCTCGCTCTCGCCGATGAGGATCTCTTCGAGGGTGAGATGCCGGCGCAGGTCGCGCACCTGTTCGCGCAGGCGGCGGTCGTTCAACGCGTGGTTGACGGTCAGCAGCACACGCTCCAGCGAGAGCGGCTTCTCTAAAAAGTCGTACGCGCCGAGGCGAGTGGCTTTGACGGCGGCGTCGACGCTGCCGTGGCCGGAGATCATGATGATCGGCGGCGCGGCCGTGTTGCGGATGCGCTCGATGACGGAAAGGCCGTCGATGCCGGGCAGCCAGAGGTCGAGGAGGATGAGGTCGAACTCGTCGCGCGCGTACTGCGCGATCCCCTCCTCCCCCGACTCGCACAGCGTCGCCTTGTGTCCTTCGTCTTCGAGGATGCCGGCGAGCGTCGTGCGGATGCCCGGCTCGTCGTCGATGATGAGAATGCGGGCCATCAGTTACGCGGGCAGTTCGATCTCGAACCGCGTTCCCTTCGGGTGGTTGTCGTGCACGTGGATCTGCCCGTCGTGATCGCGGACGATGCGATGGACGATGGCCAGCCCCAGACCGGTGCCGCGGCCTTTGGTGGAAAAGTACGGGAGGAAGAGCTTGTCCTTGTCGGAGTCGGGCACACCGCGGCCGGGATCGGCGACTTCGATCACGACACGATGCGTGCCGCGCCGCGCGGAGACGCGGATCTCGCCGGCCTCCGTCGCCTCGACGGCGTTCTTGAGCAGATTGCCGACGGCGCGGCGGATCTGCTCCGGATCCATGAGCAGTTCGATGTCCGGCGCCACGTCGACGGCGATCGTCACTCCCGGCTTCACGTCGCGATAGAGACTCGCGGCCTGCTGCAGGATTTCCGCAAGCTGTGCGTGGCGGAGGTGAATGGCCGGCATGCGTGCGAAGCGCGCGAACTCGTCGACCATGCGCTTGAGATGACCGACCTCGTCGACGATCACGCGCGATCCTTCTTCGATGGCCGGGTTGTCCTTGCCGAACTTTTTGGCGATGCGCTCGGCGGAGAGCTGGATGGGCGTCAACGGATTCTTGATCTCGTGGGCGATGCGGCGCGCGGCTTCGTTCCAGGCGGCGAGCTTCTGCGCCTGCACGAGCTGCGTCGAATCTTCGAGGGCGAGCACCCAGCCCGAGCCGCTGCCGAGTCTCGCGGCCGACAGCTCGAGGTAGTGCAGCTCGCCGCCGATGACGAGGGCGACTTCGCGCGTGCGTGCCCGGCCGGAGGTGAGCTCCTGCACCGCGGTCAGTACGGGCTCTAGATCGCCCTGCAGGAGGCCGCCGAGCGACTGGCTTCGGGCGTCGGGCGTCTGCGACGCGTCGCCTGCCGGAAGCCTGAGGCCCGACGCCTCCAGTTTCAGCATCTGCAGCGCGGCGCGATTGATGGAGAGCAGCTCCAGCTCGTCGGTGAAGGCGATGATGCCGGTGGCCACGCTCTCGAGCACCGTGACCATGAAACGGTTCGTGTCCGTGAGCTGGCGGCGCTGCTGCGCGAGCTGGGAGGACATCTCGTTGAAGGAGTCGATGAGCTTCCCCACTTCGTCGGTCGCGGTCACGTCGACGCGGTGCCCCACGTTTCCTTCCGCGAGCGTCGCCGTTGCCTCCGCGAGAGCTTTGATCGGAATGGTGATGCGGCGGGAGGCGTAGATCGACGTCCACAGCGTGCCGAACAGAATCGCCAGCGTGACCGCGAGAAACAGCATCGTCTGCGAGGCCTTGAGCGACTTGCGCTGCGTGCGCAACTGCTCGAACTGCGTGTGGGCGATGATCGACTGGTCGATCATCCGGCTCGTGACGCCGGAGATGAAGACCCCCGTGACGGCGATCTCCCGGCCGCCCGCGAGCGGCACTCCGGTGCGGATCCATTTGCCGCTGGCGACGACGTCGATCTTCACCGCCTGGCCGTTGCGCGTCACCTCCTCGAAAAAGCGTTGCGACGGGTCGGCGACTTCGTGGATCGGCGCGCGCGGATCGGCCTGCGCCTTCACGAGAATGCCGTCGCGATAGACGGCCGCCATCTGCACCTCGTGGAACTGGCGGACGTGGCCGAGGATCGTGTCGACGCGGACCGGGTCGCGGGCGTCGGGGCTGAAGGCGATCTCGCGCGCCGCACCGGCGGCGATCGCGGCGGCCTGGTCCTGCGCCATCTGCGCGATCCGCTCGCTGTTGCGCAGGATCGTCCGCACCGGCGACGTGAACCAGCGGTCGATGGAGACGCGCAGCAGATCCGTGGCCACGAGGAAGAGGATGATCACCGGCACGAGCGAGGTGGCGACGTACGTCACGACGAGCTTCGTGCGGAAGCGCGAGCCGATGATGCCGCGCTGCCGCTCGAGCACCAGCTTCACGATGCCGCGCAGCAGCACGAAGAGGATGCCGATGATCAGCAGCAGGTTGATGTTCCACAGCACGAACAGCAGAAGGCGGTTGCTCAGCGCCTCCGGCGTCAGTTCCTTGGCCTGCTGCGTGACGTAGTAGACGAGGCTCGTCGCGGCGAGGATGACCAGCGGCAGCGAGACGATGAACCGCGGGTCCTTGCGATAGCGGAAGAGGAGCTCGTGCAGCTTCACGGCACCGCCTCCCGGACGCGCGTCTCCCGCCAGCGCGTCGAGACTTCCCACGGGATCACGTACATCAGCCAGCCGCGCATGAGGTCGGCCTTCACGCGCACTTTGAGCTTGTACGGCTTGCGGCTGCCGATGTCGAAAAAGTCCGCTTCCTCGATGTTCGTCATGCGCCGCTCGAGCGCGGCCAGGTCGGTGAAGGTCTCGCTGCGCACGAGGCGGCGGTCGCGGCGGTAATTGAGGAGGTACTCGCGCGTGACGGAGTTGAACGTGCAGATCACTTCGATGCGCGCGCTGGCGATTGCGTCGTCGAACCAGTTCGGGCGGTCGCGGAAGATCTCCAGGACGTAGGTGAAGCTGGTCGGCAGTCCGCTCTGCAGCGCCTCGATCATCTCTCCGTCATCGAACGCCTTCGCGAGCGAGAACCGCACCGACACCTTGCCGTGGGCGGCGGTGGCGGAGAGGTTCTCGATCGTGGGATTCGGCGCGGCCGCGAGGGAGCTCGCAGCGCACAAAAGGAGAAGCGTCAGAGAGATGGCGCGCACGTGTGGCTTTTTTACCACACGTGCGCAGATCAGGCGAACTGCTCGACCGGCTGGGCGTGCGGCACTTCGACCGCGTCCTGCTGCTCGGCGGCGGCGCGGAGGATGGCCTCCACGAAGCGCGAGTGCAGGGCGTGCCCGGCCTTGTAGGCCGTGATCTCGCCGGCGATCGGGCGGCCGATGAGGGCCAGGTCGCCGACCAGGTCGAGGATCTTGTGACGCACGAACTCGTCCTTGAACCGGAGCGGGCCGTTGACGACGCCGCGATCGTCCAGGACGACCGCGTTCTCCACCGATCCGCCGCGGGCGAGGCCGGCGGCGCGGAGCTTCTCGACGTCACGCATGAAACCGAACGTGCGCGCGGGCGCGATCTTCTTGAGGAAGTTGTCGTGGCCGAAGTCGAAATGGAACGACTCGCGTCCGATCACAGGATGGTTGAAGTCGATCCTGTACTTGATGATGAGGCGATTGGCCGGCGTCATGCGGATGGTCTTGTCGCCGTCGCTGACTTCGATCGGCTCGCGGAGGCGCAGGACCGGGATCTCCGTGCCGAGGTCGCGGGTGCCGGCGGCGTCGATGAGGTGCACGAACGGGACGGCGCTGCCGTCGATGATGGGGACTTCGGGGCCGTCGATGCGGATGTCGACGTCGGTGATGCCGCAGGCCATGAGGGCTGAGAGGAGATGCTCGACGGTGCCGACCTGCACGTCGTCTTTGCCGACGGTGGTCGCGTAGTCGAGGGCGGTCGTGGAGGCCTGCAGCGCCGGAATGCGGAGGCCGCCGAGGTCGGCGCGGACGAAGGTGATGCCGCTGCCCGGCGTGGCCGGCCGGAGCTCGACCGTCGTGTAAATCCCGGAATGCAGGCCGATTCCGGTGATGCTGACGTTGGTGTTGATGGTTTTCCGCTGGACGAACATGTTGCGCGTCCCTAGAGCGAGGGAGCTGCCAGCCGCGGCCTGTACTGCTACTGAGCGGTCAAGCTGTTGAGCTGTTGAGCTTTAGCTCGATTCGGCCTCTTCGGTAGAAGCGCTACTTCTGTCGCCTCACAAGGTCACGAGTGTGGTTGCGCAGCCACAGTGGCGCTCAGCGGCCGCGTTCTTTCATGGCGATCGCGGCTTCGCGGTCGAGCTCGCGGTTCCGCTCGGTATCGCGTTTGTCGTACTGCTTCTTGCCGCGCACGACCGCGATCTCGACCTTCACGCGGCTGCCTTTGAAGTAGAGGCGCAGCGGAACGACGGAGAGGCCTTTTTCGGTGACCTGACCGTGGAGCTTGTCGATCTCCTGGCGGTGGAGGAGGAGCTTGCGCGTGCGCTCGGGATCGTGGTTGTAGATGTTCCCGTGCGTGTAGGGGGAGATGTGCGCGCCGAAGAGAAAGGCCTCGTTGTCCTTGAGGAGGATGTAGGAGTCCTTCAATTGCGCTTTGCCGCCGCGCAGCGACTTGAGCTCCGTGCCGGTGAGGGCAATGCCGGCCTCGAACTTCTGCAGGATGAAGTAGTCATGCTGCGCCTTTTTGTTCGACGCGATCAGCTTCTCGCCCGGCTCGGGCTTGGTGGCCATGGGCGGGGGATTCTACGCGGAAAGCGAATGCAGAATGCAGAACGAAGAAACGTAGAAAGGGCGCGGCGGGGGCTTTTCAGCCGATGTAGTCGATTTGCGCCGTGTGGCCGGAGGCACGGGAGAGCCGGCGGTCGCGCGTGAGGAGCGGCACGCCGAGGGATTCGGCCAGGGCGACGTAGCCGGCGTCGTAGGCGGTGATGTTGTGGCGGAGGTGCCACATGCGGGCGATGAACGGCTGCACCGAGTGACGTCTGATGTCCGTCCCGCGAAAAACTGCGAGCGCGAAAAGCGCAGCGTCTTCCCCGATCTTTTTCGCCACGACGTGCCGCCGCAACGAATGCAGCACCTCCGCGTCGATCGATACGGGAGCATGAAGCTCGTGCACGCGAAGACGGGCAACCACGCGCGGTTCTCCGAAGAGAGAATCGATGATCGCCGATGCGTCAACGACGGCCGAAGTTACGCTGATACTCGGGATCATCTTCCGGCAACGGGCCGCGGAAATCACGCACGTCGTCAGCCGACGTCCATCCCTCCGGCATCTTCGGCATCTTGCTCACAAAGTACGCGAACTCATCGGGCGTCAGAACGTGGTCCGGCCCGAGCGCGTCGAGCTCGCGTTGCGCCTCGTGCAGAGTCTGCAGCTCCAGGTCTTCGATCGTCTTCGCCATACCCGCAACTCTGCAACCGCCTCATCTCTCTGTCAAATCCCTGCTATCATCCGCGCCCGATTTTCTGAGAGGAGCTCATCCCTTCATGACGAAGAAAACCATCGTGCACGTGGTCGGCACGGGAACGATCGGCGAGCCTTTGATCGGGCTGTTCATCGATTTCAAGGACAAGTGGGGCATCGACGAGGTCACGTTCCACAAGCGCACGCCTGCGGTGAACGACCGTGCGCTGGTCGACTTCCTCATCAATCGCGGCGGCAAGCTCGTCACCGACGACGGCGCCCGCGACGAGTTCGCCCGCCTCGGCCACCGCGTCTCATATACGAACGAAGAAGCCATCGAGCGCGCCACCGTCGTCGTCGACTGCACGCCCGCCGGCAACGACAACAAACAGAAGTACTACGTCCGCGCCAAAGGGCCCAAAGGCTTCCTCGCCCAGGGCTCGGAGTTCGGCTTCGGCAAGCCGTACGCGCGCGGCATCAACGACGAGGTGCAGAGCGTCGACGAGCGCTTCGTGCAGGTCGTCTCGTGCAACACGCACAACATCTCCGTCCTCCTCAAGACCCTCGGCACGAAGGACGACAAGATGAGCCTCAACGGCGGCCGCTTCGTCTGCATGCGCCGCGCGAACGACGTCAGCGACACGAAGTCCTTCATCGCCGCGCCGGAAGCCGGCAAGCACGATGATCCGGAGTTCGGCACGCATCACGCCCGCGACGCCTACCACGTCTTCCAGACCCTCGGCGAGAAGCTCAACCTCTTCTCGTCGGCGATCAAGCTGCCGACGCAGTACATGCACACCCTCTGGTTCGACCTCGACCTCAAGCACGACACGACGCTCGAGGAAGTGAAAGCCGCGCTGCGCAACAACCCGCGCGTGGCGTGCACGAACAAGCGCGCGGTCAACCAGATCTTCTCGTTCGGGCGCGACCACGGCTACTTCGGCCGCATCCTGTCGCAGACCGTGGTGCCGACTTCGACGCTCTCGGTCCCGAATTCGAGGAAGATCGTCGGCTTCTGCTACACCCCGCAGGACGGCAACTCGCTGCTCTCCTCGGTCGCCGCCACGCTGCGGTATCTCGACGTCAACAAGCTCGACGAAAACCTCGACGCCCTGCGTCCCTACATCTTCCGCGAGATCTGATCCGTGGTCCGACTGCCGCCGCGCGAGCTGATGCGCTCCGCAATCATCGTCGTGGCGGCAGTCGTCTTCACCTTCGCAACCATTCAGCGCTTCCGCTGGCTTGGCGGCCCGTACTTTGAGTTTCCGCGGACGATCCAGGACCACGTCTGGCCGGAGCGTTTCGCCAGCGCCGACGCCATCCTCCTCTGCAAGCGCGTCGCGCCGACGCTCCGCAACAACGCGAGCGTCACCGTCATCCAGCCGTCGCAGGCGCCGAACTACGACCAGACCCACTGGCTGACCGGCCTCGGCATGCTCCCGCGCCAGCGCCTTTTCGCGCCGAACTTTGAAAAAGAACTGCCCGATTACGTGCTCGCGTTGCGGGAGCCGTTCGAACATCCGTCGTACCGCCTGGTCGCCGAATATCCGGAAGGAAGGGTCTACGAGAGACGATGACGGACCTCCTCGCGATCGCGTCCTATCTCGTCCTGCCACTGATCGGCATCGCCATCTGGCGTGTCGATCTCGTGCGCGAGGAGACGCTCGCCGTGCGCATCACCATCGCCACGGCGGCCGGTGCACTGATCGTCGGACTGACGATGGCGCTCCTCTCCCTCCTCGGCATCCAGTGGAGCCGCACGCTCCTCTACTCGCTCTTCGCCATCGTCGCGGCCGTCGGTTTCTACGTTCGCAAGCCGGGGACGCGCCGCGGCAGCGGCATGAAGTTCAACGCCTGGCTGGCGGGCACGATCTTCATGTGGCTCGTCACGCTCTACGGCACGCTGACCGCGCGTGAGAGCTGCGGCGACCTGCACTTCACGTGGGGGCCGAAAGCGATCCGCTTCTTCCGCGCGGGCGGCATCGACGCCACGCTCCTGCAGACGTACATCCAGCTCACGACCGACTACCCGCCGCTGCAGACACTTCTCTTCGCGTGGTCGAACACATGGTCGAAGCAGTTCTCGTGGTGGAGCGCGGTCATCCTCTCGCCGCTGTTCCTCATCGGCACGCTGCTGCTGATCCGCACCTGGAGCGGCGACGACAAAGGCACGTTCCTCGTCGCGGCGACGATGACGTGGACGTTCACTCTCGCCTACCCCGCGGGCTGCGCCGAGCCGCTGCTGCTGCTGTACGAGACGATGGTCATCGCCGCGTTGACGTTCCTCCGCGACCCGCGCGCGCAGACGCTCTACGCCACGCTCGGCTGCGCGGGCGCCGCGTGGACGAAGCTCGAAGGAACGACGTTCACCATCGCCGTGGTCATCACGATCCTGCTCGTGCAGCGCAACTGGCGTCGCGCCCTCATCGTCGCGGCGCCCGCGGCCCTGCTCGTCGGCGCGTGGCTCACGTTCGTACTGAACGCAAAAATCCTCTTGATGTACGGCGGCGCGAAGCTGCCGATCCAGTGGCACGCCCTCCCCGTCGTGCTGAAGACGCTCGCGAAAGTCGCGAAATGGGAGCTGTACTGGATCCCGTGGATCGTGCCGGCGGTGCTGATCGCCATCGGCAACGTGAAACGCGCGATCGTCCCGATCTCGATCGCCGTGCTCACCGCCGGCGCGACCGTCAGCTTCTATCTCCGCGCCGGCGATCCCGTGTGGTGGATCGAGAGTTCCTCGCCGCGCGTCATCCTCACGCCGCTCCTCGCCTTACTGCTCGGCGCCATCGCCGCGCATCAGCCGCATCACCAGGGACAAGCCCTCCCCACCGACGGAGAGCCGGTCCAATAGTGGCAGAGCACGACGTCGTTGGCGTTGCAGCAGAACGCATGGAAGAGCTTCCTCCTGCGCGCCCAAAACAGGTCCGGCGCCGCGGCGTGGGTAGAGACATTTGGTGACGCGTGCTAGAGTCCCGCGCCATGGCGTGGTTCCGGAAGGAAAAGAAGCCCAAAGAGGCCGTCGAAAAGCAGGTCGCGATCCCCGAGGGGCTGTGGGTGAAGTGCGACGAATGCAAGGAGATCGTCTACCGCAAGGAAGTGGAGGCGAACCTCAACGTCTGCCCGAAGTGCAACTACCACTTCCGCCTGAGCGCGCGCGAGCGCTTCGAGATCCTCTTCGACGACGACAAGTACAAGGAGTTCGCCACCGACATCCGCTCCGGCGACCCCCTCGGATTCCGCGACACCAAGCGCTACGCCGATCGCCTCAAGGTGTACCAGACCCGCGTCGGCGCCACGGACGCCGTCCTCTGCGCCGAAGGGAAACTCGAGAACATCCCGGTCGTCATCTGCGCGATGGAGTACGCCTTCATGGGCGGCTCGATGGGCTCGGTCGTCGGCGAGAAACTGACCATCGCCATCGAGCGCTGCATCGAAAAGAAAGAGCCGCTGCTGATCGTGTCCTGCTCCGGCGGCGCGCGCATGCAGGAAGGCATCCTCTCGCTCATGCAGATGGCGAAGATCTCCGCCGCGCTCGCCCGTCTCGCCTCGGCCGGACTGCCGTACATTTCCATCCTCACCGATCCCACCACCGGCGGCGTCACCGCTTCGTACGCGATGCTGGGCGATCTCAACATCGCCGAGCCGAAGGCGCTGATCGGTTTCGCCGGTCCGCGCGTCATCGAGCAGACCATCCGCCAGACGCTGCCGGAAGGCTTCCAGCGTAGCGAGTTCCTGGTCGAGCACGGGATGGTCGACCTCATCACGCCACGTTCGGAGATGAAGCCGGCGATCGCGCGCTTTCTGCGATTCTTTACCGGGAAATAGCCGTTGAGCTCTTGAGCCGTCGAGCTGTTGCGGAGAACGGCTCCACGGCTCAATGGCTCAGCAGCTCACCAGCGCTCTCTCGTGGCTCGATCAGCTCCAGGGCAGCGGCATCCGTCCGGGCCTCGATCGCATGCGCGCCTCGCTGCGCGCGCTCGGCAATCCGCATCGCCAGTACCCCTCGATCATCGTCGCCGGCACGAACGGCAAGGGCTCGACCTCGGCGATGCTCGCCTCGATCCTCCACGCGCACGGCAAGCGCACGGCGCATTACACGTCGCCGCATCTCGTCGACATCCGCGAACGCTGGACGTTCAACGGCGAGAGGATCGATCCCACGCTGCTCGACGAATGCATCGAGGAGCTGCGCCGCGCGCCCGGCGTCACGCCGACGTACTTTGAAGCGCTGACGCTCATCGCCTTCCTCGCCTTTGCGAAATCGAACGTCGACATCGCCGTGCTCGAAGTGGGGATGGGCGGGCGTCTCGACGCGACGAACGTCGTCAAACCGATCGCTTCCGTCATCACCCCCATCGGCATGGATCACATGGAGTACCTCGGCAACACGCTGCGCAGCATCGCGCGCGAGAAAGCGGGAGTGATTCATCGCGGCGCGCTCGTCACCACCTCGAACGACGACCCGCTCGTGCTCGAAGTGCTGCGCAGACGTGCGGAAGGATTCGGCAACCGCTTCATCCACGTCACCGAAGAACACGACGCACCACTGGCCGGCGCCTTTCAACGCCGCAACGCGGGACTGGCCGCGCGCACCGCGAAAGAGCTCGGCTACAGCGACGAAGGCCTGATGCAGACGTGCTGGCGCGGCCGCCTCGAGCGCCTCGAAGTCGCAGGGAAGGAAATCTGGATCGACGGCGGCCACAATCTCCACGCCGTCCAGCAGACCGCACCCTTCTTCGACGCCCACGCAAAACGCCCGCGCACGCTCGTCTTCGGCATGATGAGCGACAAAGACGTCGCGCCCGTCGTCGACCGCCTCTTCCCGCTGTTCGACCGCATCATCGCCACCGAGCCCTACCCGCCGCGCTCCGTCAAAGCGAGCGACTTTGCAGGCGCGGAGCCGATTCCCGATCCCGCCGCGGCGTTCGAGGCCGCGCTGCGCTCGGACGCGCGGTCAATCGTGATCACCGGCTCGCTGTATCTCGCGGGGGCGGCGGTGGCGTTTTTCGAGGGCCGAGGGCGGAGGGCGGAGGGCTGAGGAAGGGCTCGTCTCCCTCGGCCCTTGGCCCTCGGCCCTCGGCCCTCGTTTCCTATAAACTCCCGCGGCCATGACGACTGCCCTCACCGGCCACGACTTCCTCCACCGCGGCATCGCTTCCGTCGATCCGGAGATCGCCGATGCCATCGCGCTCGAGACGCGCCGCCAGAACGACACGCTCGAGCTCATCGCCTCGGAGAACCACGTCTCCCACGCGGTGCTCACGGCCATGGGCTCGGTCTTCACGAACAAGTACGCGGAAGGCTATCCGGGCAAGCGTTACTACGGCGGCTGCGGGCCGACCGACATCGTCGAGAGCATCGCCATCACCCGCGCCAAAGAGCTCTTCGGCGCCGAGCACGCGAACGTGCAGCCGCACTCCGGCTCGCAGGCCAACATGGGCGTCTACTTCGCGATGCTCAAGCCCGGCGACACGATCATGGGCATGGACCTCTCGCACGGAGGTCATCTCACGCACGGCCACCCGCTCTCGTACAGCGGCCGCGATTTCAACGTCGTCGCGTACGGCGTCCGCAAAGACGACGAACTGATCGACTACGACGAGATGCAGAAGGTCGCTGAAGCGACCAAACCGAAGATGATCGTCTGCGGGGCTTCGGCTTACTCGCGGATCATCGATTTCGCGCGCATCCGCCAGATCGCGGACAGCGTCGGCGCACTGATGATGGCCGACATCGCCCACATCGCCGGCCTCGTCGCCGCCGGCCTGCATCCGTCGCCGGTGCCGCACGCCGACTTTGTCACGACCACCACACATAAGACCCTGCGCGGACCGCGCTCGGGCCTCATCCTCTGCAAAGAAAAGCACGCGAAAGACATCGACCGTGCCGTCTTCCCCGGCATCCAGGGCGGCCCGCTCGTGCACATCGTCGCGGCGAAAGCAGTCGCTTTCAAGGAAGCACTCACGCCCGAGTTCAAGGAGTACCAGCGCCAGGTCGTCAGCAACGCGCGCATGCTCGCGAACTCGGTCGGCGCGACCGGCTTCCGCATCGTCTCCGGCGGCACCGACAACCACCTCTTCATGACCGACGTGTTCTCGAAAGGCATCACCGGCAAGGCCGCGCAGCAGATGCTCGAGGACGCGAACATCACCACGAACAAGAACACGATTCCGTTCGACCAGAACAAACCGATGGTCGCCTCCGGCATCCGCGTCGGCACGCCTGCCGTGACGACGCGCGGCCTGCGCGAGCCGGAGATGAAGACGATCGCCGAACTGTTCGCGCGCGTCCTCGACTCGAAGGGCGACGCGGACGTGATCGCGGAGGTGAAGCGCGGCGTGAAGGAACTGTGTGACCGGTTCCCGATCTACTGAGTACTACCCGCTCTTTCTCGACGTCGCCGGACGCGAGGTCGTGATCGTCGGCGGCGGCGCGGTGAGCGCCCGCAAGGCCGCGACGATGCTGCACCACGGTGCCAAGGTCACGGTCGTGGCGCCGGAGATCACCACGGAAATCGCCGGCGCACAGCTCATCCGCAAATCCTACGAAGCCGCGGATCTCGAAAACGCCTTCCTCGTTTTCGCAGCCACGAACGATCCTGCCGTCAACGGACGAGTGGCCGAGGATTGCCGCGCGCGGCGGATACTCGTGAGCGTCGCGGACGCACCAGCGCTCGGCGATTTCATCGTCCCCGCGATCGTCGAGAGCGGACCCATTCGCATCGCCGTCTCCACGAGCGGCAGCTCGCCCGCGCTCGCGCGCCGCTTGAAAGACGAGCTGCAGCCGTTCGCCGAGCTCGCGCAGATCCTCGGCGAGTTGCGCGAAAGCGCCATCGCTTCCCTGCCGGATGCGAAGCCGTTCTTCGAGTCGCTCGTGCACGGCGGCATCCTCGAGCTGCTGCGCGAAGGGAAGCGCGACGAAGCGGAGGCGCGCGTGCGGCAACTCTGCGAGGATGCCGGTGTCCGCCGCGAGTAAGTGGACCATCGCCGTCGTCGCGACCTGGCTCGTGACGACCGCGCTCTGGCTCACGCCCGGCCTCCCGCGTCCCGACGGCGTCGGCTACTTTGCGTATCTCCCCTCGACGTGGCTCGACCGCGATCTCCTCTTCTTCGACGAATGGGCGCAGATGCGCCTCGTCCGTCCGGACGAGATCCTCTTCAAAGATCCCACCCCCACCGGTCACCTCGGCAATCACTGGACCGCGGGCGCGTCGGTGGCGTGGTATCCGTTCTACCTCGCCGGCAACGCGCTCGCACGCGTCCATGGCGACAGCGGCGGCTTCACCGTCTGGCACATCTCCGCCGTTGCCTTCGCGAGTGCACTGGCGGCGCTGTTCACGCTTCTCGCGAGCATGCGTCTCGCGCAGCGCTTCTTCGGCGCCGGTACGAGCGCGGGCGCGACGATCGCGATCTGGCTCGGATCGCCGCTCGCGTTCTACGGCACGCGTCACGCCACGATGTCGCACGCGATCAGCGCCGCCGCGTGCGCGCTCGTCGTGCTGCTCTCGCTCAAACTGCGCGACGGCGTCACCGCCTCGCGCGTGTTCGCCGTCGGCATGGCCATCGGCTTCGCCTGCGCCGTGCGTCCGCAGAACATCGTCATCGGCTTCGTGCCGCTCCTGCTCGCGCCGATGCTGCGCCAGTCGCACTTTCTGATCGCCGGCGCGCTGCTCGGCGGCATGCCGCAGCTCCTCGTCAGCCAGTTCATCTACGGCGGTCCGCTCGTCTTCGTGAACATCGGCGGACGTGCGCATTCGTGGCAGATGTTCGCGACGTTCACGGGATGGGAAACGCTCTTCTCCTGGTACCACGGCCTGGCCACGTGGACGCCGCTCCTCGTCGTCGCCATCATCGGCTTCGCGTTTCTGTATCGCCACGACCGCGGTCTCGGCCGCTCCGCGATCGTCACGTTCGCCGCGCAGTGGCTGCTGCTGTCGCTCCTCGAGCGCTGGTTCTGGGGCGGCGCCTCGTTCGGGCAGCGCCGCTTCGACAGTTGCACGATCTTCTTCATCCTCGGCGTCGCCGCGATCGTGCATCGCCTGCCGAAGCTCGGCGCGGTGCTCACGGTCGCCACGACCGCGTGGACGATGCTCCTCTTCGTCGCCGCGACGCGCCTCAACCTCAATCGCTTCCAGCCGCCGCGGGAACTGCTCGACGCGTTCGGACTCGCGCTCGGCGATCCGCACTGGCGCAGCTTCCTCGGCTTCACCCCGCCGGAGATGCGCATGTCCGTCGTGATCACCGCGCTGGTGATCACCCTCGCCGCGGCGGCGCTCATCTTCCTCACCCGCCGCCACACCACGCTGATCGCGGCCACGTACCTGACGCTGGTCTCGCTCTTCTACCTCTGGTGCGGCCTGCATCCGAAGCACGACGCTCTCTCCCTCGGCCTCGTCACGCGGTGGGAGCGCGGCGAGCTCCCCTCCGCCGCCGAGCGCGACATGCGCGGGTTATTGAAGGACGAGGCCATTTACTTGAAGCAGAAGTAGTTGCTGGTTGCTCGTCGCTGCCTGCTGGAGCGACGCCTCGCAAGCAACCGGCAACCACCAACCGGCAACCAGTGCCGTGCTATCCTCCGGCCGCCGCAATGCCGTTTCACGAGAAAAAAGTCATCGCCGTCCTCCCTGCCTACAACGCCGAGCGCACGCTCCAGGCGACGCTGGACGACATCCCCAAAGACTGGGTCGACGAGATCCTCCTCGTCGATGACTGCTCGAAAGACGGCACCGTGGAGCTCTCCCGCAAGCTCGGCCTGCGGACCATCGTCCACCCGAAAAACCGCGGCTACGGCGGCAACCAGAAGACCTGCTACCGCACGGCGATGGATGAGATGGGGGGCGAGATCATGGTCATGGTCCACCCCGACCACCAGTACGACCCGACCATCATCCCCGAGCTCGTGAAGCCGCTGCTCCGCGAAGAATGCGACGCCGTCTTCGGCTCGCGCATGCTCGGCGGACGCCCCATCGAAGGCGGGATGCCGAAGTGGAAGTACTTCGCGAACCTCTTCCTGACGATGGTCGAGAACGCGACGTTCTACGTCTACCTCTCCGAGTACCACTCCGGCTTCCGCGCCTACTCGAAGCGCTACCTCGAGTCGGTGAACTTCGAGGCCAACAGCGACGACTTCGTCTTCGACACGGAGATCATCGCCCAGGGTGTCGCCACCGGCATGCGCATCCGCGAGGTGCCGATCCGCACCAAGTATTTCGACGAAGCCTCGCAGGTCGGCTTCTGGCGCGGCGTGCGGTACGGCCTGGCCATCCTCAAGACGATGGTGTTCTACAAGCTGCACAAGAAGAAGGTCTGGAGCCATCCGATCTTCCGGCGCAAGCAGCCCGCGGCCACGGCGCTGCACAGCGCGGCCACGCCGTAACGACGCACGTGAGCACGAGCCGTCGGTCCGACGCGATCGCCCTCACGATCCTCGCGCTCGTTCCGACGCTCCTCTTCCTCGACGTCTTCCTCGGCAGCGGCAGTCTCTACGTCCGCGACGTCGTGCACTACCACTACCCCGGCAAGCTGATGCTCCGCGAGATCCTCCTCTCCGGACACTTTCCGTGGTGGAACCCGAACATCCACGCCGGACAGCCGCTCGCCGCGAATCCCGCCTACCAGCTCTTCTATCCGCTCAACGCGCTGATCCTCCTCCCGAGCTACCACCTCGGCTTTCATCTCCTCGCCCTCAGCCACGTCTACATCGCCTCGTTCGCGATGTACGCGCTCCTGCGCTCGATGCGCAGCGGCGCCGTCGCGGCGACGATCGGCGGCCTCTCTTTCGGCATCGGCGGCCTCGTGCTCTCGACGCTGAACGTCTGGCCATACCTCTTCAGCATCGCCTGGCTGCCGCTCACGCTGCTCTTCGCACGGCGCTTCCTCATCGAGCGCAAACCGCGCGACTTCGCCCTCGCCGCGGTGTTCTGGGGACTGCAGCTCATCGTCGGCGAGCCCACCGCCGTCGTGCAGACGGGCCTCCTCCTCGGCCTGTACGCGATCCATCGCGGCTGGAGAAAAGAGGTCGTCCGCAACGTCGCCTTCGTCGGCGCGCTGGCGATCGCCGCGCTCCTCGTGGCCGCGATTCAGGTCCTCCCCGGCGTCGATCACTTCCGCGATTCCGTCCGCCGGCGCGGCCTCGAGTGGTCCATCGTCAAGACGTGGTCGATGCCGCCCGCGCGCGTGGCGGAGCTCTTCTTCCCGAACTTTCTCGGACATCCGCCCGCGGGAGATCTCCTGCCGTACTGGGGCCACGAGCTCTATCCGGGACGCGATGCACCGTTCTTCTTCAGCATCTACTCGGGCCTGCTCGTCACCGCGCTCGCCGCCGCGGGTGCGATCGCGCGGCAACGCGGCACCGCGCTGTTCCTCACGATCTGCGGCGTCGCCATGCTGCTCGCGGTCGGCGATCACACGCCGCTCCTCGACTGGCTCTACCAGGCCGGCATCGCCGGCGCGATCCGCTATCCCGAGAAGTTCATGATCATGCTCGTCGTCGCGGTCGTGATCTTCGGCGCGCGTGCGCTCGACCGCCTGCTGCACGGCGACGAACGGATGCGCCGGTCCGCGTTCGGCGTCACCATCGGCATCACGCTCATCGCCCTCGTCGGCGTGATCCTCACGAAGTTGCCCGCCTACGAACCGCTGCACCGCTGGCTCTTCGCCGTCCCCGCAACCGATACCATCGCCGAGGATCTCGGGCTCGTGCAGCGCCACTGGTTCCTTGCGGCTGCACGCGGAGTGCTCCTCGCGATTCTCATCCGCAACGTGGCGCGCATGCGCCGCGCCGTCCTCGCCGGCATCCTCGGCACGTTCGTCATCCTCGACCTCGGCATGGGCATCGGCGACATCGCCCCGCGCATCCCCACCGCGTTTTACGAAGAGCCCCCCGCGGCGAAGAAACTGCCGCGGAATCGCGACGAATACCGCCTCTTCCATCTCGCCGACTGGCAGCCGCAGTCGCGCATCGGCAAGCCGTACTACACGCGCCAGCAGCATCGCTACTGGCTCCTGCGCAATTCGCTGCGTCCGATGACGCAGGCCACGTGGGGCTTCCGCACCGTCCTCGAGGTCGACTTCGACATGACCGCGCTCCTCGTCACCGACGAATTCACGCGCTCCGCCTGGGCGCTGCTCAATCGCGACATGCGCTACGTCAACGAGATCTCGGCGATGTCGAACATGTGGTTCGTCGGCATCTTCCGTCCCGTCGACCAGGCGCTGAAACTGGCCGGCAACGACGTACGCCGCGTCGAAGGCGTGCGCTGGGTGGAAGGACACCATCACCCGCGCTACTACTTTGCGACGCAGCTCGAGCGCGCGCGGACGCCCGAAGAATGGGTGCAGAAGATCCTGGCGAAGAAGCCGGAGCGTTATGTCGCGTACGCCGACCTCACGCCCTTCCCCCCCGCCCGCGGCACCGTCCGCAACGTGCGCGAGTGGCCGAACGGCGCCCGCATCGAAGTCGAGACACCCGCGCAGGGCTATCTCGTCATGAGCGTCACGCCGCACAAATACTGGCGTGTGACGATCGACGGAAACGAGACGCGCTCGCTGCGCACGAACGTCGGATTCCAGGGCGTCGTCGTCCCCCCCGGACCGCACGTGGTGGAGATGCGTTACCGCAATCCGCTCGTCCTCTGGGGCGCCGGCATCACGATCGTCACACTCCTCGGGCTGGCACTGAGCGCGCGAATCATTAGAATGCGCGACCTGTGACTCACGCCAGGCGACACGACCTCTTCGCGCTCGCGATTCTCGGCCTCATAGCCTCGCTGCTGTTCATCGACGTCCTCGTCGGAACGCAGAACTTCTACATGCGCGATCTCACGCGCTACTACTACCCGACCAAGGAAATCATCCGCGACATCATCCTGAACGGTGAGTTCCCCTACTGGAACCGCCAGTTCGCCGCGGGCCAGCCGATCGCCGCGAATCCCGAGCACGAAGTCTTCTACCCCCTCACCTGGCTCATCCTGCTGCCGAGCTACGACCTCGGCTACCGCCTGCACATCCTCGTGCACGTCTACATCGGCGTCTTCGGCATGTACGCGCTCCTGCGCTCGATGCGCCTCAAGAGCCCCGCGTCGTTCTTCGGCGCGCTCGCTTTCGGCATCGGCGGCACGTACATGTCGTACATCAACCTCCTGCCGATCCTCTTCTGCGCCGCGTGGCTGCCGCTGACCTGTCTGTACGTGCGCCGCTTTCTGCTCGCTCCGCAGGTCCGCGACTTCGCACTCGCGTCGCTGTTCCTCGGCATGCAGTTCCTCGTCGGCGAGCCGACGACGGTCATGCAGACCGGCTTCCTCATCGGCATGTACGCGCTCTATCGCGGCTGGTACGCGGCGCGCGATCACGACCTCGGCTGGACGTACGCCATTCCGGAGATGCTCACGCGCGTCCTCTTCATCGGCGTGATCTCGATCGCTGCCATCGCCGTCGGCGCGGCGCAGATGATCCCCGCCATCGATCACGTCGGCGACTCCGCGCGCTCGCGCACCTTCGACTTCGGCCTCGTCTCCGCGTGGAGCATGCCGTGGGCAAAGTTCGCGGAGCTGATCTACCCGAACTTTCTCGGCCATCTCTCCATCGATCGCGTGACGTGGTACTGGGCCGGCGGCCTCTATCCCGGCATGGGCTCGCCGTTCATCTTCAGCGTCTATTCGGGACTGCTGTTCACCGCCCTCATCGCGGCCGCGTTCTTCGTGCGCCCGCGCGGCGGACGCTTCGTCCTCATCGTCAGCACCTTCTCGATCATCCTCGCCCTCGGCGGACACACCCCCGTCCTGCGCTTCCTCTACGACATCGGCGTCGCGACGTCGATCCGCTATCCGGAGAAGTTCGTCCTCATCGCCATCTTCGCGTGCATCCTCCTGACGGCGAAGCTGCTCGACCGGATGCTCGACGGCGACGAGGCGGTTCGCGAGTCGACGCTCGGATTCGTCGCGGCCGTCACGGTCGTCGCCGCGATCGTAGCCATCGCCGGCTTCACCCCCTATTACGGCAAAGTGTTCACGTACGTGTGGGGCCTCAAAGGCGGCGCGGCGACGAAGATGACCGACATCTCGCATCGCGACTGGCTCTTCGCGCTCGCGCGCGGCGGCGTGCTCTTCGCGCTGCTGTGGTACGCGCGCCGGATCCAGCCGAAGGTGCTGCTCGCGGCGTTGGCGATCTTTCTCGTTCTCGACATCGCGCCGGTCGTGCACGAGCTCAATCCGCGCATGCCGTCGCGCTTTTTCCTCGAGCCGCCGGCGATCCTGCGCGTGTTCCCGCACGATAAATCGCAGTTCCGCATCTTCCACGAGGCCGACTGGTACGGCCAGGAAGAAGCGGCGCGCAAATACTTTTCGACCGGTAACGCCGTCTACTGGGTCGTGCGCAACGGCCTTTATCCGATGACGCCCGCGGGCCATGGCCTGTCGATGGTCATCGAGCGCGATTACGACAAGACCGCGCTGCTGCCGACGATCGACTTCACCGACTCGGTGTGGGACGTCAAACGCTCCGGCCGCGCCGACTGGTGGGCGCCGATGATGGCCATGTCGAACGCGTGGTACCGCGGCACGTACAAGCCCTTCGACAAAGAAAAGAAGCGCGTCAAAGGGAACATGAAGACGGCCGAGGCGATCGAGTTCACCGAGGTGGAGCACCATCCGCGGTACTACTTCGCGGACCAGCTCGTGCAGATCGGCAGCCGCTACGAATTCTCGCGCAAGCTCTCCACCGGTTCGTACAGCAAGCGCGTGGCGTTCACGGGCGAGCCGTCGTTCGTGCCCGCGCGTGGCGTCGTGCACGGCTGGCGCGAGACCGCGAACACCGGCACGATCGACGTCGAGAGCTTCGGCAAAGGCTTCCTCGTCATGAGCGTCACGCCGCACAAGTACTGGCGCGTGACGATCGACGGCAAAGAGACGCGCTCGATCGTGACGAACATCGGCTACCAGGGCGTCGTCGTGCCGCCGGGCCGTCATCGCGTGGAGATGCGCTATCGCAACCATCTCGCCGCGAACGGAGCGAAGGTCTCGCTCGCGACGTCGCTCGTGCTGCTCGGACTCGCGTTCGTGCCGCGGCGGCGCCGGATCACCGATGACCGACTCGCCTGAAGCCGCGAAGCGGCGACGCCATCGCAACGAGCGCATCGTCGCGGCGATCGTCGTGCTGCTGGTCGCTGCCGTGGCGGCGGGCGTGGTGTGGTGGTCGCTGAGCCTGCGCGAGGAACTGCGCGGCGCCTACATCCCCGGCCAGACCGACATCACGCCGGAGATCCGCATGCTGCAGGAGTACGTGCGCATCGACACGTCGACGCCGCGCGGTGCCGCAGCAGGGGCGCGCTGGCTCGCGGCACAACTGCGCGCGCGCGGCATCGACGCGGAGCTGATTCAGTCCGCGCCCGATCGCGTCAACGTCTACGCGCGGATCCGCGGCAAGCAACCCGGCGAGGGCCTGCTGCTCTTCAATCACATCGACGTCATCCCTGCAGCGGCGGACTGGACGCATCCACCGTTCTCCGGCCACATCGCCTTCAACCAGATGTACGGCCGCGGCACGCTCGACATGAAGGCGCTGGCGATCTGCCAGTTGCTCGCGTTCGCCGATCTCGCGGACGACCAGCCGCAGCACGACGTCGTCTTTCTCGCCACCGCGGACGAAGAAACCGGCAGCCAGTTCGGCATGCAGTGGCTGCTCGCCCATCGTCCCGACGTCTTCGCCAACATCCGCTACGGGATCACCGAGGGCGGCATCACCGAGGTGATGACGGAGGCGATGACGTACTTCGGGATCGAGGTGGGAGGGAAACAGTTCGTCGAGCTCGTCGTCGAAGGGCCGGACCAGGAATCGCTGCGTCAGGCGCGCTTCGCGCTCGAGCCACACATGTTTCCGCGCGAGCCGCAGCGCATCCTCCCCGAGGTGCGCAATTACTTTCAGGACATCGCCCCGACGCGGCTCGCGTATCGCCGCTTTCTCGCCGACATCGACAAGACCGTCGCGGAAGGACAGTTCTGGCGCCTGCCCATCGCATATCGCGACCTCACCCAGAACACCCTCTGGGCGGCCGCCCCGAAAAAAGATGGCGAGCGCTGGACGATGCTCATCCGCCAGGCGAACCTGCCCGACGAGCGGCCGGAGGATCGCATCGCCGCGGTGGCGAAGCTCGTCGAGCCGTACGGCGCACGCGTGGCGGAAGTGAAGTCCCGGCAGGGGCCCGTGCCGGTGTCGCCGCACGAGACGCCGCTCTTTGCGGTGCTGCAGGCGGAAGCGAAGCAGCGCTACCGCGTCGAGGCGGGAGCGATCGTCCTCTACCGCTCGACCAGCGACGCACGGTTCCTCCGTCCGCGGGGGATCGTCTGCTACGGCGTCTCTCCCTATCCGGTGAACTTCTACCAGTCGAACGCCATTCACGGAAAGGACGAGCGGATCCGCCTCGACTGGTTCATGGAGGGCGTCGGATACCTCCGCCGGGCGGTCGCGACGTGGGCTGACGGCGGGGCGTGACAAATATTGTCAGAGACCCCAACAACAAAGTGTCACAAGCGACTCGCGGGCGGGTGTGCAGCAGGACCTAAGTCGTTGATTCTGCACAGATTTTCGCGATGACAGGAAGTGGTATTCGGCTTGCCCTAGGGACCCGGTCAAAGGAGGTCCATGAATGACCAGGAAGCAGAAAGGTTTTACCCTCATTGAGCTGCTGATCGTCGTCGCGATCATCGGTATCCTCGCAGCCATCGCCATCCCGAATCTTCTGACCGCGATGCAGCGCTCGCGTCAGAAGCGCTCGATGGCGGACATGCGCACGATCGCTTCGGCGTGGGAAGCGCGCGCCACCGACGTGAACTCGTACAACGCCGCGGGTGCGCAGCTCACGTGGCCGACGACCGACCAGCTCGTCACCGTTCTCGAGAACAAGCTCTCCCCGACCTACGCCAAGAAACTCCCGGTGTACGACGGCTGGAGCGCCCAGTTCAAGGTGGGTTGGACGACGGAAGGCGACTCGTACGCCATCAAGTCGCTCGGCGCCAACAAGAACGAAGAGTCGGGCAGCACCACGACGGCCGCAGCGCCGATCACGACGAACAACTTCGACTGCGACATCATCTTCTCGGAAGGCAACTTCGTGATGTATCCGGAAGGCGTGCAGTCCCAGTAGTTCGAGATTTCGTTCTCGAATGGAAACGGGCGCCCGCGGGCGCCCGTTTTTTTGTGGCGCGCCGCGCGCGGACCGGTGACAATCCTTGTCACGAGACCGGTAACAGAGTGTCATCAGCGGCGTCCCTCCACCACGTAAGTCATTGATTGCAAAGAGACCTCTTGTTCCAGAGAGATGGTATCTCCGTTGCCTTGGTGGAGGCCCGAGAGGAGGCTTCATGTCACGGAAGGAAAGAGGGTTCACGCTGATCGAGCTGCTGATCGTGGTGGCCATCATCGGCATCCTGGCGGCGATCGCGGTCCCGAACCTGCTCACGGCCATGCAGCGCGCGCGGCAGAAGCGCACCATGATCGACATGCGCACCATCGCCACCGCGTGGGAATCGCGCGCCACCGACGTCAGCTCGTACGCGGCAGCCGGCGCCACGGTCTCATGGCCCGCCGTCACCACCAACGCGGTGGACCTCGAGGGAAAGCTCATGCCTACCTACGTCAAGAAGATCCCGCTGTACGACGGCTGGGCGATGCCCTTTCGCGTCGGCTGGCGCTCGGACGGCTACTCGTACTCGATCAAGTCCTACGGCGCGAACCGCGCCGACGACAGCGCGAGCGTCACGTCCGCGGACTCCGGCATCGTCACCAGCGACTTCGACTGCGACATGATCTTCTCCGAAGGGACGTTCGTCATGTACCCCGAGGGCGTGCAGTCGCAGTAGGCGGCGCGGGTGCTACGCGAGCTGACGCTCGCGCAACACCGCCTTCATGCTCGCGTACAGCCGCTCGTGCGCGCTGTACGCATCGCGATAGATCTGCGGGAACTGACCGAGGTCCTTCGTCGAGACGACGAGGTTCACGCCGTAGAGAAACGCAGCGTTGCCGTCGAGCGTGCGCAGGTTTTCCGCCACCAGCACGAAGAACGCGCGGCGCCGCTCCGACGGAATCACCGACAGCATCGCCCCCATCGATTCGAGCGGCGGCGGCGTGAGCTGCGACGGATTCAGAAAGACGACCTGCGGGATCTCCTGATTGAAGAACTCGCGCGCCTTGGCCGGATCGGCGTGATAGACCGGCAGGAGCCCGATCAGCTTCGCCGCCTGACGCAGCGCGGCATGGTCGGCCCCGACGATCAGCGCCTTCGAGCCGAACTCGTTCTCGTGATCGTCCTCGTCGGACGCGGACGGCGGCACCGCGGGTGACGGCGCCACGGGAGCAGTCGCCGCCGGTAACGGTGCCGCGGGAGCAGGCGCCGGCGCTTCGGCAGCGGTGCCGCCTTCGAGCTCGCGGCGATCCACCGTCAGCTTCGCCTTGCACACCGGGCAGGGGAACGACACCTCGCGCATCGGCAGCTTCGTCTCGTCGAGCGAGAGCGGCTTCTGGCAGCTCGTGCAGGTAATCCGGATCATCGGTCTCTACTCCAGCATCGACAGCATCGAGTCGCCCGATTCCTGCGCGGTGCCCGCGGGCTCGTCGGTCATGCGCAAGGCGAGGTTGGTGGGGTTCGTGGCGTACGCGAGGGCCGTTTCCTTCGAGATCGTCCCCGCGTTCCACAGCTTCTCGATCTCGTCGTCGAACGCCTGCATGCCGTCGACGCTGCCATCGTGCATCGCGTCGACGAGCGAGCGCCCTTCCGACTCACCTTTCACGATGTAGTCGCGCGTGCGCATCGTCGACTTCAGGATCTCCAGCGCGGCCACGCGTCCGCCGCCGATCTTCGGCAGCAGGCGCTGCGAGATCACGTAGCGGAACGACTGCGAGAGACGTGTGCGGATCTGCGGCTCCTGATCTTTCGGGAACACGCCGACGATGCGGTCGACCGTCTTCGCGGCGTCGATCGTGTGCAGCGTCGAGAGCACGAGGTGGCCCGTTTCCGCCGCTTCCATCGCGATCTCGATCGTCTCGACGTCGCGCATCTCACCGATGAGGATCACCTTCGGCGCCTGGCGCAGCGCGGCGCGCAATGCAAGGGAGAACGTCTTCGTGTCGGACCCGAGCTCGCGCTGGTTCACCGTCGACTTCACATGCCGGTGCATGTACTCGACCGGGTCTTCGATCGTGATGATGTGGTACGCGTACTCCTGATTGATCTCGTTGATGATCGCGGCGAGCGTCGTCGATTTGCCCGAGCCGGTGGGCCCGGTGACGAGGACGATGCCGTTTTTCAATCGTCCGACGTTGAACAGTTCCTGCGGCATCTTCAGCGCGGCCAGCGTCGGCACGCCCTCGGGGATGACGCGCAGCACGATCGCGTACGTGCCGCGCTGCGAGAAGATGTTCACGCGGAAGCGCGTCTTCTGCGGGATCGAGTACGAGAGGTCGACCGAACCGTTGAGCAGCAGCGTGCGCGTGAGCTCGCGGTCGCCGCGCAGCATGTGCATCACGATCATCTCCGTCTGGAACGGAGTGAGCCGCGGCAGACCGGGGAACGTGACCGGGACGAGCTGGCCGTCGACCTCTACCTGCGGCGGACGCCCGACCGAGAAGTTGAGGTCCGAAACGCGGTCGGACACTTTCAACATCGCCTCGAGAATGGCGTCGAGATTGAAGTTCTTCATCTGGGCCTCGCTGGACGGCGCCATTGTACTCACGTCATACAATTCGCGCGTGTTCATCGGTATCGACCTCGGCGCGCGTCGCATCGGCATCGCCGTGAGCGACTCGGGCGTGCTCGCGACACCGCACTCGGTGCTGCGGAACGAGGGGGACGTGGTGGCGAAACTGGAGCATCTCGCGCGCGAGCTCGAGGCCGAAACGTTCGTCCTCGGCCTCCCCCGCCGCACGCACTCCACCTCCGGCGAGCAGAAGTACCGCGATTTCGCCGACACCCTGCGGCAGAGGACGTGCAAAGAGGTGGTGCTCTGGGATGAGAGCCTCTCGACCGTCGAAGCAATGGACCGGCTGCGCGCGGGCGGACGCGCGCGCCGCGAGGCGCAGAAAGACATCGACATGCATGCGGCCGCGGTCATCCTCCAGTCGTATCTCGATGACCGCGCCGGGAGGACGTCATAGCTCGCAGTAAAGGCCGCGGCTGCCGCAAGCTCCTGCAGTCGCTCTTCACCGTCGCCATCTTCGCCGTGCTCCTCGGCATCGGCGGAAGCTGGTTCTTCTGGCGCGCGCTGCGCGAGCCGTACAAAGGCTTCGAGCAGCCCACGCGCTTCGAGGTCAAACGCGGCCAGAGCACCGCGACCATCCTGCAGCGCCTGCAGAAGGAAGGGATCCTCCGCGACGAGTGGATCCCGCTCGTCTACATGAAGCTCCTGCGCTCGCGCGATTCGCTCAAAGCAGGGGTCTACGAATTCGACAAGCCGCTCGCGGCGGTCGACGTCGTCGACAAACTCGTGCGCGGCGACGTGATCCTCAAGACCATCACCGTGCGCGAAGGACTCGATCGCTTCGCGATCGCCAAGCTCTTCACCGCGGAAAAGCTCGGCACCGAAGAGGAGTGGGACAAGATCACGAGCGACGCGGATCTCATTCGCGACATCGCGCCCGACGCGGAATCGCTCGAGGGGTACCTCTTCCCCGACACGTACAAGTTCGATCCCGGCACGCCGGCGAAGACGATTGCCGGCGCGATGGTGGCGAACTTCCGCAAGCACTGGGGCAACGAGATCGCGCTCATCACGACGGGGCTCACACCGCACCAGACCGTGACGCTCGCTTCGATCGTCGAGACGGAAGCGCAGCTCCCGCAGGAACGCCCGGTCGTCGCATCGGTGTATATCAACCGCGTGCGCCGCCGCATGCTCCTCGGCGCCGACCCCACGGTGATTTACGCCCTCAAGCTCGCGGGGCGCTGGGACGGCAACATCCGCAAACCCGACCTGCAGATGGAATCGCCGTACAACACGTACAAAAGCCCCGGCCTCCCCCCCGGCCCCATCGCCAACCCCGGCCTCGCCTCATTGCGCGCGGCTGCCGCACCCGCGACGACCCCCTACCTCTACTTCGTCGCCCGCAACGACGGCTCCCACGTCTTCGCCACCAACAACGCGGACCACAATCGCAACGTGGAAAAGTACCAGAGGCAGTATTTCAGGGATAAGAGGAAGGCGGAGGCGCAGCGGAGGTAGGGGAGGGGAGGGGGGGCTGTAGAGCTGTAAAGCTGTAGAGCTGTAGAGGGGTGGAGGCGTTGAGCTGTTGAGCTGTTGAGCTCTTGAGCCGTTGAGCTGCAAAGCTGTGAAGGGGGCAGAGGCGCGGTGTCCGAGGCGTGGCCGAGCTCGCCTGGTCTTCCCCCTCTACATCTTTAGAGTTCTACAGCTCTAGAGCTTCCCCACGTGAACATTTTGCAAAACCGGTGGTATCCTTTCCGTCCACTCAAATAACTACCGGGGGTCCACGATCACATGGCTGCGCGTAATAAGCCGTACGAACAGTTCGGTCCGTTCATCCTTTTCAAAAAACTCGAGACCGATGCCCTCGGCGATCTGTGGAGAGCGGGGCGCATCGAAAGCGGGCAGCTCGGGGCCACCGTCGCGCTGCGGCGGCTGAGCGGCGGCAACCGTCCCACCATCGCCGCGAACGTCGAGGCGATCGCGCAGATCCTGCCGCGCATCAGCGGCACGTCGTTCGTGCGCGAGCAGCACGCGGGCGTCACCGACGGTGTGCCGTTCCTCGCGTGGGACTACGCGGGCGGCCGCTCGCTGCGCCATATCGTCACCGCCTCGCGCGGCACGAAAGAGACGCAGCCCAATCCGCTCCCGATCGACCAGGCCGTCGTGATCGCGGAGAAAGTGGCGCTGTCGCTCGCGACGATGGCCGATCTCCGCGAAACTTCCGGCGCGCGTCTCAGCCACGGCGCGCTGATCCCGCAGTTCATCTGGATCAGCGACGACGGCGAGATCCGCGTGGCCGGCCAGCTCCTCGGCAGCGCGATCCTCGCATCGCTCTCCGACCCCGGCGTCAACGCCGACATCGCGCGCTACTTCGCGCCCGAGCACCGCACGCCCGGCATGCCGCACAAGAACGCGGACGTCTACTCGATGGGCGCGATCTTCTTCCTCCTCGTCACCGGGCAGGAGCCGCCCGACGCCGCGACCGCAAGCGCGTTCATGGCGGCGGTGCGCGCCGCGCGCACGACGACAGGCGGCCCGATCCCGGACGACATCCGCGTCATCCTCGACAAGTCGCTCAATCTCGATCCGTCGATGCGCTACGCCACGATGGCCGACATGAAGCAGGCCATCACCGCCCTCGGCGGCAAGTACTCCGCGACGACGTTCAACCTCGCCTTCTATCTCAACAACCTCCTGAAGAAAGAGATGGAAGCGGAAGCGCTCGATCGCGAAAAGGAAGCGAAAGTCGCGATCGCGCCGTATCTCGAGCAGCCGAAACCGGCGCCCGCGCCCGCGCCCGTGCCTGTGGTTGCGGCGGGTCCGACGATCCCCGTGCCTCCGCCGGCCGTACCGCCGGCCGTCATCGCTCCGCCGCCGGCGAAGAGCAAAGTGCCGCTCGCCATCGCCGCCGTCGTCGTGCTCGCGCTCCTCGGCGGAGCGGCGTACATGATGCTCGGCAAGAGCGGCGCGCAGCCGCCGGCGAAGCAGGTCGTGGCCGCGCAGGTCATTCCGACCGCGGCCGCGCCGCAGCGCCTCATCTCGCAGCCGATCGCCGTCGAAGCGACGCCCACCACTTCGACCGCACCGACGACGCCCGACGCGGAAGCGCAGAAGAAGGCGTTCGAGGAAGCGGTCGCGAAGCGCCTGCAGGACGAGATGATGAAGCTGCAGTCCGACTTCATGGAGAAGCTGAAGAAGGAGCAGTCGAAGAACGCGCCCGTCATCTCGGCGCCGCCGTCGCCCGCGCCGGTGCAGGCGGAAGAGCGTCCGGCGATCTCGGCGGCGCAGCTCGATCAGCAGCGCCGCGACAGCCGTCCGGAGCCGGTCGTGAACACCGCCACGACGCAGCCCGTGCAACAGCCGCAACAGCAGCAGCCACAGGTCACGCAGACGGCCGCGCCCGCGCCGGCAGTGGCAGCGCCCGCGCAGATGCAGCCCGCCGCCGCGCTCGTTCGTGAAGGCGACGTCGTCGACGTCGCCAGCCTCGACGTGCTGCCGCGCATCACGCGCCCGGTCCGCCCCGTCTACCCGCCGCTCGCGGCGCGCCAGAAAATCACGGCCACGATCTTCCTCACCGTCTTCGTGTCGGAAACCGGCGAAGTGCTCGACGTGAAAGTGCTGCGCGGCGAAGCGCGCTTCGGCCTCAACGACGCCGCCATGCGCGCGATGCGCGCGACGCGTTTCTCGCCGGCCATGAAAGACGGCAAACGCGTGCGCACGTGGTACCCGCAGTCAATCGAGTTCAAGGCCGCGAACTGACGGACGCCGGAACTTCAGCGACGGATCACCGATACCTCGAAGTACCTCTCCCGCGCGACCGCCGCAAGGCGGTCGCGCTCGCGTTTGTAGACCGTCGCTCCCGGCGCGATGCTCGCTCCTTCGCGCACGAGCACCGCATTCGGTTCGAGCGTGAGCCCGCGCTGCGGACGCACCACGTGCCGCTCGTGCTGCGGCAGCAGCAATGCCGCATGCGCCGCGAGACGCTCGTCCACGTACACGGTGACGCCTCGAGGGATCGACTGCAGCGCGGCGACGGGCGGCGAGAGGGTGGTGTGCACGATCCGCAACACGGGCCACGTCCACACCATCAACAGCGCGAGGAGGATCGTCAACACGATCGCACCGCCGCGCCGCGGCAATCCTTCCGCCGCGAGCAGCGCGAAGAGCGGCATGTACGCGATCGAGAATCGGCTCGCGCTGTGAAAGTCGAGATAGAGCCACGCGAAGAGCAGAAACGGTCCGAAGATCAGCAGCGCCAGTCGCGTGCGCCGCAGCCCGAAGAGCGCGAGGATGGTGACGATCACGTTGATCACCGGCGCGCGATAGGGGCGCACGAAGAAATCATCCGCCACCTGCAACAGCCCCGGATGCCGCGGTGCGAGAAACGAATCCGTCTCGCGGATGTACTGCTCGTGCTTCTGCAGCGCCGCGCGGTACTCGCTCCAGCCGCCGCTGAGGGACGCGGCCGTACCGAAACTCGCCACGACGATGATCGCGATGACGAGCGCGGCGAAGACACCGGTGCGCCTGCGATGCAGAAACGCGAGCACGAACGGCGCGAAGCCGATCAGCAGATTCTGCGGACGGTATCCGGCGGCGACGCCGAGCACGATGGCGCCACAAAGAAACGCTCCATCGCTGCGGCAGCCGCGGAGCAGCAGCGCGCAGGCGAAGAGCGCGAGCACCATCGACGGTACGTCGCTGAACGCGGTGCCGCCGAAGAACCAGACGTTCGGAAAGAACGCGAGCAGCAGCGCCGCGGCCATGGCCACGAACGCGCGGGCGCGCAGCTCTCGCGCGAGGAAGAACATCGCCGGAAACACGAGCAGCGAAGAAACGAAGGCGATCGACTGCAACGCGTGAAACGCATCCAGCGGAATCAGCCTGGCCATGCCGATCCACAACGGGAATCCCGGCGGATGCGGATGATGCGCGACCACGTCGTAATCGCGCAGCGCGAGCGCGAACAGGGCCTCGTCCCAGTCCCACAGCGAGCGTGACACTGCGGGCCAGCGCGTCAGCGCGACGAAGAGCGCGAGCGCCACTGCGGCGATGCGCTCGCCGCGCGACAGAGGCTCGAGAGGCTCGCGCAGCCTCAGCGCACCGGCGTCCATGTCAGCTCGTCGATGCGCAGGCCGAGCAAGCGCGTGTCCTGCGAGTCGCGGATGTCCGATGGCCGCACGCCCGCGCTCGTCGCGATCACCAGCTCGTTCGGCGCATCCGTGCGCGACGGCACGACGTACGCGCGCTCGACGTTCGCCACCGCTCCTGGAAAGCGATCGAGCACCTTGCCGTTGAGACGGATCTCGATGACCGGCGGCACCGGCAGCGCGTCGAGCGGCACGTACAGACGCACGACCAGCCGCCCCGTACCGCGGATCACCGGCAGGACCGTGTGCGATTCGAGCGGCATCCAGCGGAACGTCTCGAACCCACTCCCCTCCTCGCTGTACCACCCCGCGCCGTAGCGGATCAGCGTCGACGAATGGACGACCGACGCCTCGAACGCGCGCTGCCGCACGATCCCCCAGAGATTCTTCTTCCGGCGCACGAAGTTGTGCGCGTTCTGGCGGACGTCATCGTCGATGACCCATGCGTCGACGTCGGGCGGGATCTGCGCGGGCTCGTCGAACAGGCGGAAGTCGTAGTCGTGGAGATAGAACCGCGCGTGCGGGTCGTACGTGCCGTTGACGTAGACCGGCGAGCCGGGAGGCGCGTTGCGGCGCACCCACTGGATCGCGGCGATGGGCGGCGCGTCGCTGTTGCGCTGCACGTCCAGCGCGGGCCACGTGAACCGCGCGAAGTACAGGACGGCGGTGGCGCAGAAGAAGATCTGCACGGCGCGCCTGCGTCCGAGCACGAGAAAGCCGTCCATCCCCAGCAGCGCGTGCGCGGCCATGTAGCCGATCGCATAGCGGGCCGGCGTGTGGAGATCGAAATTGAACCAGGCCGTGACGGCGAGCGGCGCGAAGATGCCCAGCGTCAGCAGCGGAGCGATGCGCCGCCGAAGCAACGCGGCCAGCACCGAGATCGCGGACACGGCCGCGAGCACGTGCAGCGCGTCCTTCGTCCCTACCGGACGAAGCAGAAACCGCTTCGCCGCTTCGGTGAGCGGACCGCGTCCCGGGTTGTGCCACGAGTCGACGTCGCGGACGTACTGCCGCTGCCACTTCACGGAGTGGATGTACGAGTCGACGGAATGCGACGCGAGCGCGGCGCCCGCGTAGCACACGCAGACGACCGCGGCGCCCGCGACGACCGCGCCGAGGACCACGCCGAATCGGCGCGCGCGCAGTTGGTGGAACGTCGCCAGGATCGCGGGCACGAAGCCGAGGAGCAGACTCGGCGTGCGCATCCCCGCCGCGATGCCCAGCACCACCGCGCCCATCAGGTACGCCCGCGTGTCATACCGCCCGCGCAACAGGAGCGCGCATGCGAAGAACGCCACCGTCGTCGAAGGCACGTCGCTGAATCCCGTCCCGCCGTAGATCCAGACGTTCGGAAAAAACGCGAAGACGGTCGCGCCGCACGCGGCGGTCGAAAAGTCGAAGCCGATTTCCCGCGCCAGACAAAAGAGCGCCGGAAAGAGGAAGAGCGCGCCGAGGACGACCACGATCTGCAGCGAGCGGAACTCGTCGATGCCGAAGAGGTGAAAGAACTTCGCCGCGGCGATGAAGATCGGATAACCGGGCGGGTGCGGGTGATGCGCCTGCACGTTGAACTCGCGGACCCCGCCCGCGAACAGCGCTTCGTCCCAGTCGAACAGCGACTGCGCGATGGCCAGGAAACGCGTGAGGCCGATGACGACGGCGAGCGCGAGGACGATCCGTTTCTGCGTCGGAGTGAGCGGCGGAGGGAACAAGCGCGGGGATTCTACAGGCGTCGCCAACGCCACGACCAAAACTGGATTCCGAGCGTGCGGCCGTCGTCACCGATGCCCACGTTGTTCGGTACGAACGCGTCGTGGCAGTAGATGCCGAGGACGTTCGGACCGTCTTCGCGGGAGCGCAGGCGGAGCGTGAGCTCGTTGTCCGACGCGGGCGTCGTGTACGTCGTCACCAGATTCCCGTTCCAGAAGAACGACACGCGCGAGGAGCGCTTGAGCTCCTTCTGCGGCACCGAGAACACCAGCAGCAGCTCACCCGTCCCGCCGATGCCGGGGAGCTCCATGAACGCGCGCTGTTTCGACCAGCGCCACTGCAGATGCTCGTCGCCTTCGGTGTTGTACCAGCCGTCGGTGAACGCCGCCATGTGCGCGGCGGGCAGCACCGACGCCTCGAACGCGCGCGGCGTGACGATGTTCCAGGTGCGGTTGCGCGGACGGATGAAGTGGCGCGCGCTGTCGATCGAGCTGCGGTTCATGCGCACGTACCAGCCGTCCCGCACGTCGTCGTGGCGCACGATGTCGGGATACGAGAAGACGTGCACGAGCTCGTGGTCGCGGATGTAGTAGCGCGCCCACGGCCAGATGCTCTCGTCCATGAAAATGGTGCTCGTCTTCGGGACGTGCTTCGCCACCCACTGCACCGCCTGCACGGGCGCGGACTCCGTGGTGCGCGGCTGCTCGAACGCGGGGAGGACCCAGTAGATGAAGCGTCCCGCGATGAGGAACGTGAAGGCGAACGCGATCGGCAGGCGCGCGCGCGGGAAAAAGTCCGCGATGGCGAAGATGCCGAGCGTCGTCAGCAGGATGATGCCCGCCATGTAGTTGAGCGAGAAGCGGCTCGAGCCGAGGGGATTCACGACCAGCGCGGCGAAGAGGAAGAACGGGGCGAACGTGAAGAGCGTTTCGAGCACCGTGTTGCGCGGGCCGCGGAGGACGCCGAGCAGCGCGAGGAGATTGACGAGGATCGACACCTTGCCGGCGTGGTACGGATCGAGCTGGATCAGCAGGACCTCGTGCAGGGGCGCGCGCCAGTCGCTGGCCACCGAATCGGCGTGGCGCACGTAGCGGCTGTGATTGACGAGGGCGTGGTAGTAGTCGGTGAAGCCGGTGGCCCACGCGGCCAGTCCGTACCCGGCCATGGCGATGGCAACGGCGATCAGCGTGCCCGCGATCACGGGACGCCACTCGCGCGCCCGGACGAAACGCAGCGTGGCGATGGTCCAGGGGAAGACGGCGACGAGCGCGTTCTGCGGACGGACGAGGAGCGCCGCGCCGAACAGCACGGAGGCGATGGCGTACTTGCGGGCCGACGTGCCGGCGCCGAGGTACGCGGCGATCGCGGCGAGGAAGAGCACCATCGCCGGCACGTCGGAAAAGCCGGTGCCGCCGAAGAACCAGACGTTCGGGAGGAACGCGAAGAGGCTTGCCGCGACGAGCGCGGGCCAGAAGCTGAAGCGCAACGATCGCGCGACCCAGAACAGCACCGGCAGCACGGCCATCCCGGCGAGGACGTTGATCGTTTGCAGCGCGTGAAAATCGGTGGCAGTGAAGAAGCGGGCGAGTTTCGCCAGGAAGATGTACAGCGGAAAGCCGGGCGGATGCGGGTAGTGCGCTGTGACGTCGTAGTCGCCGATCGCGGAGCAGAAGAGGACTTCGTCCCAGTCCCACGGCCCTTTCGACAGCGGCACGAAGCGCGCGAGGGCGGCCACGGTGGAGAGCACGAGCAGCGTCGCGCGCCGGGAGCGCGTCAGCGGTTCGGTGGCAATGGGCATGCGCGGCGCGAGTTATACCGGAAACCGCGCGGCACCGATCTCGCAATTTTGGGCGCGAATGGCTGTCAAAGGCGTACGCCGCCGCTGGTACCTCGACTCGCAGGGCATTCGCCGGGAAGGGTCGAAGGAGTCGGGCTTCACCTATCGCACTCCGGACGGCAAAGCCGTGGAGGACGAGAAGGTGCTTTTGCGGATCGCGAAACTGCGCATTCCGCCGGCGTGGGAGAACGTGCGCATCGCGCGCGGCGAGAACGCGCCGCTGCAGGCGGTCGGCGTCGACAAGAAGGGGCGCACGCAGTACCTCTATCACTCGAAGTTCCGCGCGCAGCGGGAAGAGGCGAAGTTCAAGCGCGTCGTCGAGTTCGGCGAGTCGCTGCCCGCGCTGCGCCGCCGCGTCCGTGCCGATCTGAAAGGGGACTCGCTCGCACGGGCGCGCGTCCTCGCCGCGATGGTGCGCCTGATCGACCAGGGCTTCTTCCGCATCGGCAACGACAAGAGCGCCGAAGCGGAGGCGACGTACGGACTGTCGACGATTCGCGGCTCGCACGTGAAGGTCGAGGGGCCGGTGGTCGCGTTCGACTACGTCGGCAAGTGGAAGAAGAAACAACAGCGCGCGGTGAAGGATCCCGACGTCGCGCACATCGTCGAGAAGCTGAAGAAGACGCAGGGCGCGGAGCTCTTCAAGTTCGAGCAGAACAACCGCCTCGTCGACGTCAAAGACCGCCACGTGAACGACTACATCCAGGCGGCCATCGGCAAGGACTTTACGGCCAAGGACTTCCGCACCTGGGCCGGCACGCTGCTCTGTTCCATCGCCCTCGCCATGCAGGGCCAGGGCACGAGCAAAGCCGAGCGCAAACGCCGCATGCGCAAAGCCATCGAAGCGACCGCCGCGCAACTCGGCAACACCCCCGCCGTCTGCCGCAGCTCCTACATCTGCCCGCGCCTGCTGGACGAGTACCTGGAAGGCAAACCGTTCGAAATGCTGCGCAAGACGCGTCGCGGCTCACCGGTCGTGCGGGCGGGGTTGTCGCAGGAGGAGAAGGCGTTGCTGAAGTTTCTGCGCGAGACGATTGCGGATCGCAGGCGCGCGCCGCGCGCGGCGTGAACGTGTTTGTTGCTCGTTGCTGGTTATTGGTTGCTGGTTGCTTGTGAGGTATCGCGAAACCTCACAAGCAACTGAGAACCAGCAACCAGCAACCGGAATCCTCAACGCGCCGGCGCCGCGCTCAGAACGTCTGCCCCACCCAGAAACTCGTCCGGTACCCCTTCTCCATCACATCCAGGTCATACCGCTTCGCAAAGTCCCAGTTGAGCTGCATGCCGAGGAAGTTGAAGGAGATGCCGAGGCCGACGGAGGCTTTAGCGTCTTCGAGTTTGCCGTCGCGCAGGAAGCGGAACGGGCGGCCGTCGAAATGCGCGGCACCGATGTCGAAAAAGAGCGCGCCGCGGATCTGCTGGAGCACGAGCACCGGCGTGGCCAGGACGTCGATCAGCGGGAAGCGGAACTCGACGTTCGCGAAGCCCGCATGCTGGCCGATGAGCGTACGGAACTCGTAGCCGCGCAGAGTATTGAGGCCGCCGAAGTAATAGAAATTCGGCGCGTTGCCGTCCGACCATCCCGCGTACACGCGTGCCGCGAGCAGCGTGCGCGAGCTGATCTGGAAGTACTCACGCCAGTCGAGCACGACGTCCGCGCTCAGCACGCCGCCGTCCTTCGTGTCGGGCGCGTAGCTCGTGGTGATCTGATAGCGCCGTCCCGTCACCGGGCCGAAGTACTTCCACACCGCCGTGTCGCCGGTGAACGTCGTGCTCACGACCGGGAAGTTGTCCTGGCGCTGCTCGAAGGAGATGAGATCCTCGCCACCGAGCGGATCCTCGGAGAAACGCGGATAGAAGTAGTCACGGCTGACGAAGCCCGCGCCGCCTTCGATACGGTGATAGCGCGTGAACGGATACGCGAGCAATCCCATCGCTCCCGTCTCGCGATACACCTGCCGGCTGTCGAGCTCACCCGACTCGAAATCGCGCGTGATGTAGAACGAACGATCGTCGAACAGCCGCGCGCCCCACGAGAGACGGCGATGCAGGTCGAGGTAGATGAAATCGAAATTCGAATACGAGGCGACCGAATCGAGCGACGCGATGAAGCGGCGGTTGCCGAGCATGTCGCTCATGAAGATGTTCGTGCGCGACACGAAGAGCTGATCCGACGTCACGCCGGCGGCCACCTGCACGTCGTCGATGAACATCTTGAAGCCGCGGGTGTCCTCGATCTTCTCCTCGTCGATGAAGAACTCCGAGGTCGTGCGGAACACCTCGCGATCCTCGGCCAGGATCGGCGCGGACGGCAGCGTGGTCGGCTCTGCCGCGTGCAGCGGCTTGTCCGTCGTCGTCGAGTACAGGCGCCACTGCCCCTTGTAGTACGACGAGAAGACCATCCGCTCCTTGTTGTTCTCGCCGGTGAACACGACGGGCGTGAACGTGCCGCCGATGACGTCCGTGTACTGCAGCAGTGCACCCGTCTCGAGATCGAGCGAGTAGATGTTGAACGCCGCGAAGTTCGTGACGTTCGGAGCCGGCGTCTCCGCCTCGGGGCGCGCCGCGTTCTCGGCTTGTTCGAGGATTGCGCTGGCCGCGGCGACGTTGCGGCCGGTCTGCTTGTCCGAGGCGAAGAAGATGCGCTTCCCGTCCGGGCTGAAATACGCGTCGATGTCGTTCCACGCACCCGTCGTGAGCTGGTAACGCTCCTTCGGGTTGGCGAGATTGAGGCGATACAGCTTCGCGTGCTCCTCGCCCACGGACGAGTAAATGAGCCACTTGCCGTCCGGCGAGAACACCGGCGCGCCGTCGTAGAACGAGTCGTTGGTGAGGTTGTCGATGTTTCCCGTGGCGAGGTCGTAGACGAAGATGTCCGACTGGTTGCCGCGGATCGCCGAGAACGCCACGCGCTTGCCGTCGTGCGAATACGAGGGCGCGAGCTGCTGCTCGACCTGCGGCATGTCGACGAGGCGATCGATCTCACCGGTCAGCGGATTGACGAGCAGCAGATTGCGGCCGCGCTCTTTCTTGACGAACAGCGCGACCTGATCACCGGACGGCGCGAACGCGACGTCGCGGCCCATGTCCGGGGCGGTCGTGAACGCCTGCGCAATCACGTACTCGTACCGCCGCGTGTATCCCTCGGTGAGGTTCTTGAGCAGGCGGCGCTCCGGCACGTTGAGCAGCGCGAGATCGACGTCTTCCTTGTACGTCGTGAAGCCGACGACGAGATCGCCGGACGGCGACGGCACTGGTGAGAGCTCGTCGCTCGGCTCGTCCTGCCGGATCTTGAACGGCTCGCCGTACTCCTGCGGCTCCCCTTTCGCGACGAGCGCGGGGAGGTACTGCTTGCGCAGCCACATGCGGAAGCGCGAGTCGAATTCATCCGGCGTCACGTTGAACGCGCGCTTGAGGGCGCGATCGACGCTGCTGCCGAGGGTGTTGCGGTATTCGTAAATGAAATCGCGGAGTCCGTCCCAGCCGTACTGCTCCTGGATATAGCGGAACACCGCGTGACCGAAGCGGTACGCGAAGTAGCCGCGCGGATTGAGCGTGATGCGCGGGATGCGATCCGTGACGACGGCGTCGCGCAGCACCATGCGGTCGCGCGAGTCTTCGTCCTGCGCCATGAACGAGGCGAGACCTTCCATCAGCCACGTCGGCGGGTTGGCGGTCACGTTCTTGCCGAACTTTCCCTGGAAGAGGATCTCGTACTCGAAGATGTGCGTGAGCTCGTGCGTGATGAGCTCGAGCAGTTGATCGTCCGGCATGTCGATCGGCAGCACCATGCGGTTGCGCGCGGGCTCCGCGAACGCGCCGACGCCCTCGGGGATGAAGTTCAGCATGACGTTCGTCTGCTCGAACGCCGAATGCGTGTGGTAGTAGATCAGCGGGATCTTCTTCGAGATCTGGAAGTTGAACTTCTGCGAGAGGTCGAGGTACGCGCTCTCGGCCGCGTCGACGACGCGCTGCAGCGACGCGCGTTCTTCCTCATAGAAGTAGATGTCGAAGTGGGTCGAGTGGTAGACGTTCCATTCGAATTTGTCGTAGACGATCTTGTTCTGGCCGAACGGGTAAGCAGGCACGGCCGCAAAAACGAGAAAAATGAGGAGGGCGACGACTCTCTTCAAGAAAAGCCTCCTGGTTGCTGCCGCTTATTCGGTGAAGACGTAGCGCGAGCCGGACGTTTCCTGCGCGACGAAGATGCCGACGAGCTGGGTCTCGAGCGCGCGGAGATTCTCGAACAGCCCGAGGATCTCGTCGTAGTTGCGCTGGTCGAACTCTTTGAAGTCGCGGAAGTTCTCTTCGAGGATCATCTCGCCGCTGTCGGCGTCGAACACGGCCAGGTCGATGTCGAACACGAAGCCGGTCGACTCGACGAGCACCTGCCGGTGATACGTGCGGCCATCCGCCGGCGAAACGTACTCCTCGGTCTTGTAGCCGGCCTTGTCGTTGATGTCGAAGTCGACCACGCCCGAGACGATGTAGTCCGCGCCGGTGCGCGCGCCGAGCTCTTTCCAGTAGTCGCGCGCGCCCTGCAGCGTCTTGATGTCGGTGCCGGGAAGGCGCGTCTGCGGCGTCTCGACGAGACGCAGCTTCGTCGACTTCGCGAGCTGCTTGCGCATGTAGCGGCTGAACTCCGACTGCACGTCGACCTTCGCGGCGCGGTCGTTGCGGCGCTCACCCTTCTGCGCGATGACGAACGGCGCGATGGCGAGCTTCTCTTCGCCCGTGATCTGCAGTTTCGGTTTGACCGGCAGCTTGAGCTTCACTTCCATCACGTCCGCAAAGGCGGAGAGCGGAAGCAGAACGGCGAGTGCAAGCGCAGCTCGTTTCATCGGGAACCTTCCTCGGGGGGATTCGTGCTGGTGGTGGGCGGTGTCGGGGCGGGCGCCTCGCCAGTCGTCGTCGCCGGCGCAGCCGGTGCCGGCGTGCTCGCCGCGGCGGTCGCCACCGGCGGCTTCGCGGCTTCGCGCTTTTTGCTCTTCTGCGAGAACTCGACGAAACGGCTGTAATTCTTCTGGATGTACTCGTTGCTGCGATCGAGGCGGAGCGCTTCGCGGTACTCGCGCAACGCCGCGTCGAAGTCGCCGGTGGCCTCGTACGCCACGGCGAGATTGTTGTGCGCCATCGCGTTCGCCGGCTCGATCTCCGTGGCGCGCCGGAAGCGGAACATCGCCTCGCGCCAGAGATTCATCTTCGCCATGCGTACACCGAAGCGGCGCTGCGTCTCCGCGCTGGAGAGATCGCCGCTGCGGCTCGAACCGCATCCTGTGGTGAGAGTGAGAAGTGCTGCGAGAACGACAGAAGACGTTGCGAACGCCCGCTTCATCGAGACTCCCTTCCGAAAGTCGCAGTATATGGCCCGTTACCGGTGAGCATGCAACGCGCCGCCCTCACTTGACGGAGTTCCGTCACACGACCGCCGAGGTATACTCGCCGCGTTCCCGCCGGGCCGCGGCTCGCACACGATTGCTCTTCCTCCGCGACCGCATCATCCATGACCGACAACGCCTCGCGCGATCTCCTGATCGCGTGGTCTCTCCTGCCGTTCCTCAGCCCGAACCGCGTCCGCCTGCTGCTCGAGTACTTTGATCCGCTCGCCGGCGCGGCCAACGCCTCGCCCGCGCTGCTCGAAGGATTGCTGAAGGTTTCGCGCGCGCAGGCGGAGGCGATTCGCAACGCGCGTCTCGACGCAAAGTACGAGCGCGTGGTGACGCTGCTCGACGACGCGTATCCGTCCGCGCTGCGCGAGATTCCGGATCCGCCGCTCGCGTTGCACTACGCCGGCGATCTGTCCCTGCTCGCGCGTCCGTCGATCGCGGTGGTCGGCTCGCGGCGAGCGACGCCATACGGCGTGAATGCCGCGGCGCAGTTCGCGCGCGAGCTCGCGGGAGCGGGACTCGTCGTCGTATCGGGGATGGCGCGCGGCATCGACGCGGCCGCGCATCACGCCGCACTCGATGCGAAAGGGACGACCATCGCCGTCCTCGGCACGGGCATCGACGTCGTCTATCCGCGCGGCAATGCGAGGCTGTTCCGTCGCATTGCCGAGCACGGCCTCATCGTCAGCGAGTTCGCACCCGGCACGCCGCCGAAGCCGGAGAACTTTCCGATGCGCAACCGCGTGATCTCCGGCCTCACCCTCGGCAGCGTGATCGTCGAGGCGACGCGGCGCAGCGGATCACTGATCACCGCACGCCTGGCCGCGGAACAGAATCGCGAAGTGTTCGCCGTCCCCGGCTCGATCTTCAGTGCGGGCTCGGAAGGGACACACCGGCTGGTGCAGTACGGCGCGAAGCTCGTCCACGACGTCGACGACATCCTCGACGAGCTCCCGGGCGAATTTCATCGCACGTTGCAGCTCGAGGAAGAGGAGCCGGACTCGCCGCTGCGCGAGGTCCTCGCCGCGCTGACGCGCGACGAGGGGGTGCATGTCGACACGCTCGCCGAGCGCGCCGGCGGCAACGTGGCCGAGGCGCTGCTGCAGTTGGAACTGGGCGGCTGGGTGCGCGCGCTGCCGGGGGCGCGGTATGTGAGGATCCGATGACGACGTCCGTCCGCGATCCGTTGTCCGTTCTTCGCGCGCGGTCACCGGACGCAAAGGGGCGGACGACCGACCACGGAACGCGTCAGCTCAGGCCCACCAGCTCGTCCCGGTCCCTGGCGTTCTTGATCGTCATCGCGATGATGCCGATGGGAACGCCCCACGTGACGAGCTTGCGGAACACTTTCGGCAGTCCGAAGCCGACGATGAGGCCGACCACGGCGCCGCCCGCGATGAGGTGCGGCGCGTAGGTCTTCGCGAGCGTGGTCGGATCGAGGTTCGTGCGCAGGTGACGATCGAGCTCGTCGATGCGATCGCCGACTCCGTCGCGTGCACGCACGATCGCGCGTTCGATGTATTGCTTCTGATCGATGTCCGCCATTTACCTGCTCCTCACTCGCGCGACGTCGGCCTTGAGCGCATCGATGTCGCCTTTGATGTGGTCGATCGACTCGTTCGGCACGAAGTTCACCTGCTCCAGTTTCTTCTTCCCCATCACTCCCGCGATGGCCGCGCCCGTGAACAGCACGAGCGTCACGATCAGCGAGGAGAGCCACGGCGGCAGTCCGAGCGCGATCATGCCGAGGGTGATGGTGACGAAGAGAAACGCGAGGCCGACGAGGGCGCAGAACAGCGCCACCGCGAGCAGCGCCGAGCCGCCGCCGAGCTTTGCAACCGATTCCTTGATCTCGAGCTTCAGCAGCGCGATCTCGCTGCGGAAGAGATTCGAAAGGTCCGCGGTCAGGTCTTTGATGATGGTGCCGAGAGACCGCTCGTGCTCGGCTGCGCTGAAGTTGCTCATGCTGAACTCCGTTGAGCAAGACGTTTACCAAGGGACAACCGAGGGGGCGCGTAAGTCTAGCCGGAGTTGTACACTCGCGCATCCATGTCCGAGGTTGTCGAGCTCGTCAAAGACTTCCGCTTCGAGGCGGCGCACTTTCTCCCGCACGTCCCGGAAGGCCACAAGTGCCGCCGCACGCACGGCCATTCGTTCCGCGGCGAGATCGCCGTGCGTGGCCCCGTCGACCCGCGGCTGGGGTGGGTGATGGACTTTGCGGATTTGAAGAAGGCCGTCGACCCGATCGTCAACGACCTCGATCACTACCTGCTCAACGAGCTCCCCGGCCTCGAGAACCCAACCTCGGAGCTCCTGGCCGTGTGGATCTGGCGACGCCTCGCCCCGAGCATCCCGAACCTGCATCGCGTGACGATCGAAGAGACGTGCACGAGCAGGTGCCATTACTTCGGGTAGACGGCGTCACGGGCACTCCGGCGCCGCGCCGGCCGTTCCCGTGAAGGGCCGGATCACCACCTGCGGCTGCGCGCCCGTCCACCAGTTCCACACCGCATCGTGATAGCTGACGCCGGCCATCTTCATCTGGAACACGCGCTCGTTGTCGCTGAACGCCTCATGGGTCATGCACTGCGGGGCGTATGCGCCCGGCACTCCCCCGCGCGGCTCCTCGGGCACCGGCATGCTGCGCAGCTCGTCCTCGACGCGGCGCGCAAAGTCCGCGGGCGTGCCGAAATTCGGCCCCACGAATCCTTCGCCGATGTTCGGATCCTGCAAGTCCTGGCGCACGAAAAAGTGCGTCGTCACGTGATGCAGCAGCACGTGCTCGCCGTCGGCGCATTGCCACTCCGTGCCGGGCTCGTTCGCCGCATGCCACTGCGCGCACGATTCCTCCGCCTGCGCGCCGTACAACCCGCGGTCGATCGCCTCCCCTTTCGCACGCGTGTACGCCTCCCACGTGCAGCCGCGCGCGGGATCGTTCGCGCAGTACGTCGAGCGGGTGAAGTCGTTGTTCTCGAACGCGGTGCCGTAGGCCGCCTCGACGACGACGCGGAACTCGAGAGCGGGATTCGTGGCGCGCAGCTTCGTGCCGACGCGATCCGCGTTCGCGCGCGCGCCCGCACCTCCCGCCGACGTCCCGGCGAACAGCACCGCCTCGGCATGGTCGAGATCCGGCCACTCGCTCTCGGCATGGCTCACGGCGCGGCGCTTCCCACCGCCGGACGTCGCATTGCGCAGCGTGTCGAGCACGGCGTCGATGATCAGCGCGCCTTTGAAGTGCGCGTCGTAATCGCGCGTCGCGCCGTTGACGTTCGCCTGCAGCGTGCGCGAGGAGCGGCCGATCCATCCGTCCGAGCTGCAGTAGAAGATGAGCACGCGGTTCCACGAGCCGAAACGGTTCTGCGAACCGGGATTGAGGAACCCGCCGCCGCGGATCCGCGGCTTGGTCAGCGAGGACGACATCTTGTCCATGCCGTAGTTCGTGTCGATGCTGCACCACCGCTGCGCGCACGACTGTCCGTCGACGCACGTCCCGCCACCCTGCAGGAAGATGATCCATTTGTTGCGGTCTTCGACTTTCGACGCGGGGCCGTAATAGAAGACGGCGGGAGTGGCGTCGTTACACACGGCATTCGGATAGCGCGTGTTGTCGACGACGTACCGGGTGAGGTCGTCCCCTCCTCCCAGACCGCCGGCCGTCCCTTCCCGCCCGCAGGCGAACGTCTGCGGGAGCAGGCTCGCGGCATGAGCGGCGGACGCAGCCAGGGCCAGACAAACGGTGAGCGCGCATTTCAGCATGCGCAGGATTTTAAAACGGCTGAGCGCGCCCGCCCAGCCGTCGGGGGGAAAGCCGTCAGTTGTTGCGGCCCCAGAGCGTGACGTTGTCGACGTACATCGTGGCCGTGGCGGAGGAGCTTTTCTTGATGCGCACCTGGATCGTGCTGTTGGCGTAGGTGTTGTCGAGCGCGAAGTCGACCGGGATACAGAGGCTCGAGGTCGCGTTCGCGTAGAAGGTGTGGCTCTCTTCGACCGCGAACGTGCTGTAGTCGTAGATCTCGACGGTGAAGGAATCGTTCGCCGTCACGCTCGTCGACGTCTTGTAGATCTCGAACTCCATGCGCACGACCGGCCAGTCGTCCATGGTGACGCCCTGCGCCATGACGTGGCCGGGGTCGAGATCCGCGGCGTCCGTGGACGTGCCTCCGGCACAGGGGTTCGAAACGGACAACGTGCCGGAACCGGAGGTGTAGCCCCAGTACGTCGTCCCCTCCGAGAGCGGCGTATCCCACAGATACTCGCAGGTGAAGTAGGGGCCGGAACCGATGCAGTACTGATAGTTCTGCGCGAAGGCGGGGACAGCAGCAACGACGAGCAGCAAGGTGGCGAGAACGAGTTTCCCTCTCATGAGCCCCTCCATACCGATTTCAGGATGGGCGGCAGTATAGCGTCAGGCCCGCTCGCGCAAGGGCACGAACCGCACCGCCTCGAGCCGCGTGCGCCGCACCTCCCCGCGAACCCGCTCGATCAACCACAGATACTGCAGATCCGCGGCGCCGACGGGGATGACGCAGCGCCCCCCTTCCGCGAGCTGGTCGACGAGATCCTCGGGGAGGACCTCCGGGGCGGCGGCGGAGAGGATGGCGTCGAACGGCGCGTGCTCGCGAAAAATCTCGACGCCGTTCCCCACCCCCAGCACCACGTTCGTGATGCCGAGCTGTGCGAGACGCTCGCTCGCGGTCTCGGCCAGCTCCGGCTCCACCTCCGCGCTGTAGATCGCGCGGCAGAGTCGCGCCAGCACCGCCGTCTGGTACCCCGAGCCGGTCCCGATCTCCAGCACCTTCTCATGGCCGCGCAGGCGCAGCAGCTCGGTCATCACCGCGACGATGTACGGCTGCGAGATCGTCTGCCCGCGTCCGAGGGGGAGCGGCGTGTCGTCGTAGGCGGAGGCGCGGAGGTTCGGCGGGACGAAGAGGTCGCGCGGTACGCTGCGCAGCGCATCGAGCACGCGCGGGTCCGTCACCCCTCGCGCGGCGATCTGATCGCGGATCATCCGCTCATTCGAATGACTCATCACATGAACTTTCCAAAGGCCTGGCGGTTATTTTGCAGAAACGCCGCCTGCGTGCCGACGGGCAGCTTCGCCGCACGCGGGACTTCAGCAAAAACATGACCGCTTATCACTTCGACTACGAGCCTCGCCCCAACGCCGGCGCCGTTCCCCAGAGCCTGACGCCCGACCTCCGCCACGCCCTCCGCAAGCCGAAAGGCTTCGTCTTCAGCGACGACAGCGGCGCGTACTACTTCGATCTGAAGACGCGCTACCCGGTGCAGGCGCGGATCAAGCGGGGGATCGACCTGCTCCTGGCGACGATCGCCATCACGCTGCTCGCGCCCGTCTTCCTAGTGATCATGGCGCTCGTCCGGCTGACCAGTCCCGGCCCGCTCATCTTCCGGCAGCGCCGCATCGGCTTCCGCTGCAACCAGTTCGACATGTACAAGTTCCGGACGATGTACGACGGTGCGCACCTCAAGGAGAAAGAGCTCCTCAAGGAATCGGGCAAGTCGTTCCTCAAGGTGAAGAACGATCCGCGCATCACCCCGATCGGTCACTTCCTGCGCAAGTACTCGCTCGACGAGCTGCCGCAGCTCTTCAACGTGCTCGAGGGAACGATGAGCATGGTCGGTCCGCGCCCGCTCCTCATCGCCGACCTGGACAAGCTCCCCCGCCGCAGCCCGCTCGCGCGCTTCTCGATGCCCCCGGGCATCACCGGCCTCTGGCAGGTTTCCGGCCGCAGCACCTGCAGCGATCTCAAGCGCATGCAGCTCGACCGGCAGTACGTGGACCGCTGGAGTCTGGCCCTCGATTTCGAGATCCTCCTGCGCACCGTGGAAGTCGTCGTTACCGGTCAGGATTCGATGTAAGCACCCGATTCGGCAAGAAAGTGACATTCATCACACCGCGCTCGCGGATTGGTTGTATTATTTGCAACCTGTCCGGGGCGCGGTTTCTGTTGAGTTCGTTAAGCGGATCAACGGTTTAGCGGCGTCTTCGGAATGAATGGCTAACAGAGTTGTTAAGCCAAATAACAATTTAGCGGTCGCACGACAAAGGCAAACCCTCGGTGACGGGGGGACGCAAAGCCAACGGGTCTGGGAACAGACGGCTGGGCTACCGAACGTGATCGAAGTCAGTAGTGAGCGCGAGCTGCAGAGCATGGCAGCAGGCGCGATGACTTTGATTCAGTCCTGAGCAGCAACAACGCATCAGGGCGTCCGGCGTAAGTGATCCGCTGCCGGAGGCCCGATGCGTTTTTCTTTTGTTGTCGCTGCTTTCACTGCCGCCACGACGATCCTCGCCGGATCGGCGTCGGCTGCCAGCTACTACGTCGCTACTAGCGGCTCCGATGCCAATAACGGTTCGGTCTCCGCGCCCTTCAAGACGATCAGCTACGCCGCCTCGAAGACCGTTCCGGGCGACGTCGTCAACGTCCGCGCCGGCGTCTACAACGAGCGCGTGAAGATCGCCAACAGCGGCACCGAAGCGGCCCGCATCACCGTTCGCGCCTACCCCGGCGAGAAGGTCACCATCGACGGCACCGGCATCGCGTCCGACAAGGCCGTCGTCTCGATCACCGCCCCGTACAACGACTTCCAGGGCTTCGAAGTCCGCAACGGACCGTACATCGGCATCATGGCGTACGGCACGCACAACGTCCGCATCCTCGACAACGACGTCCATCACCACGTCCGCAACGGCATCTACATCGGCGCGTCGACGGTCGGCATCAGCAAGGACATGGTCGTCTCCGGCAACTCGGTGCACGACAACGTCCTCGAGAACTCGGCGCACGCCACCGACGGCGGCTGGGCCACCGCGGTCGGCATCGCCAAGACCGAGCGCTCGACCATCACCCGCAACAAGATCTACAACAACGACGGCGAGGGCATGATCGCCCTGCGCGGCAACTACTTCACGATCACCGACAACGAGATCTTCGACAACTTCTCGGTCGAGCTCTACATCGACAACGCTCGCTACGTCGTGGCCGAGCGCAACATGATCTACTCGACCGGCAACACGCGTTACTACCGCAATGGCTACGCCGCCGCCGGCATCATGGTCGCCAACGAGACCAACGCCGACATGAACCCGTCGAGCGACAACACGATCGTCAACAACATCGTCGTCGGCTCGCGCTGGGGCTTCTACTACGGCTCGTTCGAGTCGGGTGGTGGTCTCAAGAACACGATCGTCGCGCACAACACGTTCTACGGGACGCAGCAGGCCATCGTGAGCATCGACAACGACGCGCACTCCGGCTCGGTCTTCCAGAACAACATCTTCGTGCAGACCAACGGCTCGTCTGCGCCGAAGGTCGCCGGCACCGGTCTCACGTTCACCAGCAACAACTGGTTCGGCGGCTCCCTCGTCAGCCTGGTCAGCGGCCTCGGCGACATCATCGGCAACCCGCTCTTCGTGAACGCCGGCGGCCGTCGCCCCGAGGACTACAAGCTGCTGCCGCTGTCGGCCGCGGTGCACACCGGCACGCCGGTCGCCAAGGTCACGCACGACTACTTCGGCAACGCCCGCTCGGTCTCGGTCGACATGGGCGCCCACGAGCAGAGCACGGTCCTCGGCTCGAGCAACACGGCGGGCGCGCTCGCGCCGCCGTCGAACATCGCCGCGAAGGCCGTTTCGAGCTCGCTCGTGCAGCTCACGTGGGCCGTTGCCCCGGGCAACGCGGTCAGCTACAACGTCTACAAGAACGGCCGCTACTTCGACTCGGTGCAGACCACCGCGGCGAGCGACGACACGGTCATCCCGGGCACGTTCCGCTACTCGGTCTCGAGCGTCGACGCCGACGGCAACGAGTCGCAGCGCAGCGCCGAGGTTCCGGTGACGGTGAAGGCCGCCACGGACACGACCAACCCGTCCACGCCCGCCTCGCTCAACGGCTCCGCCGCGACGAGCAGCACGGTCGACCTGACGTGGACCGGCGCGACCGACAACGTCGGCGTCGTCGGCTACCGCGTCTACCGCAACGGCACCCGCATCGCGCAGATCAACGGCCTGACGTTCACCGACAGCGGCCTCACGGCCGGCACGGCGTACGAGTACTTTGTCGCGGCGGTCGACGCGGCGGGCAACACGTCCGCGCGCAGCAAGACCGTCACCGTGACGACGAAGACCAGCAGCGTCAAGCAGCGCGCCGCGCGTCACTGAGGACGACAGGGCCGAGGGCAAAGGGCCGAGGGCCGAGGGACAGAGCGCGAGAAGCTCTCCTACCCTCGGCCCTCGGCCCTCGGCTCTCGGCCCTCCTCCGGCAACGCCAACATCCCGCATTCGGCTCGATACTCGGGGGTCATCTCGCGCAGCACGCGCGCGGGGTTGCCCCCGACGATCGTATTCGGGGGGACGCTCTTCGTGACCACCGACCCCGCCCCCACCACCGCCCCGCGCCCGATCGTGACGCCGCTGAGGATGATCGCGTGGCAGCCGATCCAGACGTCGTTCTCGATCACCACCGGGCCGCGGCTGTTCGAGTGGTAGTTGTTCTCCAGGATCGTCACGTCCCACGAGATCAGCACGCGATCGCCGATCGTCACGGAATGACAGGCGTGGATCTGCGTGCGGTCGCCGATCGAGGAGCGGCGCCCGATGCGCACCGACGCACGTTGGTCCGGCTTCCCCACGATCGAGATCTTCACGTTCGGCCAGAGGTGTGTGCGCTCGCCGATCTGCAGTGTCCCGTGCTGGCGATAGAGCGTGAGGCCAGCATCGAGCTCGTACGGCTTCCACTTCTCCACCGCGGAAGCGCGCAGGAGACTGCGGAGGTAGCCGAGGAGCGTGCGGAGCATGCGGGCAGCGGAGGGGTGCAAGTGGTGTGCAACGTGCAGCCTCAGCGGTGACCGTGCGTGTTGGAATCGTGCTCGCGGGGCCGCTGCAGCCGGCCTGGATCCGTCGCGTGATCGAGCACGTGCGCGACGCGCACACGCTCACCTTCATCACTTTCGCCGAAGGTGTAGAGACCGCCGCCCTCGGCCGCCGTTCCCTCTTCCACCGCATCGACGAGCTCCTCTACTCGGCCGACGGTTTGGATCTCGCCCCCGTCTCCCCCCTCGCGCATGCCGCCGCACCGGCCGACGTCATCCTCGCCTTCGCCCCCTTCACTCGCCCGGACACCGAGGTGTGGACCGTCGAGCGCAGCGGCTTCGACGCGTTCGCTGCCGGCGCGCCTCATCTCGAAGCGGTTCTCCGCTCGAACGGCGAAGTGATCGCGAGCGTCACGGCGATGCCGGACGCCATCTCCTTCCGCCGCGCCATGAGCCGCCTCGGCTGGCGCACCGCCTCGATGATCATCCACGAGCTGGATGCGGAACGGCGTCCGCGCCGGCGGATGCGGCAGCGCCCCGCGGCCGCGCCGCGCAGCGCGCGCTCGCCTCTCCTCCGCTCCGCCGTCAACTACGTCAAGCAGCAGTTCCGCGACCGCTTCACGCGCGTCCAATGGTCGATCGCCTTCACCTTCTCCGACCCTCTGCACCTCTCCGGCTACGTGCAATGCATCCCCCCGCGCGACCGCCTCTGGGCCGACCCCTTCGTCATCAGTGACAACGGCAAAGCGTGGATCTTCCTCGAGGAGTACGTCTACACCGAGGCGCGGGGGGTGATCTCGGTGATCGAGGCTCGGCGCGACGGCACGTGGACCCAACCGCGCCGCGTGCTCGAGCGTCCGTACCACCTCTCGTATCCATGCGTCTTCCGCTGGAACGGCAACTACTGGATGGTCCCGGAGACGCAGGAGAACCGCACGATCGAGCTCTATCGCTGCGTCGACTTTCCGATGCGCTGGGAGCTCGATACCGTCCTCTTCCGCGACGTCAACGCCGTCGACGCCACGGTGTTCGAACACGACGGCCGCTGGTGGATGTACTACGCCACCGACAGCGGCGACGCCGCGGGGTTCGACCGCCTCTGGGCCTTTCATGCCGCCTCACCGCAAGGCCCATGGATCCCGCACCGCCTGAACCCGCTCGAGTGCGATGTGTTCGGCGGCCGGCCCGGCGGCAGACCGTTCGTGCATCAGGGGAAAGTGGTACGCGCCACGCAAGTGGGAGCACCGTGGTACGGGCACGCGATGCAGCTCCGCGAGCTCGTCGCGCTCACGCCCGAGCAGTGGGATGAACGCGCGATCGCGACGATCGGCCCCGAGTGGTTCCCGCACGGCACCGGCACGCACACGCTGAATGCCGACGGCGACTGCGCGGTCGTCGACGCCGTCCGCCGCCGCCTGCGCCGCAGTTCCGAACCAGCCCCATGACCCGAATCCTCATCCTCCTCTTCCTCGCTGCCACCGCCGACGCCCGCAGCCTCTACGTCTCCACCAAAGGCAACGACCGCCACGACGGCTCGCTCGAGAAGCCGCTCCGCACCATCACCGCCGCCGCACAGAAAGCACGCGCCGGCGACACCGTCTACGTCCGCGGCGGCATCTACACGCAAGCGGTCGAGATCTCGTCGAAAGGGACGGCGCGGCAGCGCATCGACTTTCGTCCCTACGGCAGCGAGAAGGCGATCCTCGACGGCGCGAAGCTGCGCCGGAACACGCCCATCGTCAGCCTCTCGCGCTGCGCGTACGTCGACTTTCGCGGCTTCGAGATCCGCAACGGGCGCTACATCGGCGTCAACCTCCGCAACGCCAAACACGTCCGCGTCATCGACAACAACATCCACGACACGGTGCGCAACGGAATCTACGCCGGCGGCGACGTCATCGGCGCGAACCGCGACATCACGATCTCCGGGAACCTGGTCCATCGCACGGTGCTCGAAAACAAGGAGCCGTCGCACGACGGAGGGTGGGCCGGCGCGGTCGTGGTCTCGAAGACCGAGATCGCGGCGATCATCGGCAACCGCGTCTGGAACAATCACGGCGAAGGGATCATCGCCGGCCGCAGCAATCACCTCGACGTGCGCGACAACGAGGTTTTCGACAATTTCAGCGTGGAGATCTACCTCGACAACGCGCGCCACGTGACCGTGGAGCGCAACGTCGTCTACTCGACCGGGAACCGGCGCTTCTTCCGCAACGGGAAGCCGTCCGCCGGGATCATGATCGCGAACGAGGTGAACCGGAACATGAACCTCTCCAGCCACAACACGATCGCGAACAATCTGATCGTCGGCACGCGCTGGGGGTTCTACTACGGCGGCTTCGAAGCCGGCGGCGGTCTGCGCAACACGATCGTGGCCAGTAACCGGTTCTACGGGATCGTCGACGCGGTGGTGCACATCGACGACGACCGTCACGCGGAGAGCGTGATCAAGCGGAATCTGGTCGTCGACACGGATCCCGGCGACACGCACTCGATGCGCGGGATCACGTTCCGCAGCAACCGCTGGATCCGCGGCAGGGAAGGCCTCGACGCGGGCATGCGCGAGATCGCCGCGTATACGCGGTGAGGCTGGAGACGACCGGTCGTCTCCCCCAAGCCCCTACGGACGTGGCCGCCGTTTTGCACAAGGCTCGCGACCGGGTGCGAAACAAACGGAACATTGACCATGCGGCCGTCCCGGCTGTCGCCACGGCGCCAACGGCCTCGCCTTTGACGGCGTCCGCGGTCGCGCCGCCACCGCCGCCGGCCGCCACCACTGCCACGCCGACCATCGTCGAAGACGTCACCCTTGCGGTCATGCGCCACTGGCGTGTCGTCGCGCTCGTCGCCGCCGCGACCATGCTCCTCGGATGGCTTCTCGCCGCCATCCAGCCGAAACGCTACCGCGCGGTCTCCATCGGTGCGATCACTCCCGATGCGCGTCTCCTCGAGCCGGCCGAGATGATCCGCGGCGTCGACACCCTCGAGCGCCGTGTCATCGTCGCCTCCATCACCGCCCTCGCCAACGCCCCCTCGACGCGTGACGCCGCGGGCGCGACCGACGACTACGCCATCTCCGCGTTCGTCCTTCCGAACACGAACCTGTTCCGCATCGAAGTCGAAGGCAGCAACCCGCGCCAGGCCGCCTCGATCGCGAACCGCCTCCCCGACTTTCTGGCGAACCAGGCGCGCGCGATGTACCGCGTCTACGGCGTGACCCTCGTCTCGGCGGCGACCGCGCCGAAGAAAGCCGTGCTCCCCCGCGCCGAGCGCGCCGCCGCCACAGGACTGGTCCTGGGCCTGCTCCTCGGCGTCGCCGCCGCGTACATCCTCCATCGACGGCGTCTCGCCTGAGCGGCGTCATGCCCGACCGCAGCCACCGCACCCTGCTCTATCACCTCCTGGCGATCGACCTGGTGGTCGTCGCCCTGGGGCTGTCGTATCTCTTCCCCGAGTCGCACGTGGCGATGTACGCCGCGTTCGTCCTCGTCGTCATCGCCTCCGCGTGGAAAGGCGGCGAAGAAACCGGCATCGCCGCCACCGCCTACTCCGTCGCGGCGATGGCCATCTTCTTCCCTGCCGCCGTCACCCCCGCGACGCTCATGGGCTTCGCCGGCGCCGGCGCGGTCATCTCCACGTTCGCGCGCGTCGCGCGCCGGCTGCGTGCGCGCGAAGACGGTGTGGCCGCGCCGCAGGCGGCGATGCCCGACCTCACCACCGTCCCGTTCGCGGTCGGCCTTCCCGCGCTGGCGGTCGTGATGTACACCGACCTCTCCGATCTCCTCATGGAGAACTTCCGCGTCCCGTCGATGCTGCAGCCGCTGATCCTGCTGCTCGCCGTCGCGGCGTGGCGCGCCCGCAGGACCGTGCATCCCTTCGCGGCGATGCTCCATCCCGTGACCATCCTCTTCGCGCTCTACGCCATCGCCGTCTTCAGCACGACCATCTTCGCCAAGGACGTGAGTCTCGCCGATCACCGCTTCGAGGAAGTGGTGAAAGCCGCGATCATCGCCGTCGTCGCCGCGAGCCTCGCCGCGACGTGGCAGTCGCTGCGCCGCGCGCTGAGCGTGCTCGTCATCGCCGCGTCGACGCTGGCCACGATCTCCGTCCTCCAGATCACCACCGGCCGCTTCTACGGCATCCTCGGCGGGCTCCTCGAGCCGGAGACCGGCAACATCTGGGGCAGGCTCGCCCTCCCGCGCGCGGCCGGACCTCCCGTTTCCGATCCGAACGCGTACGCGCGCATCCTCCTCATCACCATCCCCGTCGCGGTCGCACTCGCGGTCGCGCATCGCAATCGCAAGCTGCGCATCTTCTTCGCCATCGCCGCACTCGTCACCACCGCCGGCACGCTCGTGACCTACTCCCGCGGTGCCATGCTCGCGCTCGGGGCGATGGCGGTGATGCTCTTCTTCGCCATGCGCGGCAACGTGCGTCAACTGGCGACGGCCGCGGTCGCGGGCGTGCTCGCCTTGCTGCTGCTGCCCGAGAACATCACCCGCCGCTTCGTCACCGTCGAATCGCTCCTCCCCGGACGCGAGATCGCCGTCGAAGCGGACAACGCGCTCGAGAAGCGCAAGCTCCTCGTACGCGCCGGCATCGCCATGTTCGACGCGAACCCGATCGCCGGCGTCGGGGCGGGGAACTATTCGAAGCACTTCGTGAACTTCGCGAACGTGACCGGCTCCTCGTTCATGGACTATCACCGCCCCGGTTCGGTCGAGCACGCACACGGTCTCTACTTCGAAGCCGCCGCCGAAACCGGTCTCGCGGGACTCCTCACACTCACCGCCGCCCTGGCGGCGGCAGTCCTCACGAGCTGGCGCACCGCACGCGCGCTGCTGCAGCGCGGGATGGAAACACATGCCGCGATTGCCGCAGGACTCGGCGTCGCCGTCGCTTCGTACATGATCGCCAGCGTCGTCCTGCACGAATCGCATCTGCGCTACATCGGCATGTTCTTCGGCTTCGTCATCGCCGCCGCGCGCCTCGCCCAATCGTCCGCACCCGACGAGGCGTTGGTTTGATGCGCAACGCCGTGGCCGTGCTCTGCGAAGGTGCGCCGCCGCTCGAAGAACAGTCGCAGCCGCTGCTGTTCCTCAACCTGCGTCCGAACGGTCCCGTCGCGCGGCGCGCGAGCATGACCGATCGCGTGATCGACGTGCCGCGCTTCTCGCAGGCCGTCCTCGTGGCCAACGCATTACGCTTCTTTCGCGGCCCCGCGGGCTACGCCGCCGCGCTGCTGCGCACCGCGCTCACGCCGTTCGCGCTCCCGCTCTTCCCCGCCGGCGTCTACATCGCCGACCTCCTGCAGAAGCGCGGCATCCGGCACGTGCACGCCACCGGCGGCACCAGCCGCGCCGCCAGGATCGCCGCGCGCGTCGGCGGGCTGTCGATGTCGAACGGCAACTCCACGCGCTTCCCCGACTTCGCCACGAAGATCGACGCAGCCGACGCGATCCTCGCGCTCGACTGGCGCAGCGTCGGCGCGAAACCGATCGGCACGCGCTGGATCACCGTGCGCCCCGACTCCACCGTCGCCGAGGTGGCGCTCGAGGACGGCCGCAGCGTGATCTACAAGGACATCGGCCCGGAGCGCGACGGTTCGCGCACCGCGTCCGAACGCGCACGCCACGAGTACGACACGTTCAACAGACTCCACGACGCCATGCGCGCGACCGAAGCAAAGTACTCCGTGCCGCGCGCGCTGCTGCTCGACGAGCCGCGCGGCCTCGTGCTCCTCGAGACCGCGGCCGGCAAATCGCTCGACGAGATCATCGGCAACGCCGGCAAACACACGCGCACGTCCGATCTCGCACCCGCGGTCAAACGCGCCGGTGAATGGCTGCGCGCGATGCAGGACGCCACACGCAGCGACGAAGACGGGCGCACGATCCTCGCGAACGTCGTCGACGCCGCCCACAAAGACCTCGAGCGCGTTGCAGGCATCGACAAGACCATCGCCGCGCAACGCGAGCGCATCGCCGCCCGTCTGCGCGAGCTCGCGCGGAAAGCCGCCGCAAAACCGCTGCGCGTGGCCGGCCATCACGGCGACTACTGGCCGGGCAACATTTTTCTGAGCGATACGCGCGTGGTGGTCATCGACTTCGAAGGCTTTCAGACCAGCCTTCCGCTCCTCGACGCGGCCTATTTTCTAGTGATGCTGGAGCTCCTCTGCCGGCGCTTCCGCCAGAAGACGTCCGACCTGCGCGACGCCTTTTTCGACGGCTATGGCGAACGCCCCGACGACGACATGCTCGCCCTCCTCACGCTGGTCAAAACGCTGCAGATGCTCGGCAGCACCGGCGCGCATCGTCCGTTCCTCCTCCGCCGCTTCATCACCAACACGCTGCGCGGCAAGATCCTCGGAGCGCTGCGATGAGCGTCGGCCGCACGACGGCGCGCGCCGCGATCTGGGCCTTCCTCGCCACCGCCGGATCCAAAGTCATCACCCTCGTCGGTCTCGGCGTCCTCGCGCGTCTCCTCGCACCGACCGAGTTCGGTCTCCTCGCCTTCGCCCTCGTCTACATCACGTACGCGGAAACCATCGGCGACCTCGGCTCCGGCATGGCCCTCGTTTACTGGCCCGACCGCCGCGAAGAAGCCGCGCAGGCGACGTTCCTCATCAACCTCTTTGCCGGCATCTTCTGGTTTCTGCTGACGCTGGCCATCGCGCCGTGGGTCGCCGACTTTTTCAACGCCACGAACGGCGCGAACATCGTCCGCGTCCTCGCCATCAGCTTCGTCCTCAAGTTCCTCGGCAACACGCACGACGCGCTCACGCAGAAAGACCTCAAGTTCCGCAAGCGCATGGTGCCGGACCTCGCCTTCGCGGGACTCAAGGCCGTCGTCTCGATCGTGCTCGCGTATCTCGGCTACGGCGCGTGGAGCCTCGTGTGGGGACAGATCGCCGGTGTCGGCGCACGCACGCTGCTGCTGTGGATCGCGGTGCCGTGGCGGCCGTCGTTCACGTATCCGCGCGAGCTGATGAAGCCGATGCTCGGCTATGGCCGCGGCATCGTGCTCGCCAACATCCTCGGCGCGATCACCCATCACGCCGACCTCGCCATCGTCGGCCGTTTCCTCGGCACGACCGCACTCGGTCTCTACCAGATGGCGTCCAAAGTCCCGGAGACGAGCGTCATCGTCATCCTCTGGGTCGTGGGGCGCGTGCTCTTCCCCGCGTTTTCGCGCATCCACGCGCAGGGCGAATCGCTGAAGCGGCCGTATCTCACTGCAGGCCGCTACATCTCCGCGGCGACGATGCCGATCGCCATCGGTCTTTTCGTCCTCGCCGAACCGGTCGTGCTCGTGTTCCTCGGCGAGCAATGGCTCGCCGCCGCGCCGATCCTCAGCGCGCTCTCGCTCTACGCGGCCATGCGTTGCCTGAGCACACACGCCGGCGACGTGCTCAAAGCGACGGGACGCGCCTCGCTTCTCGCGCGCATCTCCATGGTCAAGGCGCTGCTCATCGTGCCCGCGCTCGCGATCGGCGCGATGGTCGACGCGACGATGGTCGCCATCGCCCTGACCATCGCCGCCGCGGTCACCACGATGATCACGCTCGTCGCCGCGTCGCGCATCATCGGCGTGAAGCTGAGCGAGATCGCCGGCTCGTTCCTCCCCAGCATCGTCGCCTCGGCCGCCATGGCCGTGCCGGTGAAGCTGTTCATCGAGTGGGCCGATCATCTGAATCCGGTGCTGCAGATCGCCATCTCGGGCGTGATCGGCGCGACGGTCTACGCCATCGTGCTGGCCCTCCTCGATCGCGATCTCTTCCAGCGCGCGCGCCACCATTTCCTCCCCGGCACTCCCTCGAAGCGGGCGGTGTGATGTACGGCGCGGTCGATCGCTTCCTCGTCACGCTCGATTCGCCCGGCGCGCTGCAGTATCTGCATCACACGCTCTCCGTCCCGCACACGCCGCGCGAGCGCATCGTGCGTGCGGTGCGCCGCGCGCGTCTGCGTCGTATGCAGACGGCGGAAGCGATCTCACCGCTCCCGGAGCTCATGAGCGAGAGTCTGTGGCCGCAGCGCCCATCCACCGGCACGATCTACCTGCGCGACGTGGCGAACAGCGACCGCGGACGCGTGCTCGCCTTCCTCTTCACCAACGGCGAAGCGCAGCCGTACGCGATCGTGAAAGCGCAGACCGCGCGCGGCGCCGCGCTGTCCTCCCTCGCCGCCGAAGCCGAAGCGCTCGATCGCCTCGGCACGCAGCTCCCGTCGTCGATCGAGATCCCGCGCGTGCTCGAGCTCCATCGCTCCTCGCGCGGCGAGCTCCTCGTCACGACGGCCGTGCCGGGACGTTCCGCGTACGTCGATCTGCGCCGCTCGCTCGTCCCGCGCATGAACGTCACCGCGCATTTCGACGCCGCCGCGCGCTGGCTGGCGTCCTTTCACGAAGCCGCGGGCGACGTCTCCCACGGCGACTTCTGGCCCGGCAACGTCCTCATGACCGCGAACGGCGCGGTCGCGGTGATCGACTGGGAGCATTTCTCCGCGAGCGCGTCTCCTTTCATCGACGTCTTCCACTACCCGCTCACCTATGGACTGCGTTACCCGTGGAAGCGCTACACGCGCCTCGAGCCTGAGGACGCGTTCCGCCGCGCGTTCCTCGAGCGCAACCATCTTTCGCGCGCCGTCACGCGCTATCTGCGCACGTACGCGGAGCGCAGAAAAATCGGCCGCGCGGACCTCACGAAGGCCTTCCGCGACTTCCTCGCCGCCCCCCATCCCCCCTTCGGAATGGAAAATCTTCCGTGGCAACGCTTCGCCGCGCTGGCGGACTCGGCGCCGCGTGGTCTCACTTTTGCCTCTAGCGCCGACTGGAGGTAGCTCACCCGATGTTTCCGCTTCGCATTCTGCTCGGCGCCGCCGCCCTGCTCGTTGCCCTGCCGCTGACGGCACAGCCGCGCTCGTCGTCCACGCCGCGGACCTTTCGTTCCGAGGTGATCCTGCAGGGATACGTCTTCGGCAACTACTTTCAGGCGCCCGACGACGCGGACGCCGAAAGCGTGAACGCATACAGCCTCGAATACCGTGCCGCGTGGCGTCCCTGGGCCACGCCGACGGACATCTACGGCCACCTCGACTACATCAACTACACGACCCTCGACGGCGAGTCGACGATCTCCGGCCGCCTCGGGGTCGCGCACGCGGGGCCGAAGCACGAGTACAACGTCTTCCTCGACCGCGCGTCGGATCGTCCGTCGTTCGAGCTCGAAGAAACCGTCGCCGCCGACACGACCATGTTCAACGCCGATTACGCGTATCGCATCACCGACGACTGGCAACTCGGCGCCGAGGCGATGCTCGAATCGCAGACGTTCGACGGCGGCGACAACGGCCAGGAGAACGACTACAGCGCCGTCGGCATCTCCGTGCGCTATCGCGGCTTCTCGCGCGTGTTCTCGCCGTCGATCGGCTACGTCACCGGCGGCCGCGAATTCAACGACGACAGCGGCAGCTACGACGACGAATACTGGTGGGTGCGCGTGGCCAGCTCTCCCCATCCCCGCGTCTACGCGACGCTGCGCTACCGCGACCGCACGCGCGAATACCAGAACGTGGCCCGCACCGACGACCGCCATCAATGGACCGCGAACGTCTCCTTCCGCCAGACCGAGCGCATCTCGTGGTCCGCGTACTACGCCCGCGAATCGGTAGACACCACCCGCGTCAACCGCGACTTCACCCGCGACGTCCTGCTCTTGAGTCTCGGCTTTTCCTTCTAATGAGTTCCAGCGAACGCAGAATCCAGAACCCGGAACGCAGAAACCCACCCGGCCCCCCTTCTTCGTTCTAAATTCTGCGTTCTGCGTTCGCTTCTCCCCCGCGCGTCGTCGTCGACTGAGCGGAGCGTATACTTGCCGCTCCCCAACGACGAAAGGAGAGAAAGCCGTGAAACACGTGTCCTTCCTCGCCATCCTGCTCCTCGCAGCCGCCCCCCTCAGCGCGCAGTGTCTGTTGACGTATCAGACCGAAGCCATCAATGCCTTCACCGTCGGCGAGCCGGCCAACTTCCAGATCGAGGCGGTCAGCGGCACGGAGCCGTACCACTTCAACATCTACGAAGGCGAACTGCCCGCGGGATTGCACCTGACCGGCAGCGGCAAGATCGTGGGCGTGCCGAAAGCCGAGGGCGAATCGGTCGTCCTCGTCACCGTCACGGACGCCGCGGGCTGCAGTCTCACGCAGGCCTTCATCGTCGTCGTGAACCCGTAGCGCCGCCGGCACGATTCGCAATCGCCGCCCGACTCCCCCCATCCTCGGAGGAGACCAGGTGGGTCCTGCATCGATGATGATCTCTTTGTCGGCCACGTCAGCTTTTCCGCTGACGTGGCCGTGAGCATCCCTCCGGACGACACTCCGCCCGGCGCCGAGCTGTTGCTTCGCCTGGCCGCACGCGCCGTGCGAGGACGAACGTCAGAATCCATGGATGCGAGGCGGCAACGCCGATCCGCCGCTTCCGGCATCCACGTCATCGCCGTCTCGCCGCCGCCATCGCCACCGCGGCCAGCACCGCCGCTCCCGCCACCACCGCCGGCCACCCACCCTTCCGCACTTTCGCCGTCGCCGTCCCGTGCTCGCGCCAGCCGCCGGCGGCGGCTTTCGGGCCGGTCGTGACGAACAGGTTCCCGCTCGTCGCGTCCTGATGTTTGTCCTGGAGGTGATTGCGGTCGATCTGCCGCGCCATCGTCTTCTCGTACAGCCGCGGCGACATGCGCGCGTTCGCCATCATCATGCGTCCCGACGCGCCGATCACGATCTCCGCGCGCGGCCTGGCGATCAGCGACGCGATCGCATGCGCGGCGCGCGTCACCGGCAGCACCGGATCGAGCGCCTTCGCCGCGCGGCCGGTGTAATTCGCCGCGTGCTGGAACAGCGGCGTATCGATGCACGACGGATAGACGCTGCACACGTGGATGTCGTGGTCCTTCTCCAGCGACAGCTCCATGCGCAGGCACGACGCCCAGCCGCGCAGCGCGAACTTGCTGGCCACGTACGCGCTCGTGTACGGCTGCGGCGCGCCCGCGGTCACGGAGATGACGTTGATCAGATTCCCGCGCCGCTGCCGCTTGAATTGACGCAGGGCCACGCGCGCGCCATGCACGTAGCCGAAGAAATTCGTTTCGATGACGCGCCGGTACACGTCGGGAGGCGCTTCCTCGAACTTCGCGAAGAGCGCGACCGCGGCGTTGTTGATCCACACGTCGATGCGTCCGAAGCGCGAGAGCGCGAGATTGCCGACCGCTTCGACGTCTTCCTCGCGCGTGACGTCCGCGGCGATCGCGATCGCGTTGCCGCCCGCGGTGTTGCATTCACGCGCGAGCTGTTCGAGTGCGCCGAGATCGCGCGAGGTGAGGACGAGCGACGCGCCGCCGGACGCGAGCTCGAGCGCGGTCGCGCGGCCGATGCCGCTCGACGCGCCGGTGAGGACGATGACCTGGTCTTTCATGCTTTGCATTCGGTGCAAAACGGCCGCCTTCATCAGCTCTTCACAGGCGGTCCGTACCTTGCGCTCATGATGCGAAAACTCCTCCCCCTCGCCCTCCTCCTTTCGTTTGCCGTGCATGCGGCGCCCAATACCGCCTCGCACAATCGCCAGGCGGCCGAAGTGGCGGCCGCGCTCGTCGAAGAGATGTTCGTGTTCCCCGACCAGGCGAAGAAGATCGCCGACGACCTGCGCAAACGTGCGGCGTCCGGCGCATTCGACACGATCGAGAACGACCCCGACCTCGCCGCCGCGCTGACGAAGGCGCTGCAGGCGGCCGAAGACGACAAGCACCTCGGCGTGCGCTACAACAGCGAAGCGGGTGCGCAGCCGCTGTTGACCGTGGCCGAGGCGCTGGCGCGGCTGCAGAAGATGCGGACGGGTGGGCGGAATGGCGACGGACTGGGCGACGCCGAGATGCAGCGCCGCCAGAACTACGGCATCCGCACCGTCGACATCCTTCCCGGCAACATCGGCTACCTGCGCATCGACACCTTCTACGACATCTCGGTCGCCCGCCAGACCTACGACGCCGCGCTGCGATTCCTCGGCAACACCGAAGGGATGATCGTCGACCTGCGTACGAACCGCGGCGGCGCGAACTCGTCCGTCGCGTATCTCGCCAGCCACTTCCTCCCGGTCGATCACGGCGTGCTGAACACCATGCGCGCGCGCGGCGTGGACGAGGTGGACGTCAGCAGCGTCGTCCCCACGCCCACCCGCCACTTCGAGAAAGTACCGCTGTACATCCTCACCAGCTACGACACCTTCTCCGCGGGCGAAGCGTTCTCGTACATCCTCCAGCAGTTCGGCCGCGCGTTGACGGTCGGGGAGACGACGAAAGGCGGCGGACGTCCGAACGCGTTCATGCCCCTCGGCGCGGGACTCTCGCTTTCCGTGTCGGTCGGCGCGGTCGAACATCCGAGGACGAAGACGAGCTGGCAGGGCGTCGGCGTCATCGCCGATCTCAAGGCGCCGGTCAAAGAGGCGCTCGAGGTCGCACAGAAGGCCTTGCGCGAGAAGCTCAGCGGCGTGAAGGTCGCGACCGCCGCGACGACCGCGCCCGCGCTGCCGCCACACCTCGAATCGCTGCTCGCCGCGCTCAACGGCACGCCGGAAGCGCTCGAGGAGTACGCGACGCGCCACTACACCGCGGCATATCGCAACTCGCGCACGGCCGAGCAGCGCGCGCAGACGCTCACGCGCCTGCGCGGCGACTTCGGACGCTTCGTCGTCACGGAGATCACCGAGTCCACCGACGAGCGCACGGCCCTGCGTGTCATCGGCACGACCGGCAAGGGCGGCGTCATCCTGGTCGAGCACGAGCCCGCGCCGTCGCACGCCATCGCCGGACTGCAGTTTCAGGTGGAGAGGTAACGCATAATCGCGGCCGCGTGAATGCACTCGAGCTCGCGATCGTCGTCCCGACCTACAACGAGCGGGAGAACGCGGTCGAGCTGATCCGCCGGCTCGACCGCGTCCTCGCCGGCATCGGCTACGAAGTCATCGTCGTCGACGACGACTCGCCGGACGGCACGGCCGCGGTCGTCCGCGAGCTCGCCCGCACCGACGCGCGCGTGCGCGTCCTTCAACGCGTCGGGCGCCGCGGGCTCTCCTCCGCGTGCATCGAAGGGATGATGGCCTCGGCCGCGCCGTACGTCGCCGTCATCGACGCCGATCTGCAACACGACGAGACGCTGCTCCCGGCGATGCTCGTGAAGCTGCGCGGCGAGCAGCTCGATCTCGTCATCGGCACCCGTCACGCGGAAGGCGGCTCGACGGCGGAAGGGATGCAGGCTTCCCGCGTCGCGCTGAGCGACGCGGGGAAGAAGCTGAGCCGCATCGTCACGCATACGGAGCTCTCCGATCCGATGAGCGGCTTCTTCATGCTCGACCGCCGTTTTCTCGACGAGGTCGTGCGCTCGCTCTCCGGCAGCGGCTTCAAGATCCTCCTCGACATCGTGGCCTCGGCGAAACGGCCCGTGCGCTTCGCGGAGCTCGCGTATCACTTCCGCCCGCGCGTGCACGGCGACAGCAAGCTCGACGTCCTGGTCGGACTCGAATACCTCGGTCTTCTCGTCGACAAGCTGATCGGCGACTGGATCCCGCCGCGCTTCGTCCTCTTTGGACTTGTCGGCGGCTCTGGCGTGATCCTGCACCTCCTCGTGCTGTACGCCGCGTTCGCGGGCGCGGGGCTGTCGTTCTTCGCTGCGCAGCTCATCGCGACGATCGTCGGCATGACGAGCAACTTCTTCCTCAACAACGCCCTCACCTGGCGCGACCACCGGCTCAAAGGCTTCGCCGCGGTCACGGGCCTCCTGAAGTTCTACGCCGCCTGCTCGATCGGCGCGTTTCTCAATCTGCAGGTGGCGACGTTCGCGCGCGAGCATGGCGCGCCGTGGTATCTCGCCGGATTCGCCGGCTTGGCGGTCGGCTCGGTGTGGAACTTTGCCGTCACCGCGGCCACGACGTGGAAGCGGCGGAGACGGCGGCGCACGCGATGAGCGTCACTCCGGATCGCGCGTCGCGAGGATCCCGGAGAGCCGCGCCGGTGGATCCTCGTACAGGACGTCGTCCAGTACGTAGCGTCCGCGCTCCGATTTCACGACGACCGTGTGCTCCCATCCTGCCAGCGACGGATCGAGCAGGAAATGGATGCGCACGTGCCAGGTATCGGGCGCGATCTGCGTCGCGTTCACGACCTTGAACGAGGTGTGTCCGTCCGGACTGCCGTCGAACGGCACGCCTTCCGCGAACGGCGGTTTGTAGCGCACGGGAGGACCACCGTCCGGCGACGGCTCGTCCGGATGCCGCGCAATCCATTCGCGCTGGTACTGCAGCGTGGCCATGAACGTGTCGTACAAACGATCGCTGACACGCGGACGCATCCAGCGCAATTCGCCGCCTTGCGGCAGGCCGCCGAGGAGATGCCGTGGATAGTCTCGATAGAACGCCTCGACGAACGCGGAGGGATTGTCGTAATGCGGCGCTCTGTGTGCGCAGGATGCGACGAACACGATCGCGACCAAGAAGAGTGTGATGCTCCCTTTCATGGGGAACGACACGGCGTTCGTCCGGATGGATGCGTACTCGCTCGTCATTGCAGGAGATCTTGCCACGGGCGTTCCACCCTCAACTCGGGTGCAACAGCCTGCCGAGGCCGATGAGATTCATGATCGCGTGCGCCACGATGAGCGCCCACAGTGCGCGGTAATGCACGTACACGGCCGCGAAGATCAAGCCCAGCGGCAGGATGTACACGGCGGCAATCGGTCCCTGATAGGTGTGATAGAGGAACCGTAACAGAGCGCTCGCCGTAATGGCGAACACCGCACCGTGAGCGGACGTTTTCTCCACCACGTATCCCACGACCAGCGTCTCTTCGAAAACGGGATTGACCAGCGAGACGAGGACCACGGCCCAGAAAGAGAGGGTGCCGGCGGTGATCGCCGGATCCGGAATCCTGCCCATCGTCGCACTCACCACGGCGTAGGTCGCGCCGAGGATGACATTCGTGGCGACCCAGAGCAGCACTCCGGCGCCCGTGAGTCTCCACGACGGCTGCAGGCCGAGCTTACGGAGAGACCAGCCTCGCACGTGTCCGATCCACGCAACGACGACGAGGATCGCGAGCTCGAACGCCACGAGGCTGAGCGCCCATCCATTCGACAGCGCACGCGAATGTCCTTTGAAGAAGCCGAGCGTCGAGGAACAGATGAAGAAACCGAAGGCGAGGACGACGACGGTCCAGAACTCCGCCACGGAGGACATCTTCGCGATGACGGTACGCACCGCGGCGATGATGCCACGGGATAGGGCGCGATCAGTTCTCGCGCACCGCGTGCACGATGAAGCGGTCGGGTGCGGGGCCGACGAACGTGAACGGGTAGCACGTCACGAGCGTCAGTTCCTCGACGCCGCGCGATTGCAGGACGCTCGTCTCTTCCGGCGAGACGATCTTCAACGAGCTGACGCGATATTCGTACGTGTCCGGCGGGACGACGACGCGGATGCGATCGTCGACGCGGATCTTGCGCAGCGGCCGGAAGAACGTGTCGCGGTGTGCGGCGAGGATCGTGTTGCCGGTCTCGCCGGGGTACGCACCGCCGGGGACGAGTCCGACCGCGCGGGCGAGCGTTTTGTCGTCCGCACCTTCACGCACCACGGCGCGCACGCCGAGGCGGGGAATCTCGATCAGGCCGAACGCGCCGCGCGGTGCTGCCGGTTTCGCCGCGACGTTCGTCGTAGCTTTCGCCGCCGGCTTCACAGACGGCGCGGGCTTCTGCTCGTCGGCCTGCTTCTCCTGCAGTGCCACCGGCATCACCGGCGTTACAGGCTTCGCGACGCGGGAGACCGGCGTCGCGGGTGCAGGTGCGGGAGCGCGGCCATGAAGAGCCACAGGGGCGGGAGCAGGAGCGGGCGCCGCGAACAGCGCCCGCTCCTGCTCCGCCTGATACAACCATCGATCGTACGTCTCCCCCGCGGCCACGCCGATGAGGATGATGCCCAGAAACCAGAGGGCCACCTCGAGCCGGCGGAACGTGTGCGGGGATTTCGTCATGTCTTACGCGCTCGCGAAACGAATGACCGCCGCGGTGGCGATGGACACGAGGCCGAGCAGGGCCATCAGCGGAATGCGGCTCGCGGTGCGCGGCATCTCGACCGGCTGCGTATCCGTTTCCGGCTGCGCCGAAGTCATCGGCGTCACCTCGGGCTGCGGCGTCGTGACCGTGGTCGTGACCGGCGCAGGCGCCGGCGTGGTCGTCGTGACCGTGTACGCCTCGACGGTCGCGTCCGGCCGGATCGTGCTGAGCGTCGGCGTGTTGTCCTCGACGATCACCGTATCCTCGGGGTACGAAACCACCGTACGGCTCGCGAGACGCGCGAGCTGTTTCGCACGCGACTCTTCATAGACGATGTCGTGGCCGGCATCCATCGGAGAGTTCGGCGCAAACCACGTGCGCAGCGCACGCGGCTGTCCTTCGCCTGCCGGGAAGTACACGAAGCGCGAGGCCGGGACCTGTTCGTTCGGCTCGAGGTCGTGCGGAACCGTCAGAACCGTGGTGAAGATCTGCGTCCCGTCGAGGCTGGTGATCTGGACACGGTTGCGGTCGCCGACCGGTCGCGACACCACGCGGATGTTGTAGGTACCCGGCTGAAGAACGGTCCCGCCGACGTCCGTCGGCTCGTCGAGCACGAGCGTGGACGATTCGGCCGTCTGCGCGAGTGCGGCGGGGGCGGCAATGATCAGCACGAATACGCTGATCGCCAGGATTTTCCAGGGGCTTTTCATCAGTGAATCTCCTTTTCTTCTGCACGCAGATGAGCTCTGCGCACGCGGAGACGCACTGCACAAGCTTCGCCAATTATTTGAAGTTCATTAACCACGAGGACGCCAGCCCGGTGCCGGCGGTGTTCACCAGAGGGAGGACGCGCGTGCTCGCGAGCGCGACCGAGCCGGAGCCCGTGAACATGCCGTCGATGACGCCGCCGTCGTGTGTGCTGCGAGTCTCTCTCTCCGCTGAGTACGGCCGAGACGGAACGCGTCAGCGCCGTGCGCTGCGCGCCGGCCATTCCGCCACCGGCAGCCACAGGAGCCGCTTGAGGCTCAGGCCGAGATCGCGCGCGTCGGCCGATCGGCCCGCCTTCGCCGGATTGAACGTGCGGTCGGTGGTGACGACGAGCGTGTGCGGGCCGGGCGTGGCCACGTCGTAGGTCTTCAGCACCTCGCCGGTGCCGGCGAAGAACTGGTCAAGACGTTGACCGTCGAGCTCGACCACCACGCCGGGCGCGCCGCCGAGGACGTCGAGAGGCACGTGAAAGTGGAGCTGCAGGCGGGAAGGCGTGGCGATCGCGGGCAACGTCGTCACCGAACGCGCCGGCATCCACCGCCACGCCGGGAAGCCTTCCTCGTCGTACCACCCTTCGCCGAACTGCACGTTTGCATCTCCTGCAAACGCGAGCTGCGCGCCGAGGTCGGTGGTGGTGCGCTCCCAGACACAGACTTCGCCTGCTTCCGGCGTGACGCAGAGAAAGTTCGCGTTGAACCAGACGCGGTCGTTGAAACCGAGTTGCCAGTTGCCGCGCCAGCCGACGATGGCGAAGCGCGACTTCTCGAGACGCGCACGCACCTCGCGCTGCTCGACGCCGCTTTGAAACGCGGCGCCGGTATCGCGATAGCGCTTCCCGCTCTTCACCGATTCGAGGAGCATCGCACCGTAACTGTCGACGACGACCGCGGCGCCGTCGCCGTGCGGCGGCAGGCGTCCGCCGGCGAGCGTCCACGCGGGATCGAAGGCGAAGACCGATTCGTGGGGAGGCACGGCCGCGTGGATGGCGTTGCGCGCCGCGATCATGTCGTGCGCGCGGTCGCGGGAGCCGCGCCAGAGGTGGCCGAACGGCGCGCGCTGAACGACGAGCACCGCAAAGAGCAGGAACGCGCCCGCCCACCGGCACGCGCGCTGCGGTGCGAGGCGCTCGAGAGCGGCGGCGCCGAGTCCCGCCAGCACGCACTGGCTCGCGGCGAGGTGCGAGTTGTAGTGATTCCAGTAGCTCGACGAGGCCATGAAACCGGCGATCGTGATCAGCACGGCGAGCGCGAAGTAACGCTGCTCGCGCGTGCGCCAGCGGAGCATCGCCACGATCGCGATCGCCGCGAGCACCGTCGCCACGGCGTGGCCGCCGAGGAGGATCTCGCGCAGGCGCACGCTTTTCTCGAGGATGCCGTCGACGGGACGCGCGACCTGGAAGAGCAGCGTCTGTTCGACGAAGCCACGCGGTGACGTCAACGCGAACGGCGCGACGAACAGGAAGCCCGCGCCGATGGCACCGGCGAGAAAGCGCCGCGCATCGCGCCAGCTTCGCGCCGTCGCCAGCGAGGCGAGGACCCAGATCCCGCCCCAGAACTTCACCGCGCACGCCGCGGCGACGAGCACGCCCGCGGTGGACGGGCGCTGGCGCGCGCGCAGCCAGCAGTGCGCGGAGAGGAGGCAGAAGAAGTTGAGGACCGGCTCGAGATACGGACTGCGCTCCGCGATCACCGCATCGGGATACGCCGCATAGAGAAACGCCGCGACGATCGCACCGAGGGGACCGGACGCGCGCAACACGATGGCGCCGGCGAGAAAGACGTTCGCGGCGCCGACGAGGCTCGCCAGCACGCGCGCGGCCGCAAACGCGTTCGCGGGATCGGGCCACCACGACGTGAGCGCGAAGAACAGCAGGACGCCGGGCGGATGGACGAAGACGAAGTCGCGATACGGCAGCACGCCGCGCACGAGGAGCGCGGACGCGGAAAAGTAGACGCCGTCGTCATAGCCCGTCGGCGCCGCGAGCGGCCCGCCCGCACCGAACAGCGCGACGAGGCGCAGCACGAGACCGCCCGCGGCAATCGCGGCGAGCACGGCAAACGCGATGCGTCGATTCAATCGGGGCGAAAGTGTCTCACGGCGGCGCCGCGGAGCGGCGTTCCTCAGTGGTGGTGCGTGCCTGTGCCGAGCTGCAGTTGCGGCGCGTCCGGCCTCAGGCCCGTATCTGCTTGCGGATCGACAGGCGTATCGGCGATGTCCGCGCGCTGCTGCCGCTTCTCCGCGGTCCTGACGCCGAAGCGCGCGTCGCGCGCGGCCAGCAGTTCCGGACGCAGTTGTCCGTCCGCCGTGAAGCCCGCCATCAGTTGCGGGATACCGGTCGGCAGCGGCGTCGCGCGGTCGGTGTGCCACGTGTGCCACGTCTTGCCGTACGTCGACACGAGCTTCTCCATGAACTCGTGCTCGGCGAGATCCGGAATCCCCGGCGCGATCAGCGCTCCCGACTTCACCTCGTACCGGTGGCTGTGCCACAGCTTCTTCTCGTCCGGCGGCAGCGTGGCGAACAGCTTCGCGCTGACGATGTACTCGACGCCCATCAGCCGCGCCGATTCACCGTTCCCGTCGAAGATCACGCACTGCGTCAGATCCTCGTTGACCTTCGTGCAGTAGTGGTGCGCTTCCATCTGCCCGGCCAGGTCGCCGCTGTAGAAGTGGAAGCCGTCCATGTAGATGTTGATCATGGAGAGCGGCGTCTTGTCCTGCATCACCGCCGCGCCCGTCTCGAGTACGCGCGTCTTCGCATCCTTCGGCGCACCCGGTACGTCGACGCGCGGCGGCGTGTTCTCCCCTCCGCAGGCAACCGCGAGCAGCAGCAAAAGGACGGAGAGCATTCGCTTCATGCGATGCGGACGCAGCAGGATGTGTGCCCCGTCGGGACGAGGTCCGCGTGCTACGATGCGAGCCGGACCCCCAACATGCCCCGGCTTGAAAACATAGGCGAACGTCTCCGGACCGCACGGCGCAACCGGCAGATGTCGCTCGAATCCGTCGCGAAAAAACTCGGAGTGAGCGTCGCCACGCTCTCCCGCATCGAGACGAACAAGCAGGGCATCGACCTCCCCTTCTTCGTCGAGCTCGCCCACGTCATCGGCATCGAGCCCTCGGCGTTCGTGGGAGAAAACGGCGGCGGCAACGGCAGCGACGGCCTGGTGCGTCAGCTCGCGGCGCTGCCTCCCGATCAGCGCATGCTGATCATGGCCGAGACGGCGCGCGATTCGCGTCCGAGCGTGAAGCGCGGCGATCTCCATCGCCGTCTCGACGGCCTCCTCACCACCCTCGACCTCATCCGTGACGAGCTCCTCGCCGTCCGCAGCGCCGTCAAAGACCGCGGCTGATCCTGATTCCTCAGGGATTTCCCTGACCGCACTGTTCGCTGCCGTACCGAAGACCGGGATCGACCGCGGTACATTGGTCTCGGGTCGAAGGGGAAGGAATGATCGGGACTCTCTCTCAGAGCGGTACGACGGTGCTCGTCGTCGAGGACGACGGATCTCTCCGGACGTTGTTCCTCGCGCTGCTGCGGCGCTACGGCTTCGCGGTCGAGTGCGCGAACGACGGCGCCGAGGCGATCGCGCGGCTGGAGCGGAAACGATACGACGTCGTGGTACTGGATCTGATGATGCCGGTCGTCAACGGCTTCGACGTCCTGCGCCACCTCGCCGCGAAGGACCCCGCGCTGCTGCGGCGGGTCGTCGTCACCACGGGAGTCAGCGACAAGGTGCTGCGCACGATCGACGCCGGCAGCGTCTTTTCGGTGCTCCGCAAGCCGTTCGACATCGACATGCTCGTGCAGACCATCGCCGACTGCTGTGCGCGCAACCGCGCAGCGGAGACCGGTTCAGCCGAGGAGTTGCATCGCGAGGCCGCGCAGCGTTTCGGCGAGCGTGCGCCGGAGCTGCGCCAGATCCTGCGCGACAGTTGCGCTTCGCCCGAGGAGACGCTGCTGCGGCAGGAGCTGCGGCGGGTGGTGGGGGAGCTCGGAGTCGTGCTGGACACCGCCGCGCACGTCACGCACAACGCGGTGCTGTCGTACGGCTTCACGCGCATGGCCGGCACCGCGCGCGAGCTCGCGGGCGTGACCGCGCGCGGCGTGCAGCGCGATCACTGAGGTTTGGCCGGCGCGACAGCCCCGCCTCCTCTACTTTTGCCGAATGGCCACCCATCCCGCGATCGGCGCCAACAGCACCGACGTCAGGATGGCGTACAGCAGCAGCGAGTTCACGCGCAGCATCGCCACGAGGTGCCGCACCGCCACCGCGGTTTCCTCGCCGAAGAACGTGACGACGAGGGCGATGGCGATGACGAGCGTCACCGCCTGGCCGATGACCAGCGAGCGCCGCGCCGTCGCCTCGGCCTCGCGGCGATGGCGCATGCGCATGCGCCACCACATCGTTCCCGCGGTCGGCACCGGCGCCTCAGCCATCGTATGGGCCTTGTCGTCGAGCAACGCACCGGCGACGAGGCGCAGCTCGCCGCAAGGGTCACACGACAGCGTGTGCGCGTCGAGCTCCGGTCCGACGTAGCCGCGACCCAAAGCGTCGAGCAGTTCTTCTTCGCGCTGGCAGCGTTCCGCGTTCAATGCCGCACCTCCGTGAGAATTCCAGCCAGTTTGCGCCGCGCGCGCAGCAGCATGGTCCGGATGCTCACTGCACGCAGTCCCATGATCTCCGCGATCTCTTCATGCGACGCGCCCTGCGCGTACGCGAGCCACAACATCTCCCGTTGCATCGGCTCGAGCTTCGCCATCCCGCGCGTGACGTCGATCTTCACCGCCGCCTCGCGCTCCGGCACCGGCATTTCGCTCACCGGTTCCACTCCCGCCTCCGCCTCGTTCGCCAGCGGTACGTCCTCGTGATGCTTGGCGCGCCGCGCCGCGTCCCGCACGATGTTCGTCGCGATCTGGAACAGCGAGTTGCGGCGATGCGCTTCGTCTGCATGCTTCGCACCGGCGCGGTAGAAGCGGTAGTACGCCTCCTGCAGCACGTCGTCGGCCTCGTGCGTGTTGCCGGTGATGCGCGACAGATACGCCCACAGCGGGCGCGACGTCCTTTCGTAAAACGCGCGGAACTCCTCTTCACTCATCACGATCAGTGCTGTGTCGAGTTCGCGCTTTGCGTACGTCGTCGCATCCTGCAGGACGAGGGGGAAATTCATCTTCCCGATCATTTCACGAATCCGGAGTCGGTCGGGGACTGCTGTTCGTTCTGCCACAGCCCGAGGCGGCGCGACATGACCAGCGAGACGAGCGCGGAGGCGATGAAGCCGCCGCCGACGAAGAAGGCGATCACGCCGAGGGCGAAGAGCTCGGTGCCGCCGTCAGCACGGAAGCGGAGGCTGACCAGGAACAGCCCCAGACCCGCGGCCACCGTGACGATGCCCCACTGCACCGAGCGCATCACGCGCGCCATCGGCACGTTCTGCGGCGCGGGGGCGTGCTCGGTGTGCACCGGGATCGGTGCGGACTCGAGGAACTTCGTCCCCGCGGGCGACTTCACGTACTGCAGCAGTTCCTCGCTCGAGCCGAAACGGTCCAGGATCTTGTTGTGCACCTCGGTCTGTGTCCTCGTCATGCGGTTCCACCGCTTCTGCTCGATGATCGTGCGCACGACCCACGTGAAGGCGAACAGCGCCAGGCCGAAGCCGGACATCACGGCCAGCGCCTCAATGAACTGGCTGGCCCCGCTGCGTGGAGGGATGAACCCGGGCGTATCGAACTCGGCGAGAAAAAAGCGCGGATTGCGGCGCACTTCGGGAGCCGCGTCGAGGAACTCGGCGAGCGCGGGGTAGCCGGCGAGCCATGTCTCGTTCGAAAGCAGGCTCGGATCGAGCTTGAGGACCATCGCCACCTCGGGCGGGACCTCGTTGCGCAGGATCTGGCCGAGCTCGGTGCGGATCTCGTAGCTGGTGCGGCGGGAGCGGGCCCGGGCCTCGCTCGCGGTCGAAGTGGTGGTGGCGGTGGTGGTGGCGTCGGACTCGCCCGGCTCGGCGGTGGTGGTGGCCTCCGCGGCGGTGGTCGTCTCGGGCGTCGTTTCCTGTGCGGCGAGCTCGTGGAAGAACGGCATCAGCAGCATCAGGAGGAGGATCAGTCGGGTGGCAGCGGTCATCGTTTTTCGTCTCCGTTACCCGCTGATACGCAAGCGCGGCGAAAATGTGCACACCATGAGGCCGATTCTCGCTTTCGCGCTCCTCGCCGCCGGCTGCGCTTCGTCGAACCTGACGCTGCAGCACGTCAATGTGGTGGACGTGCGGCGCGGCGTCGTCGAAGCCGATCGCACCGTGCGCATCCCGTCGCGTGAGACGCGGATCGTCGACGCGAGCGGCCAGTACCTGATCCCTGCCCTCTGGGACATGCACGCGCACCTGTGGGACCACGACCTCACACCGGCGCTGTTTCTGGCGAATGGCGTGACGGGCGTACGGGACATGGGCAGCGACGTGCTGCAGGTCCGGGGAACCGTCCCGCTGCGCATCGTCACGGCCGGGCCGATCCTCGACGGCGAGCGCGAGGAGGAGGCGCCGAATCACCTCACGATCAAAGATCCCGCCGCGGTGCCGCCGGCAATCGACTCGCTGCAGCGATCGGGCGTCGACTTTCTGAAGGTCTATCACTTCCTTTCGCGCGATACGTACTTTGCGATCGCGCGGGAGGCGAAGCGCCGCGGACTCCCCTTCGCGGGACATCTGCCGAAAGACGTCACGCTCGCCGAGGCGATCGAGGCGGGGCAGAGCAGCATCGAGCACTTTTACGGGATTCGCGAGGCCATCCTCGAAGACGATCGCACGGCCGTCGAAGACGCCGCGCGGAGAAGCGCGGCTGCGAAGGTGTGGCACACGCCGACGCTCGCGCATTACCGCTCGGCGGCGTTTCGCGACACGCCTCAAAGTCCGTACATGCCCGACGCGCACGCGCAGTACCTCACGCCGTTCATGCGCGCCTTTCAGGAGAAGTACATGCCGCCGCGCCAGGTGACGGAGGACCAGGCCCGCACGCTCGCGGAATCGTTCGCGAAGATGCAGGGCGCCGTGCGCACGATGCGCGACGCGGGCGTGCGCATGCTCGCCGGCAGCGACAACGGGATCCGGTACGTGTATCCCGGCTTCGGATTGCACGACGAATTGCAGCAGCTCGTCGAGGCCGGCCTCACTCCCGCCGAGGCCTTGCAGACCGCCACCAGCAACGCCACGGAGTACCTGCGGCTGAAGAACGAGGACTTTGTCCTGCTGCGCGCGAATCCGTTGCAGGACATCCGCAATACGCGCCAGATCGCGGCGGTGATCGCGAAGGGGCAGTACCTCGATCGCGCCGCGCTCGACGCGCTGCTCGAATCCGCGGCGAAAGCGAATCGCGGCGAGTGCTTCATGCTGCAGGCGCTCGACGGTTCGGCGCCGCGCGTGAGCGATCCGAAGGAATGCGCGGTGCGCACCGCACCGGCGTCGACGTTCAAGATCCCGCACGCGCTCATCGCGCTCGAAACGGGCGTGATCACGGACCCGCTCACACCCGTGCCGTGGGAGGGGACGAAGCAACCGTTTCCACTGTGGGAACGCGAGCATTCGCTCGATTCCGCGGTGAAGGATTCCGTGCTCTGGTTCTTCCGCCGCACCGCGGGCCTCATCGGCCGCGAGCGCATGCAGCAGAGCCTCGGCAAGCTCGCCTACTCCGCGGATTCGTTCGAAGGGGACATCACCGCGTTCTGGGTCAACGGTGACCTCACGGTCTCGCCTGAAGAACAACTGGCGTTTCTGCGCAGGCTCGTGCGGTACGAGCTGCCGGCGGAGCGGAAGAACGTCGATGCGGTGAAAGCCGCGTTCCTCATGCCGCCCGGCAAGATCACCAACGCCTCGGGCACCCACGACTTTGCGCTGCGCTGGCCGAAGCCGCTCGTGGTGCGCGCGAAGACCGGCAACACCGGCGTACGCGGGGAGCGCGTGAGCTGGCTCATCGGGCACATCGAGTCCGAGGGGAAACAATATGTGTTCGTGTCGCGCGTTCGCGCGCAGGGCACGCTTCCCGGTACCGCGGGCGCGGAGCTCGCGCTGAAGAAACTGAACGAGTGAGAGCCATGCGCTTCCCGAAAATCCACGGAGTCATCCGCCGCCGCCTGCTGGTCAACTTCCGCCTCGATCCGGAGGTCGCGCAACGGCAATTGCCCGCGCCGTTCCGTCCGAAGCTGCACGCGGGCTACGCCGTCGCGGGCATCTGCCTCATTCGCCTCGAAGAGATCCGCCCGAAGCGTTTCCCGAAGCTTCTCGGCGTGTCGAGCGAGAACGCCGCCCATCGCTTCGCCGTGCAGTGGACCGACGCGGACGGCGAGCACGAAGGCGTGTACATCCCGCGGCGCGATTCAGGCTCGCTGCTGAACCGCCTTGCCGGCGGACGCGTGTTCCCGGGCGAGCATCATCGCGCCACGTTCGACGTGATCGACACCGGCCATCAGGTCTCGATCACCATGCGCTCCGCCGACGACGCGGTGACGGTGCGTGTCGACGCGACCGCCGCTCGCGAGCTCGCGCCCGATTCGATCTTCGATTCGGTGTCCAAGGCGTCGTCGTTCTTCGAGCCCGGCTCGCTCGGCTATTCAGCGACGACGTCCGGCAAACTCGACGGAGTGGTGCTGCAGACGAAACGGTGGGAAGTGCATCCGCTGCGCGTGGCGTCGGTGTCCTCGAGTTACTTCGAGGACGAATCGCGCTTTCCGAAGGGAAGCGTCGAGTTCGACTGCGCGCTGATCATGCGCGACATCGAGCACGAGTGGCACGCGGTACCATAACCGAGCCCCGTCAATAGCAAGCGTCGAACGGCCGAGGTTCAGTAATGCGAGAGCTGTTCGCCTTTTTTCGCAGCGTCGGCAATGCGCTTCTGCTGTGCCACAGAGCACGGTTCTCCGAGGTCCTCGTCGAAGTCACAGTCCGGTGCGAGCTCGACGACTTTGGAGTAACGAAGCGACGGGTCGCACGACGGCGAATGCGCGAGCCGCTGCAGCAGGATCACGTCGAGCGATTCGAGACCCAACTCGGTATGGCGGATCAGCACCTCGCGCATCCGTTCGATACCATCGAGAAACAGCGTGCTGAGCGACGTACGAATGTCGCTGCGCAAATCGACCGAAAGCTCGAAGTTTTTCCACTCACTCTCCGTCGCCGTCCGGCTCATCACACGCGTCTCGATCGTGGTCGGTGGATCCAGCTTCATCAGTGACGACTGAGGGTCGCCTTTCTGCTCGTGCGCTTCTGCGATGGCTTCCATGCGCGTTTTCGCCTTCAGCGGGATCTTGAACGAAGCACGTACGAATTCACCCGTGGGCAGATGCGTAACCTCGTACGCGACGACTTGCCGCGCGAAGTCGTCCACATACGCGATACGCCACGTCTGCTCGCGCCAGTCGCGGACGAGGATGACTTTTTCAGCCAACTCGTCCGAGAGCGACTGAACGGAGGTAATGACGTAGAACGGCGTCCCATTCGTACGGACTGCACTGAGATGCCGGCGAATTTCCGTCGTCCGCTGGCCCAGCGGAAACGGTCGAGGAGATGCGGCCGGCGCTGCTTGCTGCGCATGGACCGTCATCGCGATGGCAACGAGAGTGAGGGCGACGGTCGTCGATTTCATGGAGGGGAAGTCTGCGACGCAGTTTGCCTCGCATGCCGACTTTTCACGCTCGGCGAGGACGAGGCACGTCTGCTTGCCGTCGCATTGTTGTTTATTGTATTCCCAGCCGCACTGACAGTACTTGTTGCAACTTTCGAAGTCCGTACCCTTCGTGCAGCCGGGGTACCCTTTCGCGCTGTAGCACGGGCTTTCCGGGTTGACCGAGACGCCCCAGCAGTTCTCCGTGACCGGATCGCGTCCGCGCCGAGGTCGAGGCGAACGGTGCCCCACCACGTCTCCAACCTCATCGTTCCGCTGCGCGGCGCGCGATCATGCGGCCGCACGAGTGGCACGCGGTACCATAACCGGGCCCCATGCGCCCCCTCCTCCTCCCGGCTCTCCTCCTCGCCGCCCTCCCCGCGTTCGGGACGGACGTCCTCCCGCCGCTGTTCGGGCATCGCGGCGTGCAGCAGAGCGTGACGACGGAGCCGCCGCTGCGCACGAGTACGACCGCGGCGCGAGTGCTCGTGAAAACCAGCGGCGCGACGGAGAACGATCTCGCCGAACTGCGTCGCGCCAATGCGAACAGTGACGGACCGTTGCACGTCGGCATCGTCAAGGAGCTCGAGCCGGTCTCCATCGTCTCCGCGCAGAGCGGGCGCTGGCAGTGGCGCGGTGCCGTGCAGGCGGAAGGCGCGCGGCGCGTGCGCGTGCGGCTCGATGACGTGGTGTTGCCCGCGGGCGCGAAACTCTGGATCTACGGCACGGGCGGAGCAGCGATCGCCATTACCGCGAACACCGGCACCCTCTGGACGCCCAGCGTCGCCGGCGACACGGCCACGATCGAAGTCGACGCACCGGGCAGCGCCTCGTTTCGCATCGGCGCGCTCGCCGACATGCGTCACCCCTCCGACGCCGCCGCGCACGACACCTCCTGCATCGAAGACGCGACCTGCCACAACGGCAACAGCGCGCTCGGCCGCGCCATCGCCTTCTACGATTTCGTCGCCGGCACGCGCCTCCTCTCCTGCACGGGAGGTCTCGTCAACAACGCCGCGCAGGACGGCGCGCCGTACTTTCTGACTGCCAATCATTGCGTCAAGACGGCGGAGCAGGCGGCGACACTCGAAGCGTTCTGGGACTACCGTTCGTCGGCGTGCAACGCGCACGTGCCGCCGTTCGACACGTTCCCACGCACGCTCGGCGCGACGCTGCTCGTCACGTCGTTCACCAGCGACGTCACGCTGCTCCGCCTCCACGGCATCCCGCCAAACCGCACGTTCCTCGGATGGGACAGGCGAGATCTCGCGCACGACACGCCGCTCTTTCACCTCTCGCATCCGAACGGCGCGGCGCAGCGCTACTCCTCGTCTGCGCTCGATGAGCACTTCGCGGGCTGCGCGTCGTCGCAGCGTCCGTCGTTCCTCTATTCGCGGCCGCTGGTCGGCGCGACGGACGTCGGCAGCTCCGGCGCGCCGCTGCTCTACGGCGAAGGCTACGTCGTCGGCCAGCTCAAATCCGGCTGCGGACCCGAACCGGACAACGCCTGCAATCGCGCCAATCGCGACGTGGACGGCGCGTTCGCCGTGTCGTACGCGCAACTGCGCCCGTTCCTCGATCCCGCGCCGCAATGCGAAACCTGCACGCCCAACGACACCACGGCGTGCCTCCTCGGCAATCGCTTCAAAGTGACCGTGACGTGGAACGACACCTTCGCGGGCATCAGCGGCATGGGCCATCCCATCCGCTACAGCGAGAACACGCCCGACCCGATCGTCGAGAACGCGTTCTTCTCGTTCTACGGCCACGCGCCGAAAGCGGTCGAGACGATCGTGAAGATCGTCAAAGGCGTGACCGTCAACGACAAGTACTGGCTCTTCGTCGCCGGCTTCAGCGGCGCCGCGTACGACGTGACGGTCCAGGACACGACCACGTGCGCGAAATGGGAGCGCTCGGTGCCGTCCCAGTCGCCGGCGATCATCCGCGACTACGAAGCGTTTCCGCTGCCGTAACGCGGAGGACGAGTTGTCGGTTGCATCGCGTCCAGTCCCCGCCTCCGACCACCCTCACTTGGCACTACTTCGGCAGAGGCCGTCGTGTTGCCAGCAGGAGCTTCCGATGTTCGACGACGCGCTCATCGAGTCGACCGGGAAGACGAGCAGAAGGGCGAATGGGTGACGGCATCGTCCTCGATAATCGCGACGCACTGCTGCCGCGGACGCGAGCCGCAGGACATCCCCAAAGCCGCCGGCGTACCGGCCACCGATGACCCGTTGCAGGACGAGCTCACCATCAATTTCCGGCTCGAGTAGAAGAGTACGAGGAGAAGGAACGCATGGAAGACGTACAACACTCATTCAGCATCATGGGGATGTGGAACGCGGCCACGCCGGTGGGCAAGGGCGTGATCATCGTCCTCCTGCTCATGTCGATCTGGTCGCTCACGATCGCCGTCGAGCGCCTGTGGCGCTTCCAGCAGGCGAAGCGGCAGTCGCTGCAGGTCGCGCTCGGGATCACGCCGCTGCTCAAGGCGCACAAGCTCGCCGAGGCGATCACCTTCGCGAAAGACAAACGGTTCCGGCACAGCCATCTCGCGCGCGTCCTCGCCGCGGGACTCACCGAATTCCAGTACGAGACGGCGCAGGAACTGCCGGAAGGATTCGACATCGTTGACTCCGGCAAGCGCGCCATCGAGCGTGAAGCCCTCATGACCTCCGCCGAGATGAAAAAAGGCCTCGGCAATCTCGCCACGATCGCCACGACCGCCCCGTTCATCGGTCTGTTCGGCACCGTCATCGGCATCATCGGCGCGTTCCAGGGGATGGCTCTCAGCGGCTCGGGCGGTCTCGGCGCCGTGTCGGCCGGAATCGCGGAAGCGCTCGCGGCAACCGCGCTCGGCCTCTTCGTCGCGGTGCCCGCGGTGTGGATGTACAACTACTTCCTCAACAAGATCGAACGCTTCAACGTCGAGATGTCGAACTCGTCCTCGCAGCTCATCGACTACTTCATCAAGAACGAAGCGCGCTCGCGGGCGCGGGCGTAGGGGGCGGCGATGGCATTCGGCGCCGGCGGCGGCAGCACCGACGAAGTCAAAGGGGACATCAACGTCACCCCTCTCGTCGACGTCTGTCTCGTGCTCCTCATCATCTTCATGGTCGTGACGCCGATGCTCCAGCAGGGCGTCGACGTCATGCTTCCGGCCGGTCCGCACGCGGAGAAGAAGCCCGGTAAGGAAGGCGACCTGATGATCTCGATCAAGCAGGACGGGACGGTCTTCGTCGGGCAGAACTGGATTCCGGACAAGAACCTCGTCACGTACCTGCGCGCGGAGCATCAGAAGGATCCTTCGCGCGCGGTGATGCTCAAGGCCGACAAGCGCATCAACTTCGGGAAGGTGCGCGAGGTCATGCGCGCCGCGAATGAAGCGGAGTTCACGAGCGTCGCCATCATGACGGAGAACCAGCAGGCCGGCGGGAAGATGGCCGGCGGAGGATCGTAGCCATGGCCTTCAGTGCCGGAGGAGGCGGCGTCCGCTCGGAGATCAACATCACACCGCTGGTCGACGTGGTGCTCGTGCTGCTGATCATCTTCATGGTGGCCACGCCCATCCTGCAGATGGGTCTGGACGTCGAGGTGCCGCCGAAGCTGGAGCTCGCGACGCCGCCGCCGCAGAGCGAGCAGAATCAATTGGTGATCACGGTGAAAGCGGACGGGGTGTATCTCAACACGCAGAAGATGAACACGATCCCCGAGCTCCGCGACGCAATCGCGCGGCAGATGGTCTCGCGTCCGGCGGACGAGCGGGTGGTGTTCATCAACTCGGAGGACAATCTGTCGTTCGACCGGGCCGTGCAGGCGATGGACGCCGCGCATCAGGCGGGGGCGCAGAAGGTAGGGTTCCTCACCGACGCGCCGAAGCAGTAGCGCGTTGGCGGAGGCGTGTCGGAATCGAACCAACCTTTCGACGCTTCCACGCCGAAACAACGGTTTTGAAGACCGCGGAGGCCACCAGACCCCATTCGCCTCCTCAGGCGCGCCGCATGATAACTACACTCGGGTGATTTGCATTCTCCGGCGCTGCCGGCAGCGCTGGTCGGCCCAGCCAGGACGCACGCCTGACGCGAGCACTGCGCGATCCCCGCGACCGCACGTGTTGACGGAAGCGCTGCCGGCCGTGCCGGCCCCGCCGGGAGGCCTTCGGTCGTCTCCCCGGACGAAGCCAGAGCATACAATCCGCCCGAATGTCCATTCTCGCGCTCGCGCTGGGAGCGATCGTCGGGTCCTTCCTCAACGTCGTCATCCATCGCTATCCGCGCGAGGAGTCGATCGTCTTTCCGCCGAGCCGCTGCCCTCACTGCTCTACCCCCATCAAACCGTGGGACAACGTTCCCGTACTCGCCTGGCTCTGGCTCCTCGGAAAATGCCGCGCCTGCCGCGCGCCGATCACCGCTCGCTACCCGCTGGTCGAACTGGCCAATGCCCTGTTCTACCTCGCCGTGTACCAGCACACCGGCCCTACCGTCGCCTTCGTCCTGGTCGCCGCTTTAGTGTCGATGACGATCGTCCTCATCTACATCGACCTCGACATCCAGATCCTCCCCGACGTGATCGACCTCCCCGGCGTGGCCATCGGCCTCGTGGTGGGCTGGCTGCAGCTCGGCGTTCTGCATCCGGACCTCCTGCTCTCCCGCTCCCTCACCGACTCCCTCATCGGCGCGTTCATCGGTGCGGGCGTGCTCCTCGCCATCGCCCTCTCCTACAAACTCGTGCGCAAGGTCGAAGGGATGGGCCTCGGCGACGTGAAGATGATGGCCATGCTCGGCGCCGTTCTCGGCTGGGAGCCGCTCCTCCCCCTCCTCGTCATCGCCTCCGTTGCGGGCGCCATCGTGGGAGGCATCGTCGCCCTGCGCAGCAAAGAAGGGATGCAGGTCGCCCTCCCCTTCGGCGTCTTCCTCGGCCTCGCGTTCCTGGTGGTGATGTTCTTCGGGACGACGCTGTGGGACTCGTGGCTGCACCTGTTCGCGGTGTAACGCCGCGTCCACGCTCCGCCTTCATCCCTGCTCGCGCCCGGCCACGCCGAACGCGTCCACCACCGCGCGGACCCGCTCCGCGTCCAACGCCCCCGACCACACGCCGCCCACCTTCACCGACGAACCGACGAAGAAAGCGTCCGCCTCGCGATAGAGGGCGATGTTCTCCGGCGTGATGCCGGAGCCGATGAGCGTGGGGACGCTCACCACCTCGCTCACCGCGCGCACCTCGCCGGCGTCGCACGGCGCACCGGTGGCGGTGCCGCTCACGACCACGCCGTCGACGGTGAAAAACTCCGCTGCTTTCGCGGTCTCGACGATGTCGACGTCGGCGGTGATGGCGCGCGCCAGTCCACGAGCCGGAATCTACCACGCGTACACTTGCCCCGTGGCCAACGGTCCGACCGCGAAGAAGATCGGTTTCCGCACCGACGTGCGCATGTTCATGGCGCTCCTCGTCGGCTTCCTCGTCGTCCTGATCCTCGTCCTCCTGACCATCCTGCAGAACTTCCATCTCACCACGGCCGCGACGATCGCACAGCAGTGGAACAGCAGCGCCGACACGATCGCCGCCGAACTGAATCCAACGCCGGACCTCACCAGCCGGCTCTCGCTCCTGCGCGCGCGGCACGGCGTCGCCGCGATCGTCCTCCGCACCCGCGACGGCAACACGCTCACCTCGGGACTCGTGCTCCCGCCGCCCGTCGAAGTGCTGCGCCGCAACACGCGCGCGGGCGAAGCGCTCCTCTACTTCGACGACTCCGAACTGCGCTCGATGCGCCGCACGTTTCTCGTCAGCGCCGCGATCTGCATTGTCTCCAGCATCGCCGCGACCGGTCTCCTCCTCGTCTATCTCTCGCGCATCACCCGTCCCATCGACGCGATGCTCGATCACGCCCGCGAGCTCGGCGAGCGCGGGGACGTCGAGGAGTCGCAATACCTCGTCGACACGTTCCGCAGCTCCATCGACACGCTCAAAGCACAGGAAGCAGAACTGCGCCGCCTGCACGAAGCGGAGAAAACGCGCGCCGACGATCTGGCCCGCGTCACCGCCACGCTCACGCGCAGCCTCACCGCGGGCTTTCTGGCGCTCGACGCGAACGGTCTCGTCGCCGACGCCAATCGCGCCGCGCAGGAAATCCTCGGCGTGACCAGCGACGCTTTGAATCGCAAGCCGCTGCGCGAAGCGATCGGCGCGAGCGCGTTCACCGGCGTCGTCGAAAACGCGTTCGCGGAACGCAGCGTCGTGGCACGGCGGCAGATCGAGCACCGCGACGCGATCATCGGCCTCACCGCCGTCCCGCTCCGCAACGAGGAGGACCGTTTCCTCGGCATGCTCGTCCTCTTCACCGACCTCACCCCGACGCACGCGCTCGAGCAGCGGGTCCGCGATCTCCAGAACCTCGCCGACCTCGGCGAGATCTCCGCCGGCATCGCCCACGAGTTCCGCAACTCGCTCTCCACGATCCTCGGCTACCTCAAGCTCGCGCGGCGCCAGCAGCCGCCGCCGGAAGTGGAAGGCCGCCTGCGCGCCGCCGAAGAGGAAGCGCTGCAACTCGCGGACGCCGTCGGCGCGCTCCTGCAGTTCGCCAAACCGGTGAAGCTCGAACGCCAGCGCGCGGACCTGCTCCAGCTCGTGCGCGACGTCGTCGGACGCGCCGAAGCCCTCGCGCCCGATGTCTCTTTCACCGTGACGGGCGACCGCGTCGAGATCCCCGCCGACCCGCCCCTCCTCTCCCGCGCCATCGAAAACCTCGTCCGCAACGCCGTCGAGGCGGTTCGCGAAAGCGGTGCGCACGGCACGATCACCGCCACCGTCGGCGCGGAGCCCGTCCCCTCGATCACCATCGCCGACAACGGCAAAGGCTTCGACGAATCCGAAGCCGCGCGCCTCTTCCTCCCTTTCCAGAGCGGCAAGCCCACAGGCTTCGGCCTCGGCCTCCCGATCGCGAAAAAGATCGTGTTGCTGCACGACGGAACGATCGCGCTGCGAAAGAACGAGGTCGGCGGGGTGACGGCGCGCCTCGAGTTTCACGGGGACGGGGGAGGGGGGACGGGGGCAAGGATGAAGGAGGAAGGATGAAGGATGACCCTCGCGGCCAGTCTTCACCCCTCCGCCTTCATCCCTCCGCCTTCATCCTTCCGCCTTCATCCTTCATCCCTGCTCCCGTGTTACCTTTCGTAACACTTACAACTCACGCAACCCCGCGCCGGATCCCCTAACCACAACCGCGTCAGCAACATCCGCCGCTGGCGCCGGGCTTGCGAAACGGAGGCGCTTCATGAACGACCGCAGATTGCTCCAGAGGGGCTATTCATTGACGGAGCTGCTCACCGTCGTGGCGATGATCGGGGTCCTGTCGCTCTTTTCCGTCCCGGCCTTCATGAACTTCTACCGGGCGACCAAGATGCGCACGGCGATGCGGACGTTCGGCACGGACGTGCGGGCGGCGCGGCAGCGGGCCGTCACGCAGCATCGCCGCGTCGCCGTCACGGTGGCCACGGGACTCACGCCGACCGGCCACCCGCGTGGCTCGTATTCGGTGTGGGAGCGCAACGAGGACGGCGACTGGACGCTCATCCTCGAGCGCTACCTCCCGCCGGAGAGGACCGATCCGATCTTCTTCGAGTCGACGACCTTCACCAATTTCGTCGACGACGGCACGAACGTCGGCGGCGACGACCGTCCCGACATCATCTTCCTTCCCAACGGCGCGATCGCGAACCATCCCGGCGGCAACGCCACGCTCGTGCTGCGCACCGATTACAAGATCGCCAAGCCCACCATCACGATGACCTTCTCCACCGCGGGCAATTTCCGCAGCGTGGAACAGTGACGAGGACGTGAGATGAACCGCATTGCGAACGACCGCCGCGGCCAGCGCGGCTACAACCTGGTGGAAGTCCTGATCGCGATGGCGCTGCTCGGCACCGTCATCCTCTCGATCTCCACGCTCTTCTACATGGGACGGCGCAACGTCTACAGCGGCAAGCAGATGACCAAAGTCTCCGCCGTCGCCACGCGCGTCATGGAAGACCTGAGCGCGATGTCCGCCGACGACGTGCTGACCAACTTCAACATCCCGTCGAACGCAACGCTGGGGACCAACACCGTCGCCGGCACGACCTACGCCGGGAGCATCGTGCGCCGCACGTCGTCCTTCACCGCGACCAACGATCCCGGCGGGTACCTCGCCCAGTGGGTGGCCCTCCTCGGCAGCCAGGAGATGTCCGCGGGCAACGTGACGCTCATCATCACGCCGGCCAACCCGAGCGACGCGACCGACGTGATCGACACCGCCCAGACCATCCGCGTGCGCGCGGTCGTCGAGTGGCGCGAAGAACGGCGCCGCCGCAATGCGGTCTACGAATCGTCCAAGCTGCGCCGCCCCGTCACGAACCTGACGAACTAACGAGGAGATGCCGATGCGCCGCCTGTCCCAGCACCGCCACCAGCGTGGCTTCACCCTGACCGAGATCATGGTCGCGACGGCGATCTTCACCGTGATCATCATCGCCGCCCTCATGCTGTACGACCGGAGCAACCGCGTTTTCAAGACGGGCGTCGAATCGGCCGAGCTGCAGCAGGAGACACGCGTCGCCTTCGAGCGCCTCCTGCGCGACGTGCGCATGACCGGCTTCGACTTCGACCGCGACGGCACGCCCATCCTCGCCGGCACCGCCGTCTGGACCGCCAACACCGCGTACAGCCAGGGACGCATCGTCGTCCCGCCGGTCTCCAACGGCTTCTCCTACGTCGCCCAGAACGGCGGCACCAGCGGCGGCGGCCCCGTCGTCTGGCCGGCCGTCGCCGGCCAGACCGTCAACGACAACACCATCGTCTGGCGCGCGCAGGGCGCGCAGTACCAGCAGCCCGACGAACAGATCGAATACGCGGGCCTGAGCGCCATCACCATCCGCGGCAATCTCGATTACAACGTCGACATCGAGAACGAGCACGGACGCGAGGAAGCGTACGAGCCCGTGGCCGGCCAGTTCCCCATCGTCACCACCGGCAACGACGAGATCGTGACCTACGCCCTCCGGTCCGACGCCCCGAACGCGCCGAACAACGACACCATCACCTTCTTCGCCGACACCACGCGCCCCCGCCGCGCCTATCCCGGCGGCGGCACGGAGAACACCGTCAGCATCACCGGCGTCGACCTCTGCAACGACAACGCGACGACGCCGACGTGCAACAACCCGCCGTACACGCTCTACCGCTTCACCCTCGACGAGAACGGCAACCCCGACGCCGGGACACCCGTCGCGCGCAACATCCGCAGCCTCAAGTTCTTCTATTACGCCAGCCCGACCGGGCGAGCGGCCGAGCTGCTCAAGAAAGCCGACAACACCGCGCTCGTGCAGGGCGCCATCGGCGGCGCCGGCCAGTTCGACCCGGGCAACGTCGGCGGCACCGCCAACTACGCCGACCGCGACCAGCGCGAGTCCATCCAGGCCATCCGCCTCGAGCTGATCGGCATGAACCCCGCGCCCGATCCGAACTACGTCAACCCCAACGAGCCTCTCGCGGCCTTCCGCCGCTACCGCACGTACGAGCTCGAATCGCTCATCGTCCCGCGCAACGTCGGCATCCGCGGCATGCAGGAGCCGGCCAACGACCGCCCCACGCCGCCCACCGTGCGCTCCGTCTGCTCCGGCTACTGCAACGCCACGCGCGTCACGTGGGACTCTCCCATCAGCGGTGAGGTCATCCGCTACGAGGTCCGCTACGACACGAACCCCGTGGGCGGCTACGCGAACCTCGCCGCCAACCTCCCCGGCGACCAGCTCGTCGGCTACATCAACCTTCCCCCGCTGCCGGCCGGTGCGACGACGTACTACGTCAAGGTCCGCGCCGTGAACGAGTTCGGCGTCACCGACAGCTCGAACTACCTCACCGGCGCGCCGATGAATCGCACCAAACCGGCGGCGCCGGCCGCGCTCGCCGCGACGAACATGACCGAGGGATCGCAGCAGCCGAACAAGATCACCCTGTCGTGGCCGCGCGTCGACACCAACATCGCGCCGCTCAACGTCCTTACGTGCACCGGTGCCAACGCCGATACCAACGGCACCTCCGTCCCGCGGCAGGAGACCATCCGCTACCGCATCTGGCGCGGCACCACGCCCGATTTCGACCCGACCGCCGGCGAGGGAGACCTCGTCCTCAGCGAGACCACCGCGGTCGCGCTGCAGCCCGAGATCTTCCCCACCACCACCACCGTCACCTGGGACGACGACACCGACTCCCTCGACGGCGCGCCGGCGAACTGCAAGCCCTACTACTACCGCATCCAGGCCTACGACATCTGCTCGCTCACGGCCGCGCTCAACACCCCGGCGAACGCCGCCACCGGCACGAGCGAGATCTATCCCGCCGTCGACGAGCCGGCCATCGAGGGCAGCGCCGGCTATCCGCCGGACAGCACCCCCGTGCCGCCGGCCACCCCGGCGAGCCTCGTCATCGACACCGACGCCACGCGCTGCCGCTTCGGCCCGAACGCCTGCCAGATCACGATCGAGTGGCCGAAGGTCGGCGTCGACACGGAGGGTGCACCGATCACGGTCGACCGCTACCACATCGTCCGCGAGCGCAAGAAGGCCAGCGACCTCACCTGGACGTCGTTCGACCTCTCCCCCGCGCCGCTGCCGTACATCGAGAACGCCTCGCAGCAGCCCGGGACCACCGTGCGCTACACCGACACGTCGGCACCCGACCACGATCCGGTCACGCGCGAGAAGTATTACTACCGGTACCGCGTGCGCGCCGAGTTCTGCAGCGTCCACAGCGACTACACGCCGTGGGTCTATTACCCCGAGGGCTGCGCGAGCGCGTCCACCATCGCCGCGAGCGGCGCGATGGCCGGTAACGGCCTGACCGCGACCACGGCCTGGCTCATGTCCGCCGGCGACTACGTCTTCGTCACGGCGCCGGCCGGCAAGACCATCGACCGCGTCGACTTCGACCTCATCACCGGCGCGGGCGAGCAGATCACGAGCGTCTCCGACGATACGGGACCGTTCATCTTCCCGTGGGACAACCTCACCGATCTTGAGACCTACACGCTCATCGTCACGGTCACGCAGAGCACCGGCTGCGTCGAGGTGCAGACGCGCTACATCACCGACCAGTCGGGCGTCTGCCCTGAAGCCACGTTCTCGGCGAGCAACCAGGCGTCGGGCAGCGGCCTCGTGTCGGACCCGTACGTCATGAACGCCGGCGACAAGATCACCGTCACCCAGCCCGCCGATGCCACGATCACTTCCGTGGAGTTCAGGCTCTTCGTCGACGCGACGAATGCGGCCGTCGGCTCGCCGTCCATCGACAACGCATCGCCGTTCGACTACACGTGGGTCGATCGCACGGACAACACCGTCTATCGCCTGCAGGTCGACGTCACCTATGACGACGGCCTGTGCATCGAGCAGCGCATCTTCTACATCCGAGACGAGGTCTGCAGCGGCGCCACCGTCAGTGCGGCCGGCTTCACTTCCGGCGACGGACTCACGTCCGGCACGCCGTGGCTGATGGCCGAGGGAGACACCGTCACGGTCACCAAACCGGCCACGGCGACGCCGGCACGTGTCGAGTTCCGGCTCACGCCGGTCAGCCCGGCCGGCGCGGCCGAGGCGGTCGTCACCGACAGCGCCACGCCGTTCGTCTACACCTGGACCAACCGCACGGACAACACCGTCTATCGCCTCGACATGACCGTCGTCTACTCGGCCGGCTGCCAGGAGACGTTCGTCCGCTACATCAAGGACGAGCCGCCCACCTGCACGCTCACCGTCGACAACCCGAACGGCACGATCCTGACGAGCACGGACGACCTGCAGCTCACGCTCTCCCTGATCAACTCCGCCGCGGTCGACCTGACGCTGCAGTCGGTGGCCATCACGTGGACGCGTCCGAACCAGGTCACGTGGGCCAACGTCACGTTCCCGAGCGGCGGCGTCTACAACGTCAACAGCGGCGCTTCCGGCACGGTCACGCTCGCGCTGAATCCGAAGCCGGCGCAGCTCTCCGCGGCCGACATCACCGTCCCGGCGAACAACGGCAGCAAGACCCTGACGTTCAACTACACCGCGCCCGGCAACCGCACGATGCCGACGGCGAACATCACCAAGGTCTGCGTCGCCTACAAGCGCGCCGACACGGGGAACCAGGTGTTCGTCTGCCGCATCGTGAACGCGACCACGCCGGACGCCAGCCCGAACAATCCGACGACTTGCGACTGAGGAACAAGATGAAGAGAGTCATGACAACCCGACACGAAGGCGAGCGCGGCTCCGCGCTGCTCGTCAGCCTCATGGTCATGGTGGGCCTGTCGCTCCTCGGCCTCGGCTTCGTCGCCATCAGCGAGAGCGAGAGCGCGATCGCCGTCAACGAGCGCAACGCCGCCCAGGTGCAGGGCATCGCCGAGACCGGCGCGCGCGCGGCCGTGGAGTGGTTCCAGGATCCGCAATGGGCCCGGAACCAGAATTTCATGCCGGTCAACAACGACGCCGTCATCGCCGCCGGAGGCTTCAAACGCCAGCGCGTCGTGGGGAGCTACGCCGGTGTCTACAAGCCGGCGCCGGCCGTCCTCCTGCTCGACCGCCCGTATCGTCCCGCGCCGCAGAATCGCTTCTTCGGCACCGAGGACACCGCGGATCTCGAGCTCAACCGCACCAACGCCGCGGCCCAGCTCACCGCCATCAACACCGCCCTCTTCGGCGCCGACAGCCGTACCGCCGGCCGCATCGAGGAGATCAAAATGTACGCGCCCCCGATGGTCGGCGGCACGCTCGTCAATGGCTTCTGGAGAGACGGCGAGCGCTATGGACTGGCCACCGTCATGGTCACGGCCGAGAAGTGGTCGCGCGCCACGGGGGGCGTGATGCTGTCGCGCCGCATCGTGCGCGTCGTCGTCGGCGAGTTCCCCGTTCCGGTGCCGGGCGGTCCGATCCAGACGCAGGCAGCCATCAACGTCGGCGGCAACTTCGGCGTGCACTGGGGCGACATCACCTCCTTTACGGACATCGCTGCCGGCGGCGCCACGCTGCCTGCGGGTTCGTTTCCGTGGGCGAATCCGTACGACCGTCCGGCGTTCGAGCGCGGCTACGACGAGATCGTGTGGCCGGTGGCGGGTGCACCCGGCGCCGTGAACTGGCTCAACGAGATCGTCGGCAAGTCGTATCCCGACCCGTGGTTCGGCAGCCGCTCGCGCGCGGCGAACGGGATCTGCGGCGCGAACTGCGGCACGTACGCCCAGAACTCGAACGACGTCTCGCTCGTGTACTCCGGCTTCGCCAACCAGACCACCAACACGTATCCGGTGTCGAAGCTCGTCAACTTCCCCGACATCCAGTACGACGTGTGGAAGCGCATCGCCCTCGCCGGCCGCGGGATGCGCGGCGTGAATTACTTCACGTGGGACAGCGCCACGGGCGGCTTCAAGAAGAACGCCCAGGGCACCGCGCGTCCGGCGGCCTACTGGGTGAACACGCTCAATGGCGCACGCCTCGGCGCCGGCATCTACTTCTTCGACACCCGCGACCGCCAGCGTCCGCGCGCCGACGGCAGCAATCTCACGCCCAACCTGAGCTGGAACTCTGCCGACTTCAATGCGCCGTTCCGGATGGAGGGTTTCATCTATCTCAACGCCGCCGAGTACGGCACCACCGGTGCGGGCAACTGCTGCCCGGCGGACTTGTACAACATGCCGCCGGAGATTTTCCGCGACATCGGCTACCGCGCCTGGGACAACTCCACGACCGACTGGGCCGTCGACGTCGACGGAAACCCGCTGTTCGCCGATGCCGCGAACAGCCAGTGGGACTTTCAGGACCTCAACGCCAATGGCCGGTTCGACCTCGTGCTGACCGCGGCGAATCAGAACTTCCAATCGAACGACCCGGGTAACGTCAATCACGCCAACGAGCGCCGCGTGATCACATGGGGACCGGGCTGCACGGTCGGCGCGTGCTCGGAGCCGCACGAGCCGTACATCAACTTCGTCTATCCGGCGGCCGCGAACGGCCCGGTCGTCGCGCGGTGGGAAACGCCGGGCGCGGAGACGCGCCGGCCGAAGCGCCGCGGCGTGAACTGCAACGCGGCCTCGCCGCCCGAGGACTGCACGTCGAACGGCTATGACGATCCGGGCGGCATGGTCAACCTCTCCGTCCTCGTGGACGGAATCCTCTTCAACGAAGGCTCCTACCGCAGCACCGGTAATGCCGCCTATTTCGGCGCGGTCCTCATCCGCCGGAACGTGTCGGCCAACGGTACCCCGGACGTCTATTTCGACGCGCGCCTGCTCAAAGGCACCCCCCCGCGCAACATGCCCCGCGTGACCATCTACTCGCTCGAAACCGACGAAGCGATTTAAGCGTTCATTGTGAGCGCCGGCGAACGCCGGCGCTCACAATGAACATGCGGGGATGTGATTCACGGGTGCGATTCCGGTGCTTCTCGCCGAGTGACGTCCGCGATTCGACTATTCGTTTCCGATCAACGTTCGCGTCGTCGTATCTGGCGCCGCGCGTTATCCAGGCTCGGCAACGCCGTGCACCTCGCGACAATCGCAAGAACGGAACAAAGGTGTCTGAGTCCTGAAGGCATTGACGGACTTCCGGCGTTCATGCTCTCCTGTCGTCACAATCTCAACGCGTCGTTCCTATTCGATCATGCCTGTTTACACGCGTCTACTGGGCACGCCAGTTACGCTCCTCTTATGGACTCTTTGCCTTTCGTGTCTGGGCGCGGCGACCGCCTCAGCGGCGACAGTGACCGTCGTACCAACGGAGACAGTGGCCGCCGATACTGTGCAGGCGCGGTTGCGCAGAATTGATCAGGCCCAGGCAGAGCGCGAGATCCGGATCGCCGCCGGCGAACCGACGGACCTCGGGATTTCCGAAGGGGTGTGGGAGCTCACGGTGAGCTCCGAAGACCTATGGGCGCCCCTTTTGATCGTGACGCCCACGCTGAGTACGCGGCTGCCGTTGTGGAGAAGCACCGTCATCAAAGGAACGTTGCGGAATGACCTTCCCCCGGGGGCCGAGCTTCGCTCGAGGTTTGAAGCCGCGGACAAGGCTGCAGGCTGGGATGCACTCCGCGGCACTACCGCATGTCACACAGAGGGAAAAACATGGTCGTGCTCCGTGCCGCAGGCGGCGCTGGACCTGCAATTCAGTCTCGCCGGGTTTGCCACCGAGTTTCGCTGGAACATCCGTGCGGGTAACGCCGTGACGAACGTGGGAACCCTCGATTTCACGCCCGGAGCGTCTCTGTCCGGCACGGTCGAGGTGACGGGAAAGCCGGCACCAGCCGTCGATCGACTCGAGGTCATCCTCTCGTCGGCGAACCCGGCTCCAACGGATAAGGTCCGCCGTCTGACCGTCGCTCCGTCGCCTCGCGGGTTCTTCCAGTTCAAGGGCGTTCCTGCCGGACGGTATGTCGTACGTGCCGCTGGTGCTGGTCTGGCTACGGCGCCGCGCGCGGTCGACGTGCTCGGAGGTCTCAATGCAGTGCTGCGAGATCCGCTGGTCGCGGCGAAGCCACGCCACCTGTCCGTCGACATCGCTCCGATCCTCGACGTCGGCGGAGAGCGTTGGGTCGTAGAGCTGTTGGCCAGGAGTCCGACGTCCCCGGCGCTCGACCTCGTCACGCAGTCTCCCGCGGCAGCCGACGGGAGGTGGAGTGCGACCGGCGTCACTCCGGGTGACTACGCCCTGTACGTCCGGAGAACGAACGGATCCGTCTGGAAGCGAAAAGAGTTTGCGATGCCGGCGGAGGATCTGTCGCTGCCAATCGTGATCGAAGGCCAGCGCGTGGAAGGGACGGTCAGGCTCGGCGACCGGCCCATTCCGGCGACGCTGCAGTTCGAAGGTACCGAGAAGTTCGTTGCCGACGAACGGGGCCACTTCGAGGGCTCTGTCCCGAAACTGCCGGACGGCGACGTGACGATCCTCGTGACCTACGACGCGCCTGAGATCAGCCGCTTCGTAAAAGGCAAGGGAGAGACGACTCCCGACGGCGGCACGTTTTTCGACGTGACGCTTCCAAACACGACCATCATGGGGCGCACGATCAACCCGGACGGCACGGTGGTGCCATTCGCGACGCTGAACATCCGGTCGGAAGGCGCTGCGCGTGTCGAACAGCCCAGTTCCGGGGAGGACGGCCGCTTCCAGATTGCGGGGCTGGAGCCGGGTCTGCACAAGATCCAGGCCGAAGCCTTCAAGAAGAGCAGCGCCGTCATGGATGTCGAGGCCACCGACTCTGCCAGCCCGGTCCAGATCGACATCATCCTGCGCGACGAGGTGGAGGAGCGCGGGCAAGTCATGATGGGACCGTTGCGGATTCCGGCCGCCGCGGTGTATGCGCATCCCCGCAATGTCGCCACCTCCTTCGTGCCACAAGCGAAGTCGGACGCGAACGGCCGGTTCGTGTTGTACCTGCCGCCGGGGACGGAGACCTACGACCTTCTGGTGATCCCACCCGGCTTTGCCGCAGTGGCCGGGCGCGTTGTACGTAATTCGACGCAGCCCCTTCACGTCGAGACTGTACAAACCGGCGGATCCCTCATCGTCACCGCACCATCCGCCGCGTCGACGACGGTCCGCCGGGACGGCGGCGAGTTCCGGCTCTTGTCGATGGCCCGAGCGATCGGAGGAACCGTAGAGCGGAAAGGCGAACGTGATCACGTCACGGTGCCGAACCTGGAGCCGGGGCGCTACGAGGTCTGCTCCGGCGGCCGCTGCTCGGTCGCGTTCGTGCCGCCACTTGCCACTGCCACGATTTCGTTCGACCCCTGACTTCCAGCACGCTGGCAGGCAGCGATGACGGGCGCGCCGCTCATACCACTTCGACTCTGGGCTCAATTGCCGACGCGCGGCAGGATCTCGCGTCCAAAGGTGTCGATGAACGCGTGCTGGCCCGCGCGATGGACGTTGTGCAGGTAGACGCGGGAGAAGCCCATCGCAAAGTCTTCCTCGAGCCAGGCCGTATGCCGGCCGGGATCGGAGGAGACGCGGAACTTTTCGCGGATCAGCTCGCGCGGGATGGCGGCGCTGGCGGCTTCGAACTCGCGCGGCGAGCGGAGCGTCGCCAGCACGTCGCTGCCGAGGGCGAGTGCGCGCCACTGTTCGTGCGCGGCGTCGAGCGCGGTCTCGTCATCCTCGGCGTACGAGATCACGGCCTGCAGGAACATCGGTTTCCCCTCGCCGCCGCCGCGACGGAACGCCTCGACGATCGATTGCATCGTCTCGCGGTCCTGCGCCGTCGTGATCAGCGCGTCGGCCCATCCGCCGAGCCATTCCGCGGTCGCCGCCGTCAGTGCCGCACCGGCGAGGAGCGGCGGATGCGCGGGGCGATCGTAGAGCCGCGCGTCGAACACGCCGATCGACGGATCCGTGACAGCCTCGCCGGCCCAGAGCGCGCGTATCGCCGCGGCGCACCGGCGCAGGCGCTCGTTGCGCGCGGGTTTCGGTGGCCAGTCGGTCGTGGCGATGTGCTCGTTCAGCGCTTCGCCGCTGCCGAGCGCGAGCCACAGCCGCTCCGGGTACATCGCGGAAAGCGTCGCCGCCGCTTGCGCGAGTACGGCCGGGTGATAGCGATAGCCGGGCGCGGAGACGGTGCCGAACGAGAGCCGCGTCGCTTCGAGCGCGGCGCCGAGCCACGGCCACGTCGCGCCGCTGTGCCCCTGGGCGCCGGTCCACGGCGCGAAATGGTCCGAGCACATCGCGGCGTCGAAGCCTGCCGCCTCCGCCGCGCGCGCCAGCGCGAGCAACTCGCCGGGAGCGTACTGCTCGTGCGAGCAGTGGTAGCCGATCTGCCGTTCCGCTGCGCTCATGGGCGATGGCGGGACAGCGAATGCCGCGCCACCGGCCGCGTTGCGGCGATCAGGCGGTCACGGCGAGCCGGGTCTGCCAGTCGTGCTCGATCGCCGTGGCGGCGGTCTGCATGATCATCTCGGTCAGCTCGCGGTCGGCGGGACTCGGGTCGCGGACGACGCGGTAGTAATTCGCGAACGTGCCGAGGACTTTGCCGTCCGCGCCGTGAATGGGGGTCGACCAGCAGGCGCGGAGGTCGTGCTGCAGCGCGAGGTCGCGGAAGTTCGCCCACAGCGGGTTGTTGGCGATGTCGAACACCGACACGGTCTTGTCGTGAAACGCGGCCGTGCCGCAGGAGCCGACCTCGGGGCCGATCTCCAGGCCGTCGATCGCCTGGTTGTACGCGTCGGGCAGAGAGGGGCCGGCCCCGTGGAGGAGGTGACGCCCGTCGCGGTCGAGGATCAGGATCGAGGCGACCATGCCGGAGGCGGTGGCGCTCTCGACGATCCGGACGAGCTCCTCGAGAGTCTCACGCAACGGCGCGCCCGAGGCGATCCGTTCCTCGATCCGTTCTTTCGCGCGCGCCGCGGTACTCCGATGATCGTCTCGCATCGGGATTCACCGAGTTGCAGCAACCGTACCACCGGTCGCGCCCGGTAGCTCGGGTGCGAGCGGCCGGTTTCCTACGCCGGCGCGATCGCGACGTCACTGCTTCGCCGGCGCCGGATCTCGCTCTCGGCCTCGGCGAGGAGGGCGTCGATGAACGGCTCGCGGGCGTCGCGCGCCACGTCGAGATCAGCTCGAGCGGCGGCGGGATGCTGCCGACCGCTCGGCGGGGATGCCCGTCATGGTAAATACTCCCCTTTCGGGGCTGGCTCGCAGGGATACTTGTCCGGAAAAGCTGAAGAACGAGGCATGCGAGCGGGCGAACCGCTGGCTCCGGTTCTTGCATGGGGAGAGGTAATGTCGGTCGACGAATCCGCAATCACCAACGGTGGGGCGCATCCACCGCAGGAAGGGAAGATTGCTTCTCCGTCCGCGCTGCTCCGCGGGCTGCGCGAGCTGTCGTCGCTCACGCAGACGAACATCACCGGCAAGGAGCTCCGCGAGCGCATCGTCGCGCATGCGCAGCGGGTGTTCGGCGCCGATGCCGTGGCGCTGTGGCGTCTGGAGTCGCGCGAGCGCCTGTGGCGCATCGCCGCGGTGGCCGGGCTGTCGGAGGACTACACGACGCTCTCCATCCCCGCACCGTCCGACGGCAACGTCGCGGCGCTGCTTCCCGCGCCGCTGCTGATTCCGGACGTCCGCGCGTGGCCGATCGTCGACGACCGGCGAACGCTCTACGACCGTGAGAACATCGCCTCGTTCCTCGTGCTGCCGCTCCGCATCCGCGGCGAGACGGCGGGGACGATCACCTGCTACTACCGCACGCCGCGCGTTGCCATTTCGGAGCTGGAGCTCGACGCCGCCGCGGCATTCGCCGAGATGGCTTCGGTCGCCCTTTCGACCGAACGGTACGACCAGCTCGCCGACGTGGCTCGCGACGTGGCGGGACGGCTCGATCTCGACGCCGTCGTCCAGCGCATCACCGATGCGGCCACGGTGCTGACCGGCGCGCAGTTCGGCGCGTTTTTCTACAACGTTCTTCGCGCGGACGGCGAGGCGTACACGCTCTACACGATCTCCGGCGTGCCGCGCTCGCACTTTGAAAAGTTTCCGATGCCGCGGAACACGCACGTCTTCGAGCCGACGTTCTCCGGCAGCGGCATCGTCCGCAGCGCGAACATCCTCAAAGACCCGCGCTACGGCCGCAACGCTCCGTACAACGGCATGCCGGCGGGACATCTGCCGGTGGTGAGCTATCTCGCCGTTCCGGTGAAGTCGCGCACGGGCGAAGTCCTCGGCGGCCTCTTCTTCGGCCACCCTGAAGAAGGGGTGTTCGGGGAAACGGAAGAGAAGGTCGTCGAGGCTCTGGCCGGACACGCGGCGGTGGCGATCGACAACGTCCGGCTGTACGAAAAGCTCGAGCGCGACCGCACCGTGCTGCGCAAGGAGGAGCGGCGGTACCGCTCGCTCGTCGTCGCCACACCGACCCGGCAGGCCATCGCCATCTCGGATACGGAAGGCCGGATGCAGCCGTCCCGCTCCTGGCAGGACATCACCGGCCAGACCGCCGAGGAAATGGCGGGGCGCGGATGGCTCGACGCCGTGCATCCGAGCCACCGCGCGCGCGCCGCGGAGATGTGGGACGCGGCCGTGAAGAGCGGCACCGTCTACGAGGACGAGTATCCGTTGCGGCAGGCCGACGGCTCGTACCGCTGGTTCGCCGACAAGACCGTCCCCGTCGCCGGCGAGGACGGCACGATCGAGGAATGGATCGGCACCGCCAGCGACGTGCACGACCGGCACGTGGCCAATGAGGGGCTGGCATTCCTCGCCCGCGCCAACGAGGTTTTCGCGTCGTCGCTCGACTATCGCGAGACGCTGAAGAACGTCACCTTCCTCGCCGTCCCGCGCATCGCCGACTGGTGCGCCGTCGACATGGTCGATCCGACCGGTGAGACGCTCCGGGACCGGCTGGTCGTCGCGCACGTCGATCCGGCGAAGATCGCGCTGGCCGAGGAGTTCTACCGCAAATTTCCGCCCGATCCCGAGACCGACGCCATCTATCGCGTGATGCGCAGCGGCACGTCGGAGCTCGTGCCGCTGCTCCCGGACGAACTGCTCGTCCAGGCGGCACGCAGCGAAGAGCATCTGCGGATGATGCGCGAGCTCGGCATCATGTCGTTCATGATCGTGCCGCTGCGCTCGCGCGGCGAAGTGGTCGGTACGATCACGTTCGTCGCGTCGGACCGGCGGTATTCGCAGCAGGATCTGAAGCAGGCCGAGGAGCTCGCGTACCGCGCGTCGATCGCCGTCGAGAACGCGCGGCTCTACAGCGCCGCGCAAAGTGCCAATCGCGCCAAAGACGAATTCCTGGCCACGCTGTCGCACGAGCTCCGCACGCCGATGACAGCCGTCCTCGGATGGGCGCGCATGCTCAAGCTCGGGCTCAGCGAGACGGAAGCACAGGTCGCCGTCGACGCCATCGAGCAAAGCGCGAGTGCGCAGGCACAGCTCATCGAGGACGTGCTCGACGTCTCGCGCATCATGTCCGGCAAGCTGACGTTCGACCCGCGGCCGGTCGACCTGCGCACCGTCGCGCAGGCGGCGATCACCACGGTGCATCCGGCCGCCGCGGCGAAGGGCATCGAGATTCTCACGAGCATTCCGCCGATCCTTCCTCCGGTCTCCGGCGACGAAGGGCGGCTCCAGCAGATCATCTGGAACCTCCTCTCGAACGCCATCAAGTTCACGTCGAAAGGTGGTTCCGTCACGCTCCGCCTCGCGCACGAGGGATCGCTCGTGCGGCTGACGATCTCCGACACCGGCGAGGGGATCGACCGCGCGTTCCTGCCGTACGTCTTCGAGCCGTTCCGGCAGGCCGACAGCTCGTCGACGCGGCCGCACGGCGGCATCGGCCTCGGGCTGGCGATCGTCCGCTCGCTCGTGGAGATGCACGGCGGGCGCATCCGCGCGGCGAGCGAGGGGAAGGGACACGGCGCGAGTTTCACGCTCGAGCTCCCCGTGCTGGAAGCGGCGCCGGCGATGTTCGCGCTGCAGCGCTCCGAGCGATCGGTGCTGCCGCTGTCGTCGACGTCACTGCCGGCGCTCGACGGCATCACGACGCTCGTGATCGACGATCAGCAGTTCACGCGCGACGTCGTCGCCGCGATCCTGCGGCGCTCCGGCGCGCTCGTCCATACCGCCTCCTCGGTGCGCGAAGGGCTGCAGGCCTTCCGCAAGTTCGAGCCGCAGGTCGTGGTGTGCGACATCGCCATGCCGGAGGAGGACGGCTACGTCTTTCTGCGGGAGATCCGCGCGCGTCCGGATGCGCTCCGTACGACGCCGGTCCTGGCGCTGACGGCATTCGGACGTCCCGAAGACCGGCTGCTTGCGCTCGACGCCGGGTTCGACGCCTATCTGAAGAAACCGGTCGATCCGGCGGAGCTCGCGGAGTCCGTTCAGCGGCTCGCCTCGCGGCTGTAAACTCTGCGCCGCGACGATGCCTTACGAGCTGAGCACGTTCGGATTCAACGACATGATGGAGTGTCGCGGCCGCATCCGCGCCCTCTTCGCCGATGATCCGCCGACGCTCGAAGACGCCGCCGAACGCGCCGTGGAGTTTCTGTACAACGAGTACGTCGACGGGACGGGCGCTCCGGCATGCGCGCTGGTGCGGTTCTTCAAGACCCACCCGTACCGCGATCTGCCGGAGGACCTGCAGGCGGTCGTTCGCGCGGCGTCACCGGAGGCCGCGAAGGTGCCGGACCTGCGCTGCCTGACGCTCGTGGCCACGCGCGGCGACGAGCCGGACTGGAGCTCCCGCCTGACCTCGCGCGGCCATCGCGCCATTCCGCTCCTGAGCGTCGAGATGGTGCAGCAGGCGCCGATGATCGCGCAGCTCATCACGCAGCTCGGCGTCCCGATCGCGAACGTCGTCCGCCCTTCGCGCGCCCTCCTGCTCGACCAGGAACAGACCGCGCACAACGTCTTCTACGTCCCGCGCGCGCTCGGCAGCCCGCACATCGTCGCGCAGGACGAGTTCGTCGTGCGGTACGGCATCGCGTCGGTCCTCGGCTTCGGCGGCCTGCTCGCCTCCGGCGATCTGTTCGCGGCGATCCTCTTTTCGAAGGTCGCCATTCCGCCCGCGGTGGCGGACCAGTTCCGCGTCGTCGGCCTCAATCTCAAGATCGCCATGCTGCCGTTTGCGCGGAAACCGCTGTTCCGGGACTTCGTGAGCCGCACGTAACGGCAAGCCCGCCACGCGCGACGTCATCCTCTTCACGTCATGCGGCGGCACCGGCCGTCGGCCCTTCGCTCCGCTCGCGGGCGAGCTCGTTCGTCAGCTTGAGCACGTTCCGGATCTCTTCGGCCCCGAACGGCTTTTGCAGGAACGCCACGTGCGGGAGGGAGAGGATCGACTGCAGCTCGGTCGGGCTGTAATGGCCCGTCATCAGGACGACGCGCAGTTGCGGCCAGCGGTCGTGGATCTGCTGGAACACGTCGACGCCGCTCACGTCGGGCAGGCCGATGTCGAGGAAGACGAGGTCGGGTGAACAGTGCTCGATGGCCGCGATGGCCTGCCGGCCGGTGGAAACGCCGGACGTCGCGACCTGCTCGCAGTCGAGCAGCATGGTAATGCCCGCGGCCACGGCGGCGTCGTCCTCGACGATCAGCGCCCGGGTCGGCGGTTCCTCGACTGCGCCGGAAGCGATCACGCTCGCTGCCGCGCTGCCGTGGCCGACCGGGAGGAGCAGGTGGAACGTCGTCCCCTTCCCCTGTTCGCTGACGACGTGCATGGTGCCGCCGTGGGCGCGGATGACCTGCGTGCTGATCGCCAACCCGAGGCCGGTGCCGCTCGGTTTCGTCGTGAACAGCGGCTCGAAGATCCGCTCGATGGTCGACGCGTCCATTCCGGCGCCGTAATCCTGCACCGTCACGTCAATGACCCCGAGCTCGCCGCCGGCGATAACGTACTCGTCGGTCAGACGCGCGCCGATGACGACGCGGCTGCCGGGAGTGGAGGCATCGCGGGCGTTGATCACGAGATTCGCCAGCACCTGATTGAGCTGCGCCATGTCTCCCTGCAGATGGAGCGGCTCGTCCGGCAGCCGGAGCACGACCTGCAGCGTGTCACCGACGAGGGCGACCGCCTCGGCGTGGAAGCTGCGCAGCCACTCCCCCGCCTCGATCGGGCGGAGCGTCGGCTCGATGCGCCGCGTGAAGCGCAGGATCTCCTCGGTGACTTTCTGCCCGCGACGCACCGCTTGCATGATGTGCCGCGTGCCGTCCTGGGCCATCGCGATGTGCTCGGTGACGCGGCGGATGATCTCCGCGAACGGCTGAATGCCCATCAGGACGTTGTTGAACTCGTGCGCCATGTTCGCCGCGAGCTGGCCGAGACTCGCCACGCGCTGGATCTGTTGCAGTTGCGCTTCGAGAGCGCGCTGCTGCGTCACGTCGACGATCGCGCCGACGGCGCGGTGGACGCGGCCGTCGGTGCCGCGAACGATGAACGCGCGGTCGATGACCTGCGCATAGCTGCCGTCGGCCTTGCGGAGCCGGTACTCTTCGCGCCACAGACGCGCCGACCTGAGGGCGTCGTCGAAACCTTTCGCGACGCGGGGGCGATCGTCGGGATGGATCTGCTCGACCCAGAAGCCGACGTGCGTGCCGTTCGCGGTGTCGTGGCCGAACTGCGTGCGCATCCCTTCGCTCCACCAGACGGTGTCCTGCAGGAGGTCGTAATCCCAGACCACGTCGCTCGTGGCCTGCGCCACGAGGCGGAAGCGCTCGTCGCTCGCGCGGAGCGCGTCGAGCACCTGTTTGATCCGGGAGATGTCCTGGAAAGCGCCGTGAATGCCGGTCACCACGCCGAGGTGATCGACGGCAGCTTCGCCGATCGCGCGCACCCACACGATCTCGCCGCGGGTGTTGACGAGGCGCGCCTCGAAATCGAACGGATCCCCCGTCGCGATGCATGCGCCGACCGCCCCCTGAACCAGCGGGCGATCCTCCGGAAGATAGAAGTCGATCGCCGCCTCGATGCGGGGCTGAAACCCGGCAGGGACGCCATGGATCGCGCAAACCTCGTCCGACCACGACACGGTCAGCGTCGTCAGATCGACCTGCCACCCGCCGACGTGGCCGATGGCCGACGCAATGCGGAGCAGTTGCTGGCTCTGCTGCAGCGCGGCTTCCGCCGCTTTGCGGTCGGTGATGTCCTGCATCGTGCCGATCGCGCGGAGCAGCGTGCCGTCCTCGGCGCGCACGAACTCGCATCGTTCCTGAACCCATCTCACGCTGCCGTCCGGCATCAGGAGACGATGGTCGAAGACGTACGGCATCCCCGCGGTCGATTCGACGGCGGCCCGGTCGAACGTCGCGAGGTCGTCGGGATGGACGCGCTTGCGAAGCGCCTCGTACAGGTGCGGATCATCGGCTTTCGAGAGGCCGCAGATGCGGTACGTCTCGTCCGACCAGGTCACGGTCTGGGTCTCGAAGTCGAAGATCCAGCTCCCGATCCTGGCCACCGACTGCGCCCGCGTGAGGCGCTCGTGCTCGATCTCGAGCGCTTCGGCAAGGGCGCGCTGCTCCTCCGCGTGCGCGAGCAGTTGCTGCTCGACGCGCTTGCGCTCGGAGACGTCGCGCGAGGAGCCCGCCACCGCGTGCACGCGGCCGTCGCCGTCGAGGACAGGGTGGAAGCTGTATTCGTAATACCCCTCTTCGCCGTGGACATCCGTGAACGGAGTCTCGCCGCGCAGCGGCTCGCCCGTCGTCACCACGCGGTCGACGTCGCGCAGGACCTGATCGGCGGTCGCGGGGGGATAGTCGAGGTCGCGGACCGTCTTGCCGATCACGTCACCGTGGGACCGGCCGAGGAGGTTCAGCAGCGGCGGACTGGCGTACGTGAAACGCCCCTCGCGGTCGAAGACGTAGACGACGTCACTGAGCGCCGCGACGGCGAGGTTGAAGCTGCGGTACTGCATCTCCGCCTGTCGTTCGGCCGCGAGGCGCGCCTCCTCCCGCCGCGCGAGCTCCGTCTGATCGCGCACGAGGCCCACGAGCCGCCGGCAGGAACCGTCGGACTCGAGCAGGGGTGTGAGTGTGACGTCGACGTGGATGACGCCGGACGGATAGGTGGTCACGGCCTGCCATTGCACCGGCCTCCCGCTCCGGATGGCCTCGGTGCAGCGGGCGATGATGCGCGCGGCGGAGTCGGGAGGCGCAATCTCTTCGATGCGGCAGCTGCCACTGAGACTCGCGACCCCGACGAGCTTCGCCATCCGCTCGTTCATCGCGACGAAGCGGTACTCCCCTTCCGCGACGACGTCGATGACGACGATCGCTTCGCCGACGCCGTCGTACAGCCGCGGAGAGCTCCGCGCGCGCGGCGGCGAGCTCGTTCGCGGTGTCGGGCTGCGCGGTGACGAGGGCTGCGCCGTCATCCGCCACGCGCCGGATCGACAGGCGCAGCGGCCGGACACCCGCCGCATTCGCGACGCGGCAGCCGAACGTGTGCTCGCTCGTGCTGCCCGCGAGCACGTCACGGATCGCGCCGGCGGCGGCGGGCCAGAGGGCCAAGCAGTTCTGATCGACGGCGGGGGCACCGAGCGCCACCCACGCTTCGTTCGTGGCCGCGATCCGGCCCGAGACGTCGACCAGTGCGACTGGTGCAGCGACGGCATCGAGCAGGAGCGCCGTGCCGTTCACGACCGCACCCCCGCCCGTTGTACTGCGATCAAAGCAGACGCATCGCGGCAACTGCGGCGCAGGCTCATAGTGGGTTCCGATTCGGTTGTTGGACTCTAATTAGACCGGGCGCATGATGCGCCACTTCCGACGGCGGACGCAAGGGACGCGGCGACAGGGCGTCCGTGCATTTCGTATGCGGCTCCTACGTTCGCGCCGGCCCTTTTTCGCGAAACAGCGCGGCACACGAATCGAGCTCGACGCAGCCGCAGCGGAGCGCCACGCGCAGTAGCTCCTTCATCGCGTCGACGCGAGCCGCCAGCGCTTCCATCTCCGCGAGCTTTGCCGTGGCCAGCTTCTGCCACCGGACACCCGCGGGCGTTTCACTCGCAAAGCCGTTGAAGAGCTGTTTGATCTCGCGCAGCGTGAAGCCCGCTTCTTTCGCGAACGTGATCACGAGCAGGCGGTCGACGGCGCTTTCGTCATACACGCGCCGGCCGCCGGCCCGCGGCGCGCGCGGCATCAAGCCTCTCTCCTCGTAATACCGGATGGTGGGCGAAGAGAGCCCCGACCGGCGCGACAGCTCACCGATGCTCAATTCCATTTGCCGCCTCTTGACTTCAAGCGTACTTGAAGTCCTACGTTGTCGTGCAGGAGGAACGAATCCATGCGTTCGATCAAATCCGTCGTCCTATTTTCGCTGACGCTGCTCGGGATCACCGGGGGTGCGGCGGGAGCCGTGCAACCGCGGCGCATCCTCGCGTGCGACATGACCGCGCTCACGCCCGAACAGCGCACGCGTCACGGTGCCGTGACGAAGCGGCTGCTCGACCACGCCACGCGGAAGGAGCTCGCGGACGGCTATCTGTTCACGATCGACAGGCAACACATCTCCGTGCCGGAGCTCGCGGAGTGGGTTGCCGACGAGTCGCGGTGCTGTCCCGCGGTCGATTTCCACGTCGTGCTGCCGGCGTTCGGGCCGCTCACCCTTCGCCTCGACGGAGGTGCGGACGTGAAGGAGTTCATCGCCGCGGAGCTCGGCCTCTGAGCGGGATCATCCGCCGATGCAAAACGCGCTCTGGTTCGCCCTCGCCGCGGCGTGTGAGATCGCCGGCTGTTACGCAGCATGGATGTGGCTTCGCCTCGGACGGAGCGTGTGGTGGCTCGTGCCGGGAGGCGTGAGTCTGCTCGTGTTCGCGCTCGTTCTGACGCGGATCGACCAGCGAGCTACGATGTAGACACCGCCGTAAGCCGCGTACGCTCGTCCGGTGTCAAGTCGCGGAACCTTTCGCAATTTTCGCGACCCGTCAAGTTCTACGAGCGGCAGTCTCCGGCGGCGCGATCCAACTCAACGGCGACGGTCCGCAGGATAGTGGCTGCGTAATGAGGGTCGAAGCCGCCGAGATCGCACCGGCATTCGCGCACGATCCGTAGCATCTCGGCTGACGACGTTATCACGCTCGCGACACACTCGCTGACGCGCTCTCCCGCGCTCGCGCAGGCGTTCTCGGTTTCGCCGATGATGATTGCCCCCGCGCCTGCCACGCTTCCGACTTTGAGGAAGTCACGGTGATTCATGGCTTCCGCCCTGCGTCCTTATCCGTGAGCGCAACATTTCGGGCATCCGGCGGTTGCGCGGCCAACGGGTTGCCGAAAGCGCCGCCGCACCTGCATCCCCGATCTGCGAGGCTGTCACGCCAGCCGCACGCGCCTGGTATCGGACTCCACGATTGTGGCAAGGCTTCATTCGACGGCCAGCTCCAGCGTCCCGTTTGGCGCCAGTTGACCGCTCTTACACCGCGACGCCGCAATGCAGAGCGTGTACTCGCCGTGCTCCATCGCCGGAAGAACGATGGTGCGGTCATCGCCGCGTTCAACACTCGTAGTGTCGAAAAGCGCGACGGGGAGCACCGCTCCCGCATGGCTGAGCATTGGATTCGAGCTGCGCGGGACTCTTAATGTCAACGCACCCGGCGAAGGTTCCACCTCAATAAGTAGCTCGCGATTTTGATATGCAACAATTCTTGCCATCATGACGGCGAAGCCGGGAGGGTGAACCAGTAAGTCCAAGATCGTTGTGTTGTCCGGAAGGAACAGCACAAAGCCGCCGGATTCGTTCGAGGTCGCGCTGGCGGTGACGGGTTCTCCATTCCGGCGGACTGCCTCGATCGTGGTGCCGACCACCGGCATGCCGCGGAAGACGACGCGGCCGTGAATTTGCGGCGCCGGCTTCAGCACTAAGGTGACGTCAGGATGAATCCCTTCTGTGATTTCGACGAGAACATCCTCGCTTTGCTTCAGGAACCCTTCGGCGGACAGGCGATACGATCCAGGCGGCAAGCCCGATAATTGGAAGGTGCCGTCGGCTTCAGCAATCGCCTGATCGAAATCGCGCGCCGAGGCCGTTCCGCTAATGCTCACGATCGCGTTCTCCGCAGCCGTTCCATCGGCATTCACAACGACGCCAGTTATCGCCGTACGAGGTAAAATGAAGTCGAAAACCAAGACGCCTTCGGTTCGTCGTCCGCGTACTTGACGCACCGTTCGGCTCGTCGGCGGTACTTGCGCTTCGATCAGGACGTCCCACTCATCGTTTTCGACTGAAGGCACGAGTCCTTCAAAAGTCCCGTCTTCGACCGTGGCAACCACCTCACGCACGACACCACTCTCGCCACCAAAGTGCAGTTTCGCAGCAATTGGTTGATCGCCGTATCGAACGCTGCCGCGAATCTTCTCGGGCATCGCATAAACGGGAACATTCAGGTCGCCGGAGTCTACTTGTATGGGTAAGCGCGCCCATCGGCCGCCGTCGAGGCGCCCGACGATGAGTGTGTACGTTCCGCCGGTTCGGACCTCTTGTTGCCACTCGCCATCAGCTTGCGCAGAGCCGGATGCGTAGGTTTCGACTGCGCCGTCGCTGAGATTCCGCATCAAGCTGACTCTCCACGGCACTCCGGTTGGATCGAGTGGCGGTGAGATGATCGCGCGAACGAGACGCGGACGAGCGACTACGAGTGGTTCGCGCAGTTCCGCGGTAAGGTTCGGCAAAACCCGAATGGCGACGGCGTCGGAAGAATGTTTGCCGGCCATCGCCGTCGCGTGGTACTCGCCGGGAGGAACACCGCTGATTACGAAGACACCGCGTGCATTCGGACGTGCACGCAGGCTGCGTCGCGCACTGTCGTGGCTCGACGCGGGCGTGAGCACGACCAAAGCATCGTGTGCATCACCCGCAGTTCCAGCGTCCATGTGAGTGATCACGCGGCCTACCACGGACGCGCCAGGAATCAGTGTCAGAGGATCAAGGCGTGCACGCGTCTTCGATTTCAACCGTACATTCGGAACAAACGTGGGTGCAAAGCCCGGTGCCGAGAATCGCACGTCGTAAGTTCCCGCAGGGGTGATGCAGCGAGCGACATTCGCAACGACTGGACACGTGACCTGAAGCGTCTCGGCCGGGACATTGAGCGGTGCAAGGGTTGCGCGAATCTCAGACATTGTCTCAGATCGATTACCCTGCGTGCGCACTTCAGCATCTAAAAACGACGGCTCGTAGGTTTGAATCGTCAGCAGATCGAGAAAGGGTGTCAACGTAACGCGGGTAGGCGGCGCCCACAGCACGTCCGACTTCACATTGAACTCCCACGTTCCCTCGGTGATGGCCACCGTCCCTGAAGACGGCACCCAGGCGTGAGTTTCGATGACGGCATCTGGTCCGTCAGTCCTTGTGGCGACAATTAAAACCTCAATTGGCGTGGCAGCGGTCGACGGCGCCTTTATGTCGTAGCGGACAGCCGCGCTGGATTGGAAGGCCAGCGCAACGGCGAGCATCGTGAGTCGAGCGACTCGCGAGTGTGATCGCATCTTGGAATACCTCCCAGGCACTACCAGATGTATGTGCATGCACCCTGCTCTTTACATGACACGTTCGACATATCGCAGTAGCACCCCCGGCTCACTCCCCTCCGACGGCACATGTACCACGTCGTCTCAGTGCCGTCCGGTTGCGGCTGAACGTTCAGGTGGCATTCTCGGCAGTGTTGGCTCGCAGACCGACGCGCCTCGCATGCCGTGACTTTCACACCAACGACGGCGTAGCAAGGCGTCGCGGGATCAATCTCGCCACACGGCGCATCAGCGGCGTCCTTGAACATGATGCCCGCGGCAGCGGGAACGGCGAACATTATGGTGGCGGTAACGACAAATAGAGCGACTACAAAGCGCATGGCTTCCCCCTTCCGTTCGTCTTTCAGTAGTGGCGCAATTGCGTGCACAAACGCCGTCTGAGATCTTTAATACCGGCCTTCCGTTAGTCAATCATTGGCTGGACTAAACGTCAACGCCCTGTGTAGAGGGCGTGCGCATGCGACACCAGACGCTACACCGACAAGCGGCTCCATTCGAAATCGTTGATTATGTTGAGAGCGGCGGCCCATTCAAGCGTCTTGGGTTTCGCCAGAACGCTGCCCGCAGATGAATCGTGCGGTCGCAGCTCAGGTTCAAGAAGGAGCAAACAGAGAGGGCGCGGCGTAGAATCTCCGTTCTAAGTCCTCGACGCCGCGCCCTCGAAGCGTGTGGGTTGTGAGTTCAATGCCTAGTAGAACGAAGGAATCGCGCCTACCTTTTCCGCGCGTTCGATACGCTTATCGCTTTCTTTTGTGCACGGCATCCCAAACTCCTTATCGAACGCACAATTGGGCCATCTCGCCTCAATTCGGACGGCTCGAACCGCAGGATCGCACTTAGGTGTATATGCCAGGTATTCGGTCAGGGTGCGGAAGGCCAAGAGATCAGTGTCGTGACGGATGAGCGTGTCACGCATCTGCTCCAGAGCGTCGACAAACGCGATGGTGAGGGAAGTTCGGATATCACTTCGCCACTCGGCCGATTTATCTCGGTCCTTCCACTCACCCTCCGCCGCCGTGCGGCCGGTCAAACGAGTTGATAGTGTGATGGCTGCCACGTCTTGATACCTGGCCGAACCAGGATCGTCCTTCATGCGGTGAGCTTCGAGCAGAGCGCCGGAGCGCGTTGTGGCCTCGAGCGGAAGCTTGTACTCCATCCTGACAAAGTCGCCGGTGGCAAGCTGCGTAATCTGGGTGCTCACCGTTTTTCTGGAGTGGTCGTCGCGATCCTCGAACTGCCACGCCTGACCTCTCGCGTCGCGGACGAGAAACAGTTTCAGCGTCAGTTCCTCACTAATTCGCGTGATCGTAGTGACCTCGTGGAGCGTCGATCCGTCGCTGCGAACGGTCGCCCAATGCTTCCGCGTCTCCTTCACTAGTCCTTGCTGCAGCCGTGGCGTCAGGTCCACAGCGGCGGGGGACGGTGCGGTGGCAACAGTATCCGTGGGAACCTGCCCGCGCAATGCGGGCGCTGTTGCTACGAACATCACCAGTACAACCGTTCGCAGGTTCATGTGCTCAACCTCCTCCGCGCCTGAGTGTACTACGTGAAATCAATGTCACACTGCGTATCGCACGCCCGCTTTTCGGATTCAGCGAGACGCTGACAGGTGAGCTTTCCATCACACTTCTTCCAGTTGTACTCCAGTCCGCACTTACAGTAGTTCTTGCACTGGTCGAGAGTCGAGTAGTTCTTGTCGCATCCCGGGTACCCCTTGCCGCTGTAGCAGGGGCTGTCGGGGTTGATCGAGACGCCCCAGCAGTTGTCTGAAACGGGATCGAGAAACATAATGCCCGCCTCGGCCTCACCGGCCAGCGCGAGCGTACTGAAAAGGACCGCGAGAAAAATGTAGCGTTTCATGTCTTCTCCTAGCTTCCTTGTGCTTTGTCTTCGAATGCACGCAATGGGTCGTTCGGCGCTCACACAGGCCTCTTTCAATTGGAGGCGGCGAGCGGCCGCGTCGGTGCTCTACCCCTGGCGCAATGGACAGACGCCTTGAGCCGCTTTTCAGGCCTTCCGGCGAAGTGGTACGAGCGAAGTATGGCATGCCGTCCCGAGCGTTGTCATAAAAGCACGTAGGTTTAGCAGCCGTCAACGCCCTGAATACGGGGCGTCCAGCACGTGCAGGTCTACAACTGATCTCTTGGGCGCCTACACCACGAGTTCGTGCGCGTCAACGCCTCGCATAAAGGGCGGCCTTGTGTACCGAGGGTAGGGATGCGGCGTTATCAGTCACTCCTCGGACGGAGCGCAAGTTCAGAAAGGCAAACGGATGTCCTCAAGCGAATGGCCAGCCTGGCGCAAGTGCGCAGCTCGCGGCCTAGGCCGCCGCGAGAATTGGCGCATTCTCTGGAGCGTCGGGTTCAAAATCGAAGAGATCCGTGATCTCGACTGGTTCGCCGCTCAGCAGGCGAGCGCCCTTGAGAACCCGAATCATCGTGGATTTCCGCACATCACGTCCGCGGCGAATCGCCTGCATAGCTTTCCGACCGATGCCGGTCGCGCGCTCCAGTGCTCCAGACGAGTAGCCGTTGTTATCGAGCCACTGCTGAAGACGTGTCTTGAGATTGCTCTCTCGGTTCCGCCGCGACTCATGATGGCGTCCGTCTTCGTCGAATTGCATTCGCGTTCGCCCTGCGCGACTATTCTCACATGGTGCGGACAAACGTGTCAAAAGGGCTATACTTACGGAGGCGTATGAACGACCGCCAAAAAGTAGCACCGCCACTCGAGCAGCTCGGATTGCTGTTTCGAGAGAAGCGTCGCCAGAAAGGGTTTACTCAGCAACACACCGCGCGGGGAGCTGGAGTAAGTCGAAAGCAGTTGGCCGCGCTCGAGCGGGGCGAGAACGTGTCGGTAGTATTTATTCAAAAAGTGGCCACGTTCCTCCGTGTCACAGAAGTGCCACTCGGTGAAGGCATCATCGCGCGAGCGGGAGCGCCCGCGGCTGCCGATGTTCAGCAGCTCCTCCGTATCGCCGACGATCTGCTTGCCGCTGTAAGCGTCATCGCCGACCGTATCCGAGAGGTCGCTGTCGATGCGGTCCTGCCGCCAGCCGAGCAAGCCAGCGGTGATGCGCACGTTATTGCCGAGTTGGTGGACGAAGTCGGCCAACTCGCCGCCGACGACGCAGTACACCTCGTTCGCGCGATGGAGAACCTTGCATCCGGAGACATCGCTCGAACAGCGCGCCCGTCGCCGCAGCGCCGAGCGTCCGAGACTAAGCGGCGGAAGCGAGAGGTATAAGTGTGGGCGAAGAAAACTTTGACATGGTTGCGTTCGCGCGGGCTTGGCTCAACGCAGAAGAAGAGGCTGGGCAGGCTTTCGCTCCTCTTCTGCTGGCAACCCCGACCGGACTGTGGCGTTCAGAGATGAACCGTGATCCCAACCTGCGGCGCTACGGGACCATTCACGCTCTTCTCGATGCCGTATTCGACCAAGTGTTGTATCAACCGGAACACGCAACCGAACGGGCGGTCGTCCTGGTGGACTACGTCGATGGCGTCGCCGTACCTACAGCCCGGTACCAGGCGTTCATCGGCGGATATGCATGGAAGGTCTACGCGAACGCCTTGCGCTTCGCCGGGAAGAACCCGGATGCGTTGGTGGCTGCGCAGAAATCGCAGGCGATCTTCAATCGTGTTGGTAGCCTGGCAACAGAGGCAGCAAAGGCGCAGCTCGTGGAAGCGGTGGTGCTCCGCGAAATCGGCACCAGTCCAGACGAAGTACTTCGGCTCGTCCTCGCCGCCGAAAAGCTACTTCGAGGCGTGGAAGCGGAAGGGTACGTGAATGCGCGCATCATCCATGCGCTTGTTCTAACGGACTCGAAGCGGTACGCCGAGGCCTTGGCACTTCTCGTCGAAACGACGGAGGACGCCGAGCGGCGCGGTGACAAGCGCGCACAAGCAACCTGTCTTCACAATACTGCGGAGATTGCGCGTGCCATTGGCGACATCAAGCGGTCCCGCGAGCTCAACCGCCGTGCGCGCAAGCACTTCGAGGAACTGGGGATCAGCGTCGAGTTGCCGCGGCTGCGGTGGAGCGAGGCAATGGCGCTCGCTGACGAAGGAAACACGAGCGAAGCCATCATGGAGTGCTACCGCGCACGCACCGAGTTTTTAGCTCTAGGCATGAGCGGCTCGGCAGCCGATGTAGGTTTGGAGATCGTCCGGATACGTTTTCATCGTGGGGAGAACGTGATGCGTGAATGTGCCGAGCTTGTCGAAACTTTGGCGAAAGCCGGAATGATTCAGCCCGCGATTGAAGCGCTAGCTTATCTGCGCGAGCAGGCGCGCATGCAGGCCATGTCCGACGCGAAGATCGATTGGGTGCGTAGCTTCGTACGCGATTCGGCGAACGGTATCGTTCGCGCCTTTCTGCCTCCACCGGCGGTGGAAAAGTGAAGCGTGACGCGGCGTCACGCTTCACTTCCGCCACTACTACGGACGCGGCACCGTCATGGTGTCTCCGTTCGAGATTACGCGAGGTCCAAACATCTTGGCTAGGAAGCGCGCAATCCAGATTCCCGCGCGCTCCTGTGGCTGCGCATCGCGCGCGCGGGGCGCAGCAATCACGGACAACGAAAGAGTGAGGAGCAGAACCGTAGAAACGATCAAGCGAAGGAAACGAGTACCCATATGGCCGTAGCCCTCCTGAAGCCCCTGCTTGAGGGGCCTGAAATTTAGCGGACCAGGCCGGCCCTCGTCGCTGCTAGAGGAGTGTTAGATGGAGACTTTTCCCTACCGTTGACAGGGATCGCTAGAGGTGTGTAAGTGACAGACGAACTGAAGCTGCAGAGTAGGCGAACCTGACACTCGAAGAACGTTTGGCGGATCGGACACGCGCTGCGGTGTTCGCCGCTGAGCAGATCCGCATCATGGCGGAGCTGGCAGAGTCTCCGACGCCCCTGATCGCGATGCTTGGCGTCGCAGCAAGGCACGTCGAGAACGAACTGCGGGCGCTGCTAGAGATGAACTGCCGTCCATGTTGGTTCTCGCTGTGCCCGAGCGAGAGGTCGCATCCCTACTCGCCTCTCTAGACGTACGCCTCGCGTCACCGCGGCCGGTCGCTGATAAAGAGTGGCGCGATGCTGAGCGTATCGCCAAACTTCACGTGCTGCCCTTCTACTACGAGATCCGGAGACTTGAACAGGTGGTGTTGTATGGCCGCTTCGGCTGAGGTTTCGCCCGCCCTTTATACGAGGCATAGACAGGCATTAGGCGCCTACGCATAGTGCGCCTCGGTTCGGGTCAAGCGCGGTGAGACCTCTCCAGAAGCGGATCTGTTGAAAGTCGCGCGGCCCACGTGAACACTCCATTCCTCGTTGCCCTCGACTGAGCTACCACGACACCCGTATTGACCCGAACTCAATGGCCGCACGCATGCGGAGCCGTTCCGTACCGTCCCAAAGACGCGCGCGACAAATTTCGAGGTCATCGCGTCGCGTGTGTCATAGGTCGCGTCCTGCCGTAACGCACACGACGCGCCCGCCGGGCAGCGACGCCGCCTTCGCCGGACGGGCGTACGCGGCTTACGGCGGTGTCTACATCGTGAGCTCGCTGGTTTGGCTGGCGCTCGTCGAGCAGACGAAGCCCCGCATGACCGACATCCTCGGGGCGGTGCTGTGCCTCGCGGGTGCGGCGGCGATCCTCTACGGCTCGCGCTGGACGTCCGCGTAAACGCCGCGAGGGTCGCCCGCCGTGACGGCGGCGCTCCGGCAGCCGCCGTCAGCGCGGCGGCACGTACGTCGCCGCCGGGGCATGCCCCTCCCCCGCCGGAATGATGGTCGCCAGCGTCTCCAGCAGCACGTGGATGGGATACGGCTTCAGCAGGTAAGCGACGCGAGGCTCGCCGAGATACGGCGCCACTTTCGCCTCCTCCGCGTGGCCCGTCGAAAAGACGACCGGAATGCGAGCCGGCCGGCCGGCGCGCTCGTAGACTTTCGTGCCCTCCAAGTCGGGCAAGCCGATGTCGAGGATGGCCGCGTCGACGCGTCCCGAGTTCAGCGCCGTGACCGCGGCCTCACCCGTCGCGACGTGCTGCACGCTCACACCCGCCTCGCGCAGCGCCAGCAGCAGCCCGGCCGCGACGTGACTGTCGTCCTCCACGAGCAGCACGCGTGTGGAGGCCGGCAGCCGCGGGATGCTGCTCTTCTGCGCGGCTGCGACGTCGGTCGCCGCCGGCTGCGCCGTGCGTGGCAGGAAGAGGTGAAACGTCGTCCCCTCCCCGGGTGCGGTCGCGACGAACATCTCGCCGCCGTGACGCTTGATGATCTGCCGGCTGATCGGCAATCCGAGGCCCGTCCCGGAGCGTTTGGTCGTGAACAGCGGCTCGAAGATGTGCGCCACGTTCTCCCCCGCGATCCCGGTGCCGGTGTCGCGAATGGAGATGTGCACGTACTCGCCCGCCTCGCGCGGAAGCGCGAAGCTCTGCGCGGCGGCCGTGTCGTCGAACCCGCGAATCGTGACGAAGAGGGAGCCGCCCGCCGGCATCGCATCGCGCGCGTTCACCGTCAGATTCATGACCACCTGATTCAACTGCGCGGCATCGGCGAGCATCGCCACCCCGGGCTCGGCGTCGGCGTGCAGCGAGTGCGACGTGGTGAGCACCGTGCGCATCTCCGGTTCGATCCGGGAAAGCCACTGGCGGGCATCGAGCGGCGCGGTGGCCGGAGGAGCGGGATTGGCGAAGCGGAGGATCTCTTCGGTGATGCGCTTGCCGCGCCGCACGGAATCGGTGATGTGCTGCGACGCGGGAGCGAGCTCGCGCGGCGCGGTCCTGCCGATGATCTCCGCGAAGGGGGCAATGCCCATCATGACGTTGTTGAATTCGTGAGCGACGCTGGCGGCGAGCTTGCCGAGGCTGCTCAGACGGCGCTCCTGCTCGAGCTGCGTTTCGAGCTGGCGGCGGCGCGAGATGTCCCAGAAACACACCACCCCGCCGAGCACCACGTCGTTCCGGACGAGCGGTGCGACGGAAAACTCCACCGGCAGCGAACGCCCGTCGCGCGTGACGAACGTTCCTTCCGTCACGTGGACCGACCGGCGCGAGGAGACCAGCTCCAGCAGGTGCGGCATGCCTCCACCCTCGCCGTCGCTCCCCGGATCGAGCGGGGCGAGCGGCGTACCGACGTACGTCTCACGCTCGCCGCCCAGCATGTGCACGGCGGCGCCATTGATCATCGAGCAGGTCCCGTCCGCGTCGAAGCGGTAGATCCCCTCGGCGACCGAGTCGAGGATGAGCGCCAGCTCGTCGGCCAGCCGCGCACGGGCGTGCTCGATGCGAAGCCGCTCGGTGACGTCGCGGCCGAAGCCGAAGATCTCGTCCACACGCCCATCCGTCCTGACGACCACCCACGATCCTTCGAGATCACGCGTGTTGCCGTCGGCCGTGCGGATGCGTGTCCTCGCGGCGCCGCGCCCTTCGATCAGCACTTCGGCAAAGTACTTCAACGCCAGCTCGCGGTCGGCTTCCGCGATCAACTCGATGAAATCGCGCCCGATCCACTCACGGACGGGCCAGCCCGTGAGTCGCTCGAAGGCCTGGTTCAGCGTGAGAATCCTCCCCGTGGAGGTCACGCTGACCAGCAGATCGGCCGCCCCTTCGAAGACGTTGCGGTACCGCTCCCGCGACGCGGCGAGCTCGCGATGCGTCTTCCGCCGTTCCAGCCCCTCGGCCACGAGATCGGCAAGCGCCTGCAGGAACTGCACGGCCTCGGTGTTGTACTCGCGGCGCGTCTGCGTCGCGACCTTGATCACACCGAGAATCCCGCCGTGACCGCGCACCGGCACGCTGACCCCCGAACGCAGTCCGTAGCGCTCGAAGTACGGCCGGCCGTTGAAGCGCGACTCCGTCTCGAAATCGGCGATCACCACCGGCCCCGCCGTCGCGATCGTGTACGCCGCCTGCGTGTCCTTCAGCGGCACGCGCGCGCCCGGTCCGCCGAGCCAGGTCGCGCCGTCGATGACGACCGCGAACTCCCCGCTGGAATCGATTTCGAGATAGGCGGCGTAGTCGGCACCGAGCGCGGTAGCAACCGCGTCACACGCGCGGATCGGCTGGTCGACCGGCTCGCGCAGGAAGCGTCCGGCGATCTCCGCCAGCGCGCTCTGCTGCCGCGCCGTCACCTCCAGCACGGTCTCGTTCTTCTGGCGCTGCACCGCCTCGGCCACGACGTGCGTGCAGGCGCGCAGGAACGCCTCGTCTTCCTCGCCGAACTGCCCCGGCGTCCGCGAATAGACGCCGATGGTGCCGAACAGCCCGTCCTGTCCTCCCGCGATCGGAACGACCGCCATACTCCGGATCCCGGCTTCCCGCAGCATCGCCGGGACGCGAAACGGCTGTTCGCCGGTCAGCGACGCCACGTTGACCGTCACGCCGCTCGTGAGCGCGTAGCCGACATGCGATCCGGTGCCGGCGTCCATCGCCGGAATGACGGTGCCTGCCGGCCAGCCGGCGGACGTGAGGAGCCGCGCCTCGCCCGACGGCATTGCCTCGAACACGTCGGCGGCGTCGGCATCCGTCAACGACAGGAGCCGTCCCGTGAGCTCCTCGAGCAGCATCTCCCGCGAACACCCCGCCAGGGCCATGTGGCCGAATAGCGCGATGGCTTGCTGCTGCAGCGCGCGGCGGCGCAGCTCTTCCTGCGTGCGGCGGCGTTCGGTGATGTCGGAGACGACGGTGACGAAGTAATCGACCTCGCCGCGCGCGTCGCGTACGGCGGTCGACGCGATGTACGTCCAGACGGTCGATCCGTCTTTCCGGATGTAGCGTTTCTCGGTGCGGAACGGAGGGCCGCCGACACGCATCATGGCGTCGCGTCCGGCGAGGCTCGTGACGAGATCCTCCGGATGCGTGAGCTCGGCGAACGACTTGCCGCGGAGCTCCTCGGCGGAGTAGCCGACGATCTCGCAGAACGCCTGGTTGACCATCAGCCATCGTCCGGACGGACTGGTGTGGCAGATCCCGTCCGGCGCGAGAGCGACCGTTTCGGCGAACTGCTCCCTCGTGCGCTCGAGATCGTGCGCGAGGCTGGCGTTCTCCCGCGACAGACGGGCCGCCGTGAGCTCCCGCCCCACGGCCAGGCCGAGGCGCGCGAGCTTCCCTTTCATCACATAGTCGCTCGCACCGCTGCGAATGAGATCGACGGCCAGCTCCTCGCCGATCGTGCCGGAGACGACGATGAACGGAAGGTGCCGGTCGTGCGCACGCACCTCCGCGAGCGCCTCGGAGCCGGTGAATTGCGGCAGGCGGTAGTCGGAGAGGACGATGTCGAACGCCGCGCTGCCGAGGGCCTCGCGCAAGCCTTCGCGCGTAGTCACACGCGTCGCCTCACAGCGGTAGCCGCACCGCGTCAGCTCGAGCAGCAGGAGCTCGGCATCGTCATCCGAATCTTCGATGACGAGGAGGCGAAGATCGGTCATGGCGTGGACGCCCTGTCCAGCGGTGGACGTTCGTTGAGGAGGAGCCAGTACATGCCGATGTGCCGGGCCGCCTCGACGAATGCGTCGAACTCGACCGGCTTCCTGATGTAGCTGTTCACGCCGAGCTTGTAGCTCTCGATAAGGTCGTGCTCCTCGCGGGAGGAAGTCAGCACGACGACCGGCAGGAGGCGCGTCCGTTCGTCGGCGCGGATCGCGCGCAGGACCTGCAGGCCGTCCACGCGCGGGAGCTTGAGATCCAGCAGGACCACTCCGATCCGTGGCACGCACCTCGCCGACGCGGAACCGTGGAGGATCTCCAGCGCCTCGACGCCGTCGTGCGCGATGAGGATCTCGTTGGTCAGGCCGTTCTTCTCGAACGCCAGCATGGTCAGCTCGATGTCGTCCGGGTTGTCTTCGATGAGGAGGATCGTGGTCATGCGTGGTCCTGTCGCGGGCGTGGGAGGGTGAAGGAGAACGTGGCGCCACCGCCGGCGGTGCTTTCGGCCCAGACCTGTCCGGCGTGGCGGTGAATGATCCGTTTGACCGTTGCCAGGCCGATCCCCGTCCCTTCGAACGTGGCCGCGGCGTGGAGGCGCTGGAAAGGCGCAAAGAGTTTGTCCGCGTAGCGCATGTCGAACCCGACGCCGTTGTCGCGGATCGAGTAGACCCGGCGCGACTGCGGCCCTTCGGCACGCAATTCGATCACCGCTTCGTCGCGCGGAGCGGTGAACTTCCACGCGTTGTGCAGAAGATTCTGCAGCGCCAGCGACAGCAGCTCGCGGTCGCCGTCCACCGGCAGGTGCTCGGGCACGATCCAGCGGACGCGGCGCGTCGAGCCCGACGTCACCTCGTCCGCGATCGTGCGGGCGATCGCCGCGAGATCGACCGGCACCGTGCTCAACGGAGCGCGGCTGACGCGCGACAGGCGCAGCAGGTCGTCGATCGTCTGCCCCAGCCTCTGCGCTCCCGTGCGGATGCGCGTCACGTAATGCTGCCCTCGCGCGTCCAGCAGCGGTGCATATCGCTCGAGCAGCTCCGCGCTGAATCCGTCGACCGCCCGCAGCGGCGCACGCAGGTCGTGCGAGACCGAGTAGCTGAACGCTTCGAGCTCGTGGTGAGCGGCAGTCACGCGCTCGAGCAGTTCCTCGATCTCCCGTTGTTGTCTCTCCAGCTTCGTCTGCACGTCGTGTGACGGCTGCGCGGAGAGGAGCTCCGAGGGATCGGTGCCGGTGATGGCGGCGGCATGGATCTCCAGCAGACGCCGCGCGTTTGCCAGTGCCACCTCGGCCGCGTGCTGGCCGGTCGCGTCGACTAAGAACGCGTGCCGCATCTCGAGGTCCGCCTGCAGGCGCAACAGGCGCGTCTCGCCGCCGCGGGAAATCGTGTGCTCCTGCACGGCGGTGGTGCCGAAGTCGAATCCGGCGAGCAGCTCGGCGATCGGCACCGACCCATGCTCGAGCGCGCGGCGCTCGATGCCGGTCACGCGGCAGAACTCACGGTTCGCTGCCACGAGGATGCCGTCGCCGTCCCAGGCGGCGAAGCCGACCAGCTCGGAATCGAAGAGGTGCGGAGTGCTCGGACGGGGGTGACCGGCGGTGTCGGAGCTGTATCGGGAGAGAAAAGACTGTTTCATGACGTGGTTCCAGTAGAACGTCGATCGGCCGGCCGCTCGAGCAGCGCTCGAATCGTCGCGGCGGCCTCCCGGAACGGGGTGGTTTTTGGAAGCGCGGTCGCGACGCCGGCGATCCGTTCGTCGTGCGAGCCGCGCAGAAAAGAGGAAAAGATCACGATGTCGCTCTCCGGCCGCTGCTGACGCAACCGCTCCAGGAGCTCCAGCCCCTCGGCTGCCGTCTGTCCGGTGAGCCGCAGTTCGGCGACGATCACCCGGCACGGCGGCGCCGCGTACGCTTCCGCGGGAGAAGACGCGGTCACGACCTCGATGCCCCACCGTCTCAGGAGCTCCGCGAGAGCGAGCTGTCCGAGATCGTCGTCGTCGACGATGAGGACGGAATGCGTTGCGTGGGCATGTTCAGTCACGGACTGTCGCGACTATAGGCGCTGCCCGACAATGCCGGTATCGGCTGCAGGACCAAACTGATGTGGTTGTTGCTACGACACGTCAGGAGACGAGGCCGTTCTGCACGGCGTAGTGGACCAGCGCCGCGTTGCTCGTCATCTCCATCTTCAGGAGGATGCGCTGGCGGTGCGTGCTGACCGTGTTGACGGTCACACCGAGCCGCTCCGCGATGCCCGAGACGCTCAACCCCGAAGTCAGCAGCAGAAACACCTCGAACTCCCGCGGCGAGAGCCGCTCGTGCGGTGCGACCGCGGCGTCATGGAACGGCTGTGTGGCCACTTTCTCGGCCATGGCCGGCGAGAGGTAGCGCCCGCCGCGCGCCACCAGGCGGATCACGCGCAGCAACTCGGCCGGCTCCACGCTCTTCTGAACGTAGCCGGCCCCTCCCATGCGCAGCACGCGCACGGCGAAGTGCTCCTCCGGATGCATGCTCAGGATGAGGATCGCCGCACGCGGATTGCGCACCCGGATCGGCTCGATCAGGACCAGGCCGTTGTCCTGGCCGAGCGTCACGTCCAGGAGAACCACGTCGCACGTGGTCAGTGCCGGATCGTTCAGGAGCTCATCGGCCGTCCCGGCCTGGCCGGCGACCGAAAGATCCCGCTCGGCGGCAATCATCTGCGCCAGGCCATGGCGCACGATGGTGTGGTCCTCGGCGATGAAGATCGAAATCATGTCGCCTCCGGGAGCGGCACCGAGAGGCTGACGACCGTTCCTTTCGGCTCGCTCTTTTCGATGCGAACCATCCCGCCCACTTCCCTCGCGCGCTCGCGCATGCCGACCAGCCCGAGCGCACCGGTGCGCGCGCGGGGCTCGTCGATGCCGACACCGTCGTCGCGCACCTCGACGTACAGCCTGCTGTCGCGCCGGCGCAGCCGCACGTCGATGTGCCGCGCGTCGGCGTGGCGGGCGACGTTCGTGAGCGCCTCCTGCACGATCCGGTAGACGACCGTGGCCACGTCCTCGCCCGCGTGCAGCGGCTCGGCCGGAAGCGACAGATTGCACTCGATGCCGGTGCGTTCCTGAAAGCGCGAGACCTCCATCTGGATCGCGGCCGTGAGCCCGATCGCGTCGAGCAGAGGTGGCCGCAGATCGGAGGCGATGCGGCGCGCCGATTCGAGCGCCAGCTCGATGGTGCGGGTGGCGTGCGCGAGCCGCTCCAGCGCCGGCTCGTCGCCCTGCAGCATGTTGCGCATCGCGCTGAGCTCGAACCGGGCCCCGGTGAGAAACTGTCCGAGGTCGTCGTGGATCTCGCGCGCGATCCGGATGCGCTCCGTCTCCAGCACGTGAATCGCCCGCAGCGAGAGGGCGCGCAACTGCTCGGCGGCCTCCAATGCCTTCCGCTCCGCCTCCACCTGCGCCGTCACGTCGCGCACGTGCGCGAGGGCACCGGCGTGGGCCCCGCTCCCCTCGATCATGGCCGTGAGCGGCCACGCGTCGAATTCCGTGCCGTCGCGACGCCGCTCGCGCACCACGCCGCGGGTCGACACATGTTCTCCGCCGGGTGCACGAATCTGTGCGGCCAGCAGGCGGCCGGCAGCCGTCGCCGCAATGGTGTCGAGCGGCTGGCCGAGGACCTCGTCCGATGTCCAGCCGTACATCTTCGCCGCGGCGTCGTTCCACATCCGAATGCGTTCTGCGCCATCGGCGACGATGGTCGCCACGGGTGACGCTTCGACGAGTGCAAACAGCAGGCGTCGCGTCTCGACGACGGTCCGCTCGAGCGAGCGCGTGGAGCTGCGATCCTCGAGCATCGCCAGGAAGCCGACGATCGCACCATCCTCGCGATAGGGAGAGGCGAAGACGCGCACCGCGATCTCGCTGCCGTCCTTCCGCCTGCGCACGGTCTCGACGCCCGTCAGCCGCTCGCCGCTGTACACCCGCGCGCACAGTCGCCGGAATTCGTCGAGCTCACGCGGAGGAACGATCGGCAGAAACTTCCCGACCACTTCCTCCGCTTCGAAGCCGAACGTCGCGGTCGCGGCAGGATTCCACGCGAGCACGCGCCCGTCAGGGTGCAGGACGAAAGCAGCGAGCGGCGAGTTCAGAAAGAACCCGTCCTCCGCGCTGCCAACCAGACGACGCATGCTTACCCCCTTTTGTGTGTACCTAAGGCGCTGCATCTTTCGTTCCCGGAAGGCTGTCACATCGCAAGGAAGGGATGGCGATGCGGTGAACACACGGCGTCCGCGGACCCGCTGCCGTCACGCGGCGTCGGCCGCGACCTCGAACGGAGACCGCACCACGAAGAGCTCCCCCTGCATCAGCACGGACGGCGGGAGACCGAACATCTGATGGAAGGTCCGCGTGAGATGCGCCGCATCCGCAAAATCGGATCGCTGCGCGGCCGCGGTCAGCGTGCGCTCCCGCGCGATGGCGATCATCGCCCGCGTCACCTTGCGCCAGAGCAGGTAGCGCCGGAACGGCAGTCCGACCTGTTGCTTGAACAGGTGCTGGAACCGTGTCGGCGAGAGGAACACGCTCGCCGCCGCCTGTTCGAGCGAGATGCGCAGATCCTCCGATGAGCCGATCGTATCGAGCACGCGGCGGACACGCGGATCGCCTCGCCGTGCGGGAGGAGCTCCGGCGCAGAGCGACTCCACGGTGTAGCGGATCAGGGCGCCGAAATCCATGCTCTCGAAGGGACTCTCGCAGAACCGGCGCACCGCATCGGCGGCCGGAATCACCCGCGACTCCGGAACGATCGTCGTTTCGTTCCCGATCGTCGACCGCAGCCAGATCCCCTCGAGCGAATCGGGATCGATGAACAGCATCGCGGTATACGCGCCCCGTCCCGCGTAGCTGTGGACGACGTTCGGCGGCACGATGATGCCTCGGCCCGCACGCCATTCCGTCCCCGACTCGCGGACCGCCGCCTCGCGATCCATGGTGATGACGATCTGCAGGGCGTGATGCGCATGAGCCGGCACGACGCCGTCGCTGCCGCTGATCAGCACGAAACCGCCTTCCCACAAGTACCACCGCGGTGACGCGGTCCACGAAGGTTCGCTCAACCTCTCCCCTTTCCCGGCGCTCCCAGCGCCGCGCCGCAGCCGGTTCGTTCAAGAACTCCGACCGCTCCGTTCAATCTTCCGCACGAGCGAGTTCCTATCTTGAGGGCATCGCCGAAATGACCGGCGATCCACTTTGTAATCGAGGGAGAACGATCATGGCTCGAGTCGACAACAACCCATGGATTCGCACGAGAATCATCCTCACGGCGTGCGTCGCCGTCATCGCCTTGACCGCCTGCGCGAGCGTCGTGACCATGATCCGCGGCGGCGCGAAAAAACCGGCGCCGAGTGAGTTCGGTCTCGGCCCGCGCGCCTCGGCGCAGGGACTCTACACGGCCACGCTGCAACCCGCCGGGACCTTGCGCCCGCGAAAGATGCAGACGGTCCACGTCGCACTCAGCGACTCCGCCGGCCGCGCGATCGACGGTGCGGCGATCACGGTCGACGGCGGAATGCCGCAGCACGGACACGGCCTGCCGACGCGCCCCCGCGTGACGAAAAGCCTCGGCGACGGCGTCTACGTCATCGAAGGCGTTCGCTTCAACATGGGCGGCTGGTGGGAGCTCCGGCTGGCGATCGACGGAAAAGCCGGCGCCGACCACGTCACCTTCAACCTCGCGCTGTAAGTCGCGTCACGAAGGAGAGACGTTCGATGACCACGCGGCTTTCGTATCTCGGCGCATGCATCCTCACCGCGGTCCTGGCCTCCGCCGCGGTGAGGCAACCCCCGACCGGCTGGACGGCAGACGACATCGCCAGCGTGAGCGACCTGTCCCTCAGCGGGCTCGAACCACTCCGTCCCGATCCCACCAATCGCCATGCCGATGACGCCGCGGCCGCGGCGCTGGGGCGGTCGTTGTTCTTCGACGCCGCCCTCAGCGCCAACGGCAACGTCTCGTGCGCGTCGTGTCATCAGCCACAGCGCCAGTTCCAGGACGGCACGCCGCTCGGCCACGGCGTCGGCACGACGAATCGCCGGACGATGCCCATCGCCGGCACCGCGCACAGCCCCTTCCTTTTCTGGGACGGACGCAAGGACAGCCTCTGGTCGCAGGCGCTCGGTCCACTGGAGCACCCGGCCGAGCATGGCGGCACGCGTTCGCGATACGTGCGGCTCATCGCGCAGAAATACCGGACCGCGTACGAACCGGTATTCGGACCCTTGCCGGAACTGCGTCACATTCCCGCGGACGCCGGTCCCGTGAGCGACCCCGCGGCCGCCAGCGCGTGGAATGCGTTGCCGGAGTCGGACCGCGACGCCGTCACGCGCGTGTTCGTGAACATCGGGAAGGCGATCGCCGCATACGAACGAAAGATCGAATACGCACCGTCGCGCTTCGACCGGTTCGCGGACGAGCTGCAACGCACCGGACGCGCGCCCGCCGGCGTGCTCACGCCGGATGAGGTGGCGGGCCTGCGCCTCTTCATCGGCAAGGCGAACTGCACGCAGTGCCACAACGGCCCTCTGTTCACGAACCAGGAGTTCCACAACACCGGCGTGCCGGCCGGCGACACCCTGCCCGCCGATCGCGGACGCATCGACGGTGCGAAACGCGTTCTGTCCGACGAATTCAATTGCCGCAGCCGCTGGAGTGATACCGCGCCGAACCAGTGCGCGGAGCTCGAGTTTCTTTCCGCCGACGGCCATGAGCTGGAGCGCGCCTACAAGGTTCCGTCGCTGCGCGGCGTCGCCGAACGCGCGCCGTACATGCACGCGGGCCAGTTGGCCACGCTCGACGACGTCGTCGCCCATTACAACCGTGCACCGCGTGCACCCGCCGGTCACACCGAGCTCCAACCACTGCGGCTCGACGATCGCGAACGGCGCCAACTGGTCGCATTCCTCCGCACGTTGAGCGGCGGGATCGACGCGCCGCAGTAAACACGACCGCTGATCCACGCTTCCCTTCCGTCGTCCAAGGAGATCAACCATGAATCGCCATGCAATCGCTCTGGGAACTGTCGTTCTTTTCCTTTCGCTCAGCGCCGCGGCGCAGAATGCGCCGCTTCCTCGCTACGAGCCTCGCCTCGGCCGCACGCGACCTGTCATCGCCGTCCTCGGCGACAACGCCGCCACCGAGACGACGGACTACGTCGTGCCCTACGGAATCCTCGCCGCGGCGGAGGTCGCGGACGTGATCGCGCTGTCGACCGAGGCCGGTCCGATCCAACTGCGGCCGGCGCTGCGCATCGGCGCGCAGGCCACCGTCGCCGAATTCGACGCGCGCTTCCCAGACGCCGCCGACTACGTGATCGTGCCGAACATCTACGAAGGATCCGCAAAGCCGGCCATCCTCGAATGGGTGCGGACGCAGTCGCGGCGAGGTGCGACGATCGTCGGCGTCTGCGACGGAGTGGTGGTGCTCGCGAATGCCGGCCTGCTCGACCGACGACGAGCCACCGCGCATTGGCGCTCGATCGACGGCCTGGAAGCCAAACACGCCCGCACGCAGTGGCTGCGCAACCGCCGATACGTTGCCGACGGCAACATCATCACGACCAGCGGAGTCTCGGCGTCGATTCCCGTGTCCCTCGCGCTCATCGAAGCCATCGCCGGCTCCGAGCGCGCGCGTGCCGTTGCCGCGAGCCTCCATCTGCACGAGTGGAGCGCGACGCACGACAGCAGCCGCTTTCGCGTCGGGACCCGGCTCGTCACCGCCGTGCTGAATCAATGGAAGAGTAACGAAGAGCTGGGAATCGAGGTCGCTTCCGGCGTCGACGAGATCGCACTGGCGCTCGTCGCCGATTCGTTCTCACGCACGATGCGCTCGCACGCGGTTTCCGTGGCACAGTCGTCCGCACCGGTCAGGACCCGGCACGGTCTGCTGCTGTTCCCGGATCGCCAGGCCGGCGAGCGGAAAGCCGCGGCGATGTTGCCGCCGCTCGATCGCCTCCCACCCGTGCCGACGCTCCGCAGCACACTGCAGGCAATCGAAGCACGCTACGGCAAATCGACGGCCGCCCTCGTTGCGCTGCAGATCGAGTATCCGTGGAGGTGAAGGTCCGGCATCGCGCGTTCGATCTGGTCGTGTCTTTGCAGCCCGTACGCGCGCGATGAACGGCAAACGAGACACTCCGCGGCACGCCGGTGGAGGAGTCGTGGAGATGAGCCGGTGCGGCGGGTCCCTCCAGCCGTTCTCGCTCATCCGCCGCGACATCGCGGCACGCGCGCCGGCGGACGACGACGTGCGTCGACCCTCGGCCCGGTTTCAGCGGCATGCGATCGACGATGCGATCGACGAGCGCGGCGCCGGAACCGTCCGGCCGCGCCGCCGGCTCGATCGGAGCGGACGATGCGTGTGTTGATCGCCGGCGGTGCGGGGCTCGTCGGCTCCGCGCTCGCCGCGGCCTGCCGCGAGGACGAGGTCTTCGCGCTGCGGCACCGCGAGCTCGACATCACCGATCGCAGCGCGGTCGACGAGACGCTGCAGCGGCTCCGGCCGGATCTCGTCTTCAACTGCGCGGTGATCGGCGTGGACGAGTGCGAGCGCGATCCGGCACTCGCCGCGCGCGTGAACGTCGACGGCCCCGCCGCGCTGGCGGCTGCGGCGGAGCGCACCGGCGCGACGACCGTGCACTTCAGCAGCAACTACGTCTTCGACGGAGGGCGCACCGACGGCGGCTTTTACACCACCGGCGACGAGGCCCTTCCGATTAACGTCTATGGCGCGACGAAGCTCCGCGGTGAGCACGCCGTCGCGGAGGCGGCGTCGCGGGCGCTGATCGTCCGGACGTCATGGGTGTTCGGCAGCGGAAGGGAGAGTTTCCTCGGTGGCGTCGCGGCGCGGCTCGCCCGCGGCGAGCGGGTACAGGCCATCGCCGATACCTTCGCCAGCACGACGTTCGTCGCGGACCTGGTGACGCGGACCTTCGAGCTCGTGCGTCGCGGCGTTCCCGGCACGTATCAAGTCGTCAACGACGGCGTCTGCTCGTACGAAACGTTCGCGCGCGAGGCGGCGCGTCTCGTCGGCGCGAGCGAGGAGCTCATCGACCGCACGAGCGAACGCAGGCCCGCGCCGCGGCCGCGGTGGACGCCGATGCGCTGCGTGCTGTCCGGGCGACTCGGACTGCCGCCGCTGCGATCGTGGCAGGACGCGCTCGCGGAGTACGTGGAGCGTCGCGTCGACGACCGCGCTGGCGACGTGCAATAGCCGCCGGTCAGCCCTGCTTCTCCTGCTCTCCTCGCGTCGACCCGGCCTGCCGCGCATACGCCTGCGTGAGCTCCGCGCCGAGGAGCAGAATCTGGGCGGAGTAGTAGACCCACAGGAGGAGGATGATCAGTGCGCCCGCCGCGCTGTGCGTCGATTCCGTCGCTTTCTTGCCGAGGTAGAGACCGAGCGCGAATTTGCCGATGCCGAACAGCACCGCCGTGAAAATCGCGCCGACCCAGACCTCGCGCCACGGGATGCGCACGTCCGGCATATAGCGGAAGATCAACGCGAACAGCACCGTGATCATCGCGGTGGAGACGGCGAGCTCCACGACATGCCACACCCCTTCGCCGCCGCGCAATCGCTCCGCCGTGTAGTCGCCCGCCGCCGAGATGGTGGTGTCGACGACGAGCGCGACGAGCAGCAGAAAGCCGATCACCATCACCGTCGCCACGGACAGGAATCGCTCCTTCAGAAAGCCCATGACGATCGGGGTGTCCTTCGGCTGGACGCGGAAGATCGTGTTCAGCGCCGCTCGCAACTGTCCGAAGACACCCGCCGCGCCGAGCAGAAGCGCCGCGGTCCCGAGCGTGGCCGCGATCGCGCCGCCGTCCGCGCGCGCGGCGTCTTGCACCATCTCGTTCACGGCTTCGGCGCCCGTGTCGCCGATGAGCCCGCGCATGTGGGCAAAGACCTGCCCCCGCGCCGCCTCCTCGCCGAAAATCGCACCCGTGAGCGTGATGGTGATCAGGATCAGCGGCGCGATCGAAAAGACGGTGTAGTACGCGATCGCCGCCCCCAGCCGCGGCGCGTTGTCCCCGGCGAAGCTCATCGCCGCTTCCTTCAGTACATTCGACCACTTGCGCATACGACGCGGATCCGCACGACCAGGCGAGCAAGATCGACGCCGGGCGCGGCCATGGCGTCCCTCGTCACCTCAACGAGCGGCCCGTGCGCGTTTCTCCGCCCGCTCGGCGTTCGCACGCGTCATCGTGTCGGACGGCGTCACGGCGAGATGTGCCAGCGCGTAGAACGCCGCGGCCTCCGGATCGTCCGGCAGCGCCGCGTACGTCTTCTCCGCGGCCTGCGGAGAGCAACTGACCGGGAAATCGACCACGCCGAGATTGCCGTGCACGTGATCGGCACGCGCGGCCCGCGAGAAACGTCAACGCGAGAGCAGCCAGCGTTTTCATGATCGTTGACGATAGCGCCGGCGCGGGCCACGAGCGTGTGACGCAGCGCGCACCGCGATCGGGTGAATGCGAAGCCGCTCGACTTGCAGCCTCAGCCGTTGCAAGATCTCACGCGATTTCCACGTGAGGAGCGCGATGGCTTTTTCAGCTCGATCCGAATGGCTCATCCCGGCCCTGTTGATTCTCCTGAGTCTCGTGCCGTCGATCGCCGGCACTGCGAGGCTCGCCGAGCTCGCGGGCGGTGGCGAGATCACCCCCGCGAACGCGCGGTTCTTCGCGACGCCGCTGCCGGTGGTGCTGCACATCCTCGCCGTCATTCCGTACAGCATCGTCGGTGCGTTCCAGTTCGCCCCCGCATTCCGGCGCCGCAACCGCCGCTGGCACCGTGCGGCGGGAGCCGCGCTCGCGGCATTGGGACTCGTGGCCGCACTGACCGGTCTGTGGATGACGCACTTCTACCCGTGGCCCGAAGGCGACGGCGTGCTCCTGTACCTCCTCCGCCTCGGATTCGGCTCGGCGATGTTCGTGTCGCTCGTCCTGGCCCTCGTTGCCATCCGCCGCCGCGATTTCATCGCGCATGGAGCGTGGATGATTCGCGCATTTGCAATCGGTCTCGGTGCAGGCACGCAGGTCTTCACGCACCTGCCGTGGTTCCTCTTCGCCGGGACACCCGGCGTCCTCCCGCGCGCGCTGATGATGGGCGCCGGTTGGGTCATCAACGTGATCGTGGCGGAGTGGATCATCCGCAGGGAAGCGCGCGCTCGCTCGGCCGCGCGGCCGGATCGCGCGGCGCCCACGGCGGGCGCGCGCGGTCTCGCCGCGGAGATGCCGACCGTGTGAGTGCGCCGTGCGGCGCACCCGCTACAGCAGCTTCAGCTCGCGCGCTCGGGCGATTGCCTCGACCCTGCCGCGGACGGCGAGCTTGGCGTAGATGTTGTCGAGGTGCTTCTTCACCGTGCTCGCGGCGATGAAGAGCTTGCGCGCGGCGTCCTGGTTCGTGGCGCCGGAGGCGACGAGGCGGAGGACTTCGAGCTCGCGTTCGCTGAGCCCCTCGGCGGTTCGAACCGCGGGTCGTGGCGCGGGTTCGCATGACGCGATGACGCGGTCCGCGAACGCACGATCTGCGGCAATGGACGCAGCGCGTTCGAGCAGCGGACGGAGGGAGGCGCCATCATCGAGGAACGGGCGGACGTAGCGCGGCGCGGCGGCGAGATCGAGCGCATCGCGCATCGCGTTCGTCGCGTCGTCGATGCGGCCGCGGCGTGCTTCGAGGAGTGCGCGCACGATCAGGTTCTCGATCTGCGCGACGAGACGCCGAGTGCGCACGGCATCGGGCCGGATCGCGTCGAGGATCTCCACTCCCCTCTCGTACCGCTCCTGCTCGATCAGCATGCGCACGGCGAGCAGCAGCGGCGCGTCGCAATGAAAGCCGGCGATGCGGCGCGCGTCCCACTGCAGCAGGCGATCGACGAGGTTGCCGGTGCGGAGCCAGGCGTCGACCGCGTCAAAGTCGGCGCGTTCGCCGGTGCTCTGCCATCGGCGAAAACGAACCATGTACACGAGCGTGGCCGCGTCGTACACGCCGGCGTCGTTACCGATGTTGCGCACCGCGCGCTGGGCGTCATTCGCGGCGCGCTCGGCGAGGTCCCACTCCCGCGACGCGAGTACGACCTGCGCGAGCGCGCGGGCGGCTTCGAACGCGCCGATCATGATGCTGCCGCGATGCGCGCGCTCCACGGCACGCTCCGCGAGCTCGCGCGCGGCGGTGAGCTCGTTCCGCGACCATTGCACCGTCGCCAGTACCGCCAGCGGCAGCGCGTCGAGCGGCCGGCCGTCGATGAACCCTTCGGTGAGATCGATCCAGGCGAAGGTCTCGTTCGCGAGCCGCAGCGCTTCGTCGGGCTCGCCGCGCCACCACGCGCCGAACGCGGTGAACGTCTGCGCGAGCACGGCGCCGACGATCTCCCGCGGATGCTGATGCCGCGCGCGCACCGGTGCGAAGGCGTCCGCGATCGCGCCGGCATCGGCTTCGAGCATCGTCTCCATGCCGAGGAAGTAGTGGACGAAGGAGTGCCAGAAGGGATCGTTCGCGACGAGTGGCACAGCGCGGCGGAGGTGCTCGTTCGCGTCGTCGTGACGGCCGAGGGCGCGCTCGACGGCGCCGCGCAGACCGATGGCGGCGCCGTAGCGCGGCGCGGCGGGATCGTCGTGCAGCAGCTCGATCGCGCGCAACGCGCAGACGTAGGCGCGCGGGATCTGCCAGTCGCCGAGGAGGGCCATGCCGCGCGCGAGGACGAGCTCGAGATCGTGGTCGACGCGCTCCTTCGGAATGCGGTCGAACCAGCGCACCACGGTCTGGCAGTCACCGCCGAACATCCGCGACATCCCGTGTTGAAACACGATGCCCACGCCGCGGTCGACGTCGTTCGCCGCCAGCGCATGCTCGAGCGCCGCCTCCGGCATCCCGTTCGACTCGTACCACGCCGACGCGCGCTGGTGGAGCTCCGCGATCTCGGCCGCACCGCACGCGCGTGCGAGCTGGTGCTGCAGCAGCGTGGCGAAGAGATGGTGATACCGGTACCAGTAGCGAACGTCGTCGAGCGCGATGAGAAACAGGTTCGCCGCGTCGAGCTGCTGCAGCATCGCCTCGCTGTCGCTCCGCTGCAGGACCGCGTCGCAGAGCGGAGGACTGAGGCGCGTCAGGATGGACGTCGCCAGCAGGAACTGGCGAACATCCGCCGGCTGGCGGTCGAGCACCTCGTCGGTGAGGTAGTCGAGCACGTAGCGATGCGAGCCGCTGAAGCGCTCGATGAACGGACGCGCCTTCGTGCCGCCGCTGAGCGAGATGGCCGCCATCTGCAGCCCCACCGGCCATCCTTCCGTGCGCTGCTCGAGCTCCGCGATCTCATCCGGCGCGAGCGTGAGTCCCATGGCCGTGTTCAGGAACGCCGCCGCCTCGTCCGCGTTGAAACGAAGGTCGCTGCCGCGCAGCTCGACCAGCAGCCCCCGCGCGCGAAGCCGCGACAGCGCCAGCGGCGGATCGACGCGCGTGGCGATGGCGAGATGCAGATTCGGCGGCAGATGATCGATGAGGAACTGCACCGCGTCATGCACGTCCCGCGACTCGATGACGTGATAGTCGTCGAGCACGAGCGACACGGGCGCGCCGCGCGCGGCGATCGCGTTCAGCAGCTCCGTCGCCGTCGCGCGGATCGCCTCCGGCTTGAGCGACAGCACGTCGAGCCGCTCACTCTCGTCGAGACACCGCGCCGCCCGCAGCGCCTCGATCACATAGCTGAGAAACTGCCGCGGCTCGTCATCGGTCGGATCGAGGGAAAGCCACGCCACCCGCCCCTGCGCCCCGAGCGCCCACTCCGCGAGCAGCGTCGACTTTCCCCAACCGGCAGCCGCGGCGACGAGCGTCACCCGCCCCCCGCGCGCCGCCGCGAGTCGATCGCGCAACCGCGCGCGATGCACGACGTGGTCGCGCGGAGCGGGGACGAACAGCTTCGTCGCCAGAATCGGCGCGTCGCTGCTGACTTGAGGCATGAGGGTAGTTTAAGACGAGACCGCCAGCGGCGGCGCGGCGCTCAAGACTCGAGCGTGATCACGACACTTCCCGTCTTTCGACCGGTGTCGACGTACCGGTGCGCCTCCACGATCTCGTCGAAGCGATACGTGCGGTCGATGACCGGCCTCAGCTCCCCCCGTTCCGCCAGGCCGGCGAGGAAGCGGAGGTCCTCGGCGGTCGCCGTCGCGGTGCCTCCGACGACCTTCCGGCTGTCCGTGAGCGCGACCCACGGAATGCGCAGCAGGTCGCGCAGTCCGCCGAGGACGACCAGCAACTGCCCGCCGTCCCGGAGCGATGCCCTGCTCCGCGCGAACGGCGCGGTTCCTGCCGTGTCGATAATGACGTCGTACGCGCGCCCGTTGCGGGTGAAGTCCTCTTTCGTGTAATCGATGACGTGATCCGCCCCCAGCGACGTCACCAGGGCAGCGTTTCGGCCGCTGCACACCGCGGTCACCTCCGCACCGAAGTGCTTCGCCAACTGGACAGCCGCCGTGCCGACCGCGCCCGACGCGCCGTTCACCAGCACACTCTTGCCCGCGCCGAGGCGCGCTTTGCGAAGGAAATGGAGCGCGGTCGTTCCGCCGAACGAGAGTGCCGCCGCTTGCGCGTGACTGAGGTTCGCCGGCTTCCGTGCCACGGCCGCGTCCTGCGCCATGCAGCGGTATTCCGCGTGACAGCCCATCCGCACGCCGGGGAAGGCGAAGACCGCATCACCGGCCTTGAACTTCGTGACGTCTCTGCCGACCGACGCGACGACGCCCGAGAGCTCCGTGCCGAGGATCGGCTGACGCGGCCCTCGGATGCCGAGGGCGAGGCGCGAGAGCAAGCCGAAACCAGCAGGGACTTCGAGACTCCGCACCCGCCAGTCCCCGGAATTGACGGTGGTCGCGTGGATCCTGATCAGCACCTCACCCGGCCCGGGCACCGGCATCGGAACCTCGGCGAAGCGAAGCACATCCGGACCACCATACTGCTTGTACACCACTGCCTTCATCACACACTCCCGGAAGTTCACCTTCTCAAAGATTGACGGACACCCGGCGGGTGGCCGTTGTCGTCTCTTGCGGATGTTGCTCGGATGGACTGACGACGCTCTTCACTGCCGACATCATGCCGCCTCGGAGGTTCGGCGCGTCGAAGACCACTTAACGCCTGATTCGACCCTCGTCGCGCATGCTGCGGCGGGTGATTTGCGGGGCGGATGCGCGCCTACGGCGCGAGTCTCTGTATAAGGAAGCTAACCCACGCGCGAGCGAACCACCTGCATGACGCGTGAGGCACACGCGGGCGCGTCGCGCGAGATATCGTGTTCCCAGAGCCGAATCACCTTCCACCCCTCACGCGTGAGGATTCGATCCGTCTCGCGGTCACGAAGGCGATTGCGCATGATCTTCTCCTTCCACCATGCTGCTAACCCGGCAACGCTGCCGCGGTGCCGCTTGCAGCCATGCCAAAAGCAGCCGTCGACGAAAACCGCAACGCGGGCACTCGCGAAGACGAGATCGGCGCGCCTGCGGAACGTTGCCACTGGACGTGCGTCCACCCTGTATCGCAGCCCCGCTGCCCAGACGAGACTTCGAAGGACCATCTCGGGCCCGGTGCCGGTACGGCGCTGACGCTGCATCCGCCGGCGAACGTCCGACGAAGCACGAGGCGCGGGGCCGAGCGGCTGGCTCTTCTTTCGAGGCATCTTCAGGTCTGGCGACGCGAAGAACTCCACTCGTCGTAGTTCTTGTCCGAACTACGGACGACCGCGATAATCTTCCGAGACGATGAGCGTATCTCCGACGGTGGTGTCTTTGTTCAGCGGGGCGGGCGGGTTGGACATCGGCCTCGAGCGCGCAGGGTGGCACACGGTCGTGGCCACGGACGTCGATCCCGCCGCGGTCGCGAGTCTGCGTGCGAGTCAGGCGGCGAACATCCCCGTCGCAGGAAACGCAGACCGTACGCACCTCTCCGGCACGAAGATCCTCGAAGCCGACATTTGCGATCTCCGCGGCGCGGATCTTCGTCCAGCCGGCGCAAAGGCGTCGTGGAGACCGTCCCTTCTGGCAGGGGGACCGCCTTGTCAGCCGTGGAGCTCGGCAGGATTGCAGCTTGGGTTCAAGGACTCACGCGGCTTACTCATCGGGCAGATGCTCCGGCTGGCGGACGAGTTGAAGCCGCGTTACGTGCTGATGGAAAACGTACGCGGTCTACTCACCGCCGCCGGACCGCGCGGACAGCACGGCGAGGCGATCCGGATGATTCACGCGGAGTGGGAAAACCTCGGATATGCGGTGAGCTGGGCGCTCCTAAACGCTGCTGACTACGGAGCGGGACAGCGCCGCGTCCGTCTGGTCATGATCGCGACGGCCGACCAGCACCTGCCCGCGTTCCCGCCACCGACGCACGGCGAGGAGGCAGGTTTGCATCTGCGGCGCTGGGTGTCGTTGGCGGACGTTCTGGCCGCCGTTGCGAAACCGGACCCGGCCGACGTCGTCCTCCCGACCGGCAAGCGGGCGGAGGAGATCCTCGCGCTGAAACCGGGAACGGGCATCCGGACCGGCGGCACCGTCGAGCACCAACGTCCCGGAGGCCACTGGGGGTATCGCCAGGACAGTTTCCTCGCCGACCTCTCGCTCCCGTCACGGACGATCCGTGCCGCGTCGACGCCCGACTGGATCAGGACGGACGGTGTGGTCCGCAGGTTGACCTGGCGCGAGTGCGCTGCGCTGCAAGGGTTTCCGCAGGAATGGTGTTTCGAAGGCACCCGCGACGCGAAGTTTCGCCTTATCGGCAACGCCGTCCAAACGGACATGGCTCGGGCGGTCGGGCACGTATTGCTGGCGGGCCTGAGCCTCGGCGTGGCCGCAACTCGTCCCGTCTCGCCGCCATGGCCTGCGTACTTTGACCGGCGAATCCGGGGAGCCGCCGCCGATCATCGAGCGAACGTCGCCTCCCGCAAGCGGCATCAGCGCACGGAGAAAGCCTCCTAAATGGCAGGGGGCGGATTGGCTTCTCCGCCCGTCTGGAGTCCGGAACAGCTGAAGACCGCACGCGACCTGAGAGAAGCTGCATTCCGTCAGGCATGGCGTGCCGAAGGGCCGGACGCGGTCGTGGCGGCCTGCGACGAACTGCGTCCGCAAGTCGAAGCTTTGCTGCAAGCGACCGACAATCTCCGGCGCATCGACGGCGACGTGTTCAGAAACGACCCCGACGTATGGCAGTTGCTGCGGTACGTCTGCGCTCCCGTGCTCTCCGAGGAGAACTTCTGGACGTTGGTCGGCAGCCCGAAGTCGAAGACGGTTACGGCCAAGTACGCGGACGACGCGGCCGAGGTCATCGTCCCGGTTCTCGATCCGGTCCGGTTTCCGTGGGTCCGGGAGAACCGCGACCCGACCGCGACCGAAAGCTACGCCGCCGTTCTGGCGACGGTCGTTCTACTTGCCGCGCAGCGCGTGGGTACAGGCGCACGCGGCGGCGCGTCGAAGCGTCAGGAAGCGGCGGTCGCGGCTGTCCTCGCCGCTGCCGGGTACTCGCGCGACGAAGGATCGACGCGCATCGACTTCATCGACGACCTCGCCCGAGGCTCGTACAGCAACGAACGACGTGTCGGCGGTGCAAAGTGCGACGTGCCCGTACGCCTCCGTGACGGCCGGTTGATGACCATCGAATGCAAGGTCTCCATCGGCCCGAAGAACGGTTGGAAGCGCATCAACCGCGAGACCGGCGGAAAAGCCGAGACGTGGCGTAACCATTTCGGCGCCGGTCAGATCGTCACCGCCGTGGTGATCGACGGCGTCTTCGACCTCGGATGCCTGCTTCAAGCGCAGAACCGGCAAGGCGTCACGATTTTCTGGGAGCACGAACTGGGACCATTGGCACGCTTCTTAGAGGCCGCGAAGTGACGCCGCCGCGACATCCGCACTCTACGTAATGTAGCGCTCCAGCGCCGTTCCTAGATTTTTTTGGCCTTCTGCAACTCCTGATATGCATCGAGGAGTTCCTGGTGGGCACGCTCGGAGAGCTCCAGCACTTCGAGAATGTCGTACACCCGCCAATCCCCGCGGTTCCGCGTCTGCTCCATCTGATCTCGTAGCCACTCGACTTCCTTAGCACGCGACGATGGCTCTGCCATCGACCCGATGAGATAGCCCTCGACTTGACAGTCGGGAAAGCCTTTGTCCGACAGCCACCGCTTAGCTTCCCTCATGTAGTCCTGCAATTGCCGAAGATGGGTGCCGTCGAGCGATGTGTTGGGCGCCTTCAGCTCGACAATGACGAGTCGACGTAGACCGCTGCTCCCCAACAGGAACACGAGATCCGCGCGGGTTCGTTCGCGGCGTTGCCGTAGTCGTCAATTCCAAGAACTTCGGCGAGCTTCTCGAAGGTGGTGTCGATCCGCTGATTCGACGTCAGGAATTGCGCAAAGGTCGCGTTGATCAACCACGGCGCGGTCTTGAAAAGGTCATGGAGTTCTTTCTCGTTTTTAGCGGCTTTGAAGTTCACGTCCATGCAGATCTTTCGCAGCGCCTCAATGCCGAAGATCCTGCCATGCGCGAACCGCACGAACTCGCCTAACTCCCGCGACGCGAGCTGCGTCACATGCGCCACGAGACGGTTGATGTCGGGCTTGTCTTCCTGAGCGAGATCGCCGAGAAGCCGCAGTAGCGTGCCTTGTCCGAGACCATCGAGGAAGATCTGCACGCGCTCTTTGTACTCGTCGCTCTCCTTTCCGTCCTGACACAACGAAGCGATTTTCCCTGCGAGCTCGTACGCAACCTTCTTTTTGTATTGCGGCAGTTCGAGCGACTCGACCAATTCCGTCGTGAACGTATCCTCGGAAACGTCTTTCTCCGATTTTTCGTCTCTGTACTTCTGATATGCAGTACAAGCCTTACGCATCTCGTCGCTGAGAAACTCGCGGAGCGGCGTTAGTAGAGGCACTTCCCACCGGAGCGACTGCCGATCTGTTGCGATGTATTCGGTCGGTTGCTCGTCGACAAAATCCGCATGAACGATTCCGTCCAGATAATCGGTCATTCGGAAGCCATGCATGCCAGTGGGCAGGTCCAGCAGATCAGGAGCCGACGCGAGTCGTTTATGCGCGTACACCCGAACCCCTCGTTGTCGAGCAGGTAAGCTCTTCTCGGTAAAGCGAATTCGATAGCTGAACATCTGGGTACGATCGTCCGGAAGGACAAGTTGATGGTTGACGAGTTCGGTCACGTCTCGATCCGGTTCGGGATATGCGTAGACGAGTTTCCGCGGAGTCGGCTCTATAACTTGATTGTTGAGTCGAATAGCAAAATCGTCCGTGTCAATGAGCGCAAAGTGATCCGCTATGGCATGAGCGAGCGTAGCCTCGCCCGTCTTCATCGGCTCGTACACTAACCGGGAGAGGACAATTCTCGTCCCGCCTGATTCCGGCAACCCGCCGCCATTAGGAACGACTTCATCAGGTATCTCGATCTCGTCGACCGACTTGTTCTTGATCAATTCCTCGTACTCGAGTCGGATCTTCGTCGCGTGCGGCTCGCCGCTCTTGCGCGTGATCACTTCGACTCGATGAGCGACGCCGAAGCCCGCTAGCTTCCCCAAGCCTTTGCGACCCATCAGGAGGCGCCCATTTGCGGTCCGAATCGACGCTTCTTCGTCACGCCGGCGTCGGCCTGCCACCAGAAACTTCTTTTCCAAGTCCTCACGAGCCATCCCATGTCCGGCATCTTCAATCGTTATTGTGATGTCGTCGGGGAGGGTAACCTCCTCGAGGGGCGGTGTAGCTGTCCCTTTAGCTCGTGCGAGTTCCCACTCTTTCTTCAAGATCACTCGGGCGTCACGGATGGCATCCTGGTCCATCGCGACGTTAGCGTACGCAGAATCGGCGTCGTAGGCGTTCGCGACGAACTCGACGAGAACACGAGGGAGATTCGTGTATAGGTTGAGTCCGAGGTCTTGCACGATGTGCGGAGCCACTTTGAAGCGAAGCGGCTTAGGGGCGGTCGGAGCCTCGAGTGCAACGATTGCCGTCATGTTTCTTCGGATCCCTTCTACGACACAGGACCATCGTACCTCGGACGGGCGTACGCGATAGACGGTGGTTCCTTGGTCACGCCGCAAAATAGCGCAGCATCCGCGGGTCCGGCGGCATGCTGAATAGGATTCGTGAACGGCACCGCTGCGTTCGCCCCCCCGCGGACATATCGGCTGGTCGGCGGAGGTTCAGCCCCGCCCGGACGGTCGCTGGATCTCGACGATCTGCCCGGTCTTACCCCTCCTCCCTCACCACATGCGTCAATGAAACACGGTAGCCGAAACGGCGGAGGCGCTTCACGACGTTTCGGAAGTTCAGTTTCGAGAGGAACGGGAGCGAATGCGGCCAATCCGTCGTCGTACCGCCGATGATCGCGAACATAACCTCGTACTCCTGTGGCTTGGGAGGATCCACCGGGATCAAGTCGAACACGTTTGCACCGAGCTTTACCCGAAGTTGCTCGCGGAACTCGCCGTCGTAGAGGAAGGCTTCACCGCTCGCGAACGCCTGACCGAAGAGATGACTCAACGTTGAGGAGCTTGTCCGTGGTTTCACGTGCACGATATGCTTCGAGGGGCTAAGCAGATCGCAAAACTCCATCGGCGTGCGCGCGCCGGCGGGCTTGACCGTCTGGCGGTCAGTGAGCACCCAATCCAGCTCCTTCGCTGCTCGTTCGTTGTAGTTCCGCTCGTCTTCATCCGCGGCGGCCGCCGGCAAAACGAGAGTCGCAACCTCAAACTGCTCCATGAACGTGCGCACCGACTCGCTGAGGGTTTTGGCGACGACGTACCACTCGCCCTCCGAAAGAACGTACGAGCGGCTGTCGTACTCCGTCTCGACGACGAGCCCTTTGTACACAGACCAACTCGTCACCGGTTCGTCGTAATCGGCCACGCGGAGACCGATCTGGTGCCGCTTCAGCATCGCGAGGCTGATCGATTCGGGGCCAGCGTGTAGCGCCTCGAGGTAATCGGAGACTTCCGGATCGGGCCGCATCACGTCGTCGGATTCCACGCTGAAGGTGTAGCCGACGACATCGTCGTAATCGATCACGCCAGGTGTGGCGAGATGCATCCGCGTCGTGTCACCTGCGCGCAAACGTTGAAGAAGATTCTGCTGCAGCGCATCGATGAGGGGCGGCGCCTTGATGAGTTGAAGGTCGTCGACCCAATCGAAATCAGCGCGATACGCCGTAGATTCTTGTAGCGCCAACAGCCTTTCCGCCTGCGTTTGCAAATCCGACAGCAGCACGCGCGCGTCGAGCACCAGCGCGTCGCGTCCGGTAAGGCGGACAGCAAGCGTCGCGTCGCGCGGCTCTCCCGTTACGCTGCGCAAAAGGTCACTCGTCACGTCGACACCGAAGCCCTGAAGCGTCGTTGCCCGACTGGCCTGCCGGCGCGTTTGAAGAGTCATCTGTTCGAAGGCGCGCGAGTCGAGACTCCGAAGCTTCTCCGGATCTACCGCGTTAAGTGCCACCTTCAAGCCGAACGTGAATTCGATCGAATCGGGCCGCAGAAACGCCCTACCTCGACCAAAGCAGTATGCGATGAGGTCTTCACCCGACCGGACGAAGAGAACTGCTGCAGTGCTCGTGTTGGCGAGATCCGGCAACGGCTCCTTCGTACCCTGTTCAAGGAAGGGGACCCATGGCGGTGTGCTGCTTTTCGGCGATCTGATGAAGAGGACACCATCCAAGCCCGAATCCGGTTTGAGCTCGATCATCTTCAGCGACGCCGGCTCTTTCAGAGCCTGTGTCGGAAGCTCGATGTTCCTCTTCAGCAAAAGAACGGTCAGACGGCGAATCGGTATCTCGGCCGCTTTTTTCTTCGGCATGAACGCACTCCAGTCCTCAGCGCGCCGGGAACTCGGCCGAAGGATCGAAAGTAAAGACACCCTTTCGGTTCGAAAGTGGTGGAGTGGAGGGCCGCGCGGACCTTAGTCCTTCCGCGACTTCGGCGAGATCCGCGGTCCACGGTCGAAGACCTCGACCAGGTCTACCACCCGGCATTCGAGCGCTTCCGCCAGCCGAAGAAGCATCGCGAGCGACGGCGCGGTCATCCCGCGCTCCAAGTTGCTAATGAACGGTACATTTGAGCGGCAGCGATCCGCGAGCTGATTCTGGGTCAGGCCTCGGGCGGTACGTAGCTCGCGTAGATGCGAGCCGAAGACTTCGGCCTCGTGGCTACGTGTCAGCAATCGTGCTCCACGTATTGACAAACGACGAGTCAGAGCTTATCGTACTTGATAAGTCACGAAGGAGCGCGAACATGCCTAACCAAGACCTCATCAACCGCATCCGCATCATTTTCCTCCACCAGCGCCCGCACGTCACGATCGCTGAGGCTACTGTACTCCTCGGGTGGTCGCGGGGAGAGATGTCGCGGGCGATTGCCGCCGGGGAGGTGGAGGTCACGTCCACGTCGGTGGGAAAGTGGCTGTGGCGGGAGGAGTTGATGGCGAAGGCGCTGGAGCTCTGGTCGGCGGAGGTGATCGAGGAGGCGCTTGGGGCTGATGCGGACGGGGTGTTGCCGGAGGCGGTCCGGCTGATCGACCTGCATGTGCGGTTACCGCGGCATCAGGTGGCGATGCTGGAGCATTTCGCGGAGCGGGAGCAGACGACGGTCAGCGGGGTGCTGGCTCGGGAACTGGATGGGGTGGCGAGCGCGAACGCGGAGGAGCTTTCGTGGGCGGTGGCGGGATTCGCGGATGCGCTGGCATGGCCGGATGCGGAGGCGGCGGCGCAGGTCCCCTGCTGATGATCGTGCGCGTGCGCATGCGGCCCCCGCTGCAGCCGGCGCGCCGGTGGCGCGCGGCTGAGCGGCTCATCGCCTGCTGGCGGCCGTGGGATGTGGATGGATCCGTAAAGCGTGAAGCCTCGCGCTTGCCGTGGCAACAGCGTCAGCCGCCCGGCGCGCCGCCCGCAAGCCGATCCTACAACCTCGCGCTAAACCCCACCGCCATCCTCCCCGCCGCCCGCGCGTGGATCTCCGCCGTATCGAACACCGGCACCGGCGAATCCGCCTGCCCGATCAGCAATCCGATCTCCGTGCAGCCGAGGATGATCCCCTCCGCCCCCCGCGCGACGAGATCGGCGATCACGCGGCGATACGTCTCGCGCGCGCTCTCTTCCAGCTTCCCGAGCACCAGCTCCTCGTAAATCACCCGATGCACCTCCGCGCGATCCGCCGCCTCGGGGATGAGCACGCGCAGGCCACGCGCGGCGAGCGCATCGCGATAGAACTCCTTCTCCATCGTGAACCCGTCGCCAGCAGGCCGACGGTCGTTGCGCCGGCCTCGCGCACGGCGGCGGCGGTGGGATCGGCGACGTACAGGATGGGGATGCGGATGGCGCGGGCGATCTGGTCGGCGACGATGTGCATCGTGTTCGTGCCGATCACCAGAAAGTCGGCGCCGGCCTGCTCGAGCCGCGCGGCAGCGTCGGCGAGCAGTACGCCGGCCTCCTCCCAGAGGCCGGCGTACTGCAGTTCCTTGATCTCGTGAAAATCGACGCTGTACATCAGGATGCGCGCGGAGTGATGGCCGCCGAGGAGCTCGCGCACGGTTTCGTTGAGGACGCGGTAGTACGGGACGGTCGACTCCCAGCTCATCCCGCCGAGCAAGCCAATCGTTTTCATTGCAATCACCTCTATGCCAGTTGCGGGACGACGCCCGCGGGTTCGGGCTGCGGCGTTGTCTCTTCCGCGACGCCGGGCCATTTCACGATGCGGAGATCGAGGACGCAAATCGCGTAGATCACCGGGACGAGCAGCAGCGTCAGCGCGGTGGCCACGAGCAGGCCGCCGATCTGCGCGTAGCAGAGCGCTTCCCACAATGGTCCGCCGTGCGAGGCAAGCGGGAAGAGCCCGAGGACCGTTGCGCCGACGGTGATCAGTACGGGCCGCAGACGGACGATGCCGGCATCGAGCAGCGCCTCGCGCAGCGGTTCACCCTCGGCCTGCATCTCTTCAATGAAATCGAACAGCACGATGACGTGGCTGACGATCACGCCGATCAGACTGGCCACGCCGAGGAAGGCCATGAAGCCGAACGGCGCGCCGACGATGTAGAGCGAGACCAGCGCGCCGACGATGCCGTACGGAATCGCGGCGTAGACGATCAGCGGCTTGATGGCGTTCTTGAATTGCAGCACGAGCGCGATGTAGATCGCGACGATCGACACGAGCATCACCACGGACATCTGGCCGAAGCCCTTCTTCGCCTCTTCCTCCTCGCCGCCGATCTCGAGCCGGTATCCGGGCGGCAACTCCTTCGCCACCGCATCGACGTTCGCGCGCGCCGCGCCCATCACCTCGGACGGCAGCACGCCGTCGGCGGGATAGGCGGAGACGGTGATGGTGCGGAACTGGTTGCGCCGCCGCAGCTTTTCGGTCTCCATGCCGTACGCGATCTTCGAGACCTGCCCGAGCGGCACGCGCGTGGTGCTGTTCTCCGACGCGACGTAGAGGTTCTGCAGATCGCTGAGCTTTGCGCGCTCCTCGAGACGCAGGCGGACGACGACCGGGATGAGGCTGTCGCCGTCGCGGAGCTGCGTGACGGTGCGGCCGTTGACGGCCGAGGCGGACGAGGTGGCGACGTCGTAATTCGTGAGGCCGGCGAAGTTCGCGCGGTCGCTGTCGATGTCGAGGCGCAGTACGGCGCTCTCGTCACCCCAGTCGTCGCGCACGCGCTCGGCGCCCGGCGTCGCGCGGAGGATGCTCTTCAGCTTCTCCGCCTCCTGCCGCAGCACCGCCACGTCGTTGCCGCTGATGCGGATCGCCACCGGCACGCCGACCGCCGCGGTCTCGAGCTGCCGTGCGTCGATGCGCGCCCCCGGCACCTCGGCCGACAACGCTTTCTGCAGCCGCGGCACGAGCGCGCCGGTGTCGTGCTTGTCGTTCACCTGCACGAGGATCTGCGCGTAGTTGAGCTGCTGCAGCTCGGGGCCGACCGAGAACCAGAAGCGCGGACCGCCGCCGCCGACGAAGGTCGTCAGCCGCGCCAGCACGTCTTTCCTGCCGTGCTCGCGGCCGTACTCCGCGGCCACGCGGCGGATGACTTCTTCACTCTTCCGCGCCGCGCGATCGGTGGCGGCGAGCGGCGCGTCCTCGGGCAGCCAGACGTCGACGTACGAAAGATACGAATAGTCCTTCGGGAAGAAGCTCGGCTTCAGCTTCGAGCCGATCGCCGCGCCGCTGGCGAGAAACACGAACGACGCGCACTTGACCCACGGATGAGAAGACGACGGGGGCCTCCGGCGGCCGGGCCACGGGCCCGGACCCGCTGGTTGGCCTAGCCTCCGCGACACAGCCTCGTATCTCGCGACAGAGTGTCGCGGAGGCTAGGCCAACCAATGGGGTCCGGGGCTAATGGCCCCGGCCGCCGGAGGCCTCCGTCGTCCCCTGATCTGTTGGTGAAAGTGAGAGCATTCTCGCCTTCGAGGATCGGCAGCGGTAGGTAGGCGACGATGTTCGTGATCGTGGCGAAAAGAATCGCCGTCGCGAGCTTCGTCCGTCCGAGCCATGCCGCGACGAGCGGCGACTTTCCTTCGTTCAGTGATCGGAACCGACAGCGCAGTTACGGTTTATGGCGAATGCCGGGTCGTTGCGCGTCAAAGACGTCGACGAGGGCGACGACGCGGCACTCCAGCGCCTCAGCCAGGCGCAGGATCATCGTCAGACTCGGCACCTTCACTCCGCGTTCAAGCTCGCTGATGAACGGCTTGTTCGAACCGCAGAGATCCGCAAGCGCGTATTGCGAGAGGCCGCGGTCGGTCCGCAGTTCGCGGAGACGCTGACCGAACACAACGCCTTCGGGCTGCGTCTTGATCGTCACGCGTTAAACCCACTTGCATTTCGGTGTAGAAGGCGATACGCTATAGCGTCCCACGAGGGGAGAGACGCCATGTCCAAGCCCACCGCCGACCAGATCCGCCGCATCTTCCTCAGCCACCGCCCGAACCTCGCTCTCATGACCGCAGCCGATCTGCTCGGGATGACGCTGAAGGACCTTAAACGGGACATTGACGATGGAGTCATTGTAGCGAGTTCGACTCCCCTCGGCGTGCGGATCAGCCGAGAGGAGATGATGGTGGCGGCGATGCGGCTTTGGGAACAAACGGTCATCGAAGACGCGCTCGGGGACGACGCGGCGGCGGTGTT
>DASPHZ010000071.1:0-25741 GCA_035629395.1 Thermoanaerobaculia bacterium
CGTCCTGCTCGACGAGAACACCGCCGTCGTCACCTGGCTCGAGCAACCCGCGAGCGGCACCGAGATCCGCGCACGCAGGATCACGCGCCCCGGACAACGCTCCCCTTCCCTCAAAGTGGCCGACACCGCCAACGCCCGCTCCTCGGGCTTTCCGCGCATGGCAAAGGTCGGCAGTGAGGTGTGGTTCGCGTGGACCTCGGCGGACAAACGGGTCGAGCTCGCGCGCGGGCGGTTCTGATCCTCGTCGCGAAGGCGCTGGAAAAGCATCGCTTTGCCAGTTCGACGAACGGGAGGCAAAGGTGAACAGCCAACCGTTCCAGACCCTACGCCAGTGGCGTTGATCCACCAGTAGGATATCGACGGCTTCGACATCGACGACGAGAGTGTCAGCGGCATCAGCCAGGAGACGTTCGATCAGGTGATCCAGAACGTGCGCAACGCGGTCGCGCGCCGCCTCGCGGCCCTCGTGATTCGCGCCGCGTCAACCCATCTGCACCGGCTCGTCGACGAGCTCCTCGACCATGCGGCCGCCGAATCGCGCCAGCAGACGGCGGGCGATGTCGAGTAGGCCTTGGTGGAAGCCGGCGCGCATGAATGGCAGGTCGGGATGGTCGTAATGCTGTGCCCAGGTGAACGAGGTGCCGGCGGGTGTCGGCTCGAGTGTAACGATCGTGGCGTCATTCGTCAGGCCGAAGTCGTTCCCGGGTTCGGAGGTGGTGGCGTAGCCGGTGTTCGGCGCCTCCCAGCGGATTCGCTCACGGATGCTCATGCTGACGCCGTCCTGCGGACGGAAGTGGCAGACGCGCGCGCGGCCCTCGTCGTCTTCGACGATTGTGACGCGCTCGATACCTTCGCTGTACTCGGGCAGGCGCTCGTGATCGCCGACGAGGGACCACACTTCGGCGACGGGCGCGTGGAGCTCGAGGCGGATGCGGTGACGTAGCGGGGCGGTGGTGAGCGTGGACGGATTCGGTGCGTTCATTTCGTTTCTCCTTACCCGCCCACGGTATGGATGAATACGACAGGTTACGTCGCATTTCATCGCACAATGCCTTCGTGAGGAATCGCAACACGAGATCCCGGCTCGACCGTCTGCAGGAGCTCCAAGGCGCTCTGAAAGCGCGCGATCACGTGACCGCGGCGGAGCTCGCGGAGGAGCTGAGGGTGAGCGTGCGCACGATCAATCGCGATCTCGAGGTGTTACGCGCGGGGGGCGTGCCGATCGACGCGGATCGCGGGCGCGGCGGCGGGCTACGGCTGCAGCGGGAGTGGGCCCTCGGGCGGTTGCATCTCTCCGCCGCCGAGGCCGTCGACCTGCTGCTCAGCATGGCCATCGCCGAGGCCATCGAATCGCCGCTGCTGCTGGGGCAACTCGCGCGCATCAAACGCAAGATCGTGGCGTCATTCGCGGAGAGCGGACAGCAGAAGGTGCGCGTGCTGCGGAAACGAATCCTGATCGGCAAGCCGGCCTCGCCGCGAGTGGCGGCGACCTTCCAACGTCCTCCACGCGCGCAGCTCGCGGGGATCGGCGAGGCGTTCTTCGAGCAGCGCTGCGTCTCGATCCAATACGTCGACGAACGTGGCAACACCACTTCGCGTGACGTGGAGCCGCAGTTCCTCTATCTCAGTTTTCCGCTCTGGTACTTGCTCGCGTGGGACCGGCTCCGCAACGCCATCCGCTACTTCCGTGTCGACCGGATCCGCTCGGCGAACATGCTGGAGACGACGTTCCGCCTGGCCGACCCGAGTCCATATCTCGAACAGGCGGAACGCGGCATTGCCCATCTGTAGTGTCTGTCACAGCTTCGCCGGCTGCAGCCCCACGTTCGCGATCTTCTTCGGGTCTTTCGGATCGAGTTGCACCTGAAGCTTCGCGCCGTTGCCCGTCTTCGGATGCCTGAGCAGCGCCTCGGCCGACGTCGTCTCGACCTTCACGAACCGCACGATCTCATACCCACCATGCGCGCCGCGGATCTCGAGGTCCAATGACGCGAACTCGTTGATCTGCTGCTCCTGCATCGTCGAGTTCGCGCGCAGCCACGCGCGGCGGGCGGCGAGGTCGTGCTCATTGAAGCTCTTCACCCACGCTTCGAGCAGCCCGCGCGCGGGGCTCTGCGCCGTGGGATCGGCGGCGCGGCCGAGCTCTTGCAGCGCCGCCGCGTGCGCGACCTGCAGCGCGTCGGCGGCGGGTACGGCGACGTCGGGCTGCACGCCGGCACCTTCCCAGTTCGTCTTCGTGATCGGGTTGATCGACTGCCGGTACGGCACGAACGCGAAGAAGCGCTCGTGGATCCGATACGGCCGCGTCGGATGCGCGCCGCCGCCCGTCACCTCGCCGACGATCGTCGCGCGCTTGAACGCCTGCAGGTCGTACGCGAGCTCTTCGCCGCCGGAGAACGTCTCGCGGCTGGTCAGGACCCACACCTTTTTCTGATAGCGCGGGCCCGGCAGCTTGCCGCCGCGATACGCCGTCACGTCGGCGTTCGCGCGCGTGTACGTCTCGTTGATGAGCGTCCCCTCCGGCACGAACCAGCTCACGAAGTGCGCGACGGTCGCGGGATCGCCGCCGTGATGGCGGCGCGCGTCGATGATGAGCGCGTCGGTGTGGCCGAGGAAGGCCATGGCCGCGTCGTACGCCGGCCGGCAAAGCTCGAGCGGCGGGAAGAGCTCGATGTCGAGGTACCCGACGTTCCCCTCCAGCCGCTTCGCCTCGGCGAGTCCGAAGTTGATCTTGCGATAGTCCTCGAACGCGGCGGCTTTCTGCTCGGGAGTCGGCGGCCGATCGGGATCCGGATCGGCCGGCAGGCGCTGGCCGGAGACGGCGACGCGCAGATGGCGGTCATCGCGCACGGCACGCGCGTCGCGCATGAGGCGGTCGGCGAACGCTTCCGCGCCGGCGATCGCGTCGTAGTCGCCGCGCCGGACGTGCTCGCGAATCGCAGCCGCAATCTGCGTGGCCGGCTCGGCGAGGACATACGTGCTCTCGACGCGCGACGCAAACGCCTCGGCGATCGCACGCCGATCGGCAGCAGTCAGCTCGGGTGCAGGAAGCTGCGCGCGCACGGCGGAGGAGAAAAGCAGGACGAGCAGAACGAGAAGAGATCGCATCGTGCGTCATTCTGCCGGCGTTCGACAGGCATCCGAGGCGCGGCGGGACGACCGGCTGGCGAGTTGGGAAGAACGGCGGCGATGGTGACGGCGCCGTTCATACAGCGGGATGAACGCGACCTGGCGCGAGAACCGAAGACGATGGCATCGCGCGCCGTTCACGCCATTCGTCCGGGCCTTCCTGATCGATCGACAGGGGGCTCGAAAAGCGCAATTCCCACCGCCGCCGAGGCGTTCGTAGATACGATCAAGACGGGTGCGGGAAATGAGTCCCGCAGGAGATGCTGAGCGGTCGGGCCGCCGCTCGAACAGGAGTCGGGTTGCGATCCCGACCGTTCGGACCATGACCCGATCTCGCTCGCTGATTCTTGCACTGCCTACCGGTTCGCTGGCGGCCACGGCCGTCGTCGCAACTGCACGCAACACCCCCCGCGTTGTTGAGGCGGCGCCCTGGTCGCCGGTGATGAGTGCCGGGATTCTGCACTCCCCACCGAACACGAGCACGCCGACAGACGTCGTGGTGACGTCTTCGCGCGAGCGGCTGCCTGATCGCGCAGCGGCTGCAACCGCACGTCGATGCGCGCGTCGATGCAACCGTCGCAGATGCGGACCTCCGCAATCGAGCGTTCCCCGAGAAGCTGAAGCGGCCGATCGCGCGCGCCACACGCCGCGTCCTCGCCGCGCGAGTGGCGACCGTCCCGTCAAAGCCCGCCGAAGTCCGGCTCGCCCGAGGATGGCAGACATCGGCGCAGATGGTGCGCGACCATGCGTACGAAGAAATGGAGGAACGAGTGGGCATTTCTGAGCTTCTGATCGCACTGCTGGCGATCTTCGCGGCGGCCAAGATCTTCGGCGAGCTCGCCGAGCGGATCGGACAGCCCGCCGTGCTGGGCGAGATGATCGGCGGCATCGTCATCGGCGTCTCGGGTCTCCACCTCATCGACGCGCACGACCCGCTGCTGCACGTGCTGTCCGAGCTCGGCGTGCTCCTTCTGCTGTTCCTCATCGGCCTGGAGACCGACATCCGGCGGCTCCTGTCGGTCGGTGGAGCGTCGCTCGCCGTCGCGGCAGCAGGTGTCGCTCTCCCGTTCGCCGCCGGCTACGGCGTCGGTATGTGGCTCGGCTATCCGACCACGGTTTCGGTCTTTCTCGGTGCCGCGCTCACGGCCACGTCGGTCGGCATCACCGCGCGCGTGCTGTCGGACCTCGGCCACCTCAAGAGCGACGAGTCGCAGGTCATCCTCGGCGCCGCGGTCGTGGACGACATCCTCGGGCTGGTTCTTTTGACGGTCATCAGCGCGGTGGCGGCCGGGGAGAGCCTCACCGTCGGCGGCGTCGGAAAGATCTTCGGCGTCGCCTTCGGCTTCGTCATCCTCGCCCTCGTCATCGGCTCGCTGCTCGCGCCGCGCCTCATCGCCCTCATCACGCGGCTGCGGGTCGGCAAAGCATTGTTCTTCGCCTCGATCATGTTCGCGTTCGGCCTGGCGTGGCTCGCGTCGGCGGTCGGCTCCGCGCTGATCATCGGCGCCTTCGCGGCCGGTCTCGTGCTGGCGAAGACCGAGCGCGGGAAGGACATCGAGCACGAGGTCTACGACGTCGCGCAGTTCTTCATCCCCATCTTCTTCGTCTCCGTCGGTGCGGCCGTCGACCTCAGGGCGATCAACCCGTTCGCCGCGGACACGCGGCCGTTCTTCATCGTCGGCATGCTGCTCACTCTCGTGGCCATCGTCGGGAAGCTGCTCGCCGGCTTCTTCGCCTTCGGCCGGCCGCTTCGCAGGATCGTCATCGGCGTCGGCATGGTGCCGCGCGGCGAGGTCGGCCTGATCTTCGCGCAGCTCGGGCTCTCCGCGGGCCTCCTGTCGGCGGGGCTCTACAGCTCCGTCGCGCTGATGGTGATGATCACGACCTTCGTCGCCCCGCCGGCGCTGCGGGCGCTGCTGAAGAAGAGTCCTGAGGGGCCGGACAAGCTCGACAGCGCGTTGAGCGACATCGTCACCGAAGCGCTGGAAGACGACGACGAGCGGCGCCAGGGCGAACGGCGGCGCGCGGAAGCGGCGGTGCGGTAGCGGACGGCAGCGGCGGAAGCGTTGACGAACCCGAGAGCTGCGCCGCAACCGCGCGCGGAGTCGCCGGCGCGCACCTCACTGAAGCGGCTCGCCCGCCCCGCGCGTCGCGAGGCGGCGCGTGACCTGCTCGCTTCGTCCGGTGTGACGCCGTCGGTCGTTCTCATCGGAGTACGACGACGAACTCCGCGCATGCTTCGAAACACGTCCGCGGCGCAGCCTATGTATTGTCGATGAGGGGCGCGTCGGGGGCCGTCTTCTGGACCGCTCTGATGCCGTTATCCCTCGCCGTGGCGGTCGAGTACAGCTCGCTGGTTCCGATGATCTCGCCGTTCGTCGCGGTGAGCACGAAATACGGACTGCCGTTCGTCGCGGTCTTCCGAACATACCGTTCCTCGTTCGGTGCGTTCTTGCGCACCGACGCGATTCCGTTCTCGGCGCCGCTCTTCGTCTCGTACAACTCGCTCGTCAGGATGATCTCGTTGTTGTTGCCGCGCAGGTTGAAGCGGAACTTCGCAGCCGTCTTCGTCAGGACAAATGCACTTGCCATGGAGCCTCCATTTCGCTGATTCCATGGAGAGGACACGGTCGTGAGGAAAAGGTGGCGCCGGTGCGCAAGCGCTGCAGGCCGGTTCCGGCCGATGAGCTCCGCCGCTTCCTGTAAGGCCATTCCGACGAGCCGTTCCTGCTCCACTTCGGAAACGGAATCGTGCGTCGCCTCCCGAGCCGCGCGACATTACAATTCGCGCAGTCACCGTCCCGCCGAGAGAGAACCCAATGAACATGATCCTGCGCGGCATCGCCGCCGCTCTGCTCTTCTGCGCGCTCGCGAGCTCCGTCTCCGCGCAATTTCAGACGCCGGTGCTCGACGGCACCGTCTCCGGCGGCGAGTACGCGCACTCGAGCGGCAACTGGTCGATGACATGGGACGACACCTATCTCTACGTCGGCAAGTCGACGGCGCTCGGTGCCACGCTCATCTACCTCGATGTCGATCCGCGGTCCACGCCCACCGCCGGCTCCGACGCCAACGGCAGCAAGACCGGCGTTCACGATCGTGCGGACGCCTCGGACATCGCCGGCTACCAGCCCGCGCTCCCCTTCCGGGCCGACGTGCGCGTGCGCGGCGCGGCCGCGTCCTCGCTCCGCCTGCGCGACGGCGCCGGCGGCTGGGGCGCGGAGGTCACGTCCTCGGACGATATCCTCACCGTGACCAACGGCAGCAGCCGTGAGATCCGCATCCGCTGGGCCGCGCTCCCCGGTCTCACCGGCCGCCCCACGTCGTTCCGCTGGTACGGGGTGGACCTCATGCCTGGCGCGCTCAACTCCATGGTCAGCGACCCGATGCCGGCCTCCAACGCCGCGTCGACCGTCCGCTACTACCTCGACGTCGCGTCCACCGCGAACGGCGCAGCGACGAATCCGTTCTCCGCCCACCACGCCGTCTGGACGGTCACGACCGAAAGCCCGACCGGCACCGGCTCGTTCGAAGAAGCGCTGATGCTCGTCCAGGGCACCACCGGAACCGAGCAGCAGTTCATCGTCTTCGATCTCCCCGGCTCGACCACGATTCAGTTCGCGAACGAAGTCCTCTCCAACACCGCCAGCAAGCGGCTGACGATCGACGGCACGACCCAGCCCGGCTTCGTCTCGACTCCGGTGGTCGTGCTCCGCGGCGCGAGCACGTCGGACGCGGGCTCCGTCGGCCTCGCCCTTTCCGGAGCGCATGCGTTCGAAGTGCGCGGTCTCGTCTTCCAGAACTTTCACACGGCCCTGTCGATCACCGGCGCCGCGAGCGCGACGATCGCCGGTAACTACGTCGGCACCGACGTCACCGGCAGCACGGCCGCGCCGAACCACCACGGTATCGCCGTATCGCTTTGCACCAATTGCACGATCGGCGGCGCGACCGCGGCCGATGGCAATCTGGTTTCGGGCAACATCGGCACCGCCATTACCATCGACGCCTCCAACGCGTCGGTCGTGAACAACTCCATCGGCACGACCGCCGGCGGCAACGCCGTAATCGGCGGCACCACCGGCCTGCGATTCCTGGGCAGCACCGGCACGATCGCCGGCAACGTGCTCGCCGGACACTCCGGCAACGCCATCCATGTCGAAAACGCGGTCGGTCTGAACATCTTCGGCAACAGGGTGGGCGTCGGCGCAAACGGCACCACCGCGCTGCCGAACTCCGGCAGCGGGCTGTTTCTGGCCGAGAGCGGCTCCGTGCACGTGGGCGGCCTCGGCACGGGTGAAGCGAACGTCATCGCCAACAACGGCACCGGCATCGCGCTCCTCGACAGCGCGGGCGGCGTCGAGGTCCGCGGCAACGCGGTCTACAACAACACAATCGGCATGAACGCCGCCGGCGGCGCGGTGCAGCCCGTGCCGTCGATCTCCTCGGCGGCCCTCTCCTATCCGACGAACCACCTCACCGTCGTCTTCTCCGCAACTTTGACGAACGGCTCGGCCACGGCGCAGGCGCTCCGCTTCGATCTTTACGACGCCGATCCGGCGACGCCTTCGTCCCCGCAGGGCAAGACCTACCGCGCGACGTCTCCGTGCTACGCCGGCTCGTCGCTCACGAATCAGTCGTGGAATGCGGGCGCGGGCTTTACCGCCGAGGCAAACGTCGTCCTCGTGGCGACGTCGTACGCCGACCCGTCCTGCTCGACGCCGGCCGATGGCTCGTCGGCCTTCAGCGCCGCCGCCACCATCGCGCCGGCGCAGGCGCCGACCACGGTCGTGCTGTCGTTCAGCGGCACCACGCCCGCGCGCATCAACGCCAACCAGACGTACACGGCGCACGTCTCGAGTGAGCTCGGCGGTCTGAACGGCACCGTCACGTTCACGGCGAACGGCGTTCCGATAAACGGCTGCATCAACGCCTGGATGTTCGGCAGCGCCGCCACTTGCATCCCCACCACGGCGACCGTTCCGGACGGCGCCGTCGTGCAGGCGCACTACAGCGGCGACGCGACGCACGAGACCAGCTCGTCCACCACGCGCACGCATTACTGGGTGAACCGCATCTTCACCGGACCGGGCAACTTCAGCGACGCGACGAAGTGGTCGGGCGGCTTCGTGCCGCTCAACAACGAGTCGATCGCCATCGTCGGGACCTGCACGTTCGACAGCGCGCAGCCGTACCGCTACTCGAAAACGTACCTCGGCAACACCGCCGCCACCGGCACGCTCGTCTTCACGGCCGCAAACCCCAATCCGTTTCACACCGCGAGCATCGCGTCGCTGACTGCCGGCAGCAGCATCGACATGACCAGCGGCGGCATCTTCCGCTTCGACGACGAGTGGAACACCACGAACATGACCTTCACCGCCGGCACCGGCACCGTTCAGGTCAATGCGCCGGGCTACCTCGGCGACTCGGACGGCCCCTTCCTGCCGGCGCAGGAGTACAACAACATCGAGATCTACGATCCGACGGTTGCCACCGCAGGATCTGCCGTGCTGCACGGCACGCTGCACGTCGACAACCTCGCGCGCCTCGACACGACGCCGTGGAACCTGACGGTCCAGGGCTCGGCAACATTCACCGGCAATGGCCCGATGTTTCTCGGAGCGACGACGATTCCGGCCGGCTCGAGCCTCACCTACGCGCGCACGACCCACGTGCAGCTCACCGGTCAGTTGGTCATCGACGGAACGGTCACCTGCACCAACACGAACCCGCAGACGTTCGGCGGCAACACCTACGGCGTGAGCGGCAGCGGCACGCTGATCCTCAGCGCGCCGTTCGGCCTCCACGCCGAGGCGGCCAACGACTACTCCGATCTCGAGATGCGCTTCGTCAGCACCAACACGGCATCGGCGGCCATTCCGGCAGGCACCTATCGCAAGCTGGTGATCGACCGTCCGTTCGCGGCGATGAGCGGCAGCACCACGCCGGTGTCGACGCAAACGCTCGTCCTCAACGGCGTGCTGACGACGAATGCGAACACGTTGACCGTCACCTCCACCGCCACCGATGCCGTGAGCGGCACGGGACGCGTCAACGGCACGCTCACGCGTCACGTCTCCAACGGCGCGTACGCGTTCCCGGTCGGTACGTCCTCGGCCTCGATGCCGGCGACGCTCACGTTCAGCGGCGTGACCTCGACCGGCACCGTCTCCGTCGCAGCGATCGACGGAGAGCATCCGAGCCTCAACGGCTCGGGCATCGACGCCGCGAAGAGCTTCAACGCGTACTGGCGCGTCACCCCCGGCACAGCCGCGTTCACGAGCTTCAGCCCCGCGCTCACGTTCACCGGCAATGCGATCGATGCGGGTGCGAACAGCGCCGCGTTCGCGACGCGTGCCCGTGCGAACGGCACGTGGCAGCACATCGCGGCCGGCGGCTCGCTCGCGTCGGCCCTCGGCGCGGTGGAGCTCGCGGCCGGCGAGCAGCTCATCGACCACTACGTCGTGAGCGCGCCCGCCTCCGTCGCCACCGGTTCGACCTTCACCGTCACGGTGACGGCGCGCGACCTCCTGAACGTGACGGCAAACAACAGCGCGACCAGCGTCACGCTCGCCGGCACGAACCTCGTCTTCGACGCGAACGGCAACGGCACGTTCGACGACGCAGCGAAGATCCTCACCGCCGGCGTGGCCACGATCTCCGCGAAAGCCACCGCGGCGGGCGCGACGACCATCACCGCCACCGACGCCAGCGCAAAGGCCGGCACGTCCTCGACGATCACGGCGGGCAAAGCGACGACGACGACCTCGCTCGGCTCGTCCGCCAATCCCTCGGCCGGCGGCCAGAGCGTCACGTTCACCGCGACCGTGACCTCCGCGCACACCGCCACGATCACCGGCACCGTCACCTTCCGCAACGGCGCCACCATCCTCGGCAGCGTCGCGCTCTCGAGCGGCACCGCTGCCTATGCGACGTCGGCGCTCGCCGCGGGCACGCACTCCATCACCGCCACGTATGAAGGCGACGCGACGTTCAACTCCAGCGTCTCGCCGGCGCTCAGCCAGGTCGTTGCGACCGCCTTCGGCTCCCCGTCGGGCGTGACCGCGACGGCGACGAGCGCGTCCGCCGTCACCATCTCCTGGATCCCCGTCAACGGAGCGACGACGTACGAGGTCTTCCGCGCGACCGTGCACGGCAACTATGCGCTGCTGCAGTCGACCGGCTCGACCGTCGTCGTCGACAGCAATCTCGCCGCGAACACGACGTATCTCTACCGCGTCCGTGCCATCGGCGCGAGCACCTCCCCCTTCAGCAGCACCGACGCCGCAACGACGGTCGTCTTCACGAACGCCACGCTCACCGGAACGACGATGAAAGCGGTACACGTCGCGGAGCTCCGCACCGCTGTCAACGCCATGCGGACTGCCGCCGGCCTCCCCGCCGCCACCTTCACCGCCGCCTCAACCGGCACCACCGTGAAGGCCGCGCACGTCACCGAACTACGCACGGCCCTCGACGCCGCGCGCACCGCCATCGGCCTCCCGCCCATCGGCTACACCGATGCGTCACTCGCGCAAGGGATACCCGTCAAAGCCGCGCACGTGACGGAGCTCCGCGGAGGAACGCAGTAGGAGAGGCGCTCGCGACCCTCCCTCGTCACGCCGGAGGTCGCGGATGCAGCGCCAGTCCTCGCCGGCGCAACGCGCAACGTTGTCACTCCACCGGATGAGCTTTATTGGCAAAGCTTCCGTAACGAAACGGGCGCACTCCGTCTCCGGTCGAACTTTGACCGGCGTTCTCCCGTATAACCATTTCCCGTGAAGACGCCTGGACCACTCCCGAACCTGCAGATCCTTCCCACACCGCGCGACCTGAGCGCGGTCGCAGTCGCTGTGGTCCTCGTCGTGGCATCGTTCGTCGCTTCCGGAGCTCATGCCGAAGCCGTCTCGACGCCCCACGTGAGGGCGGAGTTGCTGCTCGAAAAACCATCCGTGGCTCCCGGCGAATCCTTCGACGTCGGGCTCCGGTTGCGCATGAAGGACGGGTGGCACACGTACTGGAAGCATCCGGGCGACTCGGGCGAGCCGACAGCCGTCAACTGGAACCTTCCGCCGGGATTCACCGCCGGCGACCTCCAGTGGCCGTATCCACAGAAGATCAGCCTGGCTCCTCTCACCACCTACGGCTACGAGGGTGAGGTCATGCTGCTCGTCCCGTTCAAAGCCGCGAGCGATGCGAAACCGGGGACGATCGCACGCGTGACCGCGGACGCCTACTGGATGGTGTGCGAGAAGATCTGCATTCCGGAGGAAGTGAAGCTCGCCCTCGATGTCCCGATCGGCGCAAGCCCCGTGAGTCCCGCCGAGTCTGCATTTGCGAGCACGAGAGCGAAGCTGCCGATCCCGGCGAACGACTGGAAGATCACCGCGACTGAACAGAACAAGCAGTTCGTTCTCCGCATCGACCCGCCGGAGGGCGTGGCCCTGCGTGGCGACGGCGACGTGCAGTTCTTCGCCGCCAGCGGTCCGCTGATCGAATACAGCGCACCGCAGACGACGAGCGTCGACGGCGGCGTCGTCACGATGAAGCTCGTGCGCTCCTCCTACCTCACCGGCACGCCGGAGAGGATCAGCGGGATTCTCCTTGCGGCGAATGGCGGCCGCGGAGGCGGACCCGCTGCGTTCGAGTTCGACGTTCCGTTCAGCGCTCCAGCGGCTGGCGCCACGGCTGCCGCTCCGGCGGTCACCACTGCAACCGCAGCCGTGCCCCCGACGCTGCTCTTCGCGCTCGCACTCGCGTTCGCCGGCGGCGTCATCCTGAATCTCATGCCGTGCGTCTTCCCGGTCGTCTCGCTCAAGGTCCTCGCGTTCGTGCAGTCGGCCGGCGACGATCCGCGCCGCGTGCGTGCCCACGGCCTCACGTTCGCGGCGGGTGTTCTGGTGGCGTTCTGGATCCTCGCAGCGCTGCTGCTCGCGTTGCGGGCAGCCGGCGAAGAGATCGGCTGGGGCTTTCAGCTGCAATCGCCTGGTTTCGTCGCGGCGATGGCTTTCCTTCTCTTCGGTCTCGGGCTCAGTCTCGCAGGCGTGGTCGAGATCGGCACTTCGCTCACGCGCCTCGGCGGCGTGGGAGCGGGAAGCAGTGGTCACCGGGCGAGCTTCATGAGCGGCGCTCTCGCGACGGTCGTCGCCACTCCGTGCACGGCGCCGTTCATGGGAGCCGCCCTCGGATATGCGATGACCCAGAGCGCAGGCACTTCGATGTTGATCTTCACCGCGCTCGGCGCCGGCATGGCTGCTCCGTACGTAGCACTTTCCGCCTGGCCGGCGCTGCTCCGTTTCCTCCCGAGGCCCGGACTGTGGATGGTCCGCTTCCGCCAGTTGACGGCGTTCCCTCTCTTCGCCACCGTCGCATGGCTCGCCTGGGTGTTCGGCCATCAGACCGGAGTCGACGGTGTGCTGCGTCTGCTGCTCGGACTCACACTGCTCGCACTCGGCCTCTGGATCTGGGGCCAGTGGGTGACGTTGTCGGCCGCGGAGCGAACGAAATGGGTCGCACGAACGGCCGGCGCCGGATGCATCGTGGCCGGACTCGTGCTCGCCGCGACGAGTGCTCCGTCGGCAACGGCAGCCCCCTCGTCGACACCGTCGTCGGCAGTTGCCGAGGGCATCGCGTGGGAGGTGTACTCGGAAGCGAGAGTTGCCGAGCACAGAGCCGCGGGACGTCCCGTCTTCGTCGACTTCACGGCAGCGTGGTGTCTGACGTGCAAAGTCAACGAGCGCATCGCATTGAGCTCGAACGAGGTGCACCAGCTCGTGAAAGCGCGAAACATCGCAATGCTGAAAGCCGACTGGACGAGCAAAGATCCGGCGATCACCCGCGCACTGGCAGGCTTCGGTCGCTCCGGCGTTCCTCTCTACGTCCTCTATGACGCCGACCCTGCCGCGCAGCCCCGCCTGCTGCCGGAGATTCTGAGTCCCGGAACTCTTTTGGATGCATTCTCGAAAGTGAAGTGATCACGCCGCTCGCGGCTGAAAAATCAGGAGGAATCACCATGAAACGAATGTTGCCAGTCACCTCGTTGCTCACACTCGCACTGCTCGTGACGATCGGGTGCGTCGCGGACGCCGCCCCGCCGCCTTCGGCCAATGCTCCCGCCATCGGGAAGGCGGCACCGGAATTCAAGGCAGTCGATACGAACGGAAAGACGCACTCTCTGAGCGAGTATCGCGGCAAGTGGGTGGTGCTCGAGTGGCTGAACCATGGGTGCCCGTACGTCCGGAAGCATTACGACAACAACGTGATGCAGGCGCTGCAGAAAAAGTACGCGGACAAAGGGGTCGTCTGGCTCTCGATCGTTTCGTCAGCGCCGGGCAACCAGGGGCACTTTCCGAATGACAAGGCCAACGCCCTGACGAAAGAGAAGGGGGCGGCGCCGCATGCAGTCCTCGTCGACGAGTCGGGCACGGTCGGCCGCATGTACGACGCCCGCACGACTCCTCACATGTTCGTCGTCAATCCGCAGGGAACGCTTCTGTACATGGGAGGAATCGACGACAAGCCGACCGCACGCGCGGCAGACCTCAAAGGTGCGCGGCCTCACGTCGACATCGCGCTCCAGGAAGCAATGGCGGGCAAGCCGGTCAGCGTGCCGACGAGCCAGCCGTACGGCTGCAATGTGAAGTACTGATCTGCGTCCGCGCAGATCCGAGTCGGCCCGACGCGCTCGACGGGTCAATCTCGTTCGCTACGTTTTCTCGTTGCCGAGGGGGAAGTTCATGCATGACACGGTTCGCACTGCGAAGCTCTTCCTGCTAGTCGTCGGATGGAGCCTGCTGTGTGGTCCGTCAGCGTTGGCGCGGGACGCCAGCGCTCCCTCGGCACGAGAAATCGTCGAAAGAGTCGACGCGTACATGAAGGTCGCCGTCGAGGTGGAGCGTTTCACCGGATCGATTCTGGTGGCGCGCGACGGACAGCCGATCGTCAGTAAGAGTTACGGCATGGCGAATGTCGAGCTCGACGTGCCCAACACACCGAACACCGTTTTTCGGCTCGCCTCGCTCACGAAGCAGTTCACGGCTGCCGCGATCATGATGCTGCAGGAGCGCGGGAAGTTGAGCGTCAACGACCCGATCTGCAAACACCTGACGGATTGCCCCGCGGCCTGGCAGCCGATCACGATCCGCCACCTGCTGACGATGACGTCGGGCATTCCGAACCTGACGGCATTGGACCTCGGTCCCCTCCAGGGTTTACCCGTGCCGTGGGATCAGTGGCTCGTCGCGGTGAAGAAGAAGCCGATGGAATTCGCTCCAGGGGAACGGTTCCAATACGTCAATCCCAATTACACGCTGCTCGGTTTCATCATCGAGCGCCTTTCGGGCAAATCGTACGGCGACTTCCTGCAGGAGAACATTTTCACGCCCCTCGGCATGAAGCACAGCGGGTATGAGGACCCGCGCCGCATCATCAAAAATCGCGCGACCGGGTACCGGCAATTGCCGGGCGACCCGATTGCGAATGTGCCGTACGCGGAGATCGTGGCGCTCTATGCGGCGGGCGGGGTTTACTCGACGACGAAAGATCTGCTGCTGTGGGACCAGGCCCTCTACCCGGACAAACTTCTGTCGCGCCAGTCGCTCGACGAGATGTACACGCCGTTCCGGGAGATGCTGCCAGGGAAAGGCTATGCATACGGCTTGTGGAGCAGCAGGAAACATGGCCGCCAGGAGATTGCGCACGGTGGCAATCTCGCGGGGTTCATCACGTACATCGCGCGGTATCCCGCGGAGCGCGTCACCGTCATCGTCCTGAGCAACAATGGGCGTGGGTCATCGGGAAAGATCAGCAACGTCTTGTCGGCGATCGTCTTCGGCGCCCCTTATGAAATCCCGAAGGAGCGCAAAGCCATCCAGGTTGCATCGCCAGTGCTCGACCAATACGTCGGGCAATACCGGGTCGAGCTTCCGCCGACGAACTTCACCATTACGAACGAAGGCGGAAAGCTGATGGTGGCGCGCGATGCGCAGGCGAAAATCGAGATGTTCGCCGAATCCGAAAGCGCCTTTTTCCTCAAAACCGATGACATCCAGTTCACGTTCGTCAAAGACAGCGACGGAGCCGTCACCGGTGTGACCGTGCATCAAGGCGACGGTACGTTGTTCGAGGTACTGACGGGTCAGAAGGTGAAATGACGAACGAGATGATCGCTCGCGGTGTCACACACGACCTGTTCTGATCGGCGTCGGCGGCACTGCCCGTAATCGCGCCTGCAGGACGCGCTTCATGCACAGTGACACTCGTCCTGATTAACAAGAGAGAACGTCGGCTCGTCTCTTTCGCCCGTTGAATTCACCCTCAATTCGCGCGGCGCGACGCGCAAACTTTTCACCCCACCCGCAACAACGGTGGCGTTGTCGCGTAACGCACGTCGATGACAGCTCAGCTTTCCATTCGTGGTCTATCGAAAACGTATCCGAACGGCACCCGCGCTTTGAAAGGGATCTCCCTCGACGTTCCTCCGGGGATGTTCGGATTGCTCGGGCGTAACGGCGCCGGCAAGTCGACGCTCATGCGCACCCTGGCCACGCTGCAGGAGCCGGACGAGGGGACGATCCAGCTCGGGGCGCTCGATGTCATCCGGCAGAAGGAGCAGGTGCGTGAAACGCTCGGATACCTCCCCCAGTCGTTCGGCTTCCACCCGCGGGTGCGCGCGGAGCGGTTGCTCGATCACTTTGCGGTCCTGAAGGGTCTCATCGACGCCGGAGCGAGGCGTGAGGTCGTCGAGGCGTTGCTGCGCCGGACGAACCTGTGGGATGTGCGGAACCAGCGCGTCGGCACTTTCTCGGGCGGCATGCGCCAGCGCCTCGGCGTCGCCATCGCGTTGCTGGGGAATCCGAAGCTGATCATCGTCGACGAGCCGACCGCCGGGCTCGACCCCGAGGAGCGCGTGCGGTTTCTGAACCTGCTGAGCGAGATCGGCGAAGCGAGTGCGGTCATCCTGTCGACGCACATCGTCGAAGACGTCGAGGAGCTGTGCAGCAATCTCGCGATCATCGACCGCGGCGAGATCCTCCTCGCCGGCACGCCTGCGCGCGTCATCGCGGACATGCGAGGGCGGATCTGGCGCCGCTCGGTGACGCGTGAGGAGCTCCCCGCGCTCGAGAGCCAACATTCAGTGATCTCGACGAAGCTGCTCGCGGGACAGACCATCGCGCACGTGTATGCCGAGGAGTCGCCGGGATCCGGCTTCGAACCGGTCGAGCCCGACCTCAAAGACGTCTACTTCGCCGTCATGGCCGGTCACCGCGGAGCGCGGGCGGCGGCGGCGGCATGAGGTTCGGGGAAGTCTTTCGCTACGAGCTCTCGCACCGCCTGCGGTCCGTATCGACGTGGCTTTACGCTGGAATCCTGCTCTTCCTCGGGTTCTACATCATGCACGTCGCCGTCACCGGCACGAACCCGATCCACGTCAACGCACCGCAAGGCGTTGCGGAAAAAATGGCGCTCCTCGGGCTGTTCAGCATCCTCGTGACGGCCGGCCTCTTCGCCGACGCCGCCATCCGCGACCGCGCGGCCGGAATGGATCCGCTCCTCTTCACCACGCGGCTCCGACCCGCCGAGTACGTCGGCGGCCGTTTCCTGGCAGCGCTGGCGATCAACAGCATCCTCGTGCTCGCGATCCCGATCGGGCTCGCCATCGGCACGAAGATGCCGTATCTCCCGCGCGACGCGTTCGGCCCGAACCATTTCGTGGCGTATCTGCAGCCGGTGCTGCTGTTCCTCCTGCCGAACGTCGTGCTCGCCGGCGCGATCCTCTTCACGATCGCCGCCCTCACCCGCCGGGCGGTCCCCGTCTACCTCGGCGCGATCGCGATCTTCGTCGGATACCTCGTGGCCGCGGGCTATTGGAGCGGCATCACGAATCCGATCCTGTCCGCACTCGCGGACCCGCTCGGGATCAACGCGTTGAAGGCCATGACGGCGTACTGGACGGCATCGGAGCGGAACGTGCGCCTGATCGGGTTCCCGTCGATGCTGTTGTGGAACCGGCTCCTCTGGCTCGCGATCGCCGCGGTGCTTTTCGCCGTCCTGCAGCGCACGTTCCGATTCACGCAGCGCAAAGAACGCGGTCGCGGCAGCAAGACGGTCGACGCTCCCGCGGTGGACGAGCGACAGAAGCGACATTCCGGAACGGTGCCGCAGCACCGCGGCGTGTTCGGCTCGCGCACGCGCATGCGTCAGACGCTGGCCGTGACGCGCCAGTCGCTCGGCGAAGCGATGTCGGGCTTCGCGTTTCCGGTGACATTCCTCGCGGCGATCGGGCTCGTGGTGATCATGGGTTGGAATGTCGGCGCGACCGCATTCGACACCGTCACGTGGCCGGTCACGCATCTCGTCGCGGGCGTCGTTTTGTCGCAGAGCGTCATCGCCATCCCATGGCTGGTCATCGCGCTCTTCGCGGGTGAGCTGGTCTGGAAAGACCGCGAGACGGGAGCAGCGCAGATTGCGGACGTCGCCCCTGTGCGCACCGGCGTCGTCCTGCTCGGGCGTTTCCTGGCGCTCGTCTCGATCATCGCGCTGTTCCAGCTCGCGTTCATGATCGGCGGCATGCTGCTACAGGCGCTGCACGGCTATTACAAATTCGAGCCCGGCCTGTACGTGCGCATTTTGTTCGGATGGAATCTCGTCGAGTACATCCTGCTCGCGGTCTTCGCACTGACGGTGCACGTCCTCGTCAACCACAAATACGTCGGACATGTGCTCGTCCTGCTGGCCGCCTACCTCAACAACTCCGCGCTGTCCTCGATCCATCACCTGCTCATCTACAACGCCGGTCCGGGATTCACGTACTCGGAGATGAACGGCTTCGGCCCATTCGTCACGCCGTTCGTCTGGTTCAAGCTCTACTGGGCGTCGTGGGCGATATTGCTCGCCATCGTGACGATGCTCTTCTGGGTGCGCGGACCGGAGCTCGGCATGCGTCAGCGGCTCGCGACCGCACGTGCGCGCTTCACCGCGCGAACCGCGCGTCTGGCCACGCTCGCGGTCGTGCTCATCCTCGCGATTGGTGGGTTCATCTTCTACAACACGAACGTACTGAACGCGTACCTCCCGCCGCAGAAAGCGGGATTGCCGAAGGCCGAGTACGAACGACGTTACGGCCAATACGAGAATCTGCCGCAGCCGGTCATCACCGGCGCACAGTTGCGGCTGGAGGTTTATCCCGATACGCCGGCCGTCGACATGAAGGGCTCGTACAGGCTCGTCAATCAGACGGGCGTGCCGATCCGCTCCGTGCACGTCGAGACTCCCGGTGGCGGCGACTACGAAGTGCGGTCGATGCAATTCGACCGCGCTTCGAAGACCGAGCTCGTCGATCCGAAACATGGGTACCGGATCTTCGCGCTCGAGCGCGCGTTGGCGCCGGGCGAATCGATGCAATTCACCTTCGACACCGCATTGCGCCCGCTCGGTTTCGAGCACGGCGGCTCACAGACGGACGTCGTTCGCAACGGCTCCTACTTCGACAGGCGGCTGCTCCCGTTCATCGGCTATCAACCGGGGCTCGAGGTGGCGACGGATTTCGATCGGAAGGTCTACGGCCTGCCGCCGCAACCGATGCCCGGGCCCGGTGACCCCGCGGCACGGAAGTATTTCCACAGGTATCGCGATGGCGCTCGCATGCACGTCGAGACGATCGTCGGCACCGCCGCCGATCAGATCGCGGTCGTTCCCGGCGTGCTGCGCCGCAGTTGGACGGAAAATGGCCGCCGCTATTTTCATTACGGCACGCGCGTGCCGGAGACGTTCGGCACGGCGGTGTTCTCGGCAAAGTACGCCGTGTCAAAGGATCGATGGAAGGATGTGGATCTCGAGATCTTTCATCACCCGGCGCATCGCGTGAATCTCGATCGGATGATGTCCGGCATGAAGGGGGCGCTCGACTACTACACGTCCGCATACGGGCCGTTTCCGTATCGCGAGATGCGCATCGTCGAGGTGCCGCCGTACAGCATCAATGGCCGCGCGTTCCCGTCCGCGCTCGCGCTCGCGGAACCGAACTTCATCACTCGTACGGGACCGGGCATCGTCGACCTGACGTTCTTCGGAACCGCGCACGAGGTCGCGCATCAGTGGTTCGGCGGACAGGTCCGGCCGGCCTATGCGAAGGGACGCGGGTTCGTGTCCGAAACGCTCGCCAACTACAGCGCCATGCTCGTGACGGAGAAGGTTCTCGGCCCGGCCGAGGCGCGTCGCGTCTATGACTTTCAGATGAACCGCTATCTCCAGGTGCGCGGCGAAACGGGCAAAGACGTACCGCTGCTGGAAGTCGAGGACCATCCACACGTCTCCTACGGCAAAGGCGCCGTGGTGATGTTCACACTGCGCGAGCACATCGGCACCGAAGCGGTCAATGGCGCGTTGCGCCGCTTTCTCGAAAAGTACCGCGGATCGGGACCGCCGTATCCGACGTCACTCGACCTCTATGCGGAGTTGCGCGCGGTCACGCCCCCGTCTTTGTATCCCCTGCTCACCGACCTCTTCGAGACGATCACGCTATGGGACGTGAAGACGCAGCGTGCCACGAGCCGCCGTCTATCCGATGGCAAATACGAGGTGACGCTCGAGGTGATGGCGCAGAAGCTGAGGGCCGACGGCAGCGGCGTCGAAACCGCGACGCCGATGAATGACCTCATCGAAGTCGGCACCTTCGCAGCCGGAAAGGATGTCCCGGTTTACGTAACCCGCCATCGCATCCGCACCGGCACGCAGACCATCCGCATCATCGTGCCGCAGGAGCCGGCCCTCGCCGGCGTCGATCCGAATCGCAAGCTGATCGAGCGCGAACGGGAGGACAACCTGGCGGAGGTGGAAACGGGCGGGTGAACGAGGTTGTCAGGTGTGAGTTTTGTTTCAGCTTCTTACTGACCTGTAGGGGCGGCAGCGGCAGCAGCCGTCTTCGACACGCCAGATTTGATTGCCCGCCTATACCTGCTTCCGATTACTGGCGTTACATACGTAAATGATCCTGTTTTCGACCAAGCTCTAGAGAGGCTCACACTAAAGAGTGGACGCGCCGACGCACTTCTATCCCGCCTGCCCACATGGCCGGACCGATCGTGCCGCTCTGCGGATCGTGAAGACGGGTGCGCCGGAACCGGCGCAGGAGGAACAAGGAGCTGCGTATCGTAGTCTTCCGTCATGTCGGCGGTCGCGGATTCGGCGCCGTCCCCAGCCCGGTGCCCAACTACGCGTCCCCTCGCTTAGTCCTTTTGCCCGCCATTCGAGACGTCCTCTACTTCACACGAGGGCTCCCTACAAGTCGATCCCGAACGACGACGCCACCTCCACGATCCAGTCGTGATAGACATCAAGGCGGACATAGATGCCGCCGCTGCCGCACGGCGTGTCGCGTGTCGCCTCGTCAGTGGCGCGCGACGTCACGCCGGCGACCTTCAGCACGCCGCCCACTTCGATGAAGGCGGGGCCGCCACTATCGCCGTTGCAGGAGTCCTTGCCGAGGAGCTTGCGGCCGGCGACGAACTCATGGTGCGAGGAAAAACCGAGAACCCGTTCGGCCTCCGAAAAATCCTGCGCGTCGGACTGGCGCACTGCAGCCATCGGTACGGTGACCCGCCGCTTCACGCCGAAGCCGAGTTGCGCGACGCCGTCGTTGTATCCGAAGCCAGCCAACTCCACGGAGGTCGCGGCGCCAATCTCCGCGGTCGTCGCAATGGGCGTGGGCTCGATGGCGACTGCGTCATTCAGGATCACGACGTTGATGTCGTTGTGCACGAGCGCGAAGCTGTTGTATCGCGGGTGCACGACCGCACTGCGCACGCGGACGACCTGTCCCTTGCCGTTGGGCGGAATCCTCGGGCCACCGAAGAACGCGCGCGTGAGATTCGATCGGCAGTGCGCCGCGGTGACGACGACCTGCGGGTGAATGAGAATGCCCGTGCAGCGGAACTGCTGTGCCGTACCGAGGCAGCACGTCGACATCAGCTCACCTTCGGCGACCTCCTGGCCACCGACGACGCGCACCAGCGAAGCCGATTGCGGGTCGAAACGTACGCGTCCGAGAATTTCCTCTGTCGTCGGAACGGACGCTCCATCGACGGTGCGCGGCGCATCGTCGACGACGATCGAACGGTCAGCGCGAATTGAACGCTGCGTGCCGCCCGGCGGCAGATGCGCCGCCACCGCTTCCGTGACGCGCGCGACATCCTGCGTCAGCGATTCCAGCACGGCGCGCACGTCGAGATCCGCGCCGCCGCAACCGCAGCCCGATTTCGACACGCTCTCCGCGATTCGCATGCGGCCACCGTGAATCGAACGGCCAGCCGGTGGAGCGATGATGTCATCGAATGACGAGATGATCGGCCAGATCGCGTCGCCCGTTTCCGCCGAGCGCGCGAAGACCGAGCGCTCCTCATGAATCCGGAGAACGTCGGCGGCATGCAGTGGACCGAAGTGGAGTCCCGTCCACGCACTGATGGCGTCGACGCTGACCTGATGCACCGTCAGGCGCAGCAGCTTGTGCCCCTGCAGGTCCTGCCACATCTTCGACTGCCGCATCGCGAATGCAGCGACGCTCAGATCGTCAGTGTCCTTGTGGCGCACGGCGATGATTTTCCAGAAGACGGCAGGAATGAAAATCTGGTCAGGATCGAGCTCAATGCGCGCGCGCTCGAGCCGCGGGTCGCCCTCGGATAGCCGCCGATCGCTCGGGCTCATCACCGGGCCGGTGATCACGTTCAGGCGGTAATCCTCGTCGCTCGCCCATCCGAAGAACCAGTCTTCCAGCCGCTTCCATTCGTCGCGGTTGAAGTGGCCGTGCTGCGGCGCCGCATTGGAGTAATAGAACGTCGCGTCGTTCGCTGCACGCGCTTCGGCGGGCGTGCCCCACAGCACGTCCTCGCGCTTGGTGAGGTGTCCCTTGTCCCACGCATTGTTGCTGTACGCCTCGGGACCGAGCTGGTAGTCGCCGAGGCGGTCGTCGATCTTCCACGTCTTGTCGTGGTTCGGCACTTTCACGACGCGGCTGCCGTCGATGTTGCACGCGCTGAAGACCGCCGTGTGCCGTTCGCGATGCATCGCGAGCGAGAAATGCACGTAATCGAGCACGTGCGATCCGTCGACAGGAACGAGCTGATCGCGCAACTCGTCGGATGGCTCCGGCAACGGCACGACGATGCCACGGCCAAGGAAATGCGGATCGTACGGGATGGTGGAACGAGCCATGTTCTCCTCCTTCAGACAACGATGCGTGCGAGCGGATCGCCGAAAAACGTGTAAGCCTGGTATGTGGAGTCGCTGCTGTGATCGAAGCGCAGCTCCTGCAGTGCTTCGCCGAAGCTCTGCCCATTGCGGAGCTTCGTGTAGAAGGCAATCGAGAAATCGCGGGCGGAGACGTCGGTCACCGGCCAGTACGTCGCGATGACGGCGCTGCATCCACCCTTGAGGCACTGCTCGGCGAAACCGCTTGCGCGGCCCGCGGTGAGGCCGCTCTGGCCGACGCTGCATGCATTGAGCACCACGATCGGAGCGGCGGCCGTGATGTCACTGGTGCCAAACGCCGCGGCCGTGAGCTCGAAGTTGTTCACGAGCAGCAGCGCGCTGCGATCGGCAATCGACGCGTCGAAATTCGCGTGACCGGTGAAGTGCACGATCTGAATGCCGTTCGCTCGCAGTACAGACGTCTGCACCGTACTGGAGTCGCAGGGATCGACGATCTCGCAGACGGTGCCGAACAGATGCTCGAGCGCCGCCGCCTCCTGATGCGACGCCGGCAGCGTGAACGGAGGCGCGTATTTCGGGTTGATCACCGCGATTTTCGCAACCGGATACCTTTGCGGCTCCGGCTTGTTGAAGAGGCCCGGACGCCAGCGTCCCAGCGCGTGCGCCATGCCCAACGGCGCGAGTGGATCGCGCCGTCCACGCACATTGCGCCACGGCACGACCAGCTCCCACGGGAAGAGCATGTCGTCGCTGACGATCTGGATGGAGCGTGGCGCCACGCCGGCGTCATGCAACTCGAAATAGAACCGCTGGAAATCAGCGGGAAGCCAGCCCCACAGGATGTTCCCGAGTTGCGTCAGCTCGTTGAGGAATCGCACCTGCCATGCGTCGTATAACGTCTGGAAATTCGCACCTGCGATCGCGGGGTCAGGACGCGCATTGATGACGGGCGCGAGAAAGCGGTCGATGTAGCCGGCGGCTCCAGCCTCATCCGTGGTGAGCTCGCCGCAATCGAGATCCGATACATCGAAGCCCGGAATGCCGCTTGTGAGGGAAACGGCGAACCTGCGGCCATCGCCTTTGTCGCGTGCGACGATCTTGAGCTCCGCCGCTTCACGCCGCGCCGCCAGCGTGTGAAATCGCGGTGCGAACGGCTCATTGCGTGCGCCGCCGCCAGCACCCGGCGGCGCGACCCAGGTCACATGCGCGACGCCGCCAACGGAGACGCCGGCGATACTGAAGTCGGCCGTGATCTCGCGCCGCGTCGGCTGCGGGACAACATGCCCGATGAGGTGGTACCGCGCGATCTCGGCGTTCGCATCGAACGTGCGTCCGACCGTCAGCGTCTGCACGGCGCCGGGGCGTACATCGAATCCGGGGGCGAAAAGCTCGACCCTCACCTCAACGGATTGCCGCCCTTCATCAATGAGAAACCGCGTCACCGCGCGATGGAAATTTGCAGCGTCGGCCGCGGAGAGCCGCACGATCAGCTCGTTCTCTGCGCTCGACTCCACACGCTCGTGAAAGCGGATCTCGGGGATGCGCTCGACCTCCACTGCCGGTGCTTCGGCGGTCCGCTCGTAAAGATCATCGACGCTGCTCACCTTCCCGAAGACGACTTCGTTCGTTTCAAGCGGAATTTCGAGTGCGCGCGGGCGTGCCCGCCCGACGCGGAAATGCTCGATTGCCCGCTCGATCGTCAGCCGGTCGCCGAACAGCTCCGTGTGCCAGAGGCGGTCACGATAGACGTGATGGTCGATGTCGACGCGATTCGCGCCGAGGCTGGAAAAGACGCCGCGCGTGGGAACGACGAGGTCATTCTCGGTTTGACGCCCGAAGACGCGGTCGATCACGTTGTCGGCGCCGATGAAGAACCCGCTGTGCGTCGTGGCATTGGGCTCGAAGTTCGCGGCGACCGCGGCGTAATCCTCCGGCTCCTCGATCGCACGCGCGTTCAGCGTTCCTTCGATGAATCCTCGCTCTCCCGGCGCCATCGCCGCGATGCCGGGCACCTCGGTGATGCCGGTGTACGCGATCAGCTTCAGCGCCGCCATCACCAGCTCGAGCGTCACCGCAACCGCGCCGCCCGTGAGCACCGCGCCGATGTTCGTAAAGACGTCGAGCAGGTTGTGAATGCGCTCCACGTTGGCGAGCGCGGAGCCGTGGTTCGGCGTCGCGGCGAAGAAGATCTTGTGGAACGTTGCCGCGCGCGCGCCGTGCAACTCCGTTCCGAGCTCGCGCAGTGCACGCGCAACGATGCCTCCGCGGCTGTGGCAGAGGATGTCGAACTCATAGTGCCGTTCGGTCCGCGCGAGCTGCTCGAGGAGCAATCGCGCGTTGTCGCGTGGCGAGCGTGAAAGCGTGAAGTGGTCGAATGCGATCACGCGTCCGCCGTACAGATCGTGCAGATCCTGCAATTGCGAGGGTGCGAGCCGCGACAGCATCCCGCGCGTCGAGCTGAAGATGCCGTGCACGACGAGGAGCGCGCGTCCCGACGCGAGGTGCTCGAACTCGGTGAACGGCTCGGCCGCGCCGTCGAGATTCTGCGGCGTCAGCGTGCGTAACATCTCGGGGCGGTAGCGCTTCTCCCAAACTTCGAGGAGGTCGCGCATCGGCTCGGCCAGGACGCGTGCCGCAATCGGCAACAATAGGAACTTGAAAATCTTGCGGCCGAGATGGCCGAAGATCGAGCGCTCTCCGAATCCAGCGAGGTGCGAGGACTCCGCCGTTCGCGCCGCGGCGGTGCGCATCGGAACACGGAAAATCTCATTTCGTGCGTCAGCAGCGATTCTCGCCACGGAGCTTTCGTCGCGCTCGCCGAGCACTATCGGCCGCATCACCCTCATCTGGCCCAGAGGGAGGAACGACTGCGGAAAGTGCCATGAGATGCCGCCCGATTCGTCGCGATACAGCAGGACGCGCGCGAATCCCTCGGGCACTGCTGTCGCCGGCGGCACGAGCTCGGCGACATCATCATCCGGCACGGCGCGCAACTCGAACTGCTGTGTCGCTTCTTCGATGACTTCGTGCTCGTCGAGCGCGCGCTGGAGCTCGTGCGGCAGCTCCTGCTCGGCCGGCGTCCGCTCGATGCGCATCCGGCCGGGCGATGCGACGCGCTGGCGTGCAATGCCTGCGACGGGCGCGCGGAAACGGACCTGCGCGCCATTGGAAAAGATCACATAGCCGTCGCTGAACTCCTGCGTTTCGCGGAAGGCCATCAGCAGCGCTCCTCTCTGAAGACGTCCATCTCTGTTGTGGAGGGCCACGAAACGCGTTTTTCTCCGCATGCTCGCGAGATCTGCAACACGATCGCGTTGCAGTGAGCGAACCTGGTTTTCAGAAGATGCGCGATATCTGCGGCGTACCTGCGATGAGATTTAGGTCGTCCGAGCGTGATCCTGTCTCC
>DASPHZ010000072.1:0-189999 GCA_035629395.1 Thermoanaerobaculia bacterium
TCAAATACTCCGCCCCACCGCCGGCACAATGATGCGCAATTCGTCCATTAGCCGCGCAAATTGATCCGGGTAAAGCGATTGTGGGCCGTCACATACTGCTTTTTCCGGATCGTGGTGCACTTCGATGAGCACGCCGTCGCCGCCGGCGGCGACGATGGCGCGGGCGACGGGCATGACTTTGTCGCGGCGGCCGACTGCGTGCGAGGGGTCTGCAATGATCGGTAAATGCGAGAGTTTGTCGATGACGGGGATTGCGGAGATATCGAGCGTATTGCGCGTGTACGTTTCGAACGTACGAATGCCGCGCTCGCACAGGATGACGTCGTAATTACCGCCGGCCATGATGTACTCGGCGGCGAGGAGCCATTCCTGGATGGTGGCGGACATACCGCGCTTCAACAGGACCGGCTTGCGGACCTGGCCGAGGGCCGATAGCAGATTGTAGTTCTGCATGTTGCGGGCGCCGACCTGAAGGATGTCGACGTAATCGAGCATCTTCTCGATCTGCCCGATCTCCATCACTTCCGACACAGTGGCCATGTCGTTCTCGTCGCCTGCCGCGCGCAGGAGCTTCAATCCCTCGACGCCCATCCCCTGAAACGCATACGGCGAGGTACGCGGCTTGTACGCACCGCCGCGCAGGACGCGCGCACCGGCACGAGCCACGCGGCGTGCGGTCTCGAACATCTGTTCCTCGTTCTCGATCGTGCACGGGCCGGCCAGGATCACTACTTTGTCGCCGCCGATCTCGACGCCGCGCGCATTGACGATCGTCTTTTCGCGCCGCCACGTGCGGCTGGACAATTTGTAAGGCTCGCTGACGCGCACGACTTCCTGCACGCCGTCGAACAATTCGAATTCGCGCTGGTCGATGGTGTCGACGCGGCCCACGACGCCCAGGACCGTCTGGTCGGAGCCGGTGGAGCGATGCACGTCGAATCCGCGCGAGCTCAGTTCCGCGACCACGCGCTCGATGTGGGCGTCGGAGGCATGTTTCTGCATGACGATGACCATGAATTTCTCCTTATGAGTGCTGCGCGGACTCGCGCTCGACCCGTCGTGATTCGTCAATGATTCGTTCGAAGAGGCGGCGGATGGCCGCGGCCTCGAGAGGACCGTCGGAGCGCGACTCGACGTGGTGGAGGACTTCCTTCTCGCGCTCGGGGCTGTAGATGGGGAGGCCGAGCAGACCTTTGATCTCCCCGATCTCGACCGCGTATTTGGCGCGCTGATTGAGGAGCTTGACCAGCACCTCGTCGACGCGGTCAATGGCTTCGCGGAGGCGTTTCAGTTCGGCTTCGGCATCGAGTTGCGTCATCAAGCAAAAAACCCCTTCCCGCCCGCGGGAAGAGGTCTCGATGTGCCGTCACCGGCCGAGCGCCCCGTCTCGCGGGGCGCAGCATGGCCCCACGCTACGTGAAGTAGCCGTAGTAATACGCAAAGCGCGGAGCGTTGTGATTCATCGGCATTGAGAGTACGCGCGGGACTGCGAATCCGTCAAGGCCGCTGCTACACTGCCGGGCCATGCTCCCCGCCACCCAGAGATGCTCGGTGCACGAACAGCGTCCCGCGTTCGCGCGCTGCATGGCGTGCACGAAGACGCTCTGTCAGGAATGCGCGACGCAGTGGGACGGCATCTGGCATTGCGCCGCGTGTCTCACCGCGAAACGCGGGCCGAAAGTGCGGCGCTCGCCCGTGCTGTCGTGGATCGGAGTGGTCCTGGTGTCGCTCATTCTTCTGTACGCCGGCGCGCGCGTGATGGTGTGGACGGGCGCCGCGATCACGGGTCTGTTTTGATTCGCGCGCCGCTCTCCACGACGTCCGTCCTCGACGAAGCCGCGGAAGTGGTGGCCGCCACGCTGTCGCCGTGGGCCGCGCTGCTGATCCTCACCTCCATCCCCTATCGATTCCTGCAGGCCGTCTTCCTCGACCAGCTCTTCGAGGTCGGCAGTGAAGCCACGCGCTACGGCAATCTCCTCGGCGGCACGGCCAACCTCATCGTCGGCAGCGTGCTGCTCACGCTGTGGGGCCGCGCGGTCTACGCGCGCGCGTGCACGCTGGCCATGGGACGCGGCCGTGTGAGTGGCCGCGAGCCGTTCCGCATCGGCGCCGCCGCCTTCGCCTGCTACGTCCTCACCGCCTCCGCCTCCATGCTCCTCGGCTGGCTGACCGTCTTCACGGTCTTCGGCTTCGTCGTGGCCATCATGTTCGCGGGCGTCGCCGTCGGGACCTACTCGATGAACCAGCGCGTCTCGCTGAAGACCCCGTTCACGCTGATCTTCCGCCACACGAAACGCCTCGGCATCCCCTTCGCGCTCGTGTTCGTCTTCTTCGTGGCGACGCTGGTCGCCATGCTGAATCTCGCGTACGGCCTCAGCCTCCTGACGTGGCTCGCCGGCGCGATCGGCGGCTTCGACGCGCCGAACTGGGAGATCCTCTTCAGCCGCTTCAACCGCCGCTACTGGTTCGTCCTCATCGCCGGCGCATTCGTGCTGCTCGAGCCGTTCTGGGTCGCCGCGCACGTGATCTACGTGCGCAAGTCGGGCGCGGAGGAAAGCGGCGACGATCTACGGACCTGGTTCCGCGAACTGAAGGAGGCATCGTGAGACGCGCGCTCGCGATCCTCCTCCTGCTCGCCGCCGCCAGTGCGCACGCGGGCACCTACTCCGTATCCGATTACGTCGCCGCACTGCGCCGCTGGCGCACGCATCTCGCGGCAGGCAACGTCGTGCAGGCACGCACGGAAGCGGCGCGGTATCGCAACAGCGAAGTCGTGTGGTCCGGCGGACGATTTCACACCGACGAGTCGCTGATCACCGCCATCGAGAACGCGCAGCGCGGCGATCGCTCGCTCGTCTCGCGCATCGACATCACCATCCGCGAGCTGCAGCTCAGCGGCGTCGCGGGTCCCGCACCCGATCCGAAACTCCTGCAGCAGGTTGCGGCCGAACAGAAGATGCCCGAGCTCGCGCCCGGCGGCACGATCCAGACCACCGCCCCCGGCAGCCATTCGTACATGGAGCAACTGGCCGAGGGGATCGCGCAGGTGTATCGGTGGATCGCGAAGGTGGTCAGCGCGATCGCGGAGTGGTTCTTCAGCCTCTTCTTCGAGGCCGGCGTGCCGACGGAGACGCCGGGCATGCGCTGGCTCGTCATCGCCGTGACGATCGCCATCGCGCTGATGATCGTCGTCATCGCCGTGCAGGTGATCCGCCGCGCGCGCCGCGCGGCGGCGACGCCGCTCGTTTCGAGCGAACCCATGTCCTCGCGTCGCGACGACGACCCGCTGTCGCGCGGCGCGACGGAGTGGGAGCGCTACGCCGCGCAACTCGCCGCCGCCGGAAAATTTCGCGAGGCCATCCGCGCCTGGTATCACGCGGTGCTCGTGACGTCGTACAACAGCGGCGTCCTGCACTTCCGCAAAGGCCGCACGAACTGGGAGTACGTGGCGACGCTCGCGCCGTCGCTGGCGTGGCGGCCGGAGATGATCGAGCTGACGCGCCGCTTCGAACAGGAGTGGTACGGTTCGGAGCAGAGCACGCCCGACGCGCTCGACCACTGCAGCGAGCGCGCGCAACGCATCCTCACCGCACTGCGAGGTGCCGCGTGAGACGCGCGCTGCCGCTCATCATCGCCCTCGCCGCCTTCGCCACGCTCGGCATCCTGTGGATCGTCACGGACCGGCGCGCATCGCAGCGCGTGTACGACGCGTACTCGACCGAGAACACGTCGAAAGAGGGACTGTCGCTCGCGTACGGATATCTGGCAAAGCGACGCAAGGTCGGGCAGCTCACGCGCCCGCTCGGCCGTCAGACCGTGGAGCCGAACGCGGTCGTGTTCCGCGTGGCGCACGAGTTCGAAACGTTCTTCGATCCGGAAGACCTCGACGCGAATCAGGTCGGACCACCGGCGCCGAAAAAGCGCGCAATGCTCAACCCGCGCGAAGACGCGTTCGTGCGCGGCGGCGGACGCTTCGTCATCGCGGCGCGGCTCGGCGCGCTCACGGCGGTACCGGTCAGCGCCGATGTCGCGCCGAAGGTCTTCCCGATCTGGCCGTCGGTGAAAGACATCGAGCTGAGAAACGGCGGCGCGGTCGCCTTCACCGAGCTTCGGCCACGCATGCTGCCGCTGTTCACGCTCGGCAAGTACGTGCTGCTGGCGCGCGAGCGCATCGGCAACGGCGAGCTGTACGTCCTCTCCGCGCCGGAGCTCCTGCAGAACGATCAACTCGTTGACCATCTCGGATTGCTCGCCGCACTGGCGGGCGAGAAGCGTCCTGTCTATTTCGACGAAGTGCTGCACGGCATCGTCAGTGACGACGGCGCCTTCGCCCTGGCGAAAGAGTGGAACCTCGGCATGTTCCTCCTGCTCACCGGCGTCACCGCGCTGCTGGTCTTCTGGCGCGAGGGGCGGCGCATCGGTCCTGCCGAAGAGGACTATCGCGAGACCCGCAGCGACGCGGTCGATCTCGTCCGCTCCCTCGGCGCGCTCTATCAGGAAGTCACGAACGACAGCGAGGCCATCGTGCTCTATCACGACGCGCTCATGCGCACCGTCGCGCACAACACCGGACTGCGCGGCGAGGCGCTGCACAAGCGCGTGGCCGAGCTGACCGGCGGTCTCGTGCCGCCGCGCGGCGAGGGGAAGATGCCGCGCGCCGTCTTTCAGAAACAGCTCGACACGCTCAACGACGCATTCAGGAGAATCGCATGAACTCGATCCAGGAAATCTCTTCCCGCTTCGCCGCGCTCGGCGCGCAGCTCGATCGGGTGATCATGGGGCAGCCGCAGGTGAAGAAGCTCGCCATCACCTCGCTGCTCGCGGGCGGCCACATGCTGCTCGAAGGGGTGCCGGGCACCGGCAAGACGCTGCTCGCGCTCTCCCTGGCGCGACTCCTCGGATGCCGCTTCCGCCGCATCCAGTTCACGCCGGATCTCATGCCCTCGGACCTCCTCGGCGCGAACGTGTTCAATCAGAAAACGCAGGAGTTCGTGTTCCGGGCCGGCCCGGTGTTCACCGACATCCTGCTCGCCGACGAGATCAATCGCACGCCCCCGCGCACGCAGTCCGCGCTGCTCGAATCGATGCAGGAAAACTCCGCGACCATCGACGGCGCGCGCTACAAGATCTCGCCCGTGTTCACCGTGTTCGCGACGCAGAACCCGGTCGAGTTCGAAGGGACATATCCGCTGCCCGAGGCGCAGCGGGACCGGTTTCTGTTCAAGATCAACATCGACTTTCCGGCCGCGGAAGACGAAGTGCGGATGGTCGAGGAGTACGCGGCGGGACGGCGTCTGCACGACGACGTCGCGGCGTCGCTGCAACCGGTGATCACCGGCGAAGAGCTGCTGCAGGCGCGGAAGACGGTGACGACGGGGGTGCGCGTCGAGCCGCACATCATCCGCTACATTCAGGAGCTGGTATCGCGCACACGGCGCGACGAATCGGTGCAGATCGGAGCGGGCCCGCGTGCGTCGCTGGCTTTGCTCGAGGCGAGCCGCGCGACGGCCGCCCTCGAAGGGCGAGACTTCATCACGCCCGACGATGTGAAGGCGCTCGTCGCGCCGGTGGTCACGCATCGCATCACGCTCAGCCCCGAGGCGGAGATGGAGGGGATGGCGCTGGAGGATCTGCTCAAGCGCATTTTCGATCAGGTGGAAGTGCCGCGATGACACGGTTCGCGGAGCGCCGGCCTCCTCGCCGCCGCTCGATGAGGAGCTCGCGCTAAATCATGCGTCCCGGCCCACGGCTCATCCGCCTCGCGATGATCCTCGCCGCGTCCGCGCTGCTGATCGCGGTCGTGCCGGTCGTCGTGTGGGTGGTGACGGCGTTCGGGCTCGCGCTGGCGATTCTGACGGTGCTCGAAGCGATCGCGCTGCGCCGCGCCGACATTCGCGTCGAGCGTCAGGACAAGCTCGCCATTCCGCTCGACGAGCGCGAAGACGTTTCCGTGCGCATCAGCGCGCGTCAATCCCTGAAACTGACGGTGCGGCAGCCGTGGCCGGACATCGTCGAGCCGCGCTCGAGCGTCGCCAGCGCAATCTGCCGCGCGGGCGAAGTGCTCGACGTCGCGTTCAACATCCGCGGCATCGCGCGCGGTACGGCCGAGGTCGAGCCGCTTTACGTGGCGGCGACGATGTTCGGCCTCGTCGAGCGCATCGTGTCCGCGGGCCCGACCTCGACCGTGCACGTGCTGCCGAACCTGCGCGCCGTCGCCCGCATGCACAAGCGCCTGAACGAATTCGCGCTCCGCTCCCTCGGCGCGCGCACCGCGCCGAAGATCGGCAAAGGCCGCGATTTCGATCGTCTGCGCGACTACGTGCGCGACGACGACTATCGCGACATCGCCTGGAAAGCCTCCGCGCGGCACGGACGTCTCATCGTGCGCGAGTTCCGCATGGAGCGCAGCCAGGACGTCCTCCTCGTCCTCGACTCCGGCCATCGCATGGCCGCGCGCGTCGAGCAGATCACGCGCCTCGATCACGCCGTCAACGCGGCGGTCCTGATCAGCTACATCTGCAATCGCATGGAGGACAAGACCGGCATCGTGTCGTTCGACACCGCGGTGGACAAAGGCCTCGGATCGGGACGCGGTTCCGCGCATTTGCGTGCGATCACCGCGTACGTCACGCAGCTCGAAGCCGCGTACCGGCACACGGACTATCTGGCGATGGCCGCGAGTCTGCGGCGCCGGTTGCGCCATCGCACACTCGTTCTGATTCTCACGGTGCTGCCGGAGCGCGAAGAGCGTCACGATCTCTTCCGCGCCGTGGACATGCTCGCGCCGCAGCACCTGCCGCTATTCGTCGTCCTCACCGATCGCGATCTCGCCGCGCAAGCCAGGATGCTCCCCGCCGACCGCAACGAGCTCTCGCGCTCCCTCGTCGCACGCGACCTCTGGCTCGCACGCGCGGAGCTCGTCCGCGAATTGCGCTCCCGCGGCGCGATGGTCGTCGAATCGACGGCGGAGGACTGGGGCATCGACGCCGTGAACGCGTACATCGAGATCAAGAGGAGGCAGATGCTGTGACGAGGGAGATGTAGAGCTGGAGCTGTAAAGTTGTAAAGCTATAGAGCTGTAAAGGGGGCGAGCCAGCCGTCATGGCTTTGCCCCTCTACAGCCTTACAGCTTTACAGCTCTACTGCTCTACATCCGAATCGACAGCTCAACCCATGAACATCGACCGCTTCCTCGTCGAGCGCCAGCCGGTCTGGAACGACCTCGACGCGCTGTTGAAGCGCGCGGAGGATACGGAGCTTTCGCGCACGGAGATGCACGAGCTCGTGGAGCTGTATCGCCGCACGTGCTCGGATCTCAACCGCGCGCGCTCGCACACCGCCAATCCGGAGATCCTCGGGCATCTCAATCAGCTCACCGGCCGCGCGTACCGCTACATCTATCGCGCCGGGCACGCCATGCCGGTGTGGGCGACGTTCGTGCGGCTCGTCACGCGGGAGATTCCGGCGGCATTCCGTCGCGAGAAACTGTACGTGCTCATCGCCGCATGCGCGTTTCTCAGCGGTGCGATTTTCGGTTCGATCGCGGTGCTCGTCGATCCGGCGAACGCCGAGCGCATCGTGCCGGCGATGTTCTTCACCGAAAGTCCGCGCGAGCGCGTCGAAAAGATCGAGCGCAACGAGGAGCGCATCGAGACGATGGAACGCGCGCTCGAATTCGGCGCCTCGCTGTACACACACAACATCCGCGTCTCGTTCCTCGCCTTCGCCCTCGGCGCGCTCACGCTCGTCATGGGCATCGTCATCCTCTTCTACAACGGCGTGATTCTCGGCGCGATCGGCACACTCTACGTGCTGGACGACGTCACGGTCTTCTTCATCGCCTGGGTCGGTCCGCACGGCTCGCTCGAGTTGCCGGCCATCATCTTCGCGGGCGCGGCCGGACTGGTGATGGGACGCGCGCTGCTGATGCCCGGCCATCTCTCCCGTGCGGCGTCGGTGCGGCGCGTTTTGCCGTCGGTGTGGCGGATGATCATCGGCGTCGCCATCGTGCTGATCTTCGCCGGCATCATCGAAGGCTCGTTCTCGCAGTTCTCCGCGAAGACGATTCCGTACGCGCTCAAGATCTCCGTCGCCGCGCTGCTCTTTCTCGGCCTCACGTCGTATCTCTTCCTGCGAAAGACGGACGAATGAACGAGCTGACGATCACGACGCCCGAGCATGTGCCGATCCGCCTCGAACCGGCGGGTGCGGGCAGCCGCTTTCTCGCGGTCCTGATCGATGCGATCATCATCATGGCCGCGGCGACCACGATCTACGGCATGCTCTCCGCGGTCCTTCCGAACGGCATCGCCAGAGCGATCTCGGTCACGCTGAATTTTTTCGGGACGTTCGTGTGGCATCTCTACTTCGAGACGCGCAAGCAGGGACGGACGCCCGGCAAGCGCGCGCTCGGCATCCGTGTGGTCGACGCGCGCGGACTGCCGGTGTCGCTGTACCAGTCGCTCGTGCGGAACATCACACGCACGCTCGATTTCGCGCCGATGTTCTACGGCTTCGCCGCGATCGTCACGCTCTTCTCGAAATCGCGCCGCCGCCTCGGCGACATCGTCGCGGACACGCTCGTCGTGCGCGACGCGCAGCCGCTCGCCTATCGCGCGCAACTCACTTCCGAACGGCGCCACAACAGCCTGCGCACGCCGCGCGTGCTGCGTCTGGCGAAACACCGCATCAGCCTCGAAGAGCGCGAGTTCCTGCTGACGCTGTGTCTGCGCGCGGAGCGAATGACACCCGAGGCGCGCTACGACCTGTTCGAGGAAGTAGCGGCAATGTATCGGAAGAAGCTCGACGTCGAGACCGAGCACATGAGCGGCGAGAATTTCGTGCGGGATCTGACGGCCGTGTTGTTTGGCTGACGGAGGCCGAGGGCCGAGGGCCGAGGGCCAAGGGCCGAGAGATGAGAGCCGCGGGATGAGGGTGAGTGCCGAGAGGTAAACGGGGGCTTCGCCTCGGTGTACCGGCGCGAAGCGCCCCCTCGGCCCTCGGCCCTCGGCCCTTGGCCCTCCTCTCTCGCCCTTACCCCTCGTCTCTCGCTCCTCCTCCCCCGCTAAGCTCGCTTACAATGCCCCCATGCTCGTCTGCCGAAATCATCTCGAAGTCACCGAAGGTGTGCGCCGCTGTGCCCGATGCGGGACACCGTACTGCACTGACTGCACTGTCGACATTCAGGGACGGCCCTACTGCGCGACGTGCAAAACAGAGCAACTGCTCGACGTCCGCTCGGGCGTGGACAAGTCGGAGATCGACCTCGCCAGTCCGTGGAAGCGCTTCGGCGCGATCTTCGTCGACGGCCTGCTGATCAACCTCCCGCTCTACCTCATCATCATGTTCGTCTCCTTCAGCGCGGCCAGTCAGGGCAGCGAGCCGCATCCGCTGCTCTCGTTCGCCGGCATCCCGCTGATGTTCGTGCAGTTCATCTACGAGGGCCTCATGCTCTCGCTCAAGGATGGACAGACGGTCGGGAAGATGGCGCTGAAGGTGAAGGTCGTGCGGCCCGACGGCAGCTCCATCAGCGGCGGTCAGGCCTGGGGGCGCGCGGCAATGAAGCTCGTCCTCGGCTGTCTCTGGATCGTCGACTACATCCCGGCGTTCTTCACGAAAGAGAAGACGACCCTGCACGACATGGTGGCCGGCACGCGCGTCATCAACACGTACTGATGCCCGAGCCTTACCACGGCCCGCAGTGCCCGCACTGCGACGTCACGCTTTCGAATTCGCTGCTGCGCACCGGCACGATGACGTGCCCGAGCTGCGACTCGGCATTCGAGGCGACGGTGTTCCATCCGCCCGAGCATCGCGTTACGGCGCCGACGCTCGTGAATGCGGGACCGGAAGCGGGCAGCGCGTGCGCGAATCACGCGCGCAACGTCGCCGTGGCGAGCTGCCAGCGCTGCGGTCTCTTCATCTGTTCGCTGTGTGAGATGAACATCGGCACCGGCACGTACTGCCCGTCGTGCTTCGACCGCGTGCGCTCCGAGGGCTCGCTGCAGGCGGCGCCGACGCGCTATCGCGATTACTCGACGATGGGCATCACGGCCGTCCTCGCCGGATTCCTGCTGTCGTTCATGTTCCTCAGCGTGCCCTTCGGCGCGGTCGGGATCTATTACGCGATCAAAGGCAGGCGCCAGCGCCGCGAGCGCGGCGGGTCGACCGTGGGTCCGATCGTCGTTCTCATCGTCGCCATCCTGGAAGTCCTCGGCGGCCTCGCACTCATCGGCTTCCTCATCTGGTCGTTGGTGAACACACCATGAGACAACGCATCGGCAAGTCGACGTCGCTGGTCACGCGAGAGCTCATCTACCAGGCCGACGACGGGTTCGACGTGGAGATGCGCGAGCATTACGAAGTCGTACAGCGCCGCGTGCTCTACGACGACGTGCAGCTCGTCACGTATCACCGCGAGTTCGGCTCGGTGTATCTCGGCGTGACGGGCTCGGTCGCGGCGGTGTTCTGCATTCCTGCCATCGGTTTCGCCATGCTCGGATCGGATGCGGCGATCGGCGGCGCGATCGCGCTCGCCTTGTTCGGCGTGCCCGCGCTGCTGGCGTTTCTCATCCGGCTCCTGTGGCGCGTCGACGTGATCACGATCTTCGGACGCCGCTCGAAAGCCTCGCTGCGCTTCTCGTTTCGCAAGCGCAAGGCGCGCGCGACGTACGGAAAGATCTGCGCGATCGTGCGTCAGGCGCAGGGACGCGGCCGAATGCCGGCGCCCCCCATCGACGGCGCGGACGCCATCGCATCAGCCGCTGACGACGCCGGCGTGTCCTAGGATTCGCCGCACCACCTCGCCCGCACTCTCGCCGTTGCCGATCGCGCGCACGATCGCGCTGCCGACGACGATCGCGTCGCAACGATCGCGCAGCAGCTCGTAATGCTCGTGCTTCGAGATGCCGAAGCCGACGGCGATCGGGTGCTTCAGCCGTCCGCGGACTTCGTCCAGTCGCGTGAGCAGCGCGGGATCGAGCTCGCTGCGCGTGCCCGTGACGCCGGTCGTCGAGACGTAATAGACGAAGCCGTCGCTCGCTTTGTCGATGGCGCGGATGCGCGCATCGGACGAGGTCGGCGCGAGTAGAAACACGACACCCAGTCCCTGCGCCCGCATCGCCTTCCGCAACTCCCCCGCATCCTCGGGCGGCAGGTCCGTGAGGAGCAGCGAGTCGACGCCCGCCGCTTTTGCGTCACGCGCAAACGCCTCCGCGCCGTAGCGGAGGATGGGGTTGAGATATGAGAACGCGACGAGCGGAATCTCGCTGCGCTCGCGGATCTCGCGTGCGATGCGCAGCACGTCGCGCGTGCTCGTGCCCTTCGCCAGCGAGCGCTGCGCGGCGGTCTGAATCACAGGACCGTCAGCGATCGGATCGGAGAACGGAATGCCCAGCTCGATCGCGTCCGCGCCCGCGTGCTCCAGTTCTTCGACGATCCGGACGGTGTCCCCATCGCCGCACGTGACGTACGCGATGAGGCCGCAGCGCGACTCTTTCTTCAGCCGCTTGAACAACGCGTCGACGCGGTTCACAGCGCGGCCACCTGCGGCACGTCCTTGTCGCCGCGCCCGGAGAGATTCGCGATCACGATGGCGTCCTTCGGCATCGGATTGCGCAGCAGCCATCCCAGCGCGTGCGACGACTCGAGCGCGGGAATGATGCCCTCGCTCTCGCTGAGTTTGTGGAACGCCTCCAGCGCCAGTTCATCGGAACAGTCGTGATATTCGACGCGCCGGGTCTCCTGCAGGTGCGCGTGCTCCGGTCCGATGGACGGGTAATCGAGGCCCGCGGAAATCGAGTGCGTCTCCGCGATCTGGCCGAACTCGTCCTGCAGCACCATCGAGCGCGTGCCGTGCAGCACGCCGAGAACGCCTCCGGAGAAACGTGCGGCGTGCTCGCCGAGCTGCGGCCCGCGTCCGCCCGCTTCGATGCCGATCATGCGGATCGACGGGTGCGCGAGCATGTCGTAGAACAACCCGATCGCATTCGAGCCGCCGCCGACGCATGCCACCGCGACGTCCGGCAGTGAGCCCGTTTTCTTCTTGAGCTGCACGAGCGCTTCGCGGCCGATCACCGATTGGAAGTCGCGCACGACCATCGGATATGGATGCGGACCGAGCACGGAGCCGAGGATGTAGTGCGTGGTGCGGACGTTCGTCACCCAGTCGCGAATCGCTTCGTTGATCGCGTCTTTGAGCGTGCGGCTGCCGCTCGTCACCGGCACGACCTCGGCGCCGAGGAGTCGCATGCGGAAGACGTTGAGCTCCTGGCGGGCCATGTCCACCGCGCCCATGTAGACCACGCATTGCAGACCGAGGAGCGCGCAGGCGGTGGCGGTGGCGACGCCGTGCTGGCCGGCGCCGGTCTCCGCGATGATGCGCTGCTTCCCCATGCGCTTGGCGATGAGCGCCTGACCGATGGCGTTGTTGATCTTGTGCGCGCCGGTGTGATTGAGGTCTTCGCGCTTGAGAAAGAGGCGCGGTCCGCCGCACAGCTCCGCGAATTTCTTCGCTTCGGTGATCGGCGTCGGACGTCCGACGAAATCGGCGAGCACTTCGCCGAGCTCGCGATTGAACGAGCGGTCGCGTTTCAGTTTGCGGTACGCCGACTCGAACTCTTCGAGCGCGGCCATCAGTGTTTCGGGGACGAACTTGCCGCCGTAGTTTCCGAAAAAACCGTGGCGATTCGGCAATGCGGTCATGACGTTCTGACTCTCTCGAACAGCAATTTGAGTTTCTGAGGATCTTTGACGCCGGGGCTCGATTCAACGCCGCTGGCGATGTCGATGGCGAACGGCTGCGTCGCGGCGATCGCGCTGACGACGTTGCCGGGATGGATGCCCCCGGCGAGGAAGAACGGCTTCGTGCGCGGATAGCGTTCGAGCAGCGACCAGTCGAAGACGCGACCCGTGCCGCCGCCGGTATCGAAGAGGACGTAATCGGCGTGGGTAGTGGTGTCGGGGAGTGTGTCTTTGATCTGGAACGCGTGGATCAGCGGCAGTTCCACACCCGTCGCGTCGCCATGCACCTGCACGAAATCGAGACGCTGCTCTTCTGCCGTGCGCTTGATGTCGTCGAGGCCTGCGCCGCGAAACACGCCCACGCGCTTCGCACGCTCGCTGCGCGGCGCGCGCGTCACGTAGCGTGGCGATTCGGGGACGAAGATGAAGCCGAGAAAATCGGCGCCCAGCTCTTCGGCCAGCGCCGCGTCTTCGTCGCGCGTGATCCCGCAGATCTTGATCTTCGTCATGCGCCCACCAGCTCGCGCACGGCCCGCGTGCGATCCTGCTGACGCAGCAGCGACTCGCCGACGAGAAACGCGTGAAAGCCCGCGTCTCTGAGTCGCTCCACATCCGCGCGCACGCGAATGCCGCTCTCGGCGACGCGGATCGCCTCCGCGGGCATGAGCGCGCCGAGGCGCTCGCTCGTGCCGAGATCCACCCTGAAATCCTTCAGGTCGCGGTTGTTCACGCCGATGAGGTGCGCACCCCCTTCGACGGCGCGCTCGAGCTCGCGCTCGTCGTGCACTTCCACGAGCGCATCGCATCCGTACGCTTCGAGCAAGGCGATGAAATCGCGGATCTGTTTCGCATCGAGGATCGACGCGAGAAGCAGGATCGCGTCCGCGCCCGCGGCGATCCCGCGCAGGATCTGCGACGGTTCGACGACGAAGTCCTTCATGATCACCGGCAGTCCGCTCGCGGATTTCGCGCGGGCCAGCCAGTCGCGCGAGCCGCGAAAAAACTCCGGCTCGGTCACCACGGACATCGCAGCCGCGCCGCCGCGTGCGTAGTCGCCGGCGATGCGCTCGACGTCGGGTGCGTCGACGATCGTGCCGGCGCTCGGCGAGGCGGATTTGATTTCCGCGATGACGTTGACGCCTTCGCGCGCAATGGCGTTGCGGAACGCGAATCGCGTGCGTCCCTCGACTGCGGCTTCCGCCGCGCGGCGATCCGGTTTTTCTTCGACGCGCAAACGCTCGCGCGTCCGTTCGACGATCTGCTCGAGGACTGTGCTCACGCCGCACCTCCGAGCTCGTTGGTGGCGGCGATGAGCTCCTGCAGCTTCGCTCTCGCGGCACCGCTGACCAGCGATTCGCGCGCGAGCGTGACGCCGTCCTGGATGGACGCCGCCAATCCCGCCACGTACAGCGCGGCACCGGCATTGGCGACGACGATGTCCTGCCTCGCGCCGTTGGCACCATTCAGGATCGCGCGCGCGATCTCCGCGTTCGCACGAGCGTCGCCGCCCGCCAGTTCCTCGATGCGATGCGTCGCAACGCCCAGCTCTTCGGGGGTGATGGCGTACGCGCGCACTTTGCCGTCACGCACTTCGCAAACGCGCGTCGGCGCGGAGACGGAGATCTCGTCGAGCCCGTCGCGGCTGTGCACGACGAGCGCGTGCTCCGCGCCGAGCGCGTTCAGCACGTGCGCGACCGTTTCCACGAGCCGCTCCGCATACACGCCGAGCACCTGCCGTTTTGCGAACGCGGGGTTCGTCAGCGGACCGAGGACGTTGAAGATCGTGCGCACGCCGAGCTCGCGGCGCACCGCGGCCACCGCGCTCATCGCCGGATGCAGCTTCGGCGCGAAGAGAAAGGCGATGCCCGCGCGGCGCAGCACTTCGGACATGCGCGGCGCGTCGAGGTCGATGTGCACGCCGAGCGCTGCGAGAAGGTCCGCGCTGCCGCACGACGACGACACCGCCCGATTGCCGTGCTTGGCCACGTTCGCACCCGCGCCTGCCGCGACGAGTGCGGCGATCGTCGAGACGTTGAACGTGCCCCGTCCGTCGCCTCCGGTGCCGCAGGTGTCGACGAGTCTGTCGCGATCGGCGTCGATCGGCGTGACGCGCTCGCGCATCGCCATCGCCGCACCGGTGATCTCCTCCGCGGTCTCTCCTTTCATCCGCAGCGCGATGAGCAGGGCGGATTTCTGGACGTCGCTCGCGCGGCCGTCCATCACGTGGCTGAAGACGTCGCGCATTTCGTCGCGGCCGAGGTGCTGCCCGTCGACCGCGCGTTTGATGGCCTGCTCGATCATCGGATGCCTCCCAGGAAATTCGCGATGAGCTGGTCGCCGCCGCTCGTACCGTACGACTCGGGATGGAACTGGATCCCGAAGATCGGACGCTCCGTGTGTGAGAGGGCCATGATCGCGCCGTCGTCCGTCTCCGCGTCGACGCTCAGAAACTCCGGCAGCGTTTCACGCGCGACGACGAGCGAGTGATACCGCGCGGTCTGCATCGGCCGCGGGCAGCCCGCGAAGAGATTCGCGCCGTCGTGGCGCACCTCGCTCACCTTGCCATGCACCGGCAGCTCGCCCCGCACCACCTGCGCCCCGAAAGCCTCGGCGATGGCCTGATGGCCGAGGCAGACGCCGAGGAGAGGGATGGTGGTGTTGGCGCGAATGAGGTCGATGCAGCGTCCGGCGCGCGCGGGAGTACCGGGGCCGGGCGAGATCACGAGCGCTTTCGGGTTGTCGGCGAGCAGCGTTGCAGGCTCGAACTCGTCGTTGCGCACGACGCGCAGGCGCTCGCCCGCGAGCCGCTCGATCTGCTGGACGAGGTTGTAGGTGAAGGAGTCGTAGTTGTCGATGACGGTGATCAAGGTCTTCCTCGCTGGGGTCGAAATCGGCGGATTCAGAGGCGGCGGCTCAGAGACACCATCGCCAGGGACGCCAGTTCAACGAGGAGTGATCGTGGAGGAAGGGCGCGTCAGACGAGCCAAAGACACGAGCCGGCAGTGAGGCGGGGCCGCTCGTTCTCCGTGATGTGGCGAGTCATGACGTGGGGCACGGTAGCACAGGAGGTGGTTGGTTGTCAGTTGTCGGGGGGCGGTTGCTGGTTGATGGTTGCTTGTGACTCAGGGCCTGGGCGTCGGGCATCGAGTCACAAGCAACCAGCAACCAGTAACCAGCAACCATCACCAACCACTTACTCCCTCATCGTCACCACGACCCCCGGCTCCTCGTTCTGCATCGTCAGCCGCAGCTTTGCCGATTCGAGGGGGACGGCTTCGAGCTGTTCGAGCTCGCCGAGTTTCTTGCCGCTGCCGGCCATGCGCTGGAGCTCCTCCCCTTTCGGCCAGAGGCGCGTGTCGATGGAACGGATCACCTTGTTGTAGGTGTCGACCGTCTTGCGGAGCTGCTCGCCGACGTTGGTGATGTACTCCATCACCGTGACGAAGCGGCCGAAGAGCTCCACCGCCGCGTCGTGCATCTTCTTCGCGTTCTCCTCGGTCTTTTCCGCTTTCCACGACGCGGCCACGGCGCGCAGCAGCGGCAGCAGCACGGTCGGCGAGGCGAGGAAGATGCGCTTCTCCGCCGCGTATTCGAGCAGGCCGAGGTCGGCGGCGAGGGCGGCGGAGAGGAACTGCTCGCCCGGGATGAACATGATCGTGAAGTCGAGCGTCTCGCCGATGGCGAGCTGGTACTCGCGCTTCGCCAGCGCGTCGATGTGACGGCGGAGGTTCTTCGCGTGATTTTCGAGCAGCGCTCGCTTGCGCGCGTCGTCCGTTTCGTTCGACGCGGCGATGTAGTCGCCGAGGGGCGCTTTGACGTCGATGGCGAGCACCCGCTCGTTCGGCAGATTCACGATCACGTCCGGACGCAGACGCTTCCCCTCGTCGCTCATGAACGTCTGCTGCGTCTCGAAATCGCCGCAGTACTCGCTCATGCCCGCGATCTCGATGCAGCGCTTGAGCGACATCTCCCCCCACGACCCCTGCACCGTCGGCGACTGCAGTGCGGTAGCGAGCCGGGCGGCCTCGCGCTGTGCGGATTCCTGCGCGACGAGGAGGGAACGGATCTGCTCCTGCAATCCGCCGTACACCGTGTTGCGCACGTGCTCGCTCTTGAGGAGCTCGCCGCGGTAGTTCTCGATCATCTCGCGCACCGGTTTGAGGAGCGCGTCGATCTCCGCTTTCTTCGTGTCGAGCGATCCGTCGATCTGCGTTTTGCTCGTCTGCACGAGCGACTCGGAGACGGACTTGAACGCGCGATGCGCGAGCGCGGCGAAGGTCTCCTCGATCTGTTTGTGATTGGCGAACAGTTTCTCCGCTTCCGCCAGCCGCGCCTCCGACGTCGCTTCCGCGGCGGCACGCGCCTGCTGCGCGTCTTCGAGCCGGTGCTGCATCTCGGCGCGCGCGGCGTCACTCTTCGCGCGTTCGGCGACCGCCATGTCCCGTTCGGCGAGTGCCCGCTGCGCTTCCGCTGCTTTCCTCGCGCTCCCTACCACCCATCCCACGACCGCGCCGATTGCCAGCGCGATCACGCAGAAAAACAACGCCGTGACCGTCATGGAGAGATGATAGCCGGACAGTGGCCGAGTCGCAGCGCTTCACAGCTCCGCGGCCACTCTGCTCCTACGCTTCGCGCAACCGCTGCAACGCGTCCACGATACGCGCGACATCATCCCCGTCGTTGTAGAAGTGCGGCGAAAAGCGTACGAGGCCTTCCCGCGGGGCGCAGACGATCCCGTGCTCTTCGAGTTTGCGGTGGTACCACAGAATCGATTTCTCTACAGATGGTGGAGTCGCGCCGATGATCGGAGAACCGAGGAAGGGCGCTTTCCAGCCGATCGAGTCGAGTCCCTCGGCGAGCGTCTTGGCCACGCCGAGGGCAAGCGCGCGCACCTGCCCGATGCCGATCTCCTGCAGCAGTTCGATCGCCGCGCGCAGGCCGTAGATGCCGTTCGTGTTCAGCGAGCCCGCCTCGAAGCGGCGCGCATCCGAGAGCCAGTCGGTCGAGCAGCCGATGAACTTCCCGCGACGCTCGATGTTCGTCCAGCCGTTCTCGATCGGCTCCAGGAGCTCGCGCTTTTCCGCGGCGACGAAGAAGATCGCCGCGCCCTCGGGAGCACACATCCATTTGTGTCCGTCGGCGGCGAGGAAATGGATCTGCGCTTTGCGGACGTCGATCGGCAACACGCCCACGCTCTGGATCGCGTCCACACAGAACAGCACGCCGCGACGCTCACACATCGCCCCGATTGCTTCGAGGTCGGCGACGTAGCCGTTGTGAAAAGCGACCGAGGAGACGCTCACGATTCTCGTGCGCTCGTCGAGCAGCGGTTCGATCGCTTCGACGGCCGGCAACTCCGCGACGCGGCACTCGACGCCGCGCTCCTCGAGCCGCTTCCACGGCGTCCAGTTCGACGGAAACTCGAGCGCGGTCGTGACGACGTTGTCGCCTGCGCTCCACCGCAGCCCCGCCGCCACGAACGAGATCCCCTCGGACGTATTCTTGAGGATGGCCACTTCATTCGCTGCCGCGCCAATGAGGCGCGCGGCGGACTCGCGCAGCCGATCGATCTCCGCGTACCACTCCCGCCAGTGCAGCGCACCGAAGTCGCGCTGATCGCGCGCATGCCTCTCCATCGCCTCGCACGCGCGCACCGACAGCGGTCCGACCGCAGCATGGTTGAAGTAGACGAGGTTGCGGGTGACAGGGAAGAGGTCGCGGAACACGGCCCTATTATGTGGGCATGCTCGCCACCATCCTCCTCGCCGCACTCGGCTCCATCAAGTGGCGGCTTCACCTGCAGTTCGCGACGGTCCCGAAACGCGTGCCGGTCCTCGTGTACGAACATCGCGCATGCTGCGTGACGAAGCTCTGTCAGTAGCGGCGGAGCTCCTCGACATACGCGTCGTAGTTGCGGTGCATCTCGCGGAGGGAGTCGCCGCCGAATTTTTCGCGCATGGCGGTGGCGAGAACGATGGCCAGCATCGCTTCGCAGACGACGCCGCACGCGGGGACGGCGGTCACGTCGCTGCGTTCCCATTGCGAGCGATGCGCTTCGTGCGTTTCGGTGTCGACGGAGGGAAGTCCGCGGCGCAGGGTGGAGATCGGTTTCATGTAGGCGCGGACGACGACGTCTTCGCCGTTCGTGACGCCGCCTTCGAGTCCGCCCGCGCGATTGGTGGTGCGGTGATAGCGCCGATCGTCGTCGAAGTAGATCGGGTCATGCACTTCCGAACCGATCCGCTGCGCGGCTGCCACGCCGTCGCCGATGGCCACGGCTTTCACGGCGTGGATGGAGAGGATGGCTTGCGCGACTCTACCGTCGAGCTTCTCATTCCACTGGACGTAGGAGCCGAGTCCGACCGGAACGCCTCGCGCCGTGACGACGATCGTGCCGCCGAGGGTCTCGCCTGCTTCACGGGCTTTGTCGACCGCGGCCATCATCGCCGCTTCGTGCTCACGGTGGATCGCACGGAGCGGCGACTCGTCGTCGACGGCGGTGAGCTCGTCCCACGTCGGTGAGTAGTGCGCGTCGCCTGCACTGCCCACCGACGCGACACCCGACCTGATCTCGATGCCGAACGCGCGCAGCAACTCCTTCGCGATCACACCCGCGGCGACACGGGCCGCGGTTTCCCGTGCGGACGCGCGTTCGAGGATGTCGCGCAGGTCCTGGCGGCCGTACTTCATCCCGCCCGCGAGATCGACGTGTCCCGGCCGCGGCGCGTGGACGCGACGTTTGTGCCCCTCGGCGTGGTCGATCTCCCACGGGTCCATGGCGCCGCGCCAATTCTCGAAATCGCGGTTGCGGATCTGCATCGCGATCGGCGAGCCGAGCGTCTCCCCGCCTCGCACTCCCGCGGTGATCTCGGCGTCATCGGTCTCGATCTTCATGCGCCCGCCGCGGCCGTAGCCGTGCTGGCGCCGGCGCAGGTCGCGCGCGATGTTCTCGCGATTCAGGCGCACGCCCGCGGGGATGCCGGTGACGATGACCGTCAGTTGCGGGCCGTGCGATTCGCCTGCGGTGGTGAAGTGCATTTGCTTTGGTTTCCAGTTTATCCTTCGTCGCAGGGCGACGGAGGATCTCCGGTCATCCCGCGTGGGCTCACACCAACGACGCGGACCAGTCCAGCCGCGGCGAGAGATCGAGCCAGTTCGGATTCTTCTCCTGGATCAGCGCGACCTTCTGCGCACGCGTCCAATGCTTCATCTTCCGTTCGCGCTCTTGCGCCGTTTCCGAACTATCGACCATGTCGAACCAGACCAGCCGATCGAAGTTGTAGCGTGCTGTGAACGACTGCGGATACGCCTTCGTCTTGTGCTCGCGGAAGCGTGCCGGCAGGTCCGATGTCCAGCCGATGTAAATGCGATGGCTTTTGTTGGAAACGATGTAGACGTACGCGTTCGGCACGTGGTCATGCTCGACGCGGTGTAACGGGAGATCCTCCGGCGCTGCGCGCCGAAGGATTTTTCCAAAAAGCGAAAGCCAGTCCCGCCACCACCAGCAGCACCGAGATCAACTGCGCGACCGTGAAGTCGCCCAGGAACCGGTCATCCTTGGCACGGACGATCTCCACGAGAAACCGCTCGATTCCGAGCAGGATCAGAAACAGGCCCCACGCCAGCCCGCGCTTGTGCGGCCGGCGGTTGAGCCACATCAGCAGGCCGAACATGACGAGCGCAGCGAAGGTCTCGTAAAGCTGCGTGGGGTGCACGCGAAGCACCTGGTAATCAGGGATCGAGGGGTCGACGGCAACCCCGAAGTCGCGAAGCGATGCGGCGGTCGTCGGCGGTGCACCTTTGGGAAAGGCAACGCCGTACCAGGCGTCCGTCGGGCGCCCGTAGTCGTCGCCGACGAGAAAGCACCCGATGCGTCCGAGCGCGTAGCCGATGGACAGCGCCGGAGCGGCAGCGTCGGCGGTGGTGAGGTAATCGATCTTGTGTTTCCACACCAGCCACGAGCACGCGAGAAAACCGCCGATCAGGCCTCCGTACCAGACCAGGCCCGCGCGCTCGAAGAGGAGGTGCCAGTCGCGGAAGAGGATGGCGTAGTAGATCTTGGCGCCGACGATCCCGCCGAAGGCGGCCGCGACGACCATCGAGGAGGCGAGGTCCTCGTCGAGGCCGTACTTTTTGAACTGCCTGGCGAGCACCCATCCGGCCGTGATGAACGCGAGGAACATCATCAGGCCGAACGTGGTGATCTCGAAGTTACCGATCCTGACCAGCGTGGGAAACATGCGGCGCGCAGCATACCGCGATGCAGGACAGACCGGCTGAAGCCGCGTTACGCCGTCGCCTTCTCCAGGCTCGCCTTCTGATCGGAGATGAAGCGGAACACGTCCACTTTGCCCGCCTGATCGAGATGCTGGGAGACCTCGAAGAGCTGCACGGAGAGCAGCGTGTTCAGGCCTTCATCGAGCACCGCCTTGCGCTTCTCGAAAGGCAGCTCGGAGATGTTGGCGATGAGCATGTTTTCGTCGAAGCGGCCGTACTGGTCGAAGAAGACACCGGCCCACAGCTCGTCGGTCTCGGCGTTCTGAAGGATGGTCATGAAGATGTCGCGCGCCTGATCCTCGCCCACCGTTTTCTCCAGCGCCTCGAACAGGCGGCCGAACATGTCGTTGTAGGTGGAGATGACCTTGAGCAGCTCGGGTGAGTCTTCGACGTCGAGGAAGATCGGGCGGAAAGCCTTCTCCTCCTGCACTGGCTCGATCAGCCTCGCAGACACGAGCTGAAACAGGATGCGCGTGACTTCGAACTCGGTCAGCTCCGATTTCCCCGTGAGCTCGCGCACGTTCAGGCGTCCGTCGATGTTGTTGTAGATCGCGATCTCCCCTTCGCTCATGTCGAGCTCGTGGAAATCGGGGACGCCGCCCGGCACCTTGGCGAAAACGATGTCGAGGTTGGGGATCTTCTCGCGGATGCGCGCCGACTCGTCGAGACGGCGGATGCCTTCCATGATCACGCTCGAGGTGTTGATCTGCAGGACGATCCGCTCCTGCGCCAGATCCTCGGCCGTATCAAAGAACGAAAAGTCGCCGTCTTTCCACGCGAAGAGCGAATAGATGATCTCCAGGACCTGATTCTTCACGCCCCACCAGAGGTCCTTCGGCGAGATCGCGCCCATCTGCACGAGCAGCTTGCCGTGGCGCGTCTGCGGCGTGACGCGGCGCTTCGTGTCGTCGTACTGCGCCTGCGTGATCTTGCCGTTGCGGAGGAGGAACTGGCCGAGGGAGTGCTCGTTGGAGTTCGAGGTGGCGAACACGATCTCCCCTTCCCTCCAGTGGATGCTGCGCTCGAGGTCGGCACGACGCACGACGAGCTTCCCGCTCTCGCGGATCATGGACATGAAGCTCAGAACGTCGGGCAACTGGATCTTCGAGAGATCGCCCTGGAGAACGGGTTTATCGGACATCGCGGACCGTACGGGTTGCCACAATGCCACGGGGGACGAACGGGTTCAAGTGTTGGGGGCGCTCGTTGCGGTTGATGGTTGATGGTTGATGGTTGCTTGGGATGGGTCGCCCGGGCGGAACGGCCCAAGTAACCAGCAACCAGCAACTAGCAACCAGTAACTATCAACCAACTACTGCCGAGCGCAACGCGGCACCAGTTCCACGAGCAGCGCTACGACGCGATCCACTTCCGCTTCGGTCGTGAAGCGGCTGAGGGAGAATCGCACCGTCGCCTTTGCTTCTTCGGGAGTGAGGCCCATCGCCAGGAGGACGGGGCTCGGCTCGACGCGCCCCGAGGAGCACGCGGAGCCCGTCGACACGGCGACGCCGGAGAGATCGAGGGCGATGACGATCCCTTCCCCATCCGCTCCGTGAAACGTGATGTTGCTGGTGTTCGGGAGGCGGCGCACGGACTCGCCGTTGACGGTGACGTGCAGAGATCGCACGCCGGCCTCGAAGCGATCGCGCAGCGGAGCGACGTCAGCCATCGGCAACGCGGCCGCCGCGCCGAACGCCGCGGCGAGCGGCACGTTCTCCGTCCCGGCGCGCCTTCTGCGCTCCTGCGCTCCGCCGACGAGGTGCGCGCCCATCGTCACGCCGCGACGCACGTACAGCGCGCCGATGCCTTTCGGCGCGTGCAGCTTGTGCGCGGAGAGCGAGAGCGTGTCGCACTGGATCGCGTTCACGTCGATGGGGATCTTCCCCGCGCCCTGCACCGCGTCGACGTGAAAGTGAATCCCGCGCTCGCGGCAGACGGCGCCGATGGCCTCGACCGGCTGCACGACACCGGTCTCGTTGTTCGCGAGCATGACCGTCACGAGTTTCGTCTCCGGACGCATCGCCGCGATCACGTCCTCGGAAGAAACGACACCCGAACGCGATGGCGCGACGTACGTCGTATCGAAACTCCGAACGGCCTCAGCCACGGAGGGATGCTCGATCGACGTTGTCACGATGTGGAAACCTTCACCCCGTCTCACCGCACCAAAAATGGCAGCGTTGTTAGACTCGGTCCCGCCGCTGGTGAACACGATCTCCCGTGCGGTCGCGCCGATGAGGGTCGCGACCGCGTCGCGGGCGTTCTCGATCACCCGTCGCGCCGTCTGTCCTTCTTTGTGAATCGACGAGGCGTTTCCGTACACGTCGCGCAACGAGCTTGCAAGGACGGCCAGGACGTCCGGATGAATGGCAGTCGTCGCGTTATTGTCGAGATAAATCCGCATATGAGACCCAAAGTGCTCGCAGTCGCCCTGACGTTCGCGTTCGCTGCAACGATACTCGGAGACGTCACCGATCCCGAGGTGGTGCGGAAGCTGAGCAAGCGGGAGCGGCGAAGCCGGATCGAGAAACTCGAGCCGCGTCACCAGGAGTTCGCCAACGACGTCGAGCCGATCATCCTTCCCGCGGAGCTCGACATGTTCCTCTCCCTCGAGAGGGAAACGGACCGCGACTCGTTCGTCGACGAGTTCTGGCGCCGCCGCGATCACGCCGCGCGCGCACATGGGCAGTTCCGCGAGACCTACTACCGGCGGCTGGCCATCGCGAAGGAAGAGTTCACGTCGACCGCGTCCGATCGCGCGAAGCTCTTCCTCCTCCACGGCCCGCCGGAAGTCGTGCTCAAGCCGCGCTGCGAGCGCCTCCTCCAGCCCACCGAAATCTGGAAGTACCCGACCCTCGGCGGCGTCGGCAATGACCTGCGGCTGCTGTTCTACAAGCCGCGGCATCAGGGCGATTTCCGCCTCTGGAATCCGACCGGCGGCGCGGTCGCGCTGTCGGACCTGCTGCTCACCGGCGACTCGGTCACACAGCGCACGCCCGGCGAGCGCCAGCGCGAGAACCTCGGACGCTCCCAGAGTCCTTACGCGTACATCAATCGCATTCAGCTCGAATGCGGCGCCGACGGCAACGAGCTGATGATGGCCATCACGCAGATGGTGCAGGCGCGCGTCGACCTGCTCAAGCTCTTCTCCCCGCCGGAGCTCAACAACGAGCAGGTGGCGAAGATGATGAAGTCCGTCGTTATCGCCAACCCGAACGCGCCGAAGATGACCGCCGATTTTTCGGTGCGCTATCCCGGCAAGGACGGCAGCCGCACCGACGTGCAGATGCTGCTCGAAGTGCCGCGCTCACAGCTTTCGCCGGCGGAGGTCGCGGGTACCGAGGTCTACACGATCGACGTGACCGGCGAAGTGCTGCGCGACGGCAAGCTGTGGGAGAAGTATCGCTACCGCTTCGATTTTCCCGGCGACACGCAGGCGGAGAAGCTGCCCATCGTCATCGACCGGTTCCTGCGCCCCGCGGAGTACGTGTCGCGCGTGAAGATCACGGACGCGCACACGGGGGCGGAGGCGGTGGTGGAGCGGACGCTGGAAGTGCCGGAGGTGTTTGTCGCCGAGGCGGTTCCGGAAATCGTGAAGGCCGCCGAAGCTGCGGCCCCTGACTCCGGGTCTGTCGCCGGGCCGGGGGAAAAGGAACCGGAGCAAAAACCCGCGCTGCGGCTCATTCCGCCGACGAGCGAAATCGTCTCGGGGATGCAGACGATCGAGGCGATGCTGTCCGGCGATGCGATCAAAGCGGTCGAGTTCTGGCTCGACGGGAAGAAGCTCGCGGTACGCCGCAGTACGCCGTTCGCGCTCGACTTCGATTTCGGCGCGGTGCCGACGATGCGCCGCGTGCGCGCGCTCGGACTCGACGCGAAAGGGCAGGCCATCACCGGCGACGAGCTCGTGCTCAACACCGGCACCGATCCGTTCCGCGTGCGCATCGTCTCGCCGCGCGTCGCGCCGCTGCTCGTCGGACCGTCACGCATCGAGATGGACGTGAGTGTCCCCGAGGGCGACGAGCTGGCCTCGCTCGAGCTGTACTGGAACGAGCGCCGGATGGCCACGCTGTTCGATCCGCCGTTCGTGCAGACGATCGACATCCCGAAGACCGAAGGTGCGGGTTACCTGCGCGCCGTCGCGCGACTGAAAGACGAGACGGCGCCGCCGGTCGAAGACGTCGTCATGATCAACACACCGGCATACATGGAAGAGCTCAACGTGCATCTCATCGAGCTCCCGACGACGGTGCTGATCGGCGGCCGGCCTTCCGAAAATCTCACGGAAAAGGCGTTCAAGGTCCTCGACGAAGGGCAGCCCGTCAACATCGCCAAATTCGAGCACGTGAAGAACCTCCCGCTCTCGATCGGCGTCGTGCTCGACACGTCCGGCTCGATGATGGGGCAGCGTCTCGAAGAGGCGCAGAAAGCGGGCGCGGAGTTTTTCCAGGAAGTGATGCGCAAGGGCGACAAGGCGTTCGTCGTCGCGTTCGATCGCGAGCCGCGCCTCATGCAGAAGTGGTCGCCGAAGATCTCCGATATGCACGCGGCGCTCGCGCGTCTGCGCGCCGAGGATTACACGGCGCTCTACGACGCGATCATTTACTCGCTCTACAACTTCCACGGCGTGCGCGGACAGAAGGCGCTGATCGTGATCAGCGACGGCCGGGACACGGCGTCGAAGTTCACGTACGACCAGGCGCTCGAGTACGCGCGCCGCAGCGCGGTGCCGATCTACGCGGTCGGCATCGGCATCCGCTCGGGCGACAACGACGTGCGCTTCAAGCTCGACAAGCTCACGCGCGAAACGGGCGGCGCGACGTTCTACATCGAACAGGCCCGTGAACTGCAGAAGGTTTACGACGACATCCAGGCCGAGCTCCGATCTCAGTACATCCTCGGGTTCTACCCCTCCCCCGACGTCAAACCGGGCAGCAAATGGCGGGAATTGACGGTGCAAGTGACCGAGGGGAAGGTCAAGACGATCAAAGGGTATTTTCCGTGAGGGAGCGATTGAGCTGTTGAGCTGTTGAGCTTGGGGGGCCACTCACCGCTTGATGGCTCAGTAGCTCAGTAGCTCAGTAGCTCAACGGCGCAACGGCTCAACGGCTCAACGGCTCAGTAACTCAACAGCTCAACAAAACCATGACGCGACGCATCCTCATCGCACTTCTCACGCTCATCCTCGCCGGCACCGCGGCGTTCGCGGCGGAACCGCTCACGAAACGTGAGCGGAAAGACCGCATCGCGAAACTCGGGGAGGCGCACCGTCAGTTCCTGATGGACGTCGAACCGATCCTCATCACGACCGAGCGCGATACGTTCCTGCGCCTCGAGACCGAGCCGCAGCGCGACGCCTTCATCGAAGACTTCTGGCGCCGCCGCGATGCCGCACGCGGCACCACCAACTTCGCCGCGCGCAACGAGTACTACAACCATCTCGAATACGTGAAAGAGCACTTCGGCCAGACGTCGTCCGATCGCGGCCGGCTGTTTCTGATCCACGGCCAGCCCTCGGTCATGCTCGACATCAAGTGCTCGCGCTACTACCAGCCGATCCAGGTCTGGCGCTACGAGTACCTGCCGGGATTCGGCAGCGACTTCCGGATCATGTTCTACATCCCGCGGTTCCAGAACGACTACAAGCTCTGGAGCCCGATGACGACGACGAGCGCGTACAACGACCTGATCTCGAACTCGATCGAGGCCGAGGGGCGCGCGCCGAACAACATGATCATCGAATGCCCCAACGGCGAGGAGCTGTTCGCGGCGATGGCGCAGATGCGCATGGAGTCGATGCGCCTGCCGAAGCTCTTCGAGCCGCCGGCGGTCAACAGCGAAGACGTGAACCGCATCCTGCGCTCGGTCGTGCTGTCGAACCCCGACGCGCCGAAGCTCGCGGCCGACATCAGCGTCGCGTATCCGACCGGCGACGGCAACAAGACCAACGCGCAGCTCACGATCCTCGTGCCGCGCGGGCAGCTCCGGACCACGTCCGCGGGCGACACCGCGGTGTACGCGATCGACGTCGTCGGCGAAGTGCTGCGCGACGGCAAACTGTGGGAGCGTTATCGCTACCGCTTCGACTTTCCGTCGACGACGCAGGACGAGAAGCTGCCGATCGTCGTCGACCGCATCCTCCGTCCCGCGGAGTACATGTCGCGCATCAAACTCAGCGATCCCTCCACGGGTGCGGAGACGATCCTCGAAACGCCCCTCCAGGTCCCGGAAGTGAACATCGCCGCGAAGCCGTCTGCCGAGAGCGAGACGCTCGCGGGGATCCAGAACGACCTGCAGTCGACGCGGGCCAGCCTCCGCATCGTGCCGCTCGCGAATGAGCTGAACGGCGGCGTGACGAGCGGCGTGCAGACGATCCAGACGCTCGTCAGCGGCACCGGCATCAAAGGCGTCGAGTTCTGGCTCGACGGGAAGAAGGTCGCCACACGGCGCGTGCCGCCGTACACGCTCGATCTCGACTTCGGGACCGTCCCGCGCTCGCGGCGCATCCGCGTCGTCGCGCTCGACTCGCACGAGCAGCCGATCACCGGCGACGAGATCGTCGTCAACACCGGCACCGACCCGTTCCGCGTGCGCATCGCCTCGCCGCGTGTCGCGCCGAAGCTGAGCGGACCGACGAAGGTGGAGCTCGACGTGAAGGTGCCGGAGGGCAAGCAGCTCGACGGCGTAGAGCTGTACTGGAACGAAACGCGCGTGGCCACGCTCTACGACCCGCCGTTCGTGCAGACCGTGAACATCCCCAGCGCGGACGGCGTCGGCTATCTGCGCGCCGTTGCGAAGCTGAAAGATCCGGAGATCGATCCCGTCGAAGACGTGGTCATGGTCAACACGCCGGAGTACATGACCACCATCGACGTGCATCTGGTCGAGCTGCCGACCGTCGTCCTGCGCGACGGGAAGCCGGTCAACGATCTCCCCGAAAGCGCCTTCAAGGTGCTCGACCAGGGGCAGCCGGTGAAGATCGCCAAGTTCGAGCACGTGAAGAACCTGCCGCTCTCCCTCGGCATGGCCGTCGACACGTCGGGCTCGATGGAAGAGCGGATGCAGGTTGCGCGCGAAGCCGGCGCGGCGTTCTTCACCAACGTCCTGCAGAAGGGCGACAAAGCGTTCCTCGTCGCCTTCGACGCGACGCCGCACATGATCCAGAAATGGTCGCCGGACGTGAAGGACATTCAGTCGGGACTCGCGCGTTTGCGTCCCGAGGAGTCGACCGCGCTGTACGACGCCGTCGTGTACTCCCTCTACAACTTCCTCGGCGTCAAAGGACAGAAGGCGCTCGTGCTGCTGACGGACGGCAAGGACACGGCGTCGAAGTTCTCGTACGAACAGGCGCTCGAATACGCGCAGCGCGCGGCCGTGCCGATCTACGCCATCGGCCTCGGCATCCGCACCCTCGACGTCGATGTGCGCAACAAGCTCAATCGCCTCTGCGTCGAGACCGGCGGCACGTCGTACTACATCGATCAGGTGACCGACCTCGGCAAGGTCTACACCGACATCCAGAACGAGTTGCGCGCGCAGTACGTCCTCGGCTTCTACCCCGCCGCGGACGTGAAGAGCGGCGGCAAGTGGCGCGAGGTGACGGTGCAGACGGCAGAGGGGCGGGTGAAAACGATCCGGGGCTACTACCCGTAGCCCCGTCGTGGTCGGTTGTCAGTTCTCGGTCGTCTGTGATCTTCTGCACGGCAGCTCAGAGAACCGGCGACCGATGACCGACACCATGCTCAAAGCCTTCTTCTCCGTCTTCGTCACCGTCTTTCTCGCCGAGATCGGCGACAAGACGCAGCTCGCCACGATGCTCTTCGCGGCGGAAGCAAAGTCGAACAAGTGGGTGATCTTCGCCGGCTCGGCGATCGCGCTCGTGTGCGCGGCGGCGATCGGCGTGCTGGTCGGCGCGCAGATCGAGAGATTCGTATCCCCGCGCACGCTGAAGATCGTCGCGGGGATCGGCTTCATCGCCATCGGGATCTGGACGATCGTTTCTAAGTAGCGCCCGCCTTGCGCTCCTGCGCCAGCCGCTCCCGCTCCGCGGCCCGCTCCGCGCGCCGCTGATTCGCTTCTTCCTTGAGCCGCATCGCGATCGCGGTGCCGGTCTCGGTCGTCGCGAGCCCACCCTCCGCCGTCTCGCGCAATCCGCGCGGCAGTGAGCGGCCGATGCGCACCATCGCTTCGACGATCTCGTCCATCGGAATCACCGACTCGACGCCCGCGAGCGCGAGCTGCGCCGCGGTGAGACCGTGCACGGCGAAGAGCGCGTTGCGTTTCACGCAAGGCACTTCGACGAGGCCGCCCACCGGGTCGCACACGAGTCCGAGCGTGTTCTTGAGCGCGAGTGCCGCCGCGTGCACGCAGTTCCGCGTCGTGCCGCCCATCATGTACGCGACGCCCGCGGCGCCCATCGACGACGCGACGCCCACTTCGTTCTGACAGCCGCCCGCCGCGCCGGAGATGTTCGCGGACAAAGCGATGATCGAGCCGATGCCGCCCGCCACGACCAGCGCGCGCACGGTCGTCTCCGGCTCGATGTGCCGCTCCTCTTCGAGGGCGAGCAGCATGCCCGGTACGACGCCGCCCGCACCCGCCGTCGGCGCCGCGACGATCACGCCCATGCGTGCGTTCTCGCCCATCACCGCCAGCGCGTAGAGCTCCGCTTTCACCGTCAGCGGATCGAGGAAGGTCTTGCCGCTGTTGAAGGCGGCGGCGAGCAGGCGCGCTTCCTGTCCGACGAGCTTCCCCATCGACGGGCCATCGCCGGCTTTGCCGCGCTCGACGCAGTCGCGCATCACCGCACGCCGCTTGCGCAGCGCTTCGAGGATCATGTCCGCCGGGACCGCATGCTCCTGCTCGTCGGCCTCGAGAAAGACGTCGGCGAGGTCGCGGTCACGGGCCAGTTCTTCTAAATGTTTGAAGCTTTCGATCATGGGATTTTGTCCAGGTAGCGCGCGTCCGCCACGTCCTCGAGCGCGCAGATCCGCTGCAGGCCCGCGGTCGAGAGCGGCGAATCGACGTCCACTTCCATGAAGGCGTCTTTGCCGCGCTGCTTTCTGGAACAATACAGGGACGCAATATTGATTCCTTCATCCGCAATCGTTTTGGCAACTTCCGCGATCATGCCCGGTCGGTCGCGGTAAAACAGCAGCAGCACCGGCGAGTCGCCCTTGAAGCGGGTCTGGAAGCCGTTGATGTTGAAGACCTCGATCACGCCCCCGCCGATCGACGAGCCGACGATCTGCACTTCGCGGTTCGCCCCGCGCGTCTCGATCCGCACCGAGTTCGGATGCACCTCGCCGAGATCCTCCTCGGAGAAGGTGATGTTGACGTCCATCTGCTCCGCGATGCGGATGGCCTCCGGGATGCGCGGGTCGTCGACGTTGAGGCCGATCGACCCGCCGACGAGCGCGAAATCGGACCCGTGTCCGCGATAGGTCGCCGCGAGCGGCGGATGGAGGAAAAAGTGCACGTCGACCGGATCCTCGTCGAGGATCTCGCGCGCGACGCGGCCGAGGCGCGCGGTGCCGGCGGTATGCGAGCTGGACGGTCCGACCATCACCGGGCCCATCACGTCGAGAATGCTGACTTTGCGGTCGTGCCGTATCGCCATGGCTCCATCCTATCCTGTACACTTCGCGCGTCGTCCAAATGCCAGAACGTCCAGTGATCCTCGTCGTCGACGATGACGCCCCGATCCTCCTGCTCATGCGCAATATCCTGCGCGAGTTCGGATTCGAGCCCGTGGCCGCAGGCAACGGGCCGCAGGCCATTGCGGAAGCGCACAAGCGGCGCCCCGACCTGATCCTGCTCGACCGCAACATGCCCGGCATGAACGGGGACGAGGTCCTGCGCGAGTTGCGCCAGACGCAAACGCTCGACGACGTGCCGGTGCTGATCCTCTCCGGCGAGCCGATGGAACCGGACGAGATCGAACGCCTCGGCGCCACCGGGGCCGTGCTCAAACCGTTCGACGTGCCGCAACTCGTGCAGACGATCCGTTCGCACGTCGAGTGACGGAGCGCCGGCCTCTCGCCGGCTGCCCCCTAACCCAGAGAACGAATTTTGCTAGAGTGCGCCGTTGCAATGACTCGCACCGACATCGACGATCTCGTTTACACCGCCGTCTTCAGCACCGATGCCAGCGCCAAAGCCGAGGCGCGCAAGCAGATTCATATGCGCGCGCGGCAGAGTGGCGCCGTCCCCTCCTCGATCTACCCGCTGTATCAGGCCATCGGCAACGGCGAGCTCACGCCGGCGTTCACCGTCCCCGCGTTCAACATCCGCGCGCTCACGTATGACGTCGCTCGCGCCCTCTTCCGCGCGGCGATGAAAAACAACGCCGGCCCGTTCATCTTCGAGATCGCGCGCTCCGAGATCGGCTACACCGAACAGCGTCCGGGCGAATACGCGGCGTGCGTCCTCGCGGCGGCGATCGCCGAGGGATACAAAGGGCCGGTGTTCATTCAGGGCGACCACTTCCAGGCCAGCGCGAAAAAGTGGCAGACCGAAGACGGCAAGGCGGGTGAGATCAAAGCGCTCGAATCGCTGATCGACGAAGCCATCGCCGCCGAGTTCTACAACATCGACATCGACACCTCGACGCTCGTCGACCTCCAGTACGACACGCGCGACGAGCAGCAGAAAGACAACTACACCTACACCGCCCACTTCACGAAATACATCCGCGAGCGCCAGCCCGACGGCATCCACATCTCCATCGGCGGCGAGATCGGCGAAGTCGGCAAGTACAACACCCAGCCCGACGAAGTCCGCGCGTACATCGACGGCGTGAAGCGTCTCCTCGGCGGCGATCCCGGCATGGCCAAGATCTCCGTGCAGACCGGCACGTCACATGGTGGCGTGCCGATGGCCGACGGCTCCATCGCCGAAGCGAAGATCGACTTCGACGTGCTGCGCGAGACCACGCGCATCTGCCGCAGCGAGTACGGCATCGCCGGCTCCGTGCAGCATGGCGCGTCGACGCTGCCCGAGGATGTGTTCAACAGGTTCCCGGAAAACGACGCGGTGGAGATCCACCTCGCCACGGGCTTCCAGAACATGATCCTCGACGCGCAGTCGCTCCCCGCGGAGATGAAGGAAGAGATCCGCCAGTTCTGCTTCGCCAACTGCGCCGACGAGCGCAAGAGCGGCGAGACCGACGAGCAGTTCGTCTACAAAACCCGCAAGAAAGCCCTCGGCCCGTTCAAGCAGCGCATGTGGGACCTCCCCGCCGAGCACAAACAGCCGATCATCGACGCCATGGAGAAGAAGTTCGAGTTCCTGCTGCACAAACTCGGCGTCTTCAACACCCGCGAGATCGTGCAGAAATACGTCTCCACCGCGAACGCGGACCTGCCCGAGTACGTCGGCGCGTCCGCCGAGCTGACCGCGGCCGCGACGGTCGATCCGAACGAGGGGGAGTAGCTTGCCGCGCCGGCCGGCCGGCGCGGCAAAGCGATAAAGCTGTAAAGCTATAGAGCTGTAGAGCTGTAGAGGGGCAGAGCGGAGAGCCGCGGAGAAGCAGAGGGGGCAGAGGGCAAGGGCAGAGGGGCAGAGCCTCAAAGCCGTAAAGCCTTCACCCCTCTATCGCTTTACAGCTCTACAGCTCTACAGCTCTACAGCGCCACCCGCTCGACAGCTCCACCCGCCACCCTCCCCACCCCCCGAAAAAAATCCCCACCCCCTGTATTTTTCCTCCCCTCCCACCGACTCACCTGATGAAAGCGGTCAAAAAAAATCAGGGAGATAACAATGAAAAAGTTTGCGGTGGCAGCGGCAGTGTTCTCGATGGCGTTTGCGTCTGGTGCGGTGGCAGCGGAGACGAGCTCCGGCGCCCTCACCGTCACGGGGACGGTGGCCAGCTCGATCAACCTCACCATTGAATCGGCGGGCGGGACGACCGGCGGCACCGGCACCGGCGCCGCGACGTCCGCCCTCGGCAACATCAGCAAGTTCGGCTCGGCGCCGACCGGCTTCACGCTCGCCCGCGGCGCGTCGAACTGGACGATCTCCGCGTCCGTCGGCGTGAAGGTCGAAAAGGCCAACCTCACCAGCGAAAACTACACACTCACCGCGCAGCTCGGCGGCGCGCCCGCCAGCGGCGTCGTCTGGAAGCTCAACGGCTCGACCCTGGGCACCTCGGCCACGACGCTCACGTCGACGGGCGCCTACGGCTCCACGGGCTCCTATAGCTGGGACATCGTGGTCGACGACACCGCGGATGCCGCGAGCATCAACAACTCCATCAGCTTCACCGCTACCTCCAACTGAGCGATCGATGCAGGGGCCGGCGATGCTACCGCGTAGTCTCTTCCGCGCCGCCGGGGTCTTTACGGTCATGCTCTCCCTCTCTCTTCTTCCCGCAGCCCGTCTTGACGGGGGAGATCGCCGGCGCGCGGTGGCGGTCTCCCCACTCTCCTCCGACCTCTCGATCACGTTCCTCGAAGGTCCCGTGGTCGATGCCGGAGTGATCGTGTGGCGCGGAGGAAAACGCAGAACGACAGTGACGGCGCGGACGGTGACGATGCGCATCGGCCGCGCGTCGCGGGAAGCGCGCGGAACGGCAACGCTCCGCGCTTTTCTCGAGACGCCCGATCCCCGAGCCGCCGTGCGCGTGGACGGCATCCTCCTCGGCGCCGCGCCGCGCGTCATCCAGCGGCACGCGCCGGTCGGCATCGCAACGACGCACCGCATCGAGATCGAAGTGCCGGTCAGCGCGTCCGAAGGACCGCTCGCCGCCAGCATCGGCTGGGAAGTGACGACGGACTGAATCCTATGCGCACGTACATCCTTCTGTTCCTCCTCCTCGCCTCCCCTGCCTTCGCCGGCGAAGACGGCACGCTCTCCCTCAGCCCCGCGGTGGTCATGCTGCGCGGCGATCACGGGCAGAGCACGACGCAGACGTTGACGATGGTCAACGGCACCTCGCGCGCGTTCTCGTTCGACCTCGTCGCGCAGGACGTCGTCACGACAGACGGGACGCGCACGTTCGTCGAGGCAGGCTCGATCGCCGGCAGCATCGCCGCGACCGCGGTCTTCTCGCCGAACCGCGTCACCGTGCCGCCCGGACAAACCGTGGCCGTGACGATCACCGTGACGCTGCCTCCGCAGACGCCGCAGCGCGCGATCATCGCGCTCTTCCGCGGCACGAACACGGTCATGAGCGGCAAGGTCCCGATGACGGCCTCCCTCGGCGCCCTCCTGACCTTCACCGTCTCCGATTCCGTCGAGCTCGACGCCGCGCCGCTGGCGGTGCGCGCGCAATCCGCCACCGCGAACCTCGGCGTCACGCACGCCTGCCGCAACGCCGGCCGCGAGCCGCTCGTCGCGAAAGGCGTCATGGCCGTCATCGACGCGCGCGGCGCGCTCGTCGGCAAATCGCCGCTCACGTCGAAGCGCCTCCTCCCCGGCGAGTCCGCCGATTTCGGCGGCGAATACGGCGGCGAGCTCGATCCCGGCCGCTACCGCGTCTTCGTCACCTACGACTACGAAGGAAAGACCCTGACGCGGGACGCCGAGGTCGTGATCCCGTGAAGCGCCTGCTCGTCCTGCTGCTGCTCGCGGGGTCCGCGTTCGCGGCAACCCCGCGATTCGATCTCGCCGCCGGCGAATCGCGCACGGTCGAGCTGATGGGCGCCACCGCGGCGTGGGCGGTCGACGCCTCGATCGTCGACGTCTCCGCGACTGCCGGCAAGGTCACACTCTTCGCACGCGCGCCCGGCGCCACGAAGATCGTCGTCATCAGCGTCACCGGCCAGAACGCATTCGACGTCGTCGTCGCACCGCGTCGCGGCGGCGGAAGCGCGGCCGCGGCCGGGCCGCGGGAGCGCGAGAGTCACGGCACGGCCGAGGTGCGGTATTCGAGCGCGGCGAAAGAGATCCAGAACAGCGTGGCCATCACGCGCCACGACAAAACAGGCCGCACCGAGATCGCCGCGCGCGTCGTACATCACGCCGCCGAGCCGATGGGCGATCGCGCGACCACGAGCGTCCCGTCCGTCTCCTACCGCATCTTCACGCGCAATCGCGAAGTGACGCTGCTCGACCGCGACGTCGACCACTCCCCCCTCACGCTCAGCCACACCCCCGTGCGCGGCGTGCACTACCTCGACGAGCACTGGCGCCTGCACGCGGGCTACACCGCGTACGCCGCGTACCAGTCGTTCCTGATTCCCGTCGAGCGGCAGACCGTCGCCGGCGCCGCGTACGCGTTCCGCACTGGCCCGCGCTCGACGCTCACACCCGGCCTCTTCGCCTATCGCGGCGAGGGCGCGGTGCTCTCGCTCCTCTACGGCTACGAAGAGAAGGAGCGTCTCTCGCTCCGCGCGGAGCTCGGCTACAGCAACAGCATTGGTGGCGCCGTGCAGCTCTCGTTCGACGCGCGGAAGGATCGCGTGCGCGCCGACGTCCGCTATCGCCCGGAGACCTTCGCCGTCGCCGCGGCGGGCAATCCGCGCGGCTTCTTCGCCGACGCGTCGTGGAGCCACGCCTACGGCCGCGGCTCGAATGCGTCGACGACCGTTTCCGCGAGCGACACCGCCGGCGCGCGCGTGCTCGCCGCCTCGACCGACTTCGATCATCGCGTGAACGACAAGCTCTCGCTGATGTCGGGGGCCTCGTTCGCGTCGTTCGCGAATCAACGGACGTTCACCATCCCCGCGGGCGTGCGGCTCGATTTCGCGCGCGGCGGCATCGGCGCGATCTATCGCTACAGCAATCACGGCGACGGTCTGCGCGTCTTCGGCCGCGCGTCCGTCGGTCGCTTTGCGTTCAGCGCGTACGCCGATCGCATGCAGAACGTGCCGACGCTCGACGCGATCTTCGCCGAGCGTCCCGATCTCGCGCTCGCCCTCGGAGAGCTCGGGATCACCGCCACCTCGCCCGCCGACGTCGCGCGCGCGCTGCGCGAGCACGCCATCCTCGCCGACCTCGGATTCATCGAAGGCGTGACCGTCGACCTCGCGCCGATGCGCACGCAGCTCGGACTCGAGGCCGCGTGGCTCGGCGCATCGGAGTCGCGCCAGCAAGTGCGTGCGCGCCTGCTGCACAACGTCCTCGAAGGCATCTCCTCGCGCACGACCACCACGATCGCCTCGCTCACCTACGCGCGGCGCCTCACCGCCTCGGCGGACGTGTTCGCGTCGTACTCCTGGTGGCGCACCGAGCGTGGCGAAGAAGCCCGCGTGCAGCCGGTCGCGGAGATCGGCGTGCGCCAGCACTTCGACGGCATGCCGTCGCTCTTCGCCGGCAGCGGCACGATCTCCGGCGCCGTCTTCGTCGACGAAGATCTCGACGGCCGCAGCGACGGCACCGGTGTCGCGGCCGAGCTCGAGCTCGACGGACTGCGCACCGTACAGACGAACGCCGACGGCAAGTTCGCCTTCGAAGGCGTCGCACGCGGCACGCATCGTCTCGTCGCGCGCGTACCCGGAAAACCGGAGGCGTACTTTACGACGCCGTCGAGCGTGGAAGTCGAGACCGGAGAGCGCGTCGCATTCGGTGTCGCCTCCGTCCCCGCGCGCCTCCTCGGACGCGTGACCACCGACGCCGACAGCGGCATCGCCGGCGTGCGCGTGCTGCTCGCGCGCGGCAACGCGCAGGTCGTCGCCATGACCGACAGCCAAGGCGCGTTCATGCTCGCCGCGGCACCGGGCGAATGGGAGCTGTCGATCCTCACCGACTCCGTTCCCGCGGGACACTCGCTCGCCGGCACCGAAGCGCGCACGGTGATGCTCGACCGCGCGCAGCCGAGGCACACGTCGTTCGCGTTGCGCGCGCATCGCAGCGTGAGCGTCACCGGCGCGCAGCCCAACGCCACGATCGAAGTCCTCGGGAAAACGCTGCGCGCCGACGAGCAGGGACGCGTTTCGCTTCGCTCCCTCCCCGCCGGCCAGGTCACGTTCGTCGCGGGCGGTGTCGAACATCGCGTGACGCTGCCGCAAGGTCCGGCGTCGCTCGCGCTCGAGCTCGAGCTCGCGCCGCGCGAACAGCCCGAGGTGCGGACGGTCGTCGCGGGCGAACGGCGGGACTCCATGCGCGGCTATGTCGTCGCCATCGGCGCGTTCCGCGTCCGCGCCAATGCCACCGACGCCGTCGAGCGTGCGCGCCGCAACGGCGTGAATGCGAGCGTCGACGCGAGCGGTGCGCTGGCCGTCGTCCGTGCCGGGCCGTACACCTCGCGCGCCGACGCGAACGCCGCCGCCGCGCGTCTCACGAGCGCCGGACTCGAAGCCGTCGTCCTGTCCAGAAACTGAACACCTTTCTGGAATCTGGACGACATCCGGAAGACGCATTCGTTTGTTTTCATGCACTTACGCGTGGCGTGTCGCTTGATCTACTCCCGCCCCGGAGAAGAGAGCAATGACGAGAATTCTGGTAGTAGACGACGAACCGGCCATCGTGGCCGGGATCCAGGCGTTACTCGCGCTGCATGGAATCGAGACCGAGGCAGCGTGGGACGCCAATATGGCGGAGGAGCGGATCGCGGGAGAGTTCTTTCCGATCATCCTCGCCGACCTGCGCCTGCACAGCGAAGCCGACGGCCTGCGCCTGATCGACAGCGTGCGCCGCATCAGCGCACGCTCGCGCCTCGTGACGATGACCGCGTATGCGAGTCCCGAGACCGAGGCGCGGCTGCGCGAGCGCGGGTCCGAGCTCGTGCTGCACAAGCCTTTCCTCGAAGACGACCTGCTCGCGGTGCTGCGCGAGATGCTGCAGGCCGTCGAAGCGGCGGAAGCCGCGCATCCCGGCGACGACGACGCGCTGTACGGCGCGACGCTCCAGACGCTGCAGAAGATCTCGCGCGGCCGCTACGGATTCGCGCGTGAAGACGCCGAGGAGCTCGTGCAGGAAACGTGGCTGCTGTTCCTCGAGAAGCGGGCCGGCGTGCGCACGCCGCACACGTGGCTCTCCGGCACGATCGCGAATCTCTGCCGGCAGGAGATCGGACGCCGGCAGCTCGACCGCGACCGCGCCGCGGAGCTCCCCGACCTCGGCGCCGCTCCGCCGAACGACGACGTGCTGTCCGTCCGGGCGGCACTGGCGCAGCTCGACGGCCGTTCTCGTTCGCTCTGCACGATGATCGGCCTCGAACAGCGCTCGTACGCCGAAGTGAGCGCCGCGACGGGCATCCCGCTCGGCTCGGTGGGACCGCTCTATCTGCGGGCAAAAGAGAGATTGCGCCGCGCCATCTCCAACTGAGTACAGAGACGGCCGCGCCCGGCCGTCTCTGTACCCGAAACCGCACCGGGTAACGTTTTCGCACGGCCATGACTCTCCTCCAGGATGAGTAGCGAGGAGAGTCGTCTCCAGCGCCGTGCAAAACTGAGTGCTTTCGCCCGCGACGCACTTCATGCGCACGACGTCGAAGAGGCGAAGGCACGGGCACTGCCGCACGTGATCGCCGCGTGCGGCGCGGACGGCGGCTGCATGCTGCGGCTGACGGACGATCGGCTGCTCGTCAGCCACGAGACCGAGCTCGGCGCTCTCGGCGTGACGATCCCGCTCGACAGCGGCGTCATCTACGCCGAGGCGGTCCGGCTGCAGGAGGACGTCCGGCGCGAGCTCACGCGTGCGGATTACGACGCCGCGCCCCATCTGGAGCAGCACGGCATGCGTTTCGGGATGGTCGTGCCGGTCGTGCTCGACGACGTCCGCTGCGCCCTTGCCGTCTTCACGCGGGGGCGCGAGCTGGATGCCGACGACGTGCTGTCGCTGCATGCCTCGGGGTTCGTGCTCGCCGCGGCCTCCGACCGCATCGCGGCGGAGCGGCGTCTCGCGCAGCGCGAGGCCGCTCTCCGGCTCGTCTTCGACCAGATGCCGGCGGTCGTCTGGATCACCGACGAGCATCTCGTCTTCACGATGATCCGGGGCGGCACGCTTCCCTGTCTCACCCAGCGTTCCATCCCGAACCTCGGCCGCACGGTCGGTGACGTCCTCGGTCCGAAAGGCGCGAGCGTGGCCGCGCTGATGCAGCGTGTGCTGCACGGCTCAACCGAGCGCTACACCTACGATTACCACGGCCTCGTCTTCGACGTTCGCGTCGAACCGTTGCGCGACGAGCAGGGGGCGATCCGCGGGACGGTGGCCGTAGGGTTCGACACCACCGAGCGCCATCGCGCCGAGGAGGCGCTGCGCGCGTCGCGCGAAGAGCTGCGGGAGCTCGCCGCACGCATCAACGTGATCGAGGAGAACGAGCGCAGGCGCATCGCCCGCGAGATCCACGACGACATGGGACAGCGCCTGACCACGCTGCGCTTCGAGGTCGACCTGCTGCGCCGTGAGCTCGGCGGCGCGGGAGCCGCGCGCGTCGCGGCGATCCACCAGCTCCTCGATGAGACCGGCGACGCCGTACGCCGCATCGCTTCGGATCTTCGCCCCACCCTGCTCGACGACTTCGGCCTCCGCGCCGCCATCGAGAACGAGCTGGCGTCCCTCCGGCGCCAAACCGGGATCGCCGGGGAGCTCGTCCTGCCCGACCGCGAACCGCCGCTGCATCGCAACGCGCTCACCGCGCTCTACCGCATCGTGCAGGCAGCGCTGACCAACGTCGCGCGGCACGCCGAGGCGAGCCGGGTCACCATCGCAATGACGATCGGCAACGACGCGGTGCGGCTCGAAATCACCGATGACGGCCGCGGCATTACGGCCAGCGAGGCCGGGCAGCCGGGCACGCACGGCCTGCTCGGCATGAGGGAGCGCGCCCTCGCGTTCGGCGGTGACCTCGCCGTCGAGCCCGCCGCTGGCGGCGGCACACGGCTCACCGTGCGCCTCCCGCTCGATCCTGCTCGCGCGCACGACTAACTTCGCCTTCGTCCGTTTCGTCCTACAGCCATACACTATGACCGTGGCGTCTCACGGAATGAAGATCATCGTCGCCGACGATCACGCAATCGTCCGGAAAGGGTTCCACCAGATCGTCTCGACGCGCGCCGGATGGCAGGTGGCGGCGGAGGCAGCGAACGGCGACGAGCTGCTGACGCACCTGCGCCGCGACTCCTACGATCTGCTCGTGCTCGACGTATCCCTCGGCGAGCGCAGCGGGATCGAGCTGCTCGAGCACGTGCGCTCCGAGTTCCCGTCGCTCCCCGTCCTGATGCTGAGCATGCTGCCCGAGGAGCAGTACGCCGTGCGCTGCCTGCGCGCGGGTGCGAGCGGCTACGTGCAGAAAGACAGTCAGCCGGAAGAGATCCTCAACGCCATCGCACGCATCGCCGCCGGCGCGAAATACATCACCCCGCGTCTGGCGTCGCATCTCGCGGACGAGATGGTGCGCGGCCAGGACAGCCCGCACCAGTCGCTCTCCACGCGCGAGTTCGAAGTCTTCCGCCTGATCGCCGTCGGCCGCTCGGCCACGGAGATCGCGGAAATGCTGCACCTGAGTGTGAAAACGGTGAGCACCTACCGCACGCGGATCATGGAGAAGACCGGCTTCCGCTCGAACGCGGACATCATCGCGTACGCGATCCGCAACTCGCTCGTGTAGGACGATTGCCGACAGCGGCCGCCCAATCCCGCTGATATCCGGAAGTCCTCCCTTCCGGTAATGTGTGGTGCGGGGCCACGGGTGTGCGTCCCCATCGTCCAATGGTTCCGAAAAATCCGCCCTTTGCGGCGCGCGTGCTCGGCGCAGCTTGCGCCGTGAGCGTGGCCGTTTGCGGCGTTGCGAGCATCGTGACGCCGGCCGCGGCCGTGACGCTGCTGCTGGCATCCTTCGCGGTGCTGCAGGCGAGCGCGCGTGCGCGGCGCATGCTCGCGCTCGCCACGATCGTCGCGGCCGTCGCCGGATCCGGGTCCATGCCGCTGCTCGCCGCGATCGCCTCGGCCCTCGCGGGGCTGGCCGCTTTGACCGTCGAGCGGCGGATGGTCGCGCAAGTGTTCGCGATCGGCACGGGCTTCATCGGCCTCTTCGGAACCGCGGCGTGGATGTACGGCGCGCAGGTGCCGATCCGCGTGATGACCGCACTGCTCCTCGTGTTGTGGTGCATTGCCCTGCTCGCGCGCACCGCCGGCGATGCACGCTGGACGCTGGCCATGCGCGTGAGCGCGGTGGGCGTCATCGTGCCGATCGCGTTGTGCGGGGCGACGCTCGCCGCCGCGGATCTCGCGCACCTCGACCTCCATCTGGCGGTGGCGCTGCTCGCGACCAGCACGGGCCTGCTGCTGACGCTCGCCACGCTCCGCCTCACCGTCCGCGCGCTCGCCAGCGAGATGCTGTACCGCACGATCGTCGAGACGTCGCAGGAAGGGATCTGCACGATCGACGACCGCGGCGTGCTGACGTTCGTCAACGAGCGCCTCGCCTCGATGCTGGAGCGGGAACCGCGCGAGCTGATCGGCCGCCCGGCCGCGGAGTTCGTGCGCGGCCTCGACGCGGTGCCGTCGCAGCACGAGCTCCGGCTGCTCCGCGCCGGCGGCACCGAAGCCGACGCGATCGCCTCCACCTCCCCGATGCCCGCGTCCGACGGCAGCGCTGCCGGCACGCTCGTGCTCCTCACCGACATCACCGAGCGCAAACGCGCCGAGACCGCGCTGCGCATCAGCGAGGCGCGCTTCCGCAGCCTCTTCGACACGAACATCATCGGCGTCTGCTTCTGGGGCTTCGACGGCCACGTCGCCGATGCGAACGACCTGTTTCTCGAAACGTTCGGACTCACGCGCGAGGAACTGCCACGCTGGTCGTGGCGCACGCAGAACGTCGAGGACGCGCTGTTCAGCGATCTCGCCGAAAAAGGACGCATCGCGCCGCACGTCCGGCAGTGCATTCGCGCCGACGGCACGCCGTTCCACGCGCTGGTGGCGGTCGTCACGATCATCGACACGCCAGACGCGCCCGACGCGAACCTCACGTTCGTCCTCGATATCACCGACCGCATCGAGACGCGCCAGGAGCTCGAGCGCGCGCACGAGATCCTGGCCGCGCGCGTGGCCGCGCTCGAAGGCGAAGAAGCGGCATCGCGCGACACGGTCGAGCAGCTCGCCGCGCGTCTGGCCGCGGCGAACAAGGAGCTGGAGACGTTCAGCTATTCGGTCTCGCACGACCTGCGCACGCCGCTCCGTGCCGTCGACGGGTTCAGCCGCGAGCTCGTCGTCGAGTGGGGCGACCGTCTCGACGCAACCGGCCGCGACTACCTCGGCCGCATCCGCAAAGCCACGGTGCGCATGTCGCAGCTCATCGACGACCTCCTCAACCTCTCGCGCCTCGGCCGTGCACCACTGCACCGCGCCGTGGTCGACGTGAGCGCGCTCGCCGCCGAAGTCGCCGCCGACCATCACGCGCCGAACGTGCGCATCGAGCCCGGCCTGACCGCGCATGCCGATCCGCACCTCCTCCGCATCGTGCTCGAGAACCTCATCGGCAACGCCGTGAAATTCTCCTCGCGCCGCGAGGACTCCCTCGTCGAAGTCTTCCGCGCCGAGGAGGGCACCTTCGCCGTGCGCGACAACGGCACCGGCTTCGATATGGCTTACGCAAGCAAACTCTTCGCGCCGTTCCAGCGCCTGCACTCCTCCGAGTTCGAGGGGACGGGCATCGGGCTGGCGCTCGTCCAGCGCATCGTCCACCGCCACGGCGGGACCATCCGCGCAGAATCGGCTCCCGGCAACGGAGCCACCTTCTTCTTTTCCCTCGGAGACCCTCGATCGTGACTCATATCCTCCTCGTCGAAGACAACCAGGACGACGTCGACCTGACGCTGCTCGCCTTTCGTCGCGCCAACATCGTCAATGAGGTCCGCGTCGCACACGACGGCGTCGCCGCGCTGGAGATCCTGCACGGCAAGCCCGGCGAGCTCCCGCCGAAGCTGCCGGCCGTCGTGCTGCTCGATCTCAAGCTGCCGCGCGTCGACGGGTTCGAGGTGCTCTCGAGCATCCGGCAGCATCCGCACACGCGCCTGCTGCCGGTGGTCGTGCTCACCTCGTCCGCCCAGGAGCGCGACGTCGTACAGACGTACTCGTGCGGCGCGAACAGCTACATCGTGAAGCCGGTCGACTTCGAGCAGTTCCTCGTCGCGGCACAACAGATCGGGATGTACTGGCTGATGCTCAACGCGAAGGCCCCGGAGGACAGCGATGCACATCCTGTTCGTTGAAGACTGCTCCGACGACGCGGTACTGGCGGCCGTCACGCTCAGGCGCGAAGGATTCGTTTTCGAAGAGCGTGTCGTCGCCAGCGCGGACGCCGTCGCGGCCGCGCTCGACGAACGGCCGTGGTCCGCGATCATCTCGGACTACAAACTCGCCGAGGGCGAGACCGGCCTCGATGTGCTGCGCACGGTACGCAAGCGCGACGCGGACGTGCCCTTCATCCTGCTGTCCGGCACGATCGGGGACGAGCGTGCCGCCGAAACGATCCGCGCCGGCGCGCAGGACTATGTGATGAAGGACCGCATCGCGCGCCTCGGCACGACGCTGCGCCGCGAGCTCGCCGCCGCCGAGATCCGCACCCGGCAACGGCGGCTCGAGGCACGCCTCCGCCGCGCCGAGGAACGCTATCGCCGCACGTGCGAAGACGCGCCGATCGGCATCGCCAACAGCGACGCGGCCGGCATACTGCTCAGCGTCAACGCACGCTTCTGCAGCCTCCTCGGTTACGAGGCCGAGGAGCTCCTCGGCCGGCCGAAGACCGCGGTCATTCATCCGGACGACATCGCGGCGGCGCACGCCACCTACAGCGAGCTGTGCGCCGGCACGCGGATGACCGCGGAGCTCGAGCGCCGCTACGTCCGCAAGGACGGCAGCATCCTGTGGGCGTCGGTGAAGCTCTCGGCCGTGCGCGACGCCGCGGGAGAGCTCGACTACGTCATCGGCCTCATCGAGGACATCACCGAGCAGAAGAGCGCGCGCGAGAAACTGCTGCTGCAGGCGCGCCTCCTCGATTGTGTCGAACAGGCGGTCGTGGCGACCGACCTGCAGGGCCGCGTCACCTACTGGAACCGCTTCGCCGAAAAGCTCTACGGCTGGACCGCCGGGGAGGTGCTCGGCCGCAACATCATGGAGCTCACGCCGACGCCGGAGAGTGTCGTCGCCGCGGGCGCGATCTTCGACAGACTGCTCCATGGCGAGAGCTGGGCCGGCGAGATCCCCCTGCGCCGCCGCGACGGCACCACTTTCCCTGCCTGGATCATCGACGCACCCGTCTTCGACGAGCACGACCGCATCACCGGCATCGTCGGCGTCTCGCACGATCTCACCGAGCAGAAACACGTCGAGCACGAGTTGCGCGAGCACAAGCTGCAGCTCGACATGGCCCAGGAGATCGCGCGCGCCGGCAGTTGGACCGTCGACGTGGCCACGGGCACACGGCACTGGTCGGACGGGATGCGCCGCATCTGCGGCCTCACGGCCGACATGACGCTCGAAGAGGCGATGATGCGCATCCACCCGGACGATCGGCCGCGCATACTCGAGCTGCAGCGGCGCGCGCACGAGACCGGTGAGCCGGCCGAGACCGAGTTCCGCATCCTCAGCGACGGTGTAGAGCGCACGATCAGCACGCGCTTCACCTTCGTCGACGACGGCGCGGGAAACCGCGTGCACGGCATCGGCGTCGTGCAGGACGTCACGGCCGCCAAGAAGGCCGAGCAGGAGTTGCGCCGCCGCGCGCTCCAGCAGTCCTGCGTCGCGAACCTCGGACAGATCGCGCTCTCCGGCGCGTCGCTTCAATTCCTGTACGAGCAGGCCGTGGTCGCGGTGGGCGAAGTCATCGACTTCGAGCTGCGCGGCATCCTGCGCAAGGAAGGCGATGCGTTCGTGATGGTCGAAGGTGCCGGCTGGCCGCGGGAGATGATCGGCACGAAGGTCACTCTTGCCGACCTCGGGCAGGGCCTGAGCGGCATCACCGTGCCGATCCACTCGGCCGACGGCACGACCTGGGGCGCGCTGAACGGCTACGCGCGCGAGGTACGTCCGTACGCGCCGCACGATATCGACTTTCTCCGCTCCGTCGCCGGCGTGGTCGGTCAGGCCATCGATCGCGCCGCGGCTGACGCCGAGGTGCGCACGCGTGCGCGGCAGCAGAGCGCGATCGCGGAGCTCGGCCGCCTCATCCTCACCTCCATTGACGGCAACGTCTTCCAGCAAGCCTGCGAGCTGCTCGCGTTCGGCGTCGGCGCCGACTACGCGTTCTACAGCGAGATCACGCCGCAACGCACGCTGCGGCGGGTGGCGGGACCGCTCTGGTCCGACGAGCTGCCGACCGAGATCGCGATCGCGTCGAACGCCCAGGCCGGCCATACGATTCTCACCGGGGAAGCGGTCGTCGTCGACGATTACCGCACCGAGGAGCGCTTCGACTCGCGCCCGATAACGGTGCCGTACGGCATCAGGAGCGGCGCCATGGTGCCGGTCGCCAGCACGACGCGCGTGTTCGGCCTGCTCTCCGCGCAGTCGCGCGAGCCGCGGCATTTCCGCGAAAGCGACGTCGACTTTCTCCACACGCTGGCGAACATGCTGGCTGAGGCGATGGAGCGCGAGCTCGCACGCGAAAGAATCGAAGAATCCGAACAGCGCCACCGCCGCATCTTCGACGGCGCCACCGAGATCATCTTCACCGTCGACCGCGCGGGCCGCTTCCTCGCGCTCAGCTCCGCGTTCGAGACCATCACCGAGTGGCCGCGCGAGGAATGGCTCGGCCGCGAGTCGCACGAGATCGTCGTTCCGGAGGAGCGCGCGCGCCTGTGCCGCGTGTTCGAGCGGATGCTGCTCGACGGCCGCGCCGTCACGACCGAGGTGACGCTCCTCGGGAAGAACCGCCGCGCCACGCTCGAGATCTCGTGGTTCACGAAAACCGACGACGGCCGCGTCACGGAAGTCTACGGATTCGCGCGCGACGTCACCGAGGCACGACGCGCGGAACGCGAGCGCGAGCGGCTCACGCGCAGCCTGCAACTCCTCCTCGAGTCGACCGTGGAAGGCATCTTCACCGTCGACCTCGACGGCCGCTGCACGATGGTCAATCGCGCGGCCGCGGCGTTTCTCGGTCACACCCCCGAGGATCTCCTCGGCGCGTCGGTGCACGAGCTGTCGGAGTCGGTCGCGGCGGTCCTGATCGGCGGCGAAGCGCACACCGTACGCGACGACGCGTTCCGCCACAAAGAGGGCGCCCTCATGCCCGTCGCCTACTCGGCGGCGCCCATCATCGACGGCGGCCTGCGCGTCGGCGCCGTCATCACCTTCACCGATCTCACCGAGCGCCGGAAGCTCGAGGCGCGCCTCGAGCAGGCAACCCGTCTCTCCAGCCTCGGCCGGCTCGCGGCAACCGTCGCGCACGAGTTCAACAACGTGCTGATGGGCATCTCGCCGTTCGTCGAAGTGGTGCGCCGCTCGACCGATCCCGCCAAGATCGCGAGCTCCCTCGAATACATCGCGAACTCCGTCAAGCGCGGACGCCGCGTCACGCAGGACATCCTGCGCTTCACCCAGCCCGCCGAGCCGGTGCGGACGGCGGTCGATCTCGACGCGTGGCTGCAGTCGGTGCGGATGGAAGCAGACTCCGTCCTCTCGCCGCAGTACGGGATCCGCATCGACGCGGAGGCGGCGCTGGCTGTCGACGCCGATGCGAATCAGCTCCACCAGATCTTCATGAACCTGATCCTCAACGCGCGCGACGCCATGCCGCGCGGCGGCGCGATCACGATCACCGCACGGCGCGAGCGCAGCGATGCGCGGTTCGCGTTCGGACACCTGGCCGATCCCCACCGCTACGCGCACGTCACGGTCGCGGATACCGGTTGCGGCATGGACGAGGAAACGCTGCGGCACGCGTTCGAGCCGCTGTTCACGACGAAGAAGTCGGGGACGGGACTCGGCCTCGCGGTCACGCATCAGGTCGTGCAGCGGCACGGCGGCGAGATCTTCATCGAGAGCGCGACCGACGTGGGGACGACGTTCCACATCTTCCTGCCGCTCACCGCGCGCGTCGCTCTGGAGGTGCCGCAGGCGAGCGACGAGATGCCGCAGGAGCGCGCGCAGCGCCACATCCTGCTCGTCGAGGACGACCGCTCGGTGGCCGCGGGCCTGACGACGCTGCTCGAGCTGGAAGGCTTCGTGGTCGAGCACGCGATCAGCGGCGCGCAGGCGCTGGCCGCCGTCGACCGCACGCGCCCCGACGCGGTGCTGCTCGACGTGGGCCTCCCCGACATCGACGGCAGAACCGTCTTCGCCGGCATCGCCGCACGCCACCCGAAAGTCCCGGTCATTTTCTCGACCGGCCACGCCGATCGCGGAGAACTGGAGGACGCACTCACCCACCCCCACGTGAGCTGCCTGCTCAAACCATACGAATCGGACGCTTTGCTCGACGCCCTGGCAGGAGCGATGAGCAAACGAGGTTAAAAGCGAAAGCGGTAGCGAAAGCCCTGCCCCTCTACCCCTCTATCGCTCTACACCTCTACAGCTTTACAGCTCTATCCCCCCCACGGCAGCGGTCTTGCTGCGCCCCCAGGCACATGGACCGCCGATCGTCGTACCGCGCGCTCATCGTCGAGGACGACGGTGCCATTCTCAACCTCGTCAAGATCGTCCTCGAACGCGAGAACTTCACGGTCGAAGGGGTGAAAACGGGCGCGGCGGCGATCGACCTGCTCGCGTCCGTCGCGTACGACCTCCTCATCGTCGACCTGATGATGCCCGGAATCGGCGGCGAGGAACTGCTCGGCTTCCTCGAGGACACACAACCCCGCTACCTGCGCCGCGTCGTCGTGACGACAGCCTCCCCGCGACGGATGAGCTGCGAGTTTCTGCAGCGCATCTGCCGCCTCCTGGCCAAGCCATTCGACATCAACGAGCTCGTGCTGATCGCGAAAGAGTGCGCGCAGCCGGACGCCGCGTAGCCGTGCAGCGCGTGGCAAAGCAGTGAACCGCGAGCCCGCCGGCAGCTCAGTGCGCTAGCATCTCGTCCATGCGCAGACTGCTGGCGATCCTCCTCCTCACCCTTCCCCTGTTCGCCGCCGACGACAAGCCGCCGACGAACGCGCAGGCGCTCGAGCTCGCGCGGCGGTGGATGGACGCGCAGCGCGCGTACGACGAGATCCCCGGCATGTCCGCGGCCGTCGTGCACGACCAGAAAGTGCTGTGGTCCGGCGGCAGCGGCCTCGCCGATCCAGCCACGCAGAAGCCCGCCACTGCGGACACGCTCTACAGCATCTGCTCGGTGTCGAAGCTCTTCACCAGCCTCGCCGTGATGCAACTGCGCGATCAGGGGAAGCTCGCGCTCGACGATCCGCTGTCGAAGCACCTGCCGTGGTTCACGATGAAGGCCGCCGAGGGGGGTCGCGATGCGACGATCGTCGGCGCGCTGACGCATTCGGCAGGGCTGCCGCGCGAGTCCGACTATCCGTACTGGACCGGCGAGTTCGATTTCCCGACGCGCGAGAAGATCATGGAACGCGTCGCCGCGCAGGAACCGCTCTACCCCGCCGACCGCTACTTCCAGTACTCCAACCTCGGCCTCACGCTCGCCGGGGAAGTCGTCGCCGCGCGCTCCGGCCAGGCGTACGACGCGTATGTGCGCGAGCACATCCTCGCGCCGCTGCAGCTCACCGCCACGTATCCCGACATGCCTCTCGACGAGAAAGGCAAACGCCTCGCGCAAGGCTTCTCCGCCCGCCGCCGCGACGGCACGCGCGCCGCCCTGCCGCTCTTCCAGACGCGCGGCATCGCGCCCGCGGCGGGATTCGCGTCGACGGTGAACGACCTCGCGAAATTCGCGATGTGGCAGTTCCGCGCGCGCGACGCGAAGAGCGACGCCGTGCTCGATCCGCGCACGCTGCGCGAAATGTACCGCCCGCATTTCGTCGATCCCGATTTCGAGACCTTCTGGGGCGTCGGCTTCGCGACGTGGAAGCTCGGCAACACCGTCTTCGTCGGCCACGGCGGAAGCTGCCCGGGATACCGCACGCAGTTCGCGCTCGATCCGGAGAAGAAGATCGGTCTCGTCGTCATGGCCAATGCGAACGGCGCCGACACCGGCCGTTACGCCAAAGCGCTCTACGACATCATCACGCCGACGGTCAAAAGCGAGGCGAAGAGCGATGACTCCCTCGCGGCCTACGCCGGTTCGTACGACGCCTTCCCGTGGAACGGCGAGACGATCGTCGTGCAGTGGGGCGACGGTCTGGCCACGATCGACCTCCCGACCATGGACCCGATGAAATCGCTCGAGCGTCTGCGCAAAACCGGCGATCACACGTTCCGCCGCGTCCGCGACGACGGTACCCTCGGCGAAACGATCCGGTTCGAGCTGGGTCCGGACGGCAAAGCGACGCGCCTGTGGGTGCACAGCAATCCCTATCCGAGGATGCGCTAGGCGCGCGTATGCCCGAACAGTACATCACGGAATTCAACGCCACGCCGACGCCGATCCTCGGCGTGGCGACCGCCGTGCCGGCGTTCCTCGGCTACACGCAGAACGCCGTTCCCCGCCAAGCGATCAGCATCAGCTCGATGGCCGATTACGACGCGATTTTCGGCGCGGGGCCGCGATTCAACCTCTATGACAGCCTGCAGCTCTTCTACGCGAACGGCGGAGCCACCTGCTATGTCGTGTCCGTCGGCAATGAGGCGAACGCGGTCTCCGCGGACGATTTGCTGGCCGGTCTCGCGGTGATCGGGCAGCAGGCCGGCCCGACCATGCTGGTCCTCCCGGACGCTACGCTGCTCGCAACGGTGGACGACTACAGCCAGGTCGTTCGCGCGATGCTCGAGCAATGCGGCACGCTGCAGGATCGCGTGGCCATCCTCGACGTCTATGGCGGCAACAGCGTCACCTCCTCGACCGAATTGGCGGCGGTCGTTGCCGCTTTCCATGCCGCGGTCGGCGAGCAGTTCCTCAGCTACGGCGCCGCCTACTTCCCGTTCCTCGAAACGACGATCCGCGGCGTACTGCCGCCGAGCGGCGCGATGGCCGGCGTCTTCGCGCAGGTCGATTCGGCGACCGGTGTCTGGCAGGCGCCGGCGAACGTCTCCCTCGCCTCGGTCACAAACCCGACGTTCGCCGTGACCGCCGCCGAGCAGGACGAGTTGAACGCGCCGGCGGATGGCAAGGCCGTCAACGCCATCCGCGAGTTTCCGACCCGAGGAACCGTGGTATGGGGCGCGCGGACGCTCGACGGCAACGACAACGACTACCGCTACATCCACGTCCGCCGCACGATGATCTACATCGAGCAGTCGATCCGGCGGGCCCTCCCGCACTACGCCTTCTTCCGCAATGACGCCCAGACCTGGCCGATCGTGATCGCCGCGGTGTCGAACTTCCTCCAGGGGCTCTGGGCACAGGGTGGGCTGGGCGGGCGCACCGCGGCGGAAGCGTTCAGCGTCGCGTGTGGCCTCGGCACCACCATGACCCAACAGGACATCCTCGACGGCATCCTGCGCGTGCAGGTGCAGGTGCAGATTCTCCGTCCCGCCGAGCTCATCCCATTGACGTTCGTCCAGAAAATACAGGGAGCATAGGAACCATGAATACGAAACTCCTCCTCACCGCCAGCGCCGTCGTCATGGGAGCAGCCGGCATTGCGGGAACGTTTGCGCCCGCTGAAATTGCCAACGCTCTGCAGTTCGGATCGCCGGTCGTTCTTCAGTTACTGGCCGCTCTGCTGTTCGCGTTTGCGATGGTGAACTGGATGGCGCGCGGGAGCCTGATTGGCGGCATCTACAATCGGCCGGTCGCGGTCGGCAATCTCACCCATTTCCTCATTGGCGGACTGGCGCTGATCAAAATCGTCGCGGCCGGCGAGCGGCGCGTCGCGTTCCTCGTCGCAACGGCGATTTACATCGTGTTTGCGCTGGGCTTTGCCGCGGTGCTGTTCCGGAGTCCCGTACAGCGGGATTGAGCTGAGCAGCGTGCCCGCAGAAACGAGCTCACGAGCAGGACGCCGGCGAAACCGAACGCCCCTTTGGAGGCGGAGACCCATACCGGCGGCAACCGCAGGACGGGCATGCCGTCAGAAAGAGCAGCCCCATCATGGCCACTGCTGCACGAACCGCGCGCGACGCTGTTCATCCGAGGCATGCTGAAGATTGTACTGGTCCAGGATGACGGCCTCGGCCGGTTCCGTCGCGAGAGGGAGGAAGAGGGCATCCGTTCGCGGTTCTCCCCGCCGGCCTCGCTTCGCTTTCCCTGGAACGGCACAGCGACCGCCGCGAGCGCATGGTAAGGTGCGCCCGTGCTCGTGGCCCTGCCGAGGTCGAAGCACTCGACATCCAGCGATGACCTCACTGACAGCAACTGCCAAAGAAACGACCCCACGGAACACGCGCGCGACCGACGCGCCGATTGTCTCCAGCCTCGGAACGCAACCGTGGACGCGTCCGTGGTGGAAGACAGCCGAGGGAGACCGCGCGACCTTCTACTACATCGTGGTCATCCACATCCTGGCAGCAGTCGGGCTGATTTTTTTCGCCACTCCCGGATGGCGCGTCATTGCGGTCACGGTCGCGACAGCATGGGCCGGAGCACTGGGCGTCACGGTGTGCTATCACCGCTCACTGGCACATACCGCTGTGCGGCTTCATCCGGTGGTCAAGCACCTGCTGATCTTCTTTGCCATGTTCAATGGCTCCGGCTCCCCTGATTCGTGGACCGCGAACCACCGGCAGCATCACGCAAAAGTCGAAACGGCCGACGATATCTCCAGTCCGGCGATCGGCGGGTTCTGGTGGGCACACCTGCGCTGGCTCTGGCAGGCCGGCAACGTGCCGCTTCATCGCTGGTGTCCGGATCTGGCCACGCCGGAGTACCGCATCTGGAATCGCCTGCAGATTCCGCTGCTGGCCCTTTCGCTTTTCGGCGGCCTCCTGTTCGGCTTACCGGCGTTCTTCTGGTTCGGACCGATGCGGCTCGTCACGTCTCTTCACGCCCAATGTTTCGTCAACAGCATCGCGCACATGCGCGAGGACCGCGCCCCGGGCGAGGATTCGTCGCAAAACATCGGCTGGCTCGCGCCGCTGCATTTCTTTCAGGGTGAGAACTGGCATCGCAATCACCACGCGGCGCCCTCCTCCGCGCGTTTCGGCTGGACGCCCTGGCAGATCGACTTCGGCTGGTACGCAATCCTGCTGCTCGAAGCCACCGGTTTGGCCAAATCGGTCAAGCGCGGCCCGCGGCGCGATTCTTCGGCAGCGTAATGTTCCTCACCGTTGCGCCCGCGATCACCGCAGCGCAGCCGCGATCGTCGATCCGCACCCATCCTCATGCGAGAACATCCGCCCGCAGCATCAACGTCTTGATCAATTCGCCCAGCCGCAACCGTCGTTCCACCAGATCGGCGGGCGGAATGTCGTAGACGATGGGATGCTCGCGAAGATGGGTCATCACTTCCGCTGTAAAGGTTTCCGCGAAGAAGACCGCCGGATAGTTCTTGATTCCATGCTCCAGATCGTCGACGGCGAGCCACTTCAGTGACTGAGCACGGCTCCCGCGGAACCGCAGACGCGAATGTTCGGCGTACTCGACGATCGGAAACAGAAAGACCGAATAGCCGGTGCGCGCCCCTCGCGTTTTGGAGACCATGTCCGCACGCACGGCGAGCAGCGGCTGTTCCGCAAGGGTGAAGGTCTCGTGGAACCGCTGATCCAACTCCTCGCGCAACTCGCGGCTGATGGTCTGAACCGGCTCTTCGCGTGCAGCATCAGCGTTCCGGTCCGTCAGCGGTTCTTCGACAGCCTTGCCGCCAATGAGTTTCACGGTGTGCCAGTTCTCGGTATCCCACTCCACCAGAACGAATCGCTCGCCCTGTGACTGCCCGACGATCAAAGCCTGGGACACCGCGACGCGGCGAAGAAAACCAGCACCAGGGACGAGCGAGATACGCCGTGTTTCCAGCGCCCGTAATACGGCCACCCATGTCTGCGCCGCACCTTCCTCTCGAAAATTCTCCAGCACCGGCCTCTGTCCGGACGCGAGAATGTCGTGCATCGAACGCAGTAGAAATCCGGAGTGCTCCGCGTCCGGCACACGGCACCAGCCGTCGGCGTTTGCGCGAAGAAGCCCGAACGCACTGAGGATCTCGCCGTACGCGTCCACACGCCCCTCGTCCAGACCCGCAGCGCTGGCGATCTGCGCCTTTGAGCCGGCGTGATGATCGACGAAGAACCTGAGAAATCCGACGACACTTTCATGCGGCATTCCGGCATGATAGCAGCGACTCACGCGCGCATGGCCAGGCAGCGTTGTCGCAACCATTCCCTGGCGGTTCTGCCGTCAAGATAGGGACTGCATGCTTCCCGAGCAGGCCAGTCGAAGCGCTTTACCAGAACTGCCACCACCGCCGCGCGGGAGCGACCGATTGCGCCTGCAGAATCTTGATCGTGCCGAAAAAGCTCAATACGGATTCGCCCTCGGCACTGGTCAGTTGCTTCTGCACCTTCCCGAACGGATTCACCGTCAGCCGTTCGGAGATTTTCACGGCCCAGCCCATCGCGGGATCGTTCAGCCACAGTCCCCCATACTGCTGGCGAATGCACTCTCCCAGAAACGCGCCTAATGTATTCGGGAGCCTTTCCTTCACATCGGCAACCGCAACCTCGCGCTGGGTATTGAGGTATTCATCCAGCCATCGCACTCCCGCCTCGTCATAATCGACGGTCTCACCCAGTTCCTCGCGCGCCACACGGCGCACCAACTCTGCGTTCGCACGAATATGCTGCTCCATGACTGCCAAGCTTACGCGAGAACGACGCTCGCGATTGCCAGCCGTCTTTCGACGATCAGTGCGTGCCGCGGTCAGACGATCGGCTTCAGGACCATCCGGCCGTAAGCGACGAACGCCATCAGGACTCCCAGCACGGCGCTGAAAATGATAGGCGTGGTCTCGTGGTACGTGACGTGTACCCAGATGAACACGAGGCTCTCGAGCGCAAGGACGAGGGCCGCGAGGCCGGTGACCCGCGGCCGCCACCGAAGGACACCCGGCATGATGAGCCCGGCGGCGCACGCGAGCTCGACGATCCCCAGAACCAGCCAGCCTTCACGCGGCAACGCACCAAAGGACGGCACATCCGCACTGATATCGTCGAACAGGAAAACCTTCATGATTCCTGACGCTCCGTACAGGAGCGCGGCGAGGACCTGCAGGACCCACAACAGCGTGTTCATCGTGTCTCTCCTCCCGCTTCCGCTCGACCCGCAGGACGGCTTCCCGCATGCCCCGGGAAGTTCGATTCTACCGGAGCGATCCAGAGTCGCGCACGGCCTAAAGTGCGAGAGGCGAGATCTCTGAGCTCCGGCCCCTCTTCTCCCGTCCTACCTGCGCCATTGCGCCGGCAACGAGGCAGGCAGCTCGGCTGCCGGGCCGGAGCCGGACCGCACCAGGTTCAGTGTGAAGTCAGGCAGGCAGTCCGAACGTCCATACGAACGTCACGGTGCCGAAGGTCAACCGCTGACGAGCGGCCGGCATCGTCCGCTCGCCGATCAGCGGTTCATCGTCAATTCGCGTCAGACCATTCCGGCCGAGGTCCTCCACGACCCATTGACCGAACCGATCACGATAAACAACAGCTTGTCGCTCACAGACACCGGCATGCTCGCCAAATGCACCAAGATCGATGTAGCCGTGGTCGTTGGTTCTGCCGCCAACACCCACGACGGCGCCGCCCGTCCCGATGGTAATCGCCCGGTGACCACTGGACCTCGGCCACATCAACTCCAGCTCGATGTGGTCTGGTGGATGAGTCGGCGCAACGCTTTGCGCCAGCGATTCCGCGTCAGGGTCACAAGTGAAGCGCCCGAGGTACGCGAGCTCAACACCGGGCTTCTTTACCGCGCGTGGCCGTTCAATCGTGTCTCCGAATGTCAGGATCACCACATTCGCGCCGGCGAGCGCGCAGTCGACGCGTTCCGCCGCAGGTATGTACGAGCTCGAAAATGAGTGCCGCGAGAGCAACTCGCGTAGCGCGGCGTGCGACTCGTGAAAGCTCGCCTCGACAAAGTCATGATCATAGAATTGCTGTTCTTGATCGGCGGCAAATTCCGATATGGCGGCGTCGTCGTCGTACTCTTCGGCCAGATAGTGCTCGTACCGTTCATGAGTGGCAATCGTGCCGAGCCAGATGTCGACGCTCAAATAGTCGGACACCGGGCGATGATACAGCCCGAACAGCGCGACGTAAAACGTGCAACTCTCGAGCGTTGCCGTGGCCCGCAGGCACGAGCGCATCTTCGATTGCCGGGTGCGACACGGTTCCAACAACGCCAATGGGAGGCTTGAGGGGCGCGACCTCGAGTGCGTGAGGATCGACGTCAAGCCCCATCGTGGATACGCAGACTGTTATTGGACGCGTGCGATCACGAAATAGAAGCTGACTGCAGTCAGGATCATGATCACGCCCAGAACCCGCGCACCCGTGCCGTACCGCAACTGAGACGAAACACTCTGTCCCGCAACCGACAAATCGCCAGTGGCTATCGCAGCCACCCCCATAGCGACCCAAGCCCCTGCAAAGGCGGCGAGAAACAGGTGCCGATCCGGTTGCGGCCTGCCCAACCATTCCAGGGCGATTCCCGCGATCGCTCCGACGATCGCCATGGCCCGCATCACGAGCGTATTTCGGTTCGCCATTTGAGCTGCATCCTAACTCAACCGTGCCTGGAATCAGAAGGAGGCGCGGTGACGCATTGTGCGGCGATACGACTCACGCGAGCTCTTGGGCGAGGCCGATGAGAATTCCCTCCGGGCCGCGGATATAGCAAAGCCGATACGCGTGTTCGTATTGAACCACTTCGCCGACGAGTGCCACACCTCGCTTTCCGAGGCGCGCGAGCGTGTCGTCGAGGTCATCGACGGTGAACATGACACGCAGGTAGCCGAGAGCGTTTACCGGCGAATTGCGATGATCGGCGACCACGGGAGGTGCTAGAAATCGGGACATTTCCAGCCTTCCGTGTCCGTCGGGCGTGCGCATCATCGCGATCTCTACGCGCATGTTGCGCAATCCAGTGACACCGTCTGCCCAGCGGCCCTCAATTGGGGCACGCCCCTCGAGCTCGAGACCGAGCTCCGTGAAGAATTCAATGGCGGCGTCGAGGTCTTCCACGACAATACCGACATTGTCCATACGCGTGACCGTCATCATGTCTCCCTGGTGGCCTCCGTGCCCACCGTACCGCGTGGACCGGCACGTGGCAGATGAACGAGATGGCACCGCAGTATCAAGGGCGTCCGAGTGCGACTAGTGGGCCTCCAGCCCGAACGTGTCAGAACGCGAGAATCAGTATGGCGAGGGGTGTTCGCGTCATCTGATCGTCTCCAATGTCGCGGCGCTGAAGTGCGCGCCCTACAGCGAGGCGAGCGCAGCGCCCGCAACGTTGAGCGCGATGAAATGTGCATCGACGCCCGCCGGGGCCGGCGACGTATTGACGATGGCGGCTACGGCGATTTCCTGATCGGAGAAATAGATCAGAGAACTTTGGAAGCCGGGGGTTCCGCCGGTGTGCGACACCGTCGGATATCCCAGCATTTTCCCCACGAAGACGCCGAGCCCGTAGGGCGTGAGAGTATTGTTTGAGAGCGTTCCGGGGGTGATCATCGTCTCGTACGACGCAGGCAGCATCACGCGACCGGTTGCGAGCAGGTACGACCACCGAGTCAGATCGGAAGCGGTGGAGCAAAGCGCACCGGCCGAGAACGCAACCGACATGTGGCCCGCCGGGATTCGCGTCAACGTCCCCTGCAACAGGCCGTAGCCGTCAGGCACCGGCAGGCCGGCCGTTCCACATACGCCGGTGTCAACGAGTCCGAGCGGCAACGCGAGCTCAGTGTGGACGTAATCGGCGAACGATGTGCCGGTGATCGATTCGATCGCAAAGCCGAGCAGCTTGTATGCGCCGTTGCTGTAGCTGAACTTGCTGCCAGGCGTGAATTCAGGCGGTTGCGCGTTGATTGCCTTCATGAACTGCTCGCGTGTGAGCGGCGAGTATAGAGGGGGCAAAGGCGTATTCATTCCGGAGGTATGGGTGAGGACGTGCCGCAGCGTGACCGTCGCCTCTCCGGGCGGGTTGAACTCGGGAACGTGCTTTTCGACGGGATCGTCGAGCGTCAGAGCGCCGCGTTCGGCGAGGCGGAGAACCGCCGCGGCGGTGAATGTCTTGGTGATGGACCCGACCTGCATCACCGAACGTGGTGTTGCGGCCGTCGCGCTCTCCTTATCGCTGAGGCCGAACGCTTCCGAGTAGACGACGCGTCCTCGGTGTGAGACCGCGATCTGAACCGCCGGAGCGCCCGCCTTCAACGCAGCTTCTGCCGCCTGACGGGCCGCCGTCACGATGGCCTCCGGCGGGACCGGTGCCGACGGATGTTGCACGGCACGCCTGCGCGTCGCGGCGGCAACAGGAAACTGTCCGAGAATCAGCAGCAGAACCACGACTGCTCGAGCCATTGAATCCCCCCAGATCATCGCGCCAGTTCGCACCCTCACGTTTGGGTCGTGTGCATGCAGAAATCAAAAGCGAGCAGATATGGTGGCTGAACATCGGCGCCCTGACGCCCCGCCTGCGTCACACTTTTGCAACGTTCATCGGCTCACCCGCTCCCGATCCGTAGCGGCACCGTCGACGAGCGGTTGCGCGGAGCTCGCCGCCGCGGTTCAGCGAACGCGTTCTCTAGGAGCTCGAGCGTTTCGTTGGCTCCGTCAACATCGTGGCGTGACTGGTGTCGATCACAAACGCCTCGCCGACCTTTCTTCGAAGCGTTCGCAGAACGGCGGGAACAGCACCAATCGGAGCGTCGTCATGATGAGAATACCCTTCGAATACGTTGGCCGCACCCGCTTCAGCGTGAAGTGGGGCGGCACAACGCTGGCCGATCGTCAGCACGGAACGGCTTGAAAGGCTGCTCCGACGAGATTGAGCCCTGCATTGACAATCGCGGCCCAAGCCGTTCTGACACTGGAGGTACCGTGATTCAGGACAAGTACCCTGAAGTGGTCCACGATGCAGGAGCGGATCACATCGTTTGAGAGCAGCCGGCTTGCCGATCTGGCGCAGCGAGTGGTCGGTCGGCACGAGCGCGGAATCGCGGAGGCAAAGCGACGTCTTGCCGAAGGACTACCGAGAAGGTCGCAGGCGTGGTCGCGCAGATGCAAGATGCAGACTGCGAATGTCGACAGTTTGTTGCCCGCGCGCTTCTTCGGGAGTTCCGTATCTTCACAGGCGCGAACGCAATGGTCTTCCTGATGCTCGGCGCTATTACGTACGTTAGACAAGCAGCCGGCGCGACGCCGCAGTTACCATACGCTCATGAAAAGCGAACGAGAACTCCGCCGCGAACAGCGCATCGGACTGATCGTCAGCATCCCCCTCGTGTCGATCGCCGTCATCGCGTGGCTCACGTTGAAGTTTGTGATGGGATTCTCGCGCGTCGGCGGCAATTCCATGGCGCCGACGATCCACCGCGGGGACCGTGTCTCGGTCAATCGTGCTGCCTACCGGTTCGGACGGAAACCGCGTGTTGAAGACGTGGCGTCCTATCGCGCCCTGAAGGGGGAGCTCTTCATCCACCGCATTGTAGGGGGCCCCGGCGACACGCTCGAGATGCGCGACAATGTTCTCTTCCGCAACGGAAAGCGGATTGAGGAGCCGTATATCATGCTGACCCCCGACATCCCCGCGGTTCGTTCGTTCGGTCCCGTCGAGATCCCGCCCGGACACTATTTTTTCCTCGGCGACAATCGCGACAACGCGAACGACTCGCGCTTTCAGGGATTCACCGCGGAAAGAGACATCCGCGGACGGATGGGGTACGTTCTTCACATCGGAGAGTGCGACGCCGCGAAGTAGGTCCTTGCGCCTCAACTGTCAACCACGCCGAAGGTGCCAGATAGTCGAGCGTCGCCGGAATGACCTACTGGTCCGGCGAAAGTACTCAAGGAGAAACTGAAAACTGGCAGTTCATCGTGGTTTTAGTGCCGACTCCACTCGACGTCGTGCGCCCAACGTCGTTGGTGTAAGCTGCCGCCGGCTTCACGCGCAAGGAAGGATGCGCGCGGGCTGCCGCGGATGACGGCCGTAGACCCCAATCGCGAACTGCAGCCGGCGTGACGCCATGACGCTGCGCGATGCAGTAGCCGGCCCGGCCGGGCGAGATCCCGCGTCGTGATGATCTGGCCTCGAATTCGGTCGAGGGACTTCGTACTCTTTCGCCGAATCGTTGGCGGCTTCGCGTCACGAGGTCACGCACCGGCGGCAGGATAACCGCCATGTTTGCCCAGCGCACCGAACCGGATCCGCATAATCAGCTTTCCTTGTCACAACTAGTCACTAAAGGACATTGCCTGAGCAGTGCTACCGCGCCCTCCGAAAGACGACGAGATCAATGTTTGCGTACGTCGGCGCGTTTCCAAGGAGAGCACCAAGACATCCAGGATTGATCGTGTAGCCGACTTTCTCGACACCATAGAACTCCCATCCGTGTTGGGCGTAGTGGTCGATGACGGACTGAAGTTGTTCAGCCACGGGCCTGGGATTGCCATTCTCGCCGGTCCGGCCGACAAACGGCACCACGAAATGATCATGCGTCGTTCCCATGTGCCACGATAGACACCAAGCGTGCTCTTTTGTGGCGTCTCAAACGAGCCGGCCCGCGGCCGATCATACGGTGAAGCCGCGCCAGGTACAGCGACGTTTGCAGTACCGGCCGCTGCCGATCCCTACGACTTTCGTACACCGGCGAACCTACGTCCTGTCCGTCATGACCGGCCCTGTTCCCACGTGGCATGGTCGCTTGTAATTGAAAGGTCAAGACCGACAGCTGTTGCATCTACGAAGAGGCGCGTACCATCCGTAAACTCGAGAAGAAGTTCGCCGCGCCTGTGGCGTACGAGACGGCGAACTGTTTTGTCTTTCAGCATGCTCGTGCCACGGCGCGTCTGCTCTTTCAGCGACGGCTCGGGCGTGGTGCTCCCGCGCTCTGCGCGAGCTCGACGTCACGGGCAAGCAGGGAATCCCACGCGTGCCCTTCTTCGAAAGACTCCGTCAGATACTGTTCGTGATCGGTGCGGCTGAAGGAATGGACGTCGACGCCGTTCGGAACACCATTCGTTCGATAGGCCAGCGCGTGAACGGGCTGCGGGACGTCCGTCAGGCCATAGACCACGAGGAACAGAACCGGACTTCCCCTCCGTCCGCCCGCCGGCGTGGGCGAGACCACTTCGCATCCTTTTCCATGTCGCATACAGTAGGCGCCAATGAGTGATTGCGAGAAGCACAAGCAGACGGTCGTGGCCTTCTACGACATGATGTTCAATCAGTGCAGGCCGCGCGAGGCGATGACGTTGTACGCGGGCGACGAGTACATCCAGCACAATCCCGCGGTCGGTGACGGCAAGGACGCGTTCATCGAGTATTTCGAGCGGATGGCGCGCGAGTATCCCGGCAAGCGCGTGGAGTTCAAGCGCGTACTCGCGGAAGGAAACTATGTCGTGCTGCACTGCCATCAGCAGTGGCCCGGCGACGGCGACTGGGCGGGCATCGACATCTTCCGTCTGGATGACGCGGGCAAAGTGGTCGAGCACTGGGACGTCCTGCAACGCATCCCCGCCACCGCCGCGAATGCAAACACGATGTTCTGACTCGCGGTCATGAGCATCCAGACCACGATCCTCCTCGGCTTCGTCATGGCCGCAATCGCGGTCGTCAATGCGGCCCTGATGGCATGGCTGTGGCGGTTTCCGATGCAGCCCGACCCGACGGGCCGCGATCCGAAAGGAGTCTCCACCGCGCCGCGTGCGGGCACGAACACGCATCGCGCGCTCGGCTACGTCTTCGTCCTGACGTATGCAGCGCTGCTGTTCGAGATGGTGCCGCGGATCTGGGAGTTTTCGCGTGGCCACCGCGTGGAGCGTGGCCCATGGCGCGCTCGGGATGTTCATCGGCATCGTCCTGGCCGTAAAGATCGCGGTCATTCGCCGCTTCCGGCGATTCGGACATCGCCTCCCCTGGATCGGCGGCACGCTGGCCGTATCCACGGTGGTCGTTTCGGCACTCGGAATCCTTCCCGCCTGGACGGTGATGCAGCCGCGTGCTGCGCTCAGCGGCACGCTCGCCCGAGGACGCGAGGTCGTCTCGCGAAAATGCACTCAATGCCATGGCGCGTCGGTCATCGCCGCGGAACGGGAGGATGCGCGCAAGTGGGGACGCATCACGCGGGAGATGCAGCGGTTCTCTCGCACGATTCCCGGCAAGGAAGAGATCACGGAGGAAGAGCGGGTGCTCGCCGCGGCATATCTCGCGCACGTCCTCGGCGAGGAGGGAGACGAGCGAGAGCAGCTCGAGAGCGAAGTCGAGGAGAATGACGTCGAAGAAGACGGTGGAAAAAGCAGAGGAAGGGGCCGAGGGGGACGATAGTCGTGGATCGCGTCATACCGCACAGCCGCGCCGAGGAGAGCGTCCGTGACGCGCGGGCCGCGTATTTCGCGCGTGCGGGTTTCGCGAGCGACGGCGGTTATGGCGACCGCTGGGTGAAACTCAAAGTCCGCGGCGTCACCGTCATTGCGTTTCCCAACACGGCGGCGCGCCTGCGATCCGTCAAGCTGCACGACATTCATCACGTCCTGACGGGATACGACACGAGCTGGGCCGGCGAGGCGGAGATCGGAGCGTGGGAGCTCGCATCCGGATGCCGCGATCATTACGCCGCGTGGGTGCTCAATTTCGGGGCGGTTGCGATCGGGGCCGTGCTATGCCCGCGGCGGGTGTGGGCGGCGTTCCAACGCGGCCGCCGCAGCGGCAATCTGTACAGCGGCAATTTCTCGGAGCAGTTGCTCGACCGTACGGTCGCTGACCTGCAGCAGTCGCTCGACCTCACCGCACCGTGAGTTGCATCGGCGAGGCGTACTCCTTGCGGCACTCGCGGCGGCGCTCCATCTCCACGCGATTGCGCCCATTCGCCTTGGCCCGGTAGAGCGCGGCGTCGGCGGCGGTGTAGAGCTCCTGCTGGGTCGGGACCAGCGAGTGCGGCACGTTCGCCACGCCGAGGGAGACGGTGACGCGGAAGCCGTCCATCGGCTCGGCGGCGATCGAGGCGCGGATCTTCTCGCAGAACTGCATGGCTTCGAAGAGCGGCGTTTCGGGGAGGAGGATGCCGAACTCTTCGCCGCCGATACGGGCCGCGAAATCGGTCTGGCGTGTGCCGGCCGCAATCCTCTTCGCGACGGAGCGCAGCACCTCGTCGCCGGACGAATGCCCGCGCTGGTCGTTGATCGACTTGAAGCGGTCGACGTCGACGAGCACGAGCGACAGCGGCCGCTCGTAGCGCCGGGCGTGCTCGAAAAGCAGCGCGAAACGGTTGTCGAACGCGCGGCGATTGCCGATGTTCGTGAGGGCGTCGGTGAGGGAAAGCTCCTCGAGGCGTTTGTTGGTCTCGATGAGTCGGGACTGCAGGCCGACGATGCGCACGCCGGCGCGGATGCGCGCCAGCACCTCGTCGAGCCGCACGTCCTTCGAAACGTAGTCGTCCGCGCCGTACTCGAAGCCCTCGAGCCGGTTCTCGTCGCTGCTCATCCCGGTGAACATGAGGATGTAGCCGTGCGGTGACGAGGCCCGCAGCTCGCGGCAGAGGTCGAGACCGTCTCCGTCGGGAAGCCCGCGGTCGAGCAGGGCCAGTTCCCAGGTGCCCTCGCGGACGAGCTCGCGTGCGGCCGCCATCGAGTTCGCATGACGCACCGAGTAGCCCGCGCGCTGGAGTTGCCGCGTGAGCATCAGGGAGAGGTTGGTGTCGTCCTCGACGAGGAGGATATGGGGCATGGGCGTCATACGATAACCACTTCAAATAACAAACCAATCCGGCGCAATCGAGACAGGCTCGACCGCGAAATCACACGGAATTTCCTTGCCTGCCTTTCCCGCCTCGCGGACAATGACGCGCCGCCGCCTTCTCGCGACCGCATCACACCAAAAGAGGACTCCTCATGTTCGATCGTGCCGTTCGTGCGCTTTGCGTTGCCTTTGTCCTGTTTGCTGTCGCCCTCCCCTCCGTGGCCCAGACCGTTTGGATCAACGAGATCCATTACGACAACAGCGGCGCCGACACGCAGGAAGGTGTCGAGGTGGCCGGCCCCGCCGGAACGGACCTCACCGGCTGGACGATCGTGCCGTACAACGGCAACACGCCGGCGAACGCGCTGACCTACGCGCCGACCGGCACGCTGGCCGGAACGATTCCCAACCAGTCGAACGGCTACGGCACGGTGTACGTCGCGATCGCCGGGCTGCAGAACGGCCCGAACGACGGCCTCGCGCTCGTCAATTCGTCGAACACCGTGGTCCAGTTCCTCAGCTATGAGGGCGTGATCACCGCGGGCAACGGTGTGGCCAGCGGCATGACTTCCACCGACATCGGCGTGTCACAGGCGGGCACGCAGACCGACGCCTTCACGATCCAGTTGCAGGGCACCGGCAATCAGTACTCCGACTTTACGTGGGCGGCCGGAGTCGCGGCGACGCGCGGCGCGGTCAACACCGGCCAGACCTTCACCGCCGGGGTGCCGACGCTCAACATCAACGACGTCTCGCAGGTGGAGACGAACGCCGGCACGACGACGTTCCAGTTCACCGTCAGCCTCACCGCCGCGGCGGCCGGCAACGTGACGTTCGACATCGCCACCGCGGACAACACGGCCACCGACGCCAACAACGATTACGAACCGAACAGCGCCACCGGCGTCACCATCCTCGCCGGCAACACGACCTCCACCTTCAACGTGACCGTCAACGGTGACGCGAACATCGAGGCGTCGGAGACGTTCTTCGTGAACGTCACGAACATCGCCGGCGCGAATGCCGGTGACACGCAGGGACAGGGGACGATCACGAACGACGACTCGCCTCCCGTCCTCACCATCGCCGATGTATCGCAGGCGGAAGGCAACGCGGCCACGGCGCCGATGACGTTCACCGTCACGCTCGACGCGCCGGCGCCCCCGGGCGGCGTGACGTTCGACATCGCCACCTCGGACGGCACGGCCACCGACGCCGACAACGACTACGAGCCGAACAGCGTCATCGGCGCCACCATCGCCGAAGGCAACACGACGTACACGTTCGACGTCACGATCAACGGCGACACGCTTTTCGAGCCGAACGAGACGTTCACCGTCACGGTCACGAACGTCACCGTCGCCTCCCCCGGCGACACGACCGCGACCGGCACGATCAACAACGACGATGCGCTGCCGACGCTGGCCATCGACGACGTGGCCGTGCTCGAAGGCAATGCGGGCACGCAGTCGATGACGTTCACCGTCACGCTGTCCGCCGCCTCGAGCCAGACCGTCACCGTCGAGTACGCGACGACCGACAGCAGCGCGACGACCGCGGACAGCGACTATGTCCCCACCAGCGGCACGCTCACGTTCCTCGCCGGCGACACGAGCGAGACGATTTCCGTGACGATCAACGGCGACACGAACATCGAAGGCGACGAGCAGTTCTTCATCACGCTCAGCAGTCCCGCCAACGCCACGACGACCGATCAGGGCTTCGGCATCATCAAGTCCGACGATCCGGCCAGCATCGCCGCGATCAACACGGCGTACGCTCAGAACTTCAACACGCTCGAGACCAGCGCCGGCGCGACGACCCCCGCCACCTGGACGTTCGCCGAGGCCGGCACGGCCGCGAACAATCTCTACGCCGCGAACAACGGCGGCAGCAACACCGGGAACACGTACAGCTACGGCCCCACGGGCGATCCGGACCGCGCCTTCGGCACGCTGCTGAGCGGCAGCCTCACGTCGACGATCGGCGCGCAGTACGAGAACAACACGGGCGAGGCGATCACCACGCTCTCCATCGCCTACACCGGCGAGCAGTGGCGCCTCGGCGGCACCAGCCGCGCCGACCGTCTCGACTTCGAATACAGCACCGACGCCACGAGCCTCACCACCGGCGCGTGGACGGCCGTCAATCAGCTCGACTTCAGCAGCCCGTTCACGAGCGCGAACGCGGGTGACCTCGGCCAGCGCGACGGCAACTCCGCGCCGAACCGGACCAGCGTCGCGTACACGATCAGCGGCCTCAACATCCCCGACGGCGCGACGTTCTGGATCCGCTGGACGGACTTCAACGCCGCCGGCTCCGACGACGGCCTGGCCATCGACGACTTCTCGATCATCGCCAACATCGCCGGCGGCGTGCTGTCGATCAACGACGCGCCGGTGGTCTTCGAAGGGAACGCCGGCACGACCACGGCGACGTTCACCGTCACGCTGTCGCAGCCCGCGGGCGTCGGCGGCGTCAGCTTCGACATCGCCACGGCGGACAACACCGCCACGGTCGCCGACAACGACTATGTCGCGAACAGCGTCATCGGCGCGGTGATCCCCGAGGGGCAGACGCAGTACACGTTCGACGTGACGATCAACGGCGACACGAACGTCGAATGGACGGAAACGTTCTTCGTGAACGTCACGAACATCGGCGGCGCCGCGCCGAGCGACACGCAGGGCATCGGCACGATCCGCACGGAAGACTTCCCCGCGTTCACGCGCATCCACGCGGTGCAGGGCAGCGGCAACGTCTCGCCGATGAACGGCGCGAACGTCACCATCAGCGGCATCGTCACCGGCATCAAGTCGGGCGGCAGCGGCGGCTTCTTCGTGCAGGAGGAAGAGGCGGAGTACGACGCGTTCGCGACCACGTCCGAGGGCATCTTCGTCTTCACCGGCGGCTCGCTGCCGGCTGGTGTGGCCATCGGCAATCAGGTCGTCGTCAACGGCACGGTCGTCGAGTTCCCCGCTTCGGCCTCGCCGCACGGCGTGACCGAGCTGAGCACCGTCACCGTCGAAGAGACGGCCACCGGCCAGCCGCTGCCGGCACCGGCAGTGCTCACGGCCGCCGACGCCACGCCGAGCTCGAACATCTCGCAGTACGAGCGCTTCGAAGGCATGCGCGTGACCGCGGCGTCGTTCACGGTCGTCGCGCCGACGCAGGGCTCGATCGACGAGGTTAACGCCACCGCTTCGAGCAACGGCGTGTTCTACGTCGTCGTGACCGGCACCCCGCGTCCGTTCCGCGAGGAAGGGCTCGAGCAGACCGCGACCGTACCGTCCGAAGCGCCTTGCGCGGCCTGCATCCCCCGCTTCGACATGAACCCCGAGAAGCTGCGCGTCGACAGCGACAACCAGCCCGGCGCCACGCAGCTCAACGTCACCGCGGGACAGACGATCACGAACATGGTTGGCGTCCTCGACTTTGGCTTCTTCGAGTACACCATCCTGCCGAACGCCTCGCCGGAACCGATCGTCGCGGGCGACAGCACGTACGATCCGGTGCCGGTGCGCACGGCCACCGAGCTCACCGTCTCGTCGTTCAATCTCCAGCGCCTCTACGACACGGTCAACGACGACAACGATCCGGGTCCAGCCGACGGCATCGACGACGTCATCGTCACGCCGGCCGCGCTCAACAACCGCCTGAACAAGGCCTCGCTGGCGATCCGCAACGTGCTCCGCAACCCGGACGTCCTCGGCGTGGTCGAGGTGGACAACCTCCCCACCCTGCAGGCGCTGGCGGCCCGGATCAACAGCGACAACGGCGGCTCGACGAACTACGTCGCGTACCTCGAGGAAGGCAACGACGTCGGCGGCATCGACGTCGGCTTCCTCGTGAACGAGAACCGCGTCAGCGTGCAGTCGGTGACGCAGATCGGCAAGACCGCGACGTTCGTCGATCCGGGCGACAACTCGGTCGACACGCTGAACGACCGCCCGTCGCTCGTGCTCGAGGCGTCGATCCTCCGTCCGGACAATTCGGTCTACGAGTTCGTCACGATCGTCAATCACCTGCGCTCGCTGAACGGCGTGGAGACGAATGACAACGGCGGACGCCGCGTACGTGCCAAGCGCGCCGCGCAGGCGGAGTACCTCGCGAATTACGTGCAGTCGCGCCAGGTCGCGGATCCGGAAGAGCGCATCATCCTCGTCGGCGACTTCAACGCCTTCGAGGTGAACGACGGCTACGTCGACATGATCGGCACGATCCTCGGCACGCCCGCCCCGGCGGACGAAGTCGTGCGCTCGTCGCCGGACCTCGTCGACCCCAACCTCATCGATCTCATCTTCACGCTGCCGCAGGAGCAGCGCTACTCGTACACGTTCGACGGCAACGCGCAGGTGCTCGACCACGCGATCGTCAACGAGGACATGTTCGAGACCTTCACACGTCTCGCGTACGCGCGCCTCGATGCGGACTTCCCGCAGATCTTCTTCACCGACCCCACCCGTCCGGAGCGTCTCTCCGATCACGACGCGCCGGTCGCGTACTTTGACATCGCCACGCCGTCGCAGATCTCGATCGGCGATGCGAATGTGACCGAGGGCAACGCGGGCACGGCGACGCTGACGTTCACCGTCACGCTCGACACCGCGTCGGCCGGCGAAGTCACGGTCGGCTACGCAACGTCGAACGGCACCGCCACCGCGGGCAGCGATTACGCCGCGGAGACCGGCACCGTCACGTTCGCGGCAGGCGACACGTCGGAGACGATCACCATCGACGTCACCGGCGACACCGCGTACGAACTCGACGAAACGCTCACCGTCACGCTGTCGAACGTCACGGGCAACGCGACGCTCCTCGACGCCAGCGGCACGGGCACGATCCTCAACGACGATCCGGTGGTGATCTCGATCGCCGACAGCAACGTCGTCGAAGGTAACGCGGGCACGAGCGTGATGACGTTCACGGTCACGCTGAACGCGGCGCCGACGAGCCCCGTCACGGTCAACTACACGACGTCGGACGGCAGCGCCACCGCGGGCTCCGACTACGTCGCGGAGAACGGCACGATCACGTTCCTGCAGGGCGACATGTCGGAGACGATCACCATCGACGTGACCGGCGACGTGCTCTTCGAGCCGAACGAGACGTTCACCATCACCCTCTCCTCGCCCTCCGCGAACGGCGCGATCAGCGACGGCGAAGCGACCGGCACGATCCTCAACGACGACGGCGTGACGCTGATCAACATCAGCGATGCGAACGTCACCGAGGGCAACGCCGGGCTGGCGACGCTCACCTTCACGGTCACGCTGACGCAGCCGGCCGCGGAGAACGTCACCGTCAACTACACGACGTCGGACGGCACCGCCACCGTCGCGAACGCGGATTACGTCGCGGAGGCCGGCACCGTCACGTTCACGCCGGGAGATCAGTCGGAGACGATCACCATCGACGTCACCGGCGATCCGTTCTTCGAAGGCAACGAGACGCTGACCGTCACGCTGTCGAATGCCTCGGTCAACGCGAACATCGCGGACGGCACGGGCACCGGCACGATCAACAACGACGACGCGATCTCCGTCCTCAACATCAGCGACGCGAACGTGACCGAGGGCAACGCGGGCACGACGACGCTGACGTTCGACGTCACGCTCGACAGCGCGGCCGCCGGCCCGGTGACGGTGAATTACGCCACGTCGAACGGCACGGCCACCGCCGGCAGCGACTACGTCGCGGCCAACGGCACGCTGACGTTCGTGCCGGGCGATCTCAGCGAACAGATCGTGATCACGGTCAACGGCGACACTTCGGCCGAGCCGAACGAAACGCTGACCGTCACGCTTTCGACTCCTTCCCCGAACGCGAGCATCAACGACGGCACCGGCACGGGCACGATCAACAACGACGACGCGGGCAGCGTGACGCTCGACGCGGCGATGGTGATCAACCCGCCGTCACCGCCGGCCGGCGCGCCGTTCACGAAGACGATCACGGTCACGAACTCCGGCGCCGGCACGGCGACGAACGTCACGGTCACGGACGACCTGCCGGCAGGCCTCACGCTCGTGTCGGCCACGTCGTCGCAGGGAAGCTGCAATGCCGTCGACCCGGTGGTCTGCAACCTCGGCAGCATCCTCGCGGGCGGCTCGGCCACGGTGACGATCACGGTCATCGCCGCGGCGCCGGGCCCGGTGACGAACACCGCCACGGTCGGGTCGGATCAGACCGGCCCGGACGGCGGCACGGACAGCGAGACGTTCACGGTCACACCGGCAGGCACCGCCGCGGCGATCCCGACGCTCTCCGAGTACGCCCTCTTCGCCCTCATGGCGCTCCTCGGCGCCCTCGCGCTGACCAAACTCCGTTAATCGCCCTTCGACCCTCTCCCCGCATCGGCGGGGAGAGGGTCGGAGTGAGGGGCAATCCTGACCGGGGCCAGCCGCTCCTTCCACGCGAGAAACCTCTTCTCGAACAGGTGATACGAGATCATGGCGACGCCATACGTCGCCGCGATCGAGAGCACGACGAAGACGAGGCCGCGCCCGAACCAGCGCACGAACAACGGCAGCAGCAGGTAGTGCAGCACGTACATGCCGTAGCTGTACTTGCCGAACGAGCGCAGGACCGCGAGCGAAAAAAAGCGCGCCGCCAGACCATCGCGGCGGCTGGCGTCGACGATCCACACCCACGACACCACCAGCGCGCCGAACACGGCGAGGCGCACCGCCGCGACCGCGGAGTCTTGCGACGAATGCGGCAGCTCGCGGAAGCCGCCGCTGGCGATCATGACGACGACGGCGGTCGCGGCGAGGATCGCCACCGCGTTCATCCAGCCCGGACCGCGCGTCTTGTGCTCGTGCGCATCGGCCGGACGCCACAACGCGAGCAGCGCGCCGGCGACGAGTCCCAGCGGACGCACGGCGTGCATGCGATCGGCGAGAGGGATGTCGGCGAAGAGAATGCCGAACTGCAGCGCGAACACGAAGACGATGCCCGCGATGAGGAGCGCTTTCATCCTGCGCGCGCCGGCGATCGCGAGCGCCACCGGCCACACGAGATAGAACTGTTCTTCCACGACCAGCGACCAGAAGTGCGCGAGCCGCATCCACGCCGCGTCGAACTCCACCGGCATGTAGTTCATGTAGTACAGCCAGAGCGCGTGCTGCGCGTCGAGGATCCGGCGGATCTCCGGCGTGACTGGGAGGACGCGCGGCAGGATGAGGAGGACGACGGCCAGCGTGCCGTAGTAGAGCGGCAGGATGCGCAGCGATCTGCGAATGTAAAAGCGCTTGAAATGATCGCGCTCGCCGACGGTGCGCAGAAGGATGGTCGTGATCAGGAAGCCGGAGAGGACGAAGAACAGGTCGACGCCACACCATCCCGCCAGGACGAAGCGCGCGAAGAACGCGTCCGATCGGGCGAGGGCGGTCTCGCGCGTGAAGTGATACAGCAGCACGAGCGCGATCGCGAGACCGCGCACACCGTCGAAGCCAGGCTCGTAACGCAGCGAGTGCTGCTCTGCACGCAAAGCGGCTTAGTTTAATGAGTTTTATCGCGCGCGATGCACTGCGGAACCTACGGCCTCGCGATTCCCAATGCCGTGATCTTCTCGTGCAGGTACGTGCGCTGGATATCCAGCAACTGCGCGGCCTTGCTCACGTTCCAGTTCGTCCGGCGCAGCACCGCTTCGATGTACTCCTTCTCACACTGCGTCTTGAAATCGCGCAGCGGCATCACCGCCGCGGTCTCGGCGATGCGCACGAGCCCACTCTCCGGCCCCGCGGTCTGGGCCGTCACCGACGTGGGCAGTTGATCGAGCGTGATGGGATTCGTCCCGAACACCGACAACCGTTCCGCGACGTTGCGCAGCTCGCGCACGTTGCCGGGCCAGTCGTACTTCATCAGCGCGTCGTAGACCTCGTTCTCCACCGCCAGCGGCACGCGCTGATTGCGCGCGCAGAACTGCTGCAGGAAGGTCGTGAAGAGCAGCGGCACGTCCGTGCGCCGCGCGCGCAACGCCGGGACGTCGACCGGCACCGTCGACAACCGGAAGAACAGGTCCTCGCGAAACCGCCCTTCGCGCGCGAGCTCCTGCAGATCGCGATGCGTGGCCGCGAGCACGCGCACGTTCACCGCGCGGTCGGCGGTCTCGCCGATGCGGCGCACGCGCCCATCCTCGAGCACGCGCAGGAGCCGCGACTGGAGCATCGGATCCATGTCGCCGATCTCGTCGAGGAACAGCGTCCCGCCGTCCGCCTCTTCGAAGAGGCCGCGCTTGGCCGTCTTCGCATCGGTGAACGCGCCGCGCGCGTGGCCGAACAATTCGTCTTCGATGAGATGCGCCGGGATGGCCGCGCAATTGAGCTTGATGAACGGACGCTGCGCGCGCCTGCTGAAGCGATGGATGCCGTTCGCCACGAGCTCCTTGCCCGTGCCGCTCTCGCCGCGGATGAGCACGCGCGCTTCCGTCGGAGCCACTTTCTCGATGGCCGCGCGCAGCGCGTGAATCGCATCGGACTCGCCGACGATCTGCTGGTCGCGCGAGCGCAGCTCCCCGACCTGCCGCCGCAGCGCCGCGTACTCGAGACAGTTGCGCACCGACTTTAGAAGGCGCTCGCGGCTGAACGGCTTGTCGATGAAGTCGTGGACGCCGAGCCGGATCGCTTCGACGGTCTCGGCCATCGAGGCTTCGCCCGAGATCACGATCGAGGGCGGCATCGCGTCGCCGAGGATGCGCACGAGGTCGATGCCGCTCATGCCGGGCAGGCGCACGTCGACGAGGGCCATGTCCGGCTGCACGCGCGTGCCGTCGCGGAGATGCGAGAGCGCATCCTCCGCCGTGCGGAAGTGCACGACGCCGTAACCTTCCTCGCGAAGACGCAGCGTCACGTTCGCGGCGATCTTCTCGTCGTCCTCGATGATGAGGATCAGTTGCATGGCGACACCTGTTCGCGGTTCCCGGTGATCGGTGGCCTGCGATGAATGACTCGCAGCCGGTCCGTCGCGGAGAGCTGGCAACCGAGAATTGACCGCGTCGTCAGCATGCCCCCTCCCCGAACGTCACGCGAAACGTCGTCCCCGCCGGCGAGGTCTGCGCGAGCTCGAGGTCGCCGCCGTGGTCCAGCATCACTTTGCGAGAAATCGACAAACCCAATCCCATCCCTTCTCCAATTCTGCGCGTCGTCACGTACGGATCGAAGATGCGCGCGCGCAGCGAATCGGACACGCCGCCGCCGTCGTCTTTCACGTCGAGCAGCACGCGCGCGCCGTTCTTGACGATGGCGAACGACACCGCCTTCGCACCGGCACGCGCGCTGTTCGAGCAGAGGTTCACGAGCACCTGGCGCACCATGTCGCGATCCGCGCACACCACGGCGTCGCGACCCGAATCGCGCAAGGCGACCTCCGGCCACGCGTTCGCGAACGTCGTGCAGAACTCCTGCACCATTTCTCCCAGCGACTCGCGCCGCAGCACCGGCTTGCCGAGTCCCGCGAACGAGGAGAATTCGCGCGTGTAGCGGTTCAGCCGCTCGAGCTCCTCGTGCACGCTCTGCTGCGCGTGCGCAATCTCTTCGGCGCTCGCCTCTCCCGCGATGAGGTCGGCGTAGCGTTCGAGCTCGAGCCGCGCGGCGGTGAGCGGCCCTTTGATCTCGTGCGCGTGCCGTCGGGCGGTCTCCTGCAGCGAGGTCACACGATCGAGGTAATCACGGCGCTCGCGCTCCTGCACGCGGCGATGCCGCAGCCACAGCACCGTCGCGGCAGCAAACGCCGCGAGTGCGAAGACGACGACCAGCGCGAGCTCGAAGCGGCGCAGCATCGCCTCGCGGTTGTGGCGAATGACTTCGATGCGATGCAGCAGCTTCTGTGTGTCGTCGAAGCGGCGGCGGTAGTCCGCGCGATGCTCGGGATCGAGCGTGCGCAGTTTCTTCTGATCCTCCAGCGACTGTTCCAGCACCGCCCCCACCTCGGGGCGCAACGCAACATCGAGCCACACCGCCGAGATCTCATGCAGCACGATCCAGAACGCGAGCGTCGCCGCCGCGATCGTGATCAGCACGGCGAGGATCGTGCGGGTGCGCGTCACTTCAGACTCAGCTCCAGGTTCCACTTGAACGACGTGATCGGCTCCGCGCCGATGGTCGTGCCGATGAGCGCGTCGACGATGCCGCCCGCGCCGCCGCCCGAGTTCGCGACGCCGCCGGACTTCGAGATCCACTGCCGCGCGTCTTCTTTCTCCGCCGCGGAGAACGGGAGCACCGACAGATCGAGCTGCAGCGACACGCGGTTCGCCGACGACGCCAGCACGCGCACCGGCGTGCGCCACCATTTCTCGAGCGCTTCGAGGGACGTGATGCGCGCACGCTCACTGCGTCCGTCGAACTCGATCCTGCGCACGAGCCAGACGTCGTCCCAGAGGTCGTAGCGGATCTCGAGCCGTGCACCGCTGCGCACGTTCGTGGTGCGCTGGCGGGCCACGAGGAGGAACGTCGTGGTGAGTCCGGTGCCGAGCTGTTTTTTCACCGCGGCATGCGAGAGCACGGAAAGGGGCAGGACCGCGGCCACGACGCCGTTCGGCTGCACGACGAACGTCGGCCGCTGCGCGCGCGCGGCCGAGGCTGCGAGCAGGAGCAACAACGCGATCGCCGTGCGCTTCACCACGCCCACCCCAGCCCGAGGCGGACGATGCCCCAGGAACTGCGGCGGACCCACGAACCGGAGAGACCGACGAGCGTGTTCTCGTCGGAGAGGAGGAAGCCTTCGCGCTCGAGCTCTTCCCGCGTGCGCGTCGACACGCGGACGTTGGCCTCGAAGCGGTTGTCGCCGTCGCGGCGCGCGTCGCGATCCCACAGGCTCCACGAGTAGCCCGCGTGCACGATCGCATACGTCGAGTCGAACGAGCGGTCGAGACGGCCGCGGTCGACCGTCTTCGCCCACCCCCCTTCCGCACCGGCGGAGACGGAGCTGCGGTCGGTGATCTCCCAGAAACGGGCGGCCGCGGCGTCGACGCCGTAACTGCGGCGATGCACGATCACGGGGATGACGGTCGGCGGCGACGTCGGCGGATCGGTGACGACGAACGAGTAGAACGCGTCGTCGCGCCACGCGACGAGCGGAGTGACGGAGAGGCGCGTGCCACGCGTCGGGAGGTACGGCTGGTTGGTCGTGTTGTACGACCAGGTGATGCTGCCGACGCGCTGCGACTCGTCGTCGGTGAGGACGACGCCGGCGAGCTCGCGGTCTTCCTCGTCGATCTGCACGTCGTCGTACGCGAGGGTCAGCGTCTGATTCGTCGACAAGGGCATCCCCACGACGATCTGCGGCGTGATCGTGCCGCTGCCGTGCGTGCGCTTGAGGTTGACCGTGGCGAACGCGCGCGTCCCGAAGATGTCGTAATGCGTGTAGCCGAGCGCCCACGCGCCGTACTCCTGGGTGAAATCGCGATTGTCGTCCTGGAACTGCAGGCCCACGTGCACCGCGCCCCGCCGTCCCACGAACCAGCGATACCCGATGAAGGCCTCGGTGTCCGAAGCGCTGATGTTGTCACCCGACTGGTCCAAGCCGCTGATGGTGTTGTCGGTGAGGATCGGCCGGATGTCGAGGCGGTAGAAGAAGGGCTTGGTCTCGTTGACGCGGATGACGAGGACGTAGCGACCGCGCTCGCTGCCGCGCTCGAGCGCGAATTCGGAGGAGAGGAGGAACGGGAGGCGATCGAGACGCGCCGAGGCGTCACTGAGGTCCGCTTCCGTGTACTCCTGACCTTCGCGGAGGCGCGACTCGTAGATCAGGACGTCGGTCGAAACGCGCTTGGCGTTGCGGACTTCGATGCGCTCGATGAAGAAACGCGGCGGCACCGTGTCCTGCACCTGCGCGGCCAGCGGCAGCGCGAGCAGGATCATGGCGATCACCAGGGACGGGAAACGACGGGTCATGGGGCCTCCTGCTCCCCCGAAAGGCGAGCCGGGTGCCACGAAAACGCGTCCCCGCGGAAGGGGCGATTCTCCACGCAAGAGGTTGTGTCCATATGAGTTGCCGCGTTGGATCCCGTTCGTCGCGGCTGCAGCAGTGTATGGGAAACCCGACAATGCGTGTATGACGGAACCGTCAGGTTCTCAGTTTCGCGGCATGCCGAGAGGCACCTGCGTGAGCTGTCTGGAGAGGCGGTGGGTGACATCTTCGACCTTGGCCAGGGCGGGGTCGAGCGTTCCCATTTCGTCGGGCCGTTCGGCTTCGACCATGCGGCGGATCTCCGCCGCGAGCTGCGCGATGTGGGCGAGCTTGTCGAGGACGCGGTCGTTGAGATCGAGCGTGCGCATCAATGCCGTTCGGGGACGGAGTGATGCGGAACGGAAAAGTGTCACCCCCTGGCCCCGGGCCGGCCGCCCACGGGGGCAAGGAGGAAGGATGAAGGATGAAGGATGAACCTTGCGGCCAGGATGACAGCGCGTCGGACGTGATGGCCCCGCCCGCCACGGGGGTAAGGATGAAGGATGAAGGATGAACCTTGCGGCGCGTGCGCGGCCTCGATCCCTCGGCCCTCGTCGGACGTGATCGCCCGCCCACCACGGGGGCAAGGAGGGAGGGTTGAAGGAGGAAGGATGCGCACTGGCGGCAAGGCTCATCCTTCATCCTTCCGCCTTCATCCTTGCCCCCGGCCCTTCCCCCCGCCGCCCCCGTCCCGCCGCCCGGCCCGTCCCGCCTCCCGTCCGTCTACAATCGCCCCCATGACCTGGGAGATCCGCGACAATGCGCTTTATCGTGAATTCACCTTCCCCGACTTTCGGGCGGCGTTCGCATTCATGACCGCCGTCGCCGCGGTCGCGGAACGGATGAATCATCATCCCGACTGGTGCAATGTCTACAATCGGGTGACCATCCGTCTCACGACACACGACGCCGGCGGGATTACGGACAAGGATTACGCGCTGGCGGACGAGATCGCGAAACTGGCTTAGTCGTCGTCCTCGTCGCCGTCACTGAGCGTATACAACGCCACGCCGGCGGCGACGGCACCGAGGGCGATGGCGCCTAGAATCATCATCCGCTTGTTGCGGCCGGGCTCATATTTGAGTTTCGCCGACCACCCTTTCTCGCGGACGTAATTGTCGGGACGTCCGCGGAAGATATCTCCAATGAGGTTTTCCAGGATGTCGACGCGGTCCGCGGCCAGCAGCGTGAGCCAGTGCCGGTTCGCCCCCTCACCGAAGTTGTACGCGTAATCGCGCAACAATCCACTGAGGCCGCCCGGCGCACTGGACACTCCGAAGACGGGGGTGAGATTCGGGTGCTCGATGGACAGATGCACCTTGTCCTGCGGCACCTGCCAGTAATCGACGTTGCCGCGCGCGGTGAAAACGTCGGACGGCAATTCCTTCGGGTATTTCGCCTGATATTCGACGTCGACACCCCAGCCGTTGACGGTCTTGTAGTCGGTGGGAACGGTTTCGGTGACGTGCTCCGGCGCCAGCGAAGTATCGCGCGTGGGCGGCGGGGTCGTCGTCCAGCCGGCCGGTCTCGACTCGGCGTCGCGTTCTGGTACGTGTACGGTCATGGTCTCCTCCTTTACGCCGCGCTGGGCATGACGACCGGTTTGATGCAGCCGTCGAGTTTGCTCGTGAACACGCGATAGCCTTCCGAAATCTCTTCCAGCGAGAAACGGTGCGTAATGATCTCGCTCGGTTTGATGCGGCCGGCGCGCACGTGCTCGTACAGACGCGGCAGATGGCGCTTGACGGGGCATTGATTGGCGTGAATGGTCAGGCCCTTGTTGACGATGCTGCCGACCGGCACGAGGTTGTACGGCGGGCCGTAGGCGCCGATGATCACGACCGTCCCGCCCTTACGCACGGAATTGATCGCCCAATGGAGCGCTACGGCGTTGCCGGCCTGCAACTTCAACTGGAATCCGGTCAGCGACTGCAACACGCTTCCCGACGCGTCGCAACCAACCGCGTCGATGGCCACGTCGGCGCCGATGTGCTCGGTGATTTTCTTGAAGTAGACGATGGGGTCTTTGAGATGCGTGTAATTGATGACTTCGGCCGGCCCGTAACGGCTGACGAAATCGAGGCGATAGTCGAGATGGTCCGTCACGATGACGCGTCCGGCACCCATGAGCCAGGCCGATCGCGCCGCGAAAATGCCCACCGGTCCGGCGCCGAAGATCAGCACGGTGTCGCCGGGGGTGATGTCGCCCATGACTGCCGCGTGATAGCCGGTCGGACAGGCGTCCGTGAGCATCAGCGCATCGTCGTCGGAAATGCCGTCCGGGATGATCTCCGGACCGAAATTCGCGAACGGGACGCGCACGTATTCGGCCTGGCCGCCGTCATAACCGCCGGCGGTATGCGAATAGCCGTAAATGGCGCCCACCGCGGTGGCATTGGGATTCGTATTGTGGCAATTGCCGTAAAGACCGCGCGAACAGAAGTAGCACGTGCCGCAGCAGACGTTGAACGGCACCAGCACCTTGTCGCCGGGCTTCAGATTGTGGACCTCGGGGCCGACCTCCTGCACGATCCCGATGAATTCGTGTCCGAACGTCTGGCCGACGCGAAGATCGGGCATGAGGCCGTGATACAGGTGAATGTCCGAGCCGCAGATGGCCGCGCGCGTCACGCGCACGATCGCATCGTTGGGATGAAGAATCTCGGGCTCGGGTTTGTCTTCCACGCGGACGCGGAACGGTCCACGATAGGTCATTGCTCTCATTCGGTTGCACCTCCTGTTGCCAACTGCATTCGATGCAACAAGTGCAAGGGGCGAACCGGGTCCGCGGCTCAGTCCGCAACCGGAATGGGGAGCAGAAAGCTCGTCAGTTTCCTGATTTTTCCGCCGCGCATTTCGAAGACGTCGCACATGGCCAGATGCAGCACGCCGTGCTCTTTGTGGTGCGCCTGCACGGTCCCTTCCGCGATGACGACGTCGTTCTCTTCCGTCATGCGCGTCACGGTGATCACCGGACGTCCGGTGAACGCGTCGTTCTCGATTTCCTTGTCGAACGCCTCTTTTCCGTGCAGGTGAAACGCGCCCGGAATCACCCATTCGACGTCGTCCGTGAGGCAATCGAGAATCCGTGAGTGATCGCTCACACGAAAGCCGTCCATGTATTCACGGACCGTCTGCTTGTTCTCTGTCATGCGTAAACGTACCGTCCTGTGCCGCGTCGATTGGAGCATAGGAGATATACACGATGAAACGCACCTTGATCACCTCTCTGGCTCTCACACTCGTCGCCACGCTTGCCATCGCCGCCCCGCCGCGCCGCCCCGATGCGGGTCCCGGCCCCGCTCCCGGCGGCCGCGAAGGTCTCCCCCCGCAGGTGCTCGCCGAGTTCCTCGCCCTCAGCGACGCGCAGATCGCACAGGCGCAGGCGTTGCGCGAGACGCTGCAGTCGACCGCGCAGCCGCTGCACGAACAGCTTCGCGCGAATCACGAGGAGATCGAAGCGGCGGTGGCCGCGGGCGACGCCGCGAAGGCCGGTCAGCTCCTGATCGCCGGCGCGGCGTTGCGCGCGCAGCTCAAGGCCGCACACGACACGTTCAGGAACGGCTTCACAGCGATTCTGACCGCCGAGCAGAAGGCCAAGTTCGCGGTGTACGAGGAGCTCAAGGAGTTGCGGAGGAGCGGGAGGGAGTAGTCCCTCCGCTCGGGACGACGAAGGGCGAGGCAGCCGCGGTCGCGATCCGACCGAAGCGGCCTTACTGCAGCACGATCTTCCACTCCTGCTCGAACTCGAGCGAGTACGACACGGACGTATCCTGCAGTCGCACGTTCACCAGTGCCTGCTCATCCGTCCGCGACACGATCTCCGCTTCCACTTCATCCGACTCACCGAGCGCCGCGTGCAGTTCGCGCAGGCGCTCGGTGCTCACCGGTTCCGCGAGATACTCGCTGGCCCGGTCCCAGCGCTTCGTCAGCACCTCGCGCGTGAACCCCTCCGCCACCGCGTCGGGCGGCGACACCAACGTCTCGCGATCGTCGAAAGTCTCCACGGCCAGCGCGCAGACGCCGAAGAGCACGGCCATGGCGATCGCGACCCACAGCAGCCGCTTCACGGCACGAGCTCCTTCACGCGCGGCAGGTCCTCTTTCGTCGCCGCCTGCGCTTCGTGCGTGCGCACGACCGACAGTTCCGCGTGCTCTTCCAGCAGCGCCGTGCGCACCTGCTTCCAGTCGTCGATTCCGTGATGCCGCAGCAGGTGTGCGAGATCGCCTTCATTGAGCTGCTCGTGACGCAGTGCGTTTCCCTCCTCGACCCCGTCCTTCATCACGACGCGCGACTGGCCGTTGACGATGCGGTAGACGAGCTGCGAATGCATCGCCGCGAATTTCACGACGAGATCGCACGCCACGATCGACGTCACCGCCGCCCCGAACTTCGCCACCGAAACCTCGGCCCAGATGCAGTCGTCGATGAGATCGCCGAGGATCAGCGCGACGAGGAAATCGAACGGCGTGGCCTGCTGGATGACGCGCTTCCCGCTCGCGCGAGTGGTGACGAGCAGATAGATGTACGCGACGAGCGCGCGTACGGCGATACGGCCGAGATCCATCAGGACTCCTTCTTCAGGTCGCCCTTCTGCAGCGGTTCGGCCCAATCCTCGCGGATCACGCTGACCTCGCCGTCGACCTCGAGCAGCGCCTGCTTCACTTCCTTCAGATCGGTGACGCCCTGAATGCGCAGCGCGGCCAGCGCTTCCTTCTCGTTCATCATTTCGGAGCGCAGTCCTTCGCGCACGAGCTCACCGTGGCGCACGATTTCCGTGGGCTTCCCTTCGAACAGCCGATTGAAGCCGTGGTCCCAATACGTCAGCCATTGCGTGACGTATTTCGCGAGCGCGACGACGCCGATGGCGACGAAGCCCTGGGCGATGTCGACGTCGCCGTAAATGATCTCGTCGACGACTTCACCGAGCATCAACGCGACGAGCAGATCGAACGCCGTGAAATTGCCGACCGTGCGTTTGCCGAGGACGCGGATGACGACGAGCATGAACGCATACACGAGAAGGCCGCGCAGGGCGGTCATGCCGAGTTCCTGTAAGTCCATGCTCAGGCGGGCTGTTCAAGGGCGATGCCGAGCGCGCGGCCGCCTCGGCTCTTCTCTTGCACAGCCCGCCATCATGGGCAATTTACTCTGGCTGATCATCATCATCCTCGTCATCCTGTGGCTCGCCGGCTTCTCTCTGCAGATCGGCGGCAGCCTGATCCATGCGCTCATCGTGATCGCATTGATCCTGCTGATCGTGCGGTTGGCGACAGGACGAAAGGTGTTATAGCGTCGGGGCCGTGGAGACCTCGCAGGTCGCGCGTGTCGTCGTCGCGCTCACGGTCGCAGTAGCGCTCGCCGTGCTCGGCGCGCACCCGCGCGTCCTGCGCTGGGAACGCAGGTTCGGACTGACGGTCCTCGCGACCTCCGGCTTCCCGTTTCTCCTCCTCGGCCTGCTGTTCCGCGAGCTCGGCGTGCTGACGGCCGACCTGCTCGCCGATCTCCGTCCGCTGTTCGAGTTCGGACTCGGCTGGATCGGCTTCACGATCGGCACGAACCTCGACCTGCGCCGCTTCGACCGCCTGCCGCCGTCGCTGGCGCCGGTGATCGCACTCGCCTCGCTGCTGCCGATCCTCTTCGTGGCCATCGCCTGCGCCTCGACGCTGGCGTGGCTCGGCGTGATGCCCGGCAAAGGCCTCGTGCGCGACGGCCTCATCTTCATGGCCTGCGCCGCGGTGAGCGCGCCCGCGAATCTCGAGCTGCTCCTGCGCCGCTGGAAATCGTCGATGCAGCTCGTGCTCGAAGTCACACGCATCGACCAGCTCGCGGCCCTCGCCCTCCTCGGCTTCCTCGCCATCATGTTCCGCCCCGACCGCACGGTCACGCTGTGGCACCTCCCGCGAAGCGGCTGGTTCCTCATGACGCTCGGCCTCGGCGCCCTCCTCGGCATCGTCCTCTACCTCCTCGTGCGCAACGTCGAAGACCGCACCGAGGAGCTGGCGCTGCTGATGGGAGGCGTGGCGCTGGCTTCGGGGATGGCCGGATATCTCGCACTCGCGGTGGCAGTCGTGTGTGCGCTGGCGGGTGCGGTGATGATCAACTTCCCCATCCGCCGCGGCGAGCGGATCGTGCGCACTTTGCGCGAAGTCGAGCGGCCGATCTACTTCCTCTTTCTCTTCATCGTCGGCGCGGCGTGGCGTCCGGACGAATGGCAGGGGTGGCTGCTCGCGATCGTGTTCGCGGTGTCGCGCGCGTACGGAAAGATCGTCGCCGTGCGCACCGCACGCATCTTCGACAAAGAGCTGCCGGAGTGGAAACCGTTCGCCGTCTCGCTGCTGCCGGAGAGCACGATCGCCATCGTCGTCCTCTTCAGCGCGACGGCACTCGACGGCGCGAGCTCCGCCCCGGTGCGCTGGGCCGTGAACGCGGTCATCGTCGGCAGCATCCTCACCGAGATCGCGGTGCAATGGTTCCAGCGGCGCGAGCGCAGGTTCGCGGGTGAGGAAAGCCTGGCGTGATCACGCGCGCGCTGCTGACCATCGCCGCGGTGGTGGCGCTGACGTACGCCACGCGCTCGTTCGTGCCGCGCGGCGCGATGATCACCGGCTCCGGCGCCGCGCTCGCCTTCGGATTCCTGCTCATCGTCGCCGTGCAGGCCGCGCATCTCTGTGACGCGCTGAAGATGCCGCGCCTCACCGGCTACATCGTCGTCGGCATCGTCTTCGGGCCCGAAGTCCTCGGCATCGTGTCGGCGAAGATGCTGCCGGATCTCGCGCTCATCAAAGGCACCGCGGTCGGGCTGATCGCGTTCCTCGCCGGATGCGAACTGAACCTGCGCGCGCTGCGTCCGCGACTGGGTGCGATCGGCACGGCCGCGGCGCTGACGATGCTCGGCGCCTCGCTGCTGCTCTTCGCGCTCTTCTACGCGCTCACGTACATCGTGCCGGTGACGCGCGATTTCACGACGATCGAGCGTCTCGTCGTCGCGCTCATCTCCGCGAACGTGCTCGCCGCGTACTCCCCCGCGGTCGTGGTCGGCATCCTCTCGGAGACCAAAGCGAGCGGACCGCTGAGCGAGATGGCGCTGTCGATCGTCGTCCTCGCGGACCTCGTCATCGTCATCACGTACGCGCTCTCGAGCACCCTCGGACACAGCGTGTTTCCGTCGGAGAACGCGACCAGCGGGCTCGCGCTGCTGATGCCGCACATCTTCGGGTCGATCGTGGCGGGCCTCGTCGCCGGCGGTGTGCTCGCGCTCTACGTCTCCCGCGTCGGCACGCGCAGCGGCATCGTCACGTTCGCGCTGCTCTTCATCGCGGCGGAAGCCGGTGCGGCGCTGCATCTCAATCCGCTCCTCGTCGGACTGACGGCGGGACTGCTGCTCGAGAACGTCACGGCCATCGGCGGCGCGCAACTGACGCATGCCGCGGAAGGCGTGGCCATGCCGACGTTCGCGATCTTCTTCGCCGTCGTCGGTGCGGAAGTGCAGATGCAGGCGTTCCTGCACACGGCGCCGTTTGCGCTCGCCGCTGCCTTCGTGCGCGGCCTCGGCATTTACGCGGGTGCGCGTTTCGCCGGACGCATCGTCGGGCTCCAGTCGATCTTCACGCGCCGCGTCACCCTCAGCCTCCTGCCGCAGGCGGGAGTGGCCATCGCGCTCGCCGCGCTGCTTCTCGCCGACTTTCCTCCCTGGGGTCCCGTGATCGGCACGATCGTCCTCGGCACGATCATCGTCAATCAGCTCATCGGACCCGTGCTCTTCCGCAACGCGATCATCGCCTCCGGCGAAGCATTTGCAGGACATCCGAGCGGAGGTGAAAGCGATGGAGATTCAATGGAGGGATGACGCCGACGCCGCGCTCGCCGATGCGAAACGCGACGGCCGGCCCGTGCTGCTCGATTTCAGTGCCGCCCCGATGTGAGGGGGATGCGCTCGGCTGGATGCCGAGGTGTATCCCGACCCGAAGATCGCCCGGTTTGTGAGCGATCACTTCATCCCCGTGCGCCAGCACGTGAAGACGCACCCCGAGGCGATGGAGCGCTGGGGCGCGCAATGGACGCCGACGATCATGATCGTCGACGCCAACGGCAAAGAGCGGCATCGCGTCGAGGGATTCGTCGAGATCGATGCGCTGCTCGCGCAACTGCAGCTCGGACTCGCGCAGGCCAGCTTCGCCAGTCAGCAGTGGGACGAAGCGGAGCGTCTGTTCGAAGACGTCGCCAGGTCGGGCGACGCCGATGCGGCCCCGGAAGCGGCGTACTGGGCGGGCGTGGCCCGCTACAAACGCAGCGGCGACCCGACCGCGCTCGGCGAAACGCACAAGAGACTGAACGCGGACTTTCCGGGAACGGCGTGGGCTAAGAAGACGCAGGTGTGGGGCGGGGGGCCTTGAAGGCGCGCACCACCGCTTCCACGCGCGCGACGTCCACACGCGCACCATTCTTCAACGAAGTTCCGACGATCGCACCATCGGCCTCATCGAAGCCTCCCGCTTCGGTGAGGCCACTGCCGAGGAGCAGCGGCGCGTCGGGTAACGCCTCGCGCAATTCGCGCAAACGCGACGGATCCGCCGCCGCACCCGTCTCCGCACCGGTGACGATGATCGCGTCCGCGAGACCGCGCAGACGCACGTCCTTCACCGACACCTCCCCCATCGGCGTGGCGTGCTTCACGAGGTGATCGGCGAAGATCAGCACATCGGGCGCAAGCGACGCACGCTTGCGCAGCGTCGCGTACGCATCCCCTTCGATGATCCCCTGATCCGTGACCGCCGCACCGGTGTGCACGTTGACGCGCACGAACGCGGCACCGGTCGCCGCGGCGATGCCGATCGCCGACAAAGCGTCGTTGCGGAGCACGTTCACGCCGAACGGAATGCGCACTTCGCGCGTCACGTCGGCAATGACGCGCGTCATCGCCGCGATCGTCTCCGCTTCGACGCGGGCGCGCGTGAACGGGCGATCGCCGAAGTTCTCGATGACGAACCCGTCGCAGCCGCCGTCGCGAATGGCTCGTGCATCGGCGCATGCATTCGCGATCACGGCCTCGAGCGAGGTGAACAGCGGCGCGCCCGGCAAAGCGTCGAGATGGATCATTCCGAACACGGCGCGGCGGCCGAAGAGCGAGGCGAAGGCGGTACGCGTCAGCATGGCTGGCTCGTTATACTCCAGCACGCATGTCGGACCTGAAGCTCTTCAACACCCTCTCGCGCGAGAAAGAAACGTTCATCCCCCTCCGCCCCGGCGAGGCGCGGATCTACTCGTGCGGGCCGACGGTCTACAACAACCCTCACATCGGAAACCTGCGCACGTTCCTCTGGAGCGACCTGCTGCGCCGCTGGCTCGAGTACCGCGGCCTGAACGTCACGCAGGTCATGAACATCACCGACGTCGAGGACAAGATCATCCGCAACGCGAACGCCGCGGGTCAGGACATCCGCACCTACGTCGCGCCGTACATCGTGGCGTTCCACGACTCGCTCGCCAAACTGCGCGTGAAGCCCGCCAATCACTACCCGCGCGCGACCGAGTACATCCCGCAGATGGTGTCGCTCGTGGAGAAGCTCACCGAGCGCGGACATACGTACGTGGCCGAGGGCTCTACGTACTTTCGGGTGGCCACGCTGCCGGGCTACGGCAAGCTCTCGCGCGTCGAGATCGACACGACGAGTGAGTTCAGCCGCATCGAGTCGGACGAGTACGAGAAGGAGTCCGCGCGCGATTTCGTGCTCTGGAAAGCGAAGAAGGGGGACGAGCCGTCGTGGACCACGACCCTCGGCGAAGGGCGTCCCGGCTGGCACCTCGAGTGCTCCGCGATGTCGATGGATCTCCTCGGCGAAACGTTCGACATCCACACCGGCGCGGTCGATCTCATCTTCCCGCACCACGAAAACGAGATCGCGCAGAGCGAAGGGGCGACCGGCCAGTCGTTCGTGCGCTTCTGGGTGCACGGCGAGCACCTCAACATCGACCAGCAGAAGATGTCCAAGTCTCTCGGCAACATCTATACGCTGAACGAGATCGAGGGGATGGGATTCGATCCGCTGACGCTGCGCTACGCGCTGCTGTCGGTGCCGTACCGCACGAAGCTCAACTTCACGACGCAGTCGCTCGAGGACGCGAAGAGCGCGATCACGCGCATCGAGTCGTTCCTCCTGCGCCTCGACGACGTGATCGCCTCCGGGCCGAAAGACGCCGCGCACGCGGACGAGGAAGGCGATGCGCTCATCGGCAAGTTCCTCGGCGAGTTCCAGGAAGCGATGGACGACGACCTCAACACCGCGGGCGCGCTCGCCGCGATCTTCACCTTCATCCGCGACGCGAACACCGCCATCGACGCCGGCCGCATCTCCCCCGGCGACGCCGCGGGCCTCAAAGCCGCCCTCCTGAAAGTCGATCCCGTCCTCGACATCCTCCCCAGACACGACGAAGGCATCGACGCCGAGATCGAATCGCTGATCGCCGCCCGCATCGCCGCCCGCAAAGCGCGCAACTTCGCCGAAAGCGACCGCATCCGCGACGAGCTCCTCGCGCGCGGCATCCTGCTGGAGGACACGCCGGCAGGGACGAGGTGGCGGCGGCGGTGAGAGGGATGTGGATTGGGGATTGAGGATTGGGGATTGAGGATTGAGGATTGAGGATTGAGGATTGAGGATTGAGGATTGAGGATTGAGGATTGTGGATTGAGGATTGTGGATTGTGGATTGAGAATTAAGGATTGTGGATTGGAAATTGAGGACGAACCCATGAACTCACGTCGCGCTCATCCTCAATCCTTCCTCCTCAATCCTCAATCCGCGCGCACGGAAAACCTATGATCGCTTACCTCGAAGGCACCCTGCGCGCGCTCGACGCCACCCGCGCCCTCATCGTCACCACCGGCGTGGGGTATGAAGTGCACATCTCGCTCTCCACGTATTACAAGCTGGAGGGGAAGCGCGACGTGGCGCTCGATGTCTATACGCACGTGCGCGAGGACGCGCTGTCGCTCTATGGCTTCGCGACGACGGAAGAAAAGTACGCGTTCGAGAGACTGATCTCGATCTCCGGGATCGGGCCGACGCTCGCGCAGAAGATTCTGTCAGGCATCGATCCCACCGATCTCGCCGACGCCATTGCGCGCAATGACGTGCGCAAGCTGTCGTCGATCCCCGGCGTGGGCAAGAAGACGGCAGAGCGCATCAGTCTCGAGCTGCGCGACAAGATGGCCCTGCCGGCGGCGCCGTCGGCGACACCCGTCACCCCCACCCGCCTTTCCGTCGACGACGACGTGCAATCCGCCCTCGTCAACCTCGGCTACAAAGCCAAAGAGGCGGAGATCGCGGTCAACAAAGCGCGCGAAGAAGTGGGCGGCGAGGCGGAATTCTCAGCGGTCCTGCGCCGGGCGTTGCGACAGCTCACGAAGTAACCGTCCGCCGCGGCAGGCCATATAGAGAAACAGGAAGCAGTACAGCACCGCGAGCTCGCCGCGATTCTCGATCGGCCACAATGCGTTCGGGCCGTGGCGCAACCAGTAGGCGACGGCCATGGTGCCGCTGGCCAGAAAGGCCGCCCAGCCGGTGAACAAGCCTGTAGCGATCAACACGCCTGTAATGACCTCGATCCAGCCCGCCGTAATGGACAGTGCGGCCGTCGCCGGCTCGCCGGTGCCGGGCCAGGCCCAGAGTTTCCGCGTGCCGTGCATGAGGAACATGAGGCCCGCCACGATGCGTAATGCGACGTAGGTGTAAGGCTCATACCGCTTCCACCGTGCCGGAGCAGCGTGCGCGGCAATGAAGAGGAAGAGGAAGCAGTACAGCACCGTCAGCTCGCCTTGATTGAGGATCGGCCAGAATCCCTGCGGTGCGTGCGCCATAAAGTACGCGACGGCCATTTCCCCTGAAGCGACAAGCGCGGCCCACGCGGTCAGCAGCCCGCCGGCGATCAAGAGCCCACAGACGAGCTCGATCACCCCGGCGGCGATCATCATCGGTGCGCCGGCCGTTTCTTTTCCTCCGGGCCAGCCGAACAGCTTCTGTGTCCCGTGCATCGCAAACATGAGTCCGGCGGTGACGCGCAGCAGTCGATGAGCATGAGGTGCAAAACGGCCAAGAAACCTTTCCATGAAGTGAAAAGCCATTCAAAGGTCGTGCTCGCAAAAACCGGGTTCGAATTTTGCGATCCGTCACAAAGTGACAGGAGGAATACAAAACACCATGAAGAAAACGCCCTTTATCGCCCTTTCGATCTTATGTCTCGCCCTCGGTGCCTGCGCCACGACCGGCGACACCGGCACCACCAGCGACGCCAGCATGGCGTCGGGCGCGTCGGTCGACGACGCGACGAACACCACCGCGGCCACCGGCCAGCAGGAGACGACTCAGGCCACCGGCACGACCACGATGCAGGGGAACACCCATACCGCCAGCGGCACCAGCACCGGTACGAGCACCTCTTCGCTCGACACGCGCGACGCCACGACGGGCACGCCGAGCGGCACGGTCGACCACAGCGGCCACAACATGACCGGCACGCAGAACAACACGACCGGCACGATGTCCGGCACGGGTACGACCGGCACCGGCACGACGGGCAACAATTTCGCGACCGGCTCGACCACGGGTACCGGCACCACCGGCTCGAGCACCAGCGTCAGCGGCACGAGCGGCACGGGCACCGGTTCGGTCACGGACAACACCGCGTCCATCGCGGGCAGCGGCACCGTCTCCGGCAACACCACGCAGAACAACAGCGGCACGATGTCGGGAACGATGTCGAGCACCACGTCCACGCAATCGACGTCCTCGCAGTCGACGGCCACGACCTCCGGTACGACCGCCAGCGGCACGCGCTCGAACCTCAATAACAACAACACCAGCAACACCACGAACAACAACAACAGCACCGGCGGCTCGATGACGAGCGGCTCCGCCCTGAACGACGACACCACCGACCAGGAAGACACCACGGCCACCACCAGCACGCGTACGCGCATGCGGAAGGATTAGTTCGCCGCGCCATTGAACGTTCGAATGCGACGCCCACTCCTCCTCTCGATCACCCTCCTGCTCGCCCTCACCGCGAGCGCGGCGGAGCGCACGGAAATCCTCTTGGCCCGTGCGTGGCCCGCCGCGCCGTATGCGGCGATCGAGGAGATCGGAAACGGAGTGGGCGTCATCTTCACCCCCGACCTCTCGGTCCAGGACAACTGCCGCTTCTTCGAAGCCATGGGCTTCGCCTGCTTCGAGAGCGCGGACTGGCTCGAGATCCTCGCGCAGATCACCGACTACAACTTCGCCCATCCCACGCGCCCCATCCGCACGCTCATCGTGGAGACGCACGGAACGAACGGCCACGGCCTGAAAGTACAGACCGGCAAAAAGCCCGACGATCCGCGTTCGTATATCTCCGTCGCCGCATTACAAGAGATGCTCGACCCGATCGGCGTCCGCTACATCATCCTCAGCGCGTGCAATTCCGGGCGTCTGCTGCGTCCCGAGATCTATCGCAGGCTCAACCGCGATCCGGGCGACAAGCTCTTCCTCCCCGCGACGCGCGGCATCGTCGACGCGACCGACTTTTTCGACCCGAAGAAATCGAACATCACCGTCATCACCCCCGCCACGAGTCACATCGAGACGACGCTCGTCGGCGCTTTACGCGAACTGAAGCCGTCCACGCGCGAAGCACTCGAAGCCGCCGCCGCGCAGCGCGGCATTGCATTGCCGGAGCAGTTCGCCGTCTCCGAAATGCTCATCCAGATGCTCCTCCGCGCACCCGAGCTCCAGCTCCGCACCGGCGCGCACGTCGAGGAGCTCTCGAAAGTACAGACCACCCCCGAAGCGAGCGAGCGCCTCTTCCGCGCGTTCGTCACGCATCTCGATTTCATCGCCGCTCGCGCGGACCGCACCGCGGCCGCGAGCACTGCCGCCGCGCGCTGAAATCCGCAATTAGTAACTTTTGCGCGTCACGCGAATCGTTCCGTTTTCGTCTCCTGCAAACGGCAGCCTCGTGCGTTGCGTCTGGCGCATTTATTGCTGAGCCATTTTGCAGAAAGCGGCATCCCCAACGACAATCAGAAAGAGAAGCGTGAATGACGAAAGCTGTATTGATCACCGGTGGGGCGGGATTCATCGGATCCCATCTCGCCGATGCACTCCTGCAGCAAGGCCACCGGGTCCGCGTCCTCGACAATCTCGATCCCCAGGTCCACGGTGAGGACCAGCGCCGTCCCGAATATCTCGATTCCGACGTCGAGCTTCACGCCGGCGACGTGCGCAATGCGGATGCGGTGACCAGGGCGCTCGCGGGAATGGACGTGGTGTTCCATCTCGCCGCGAAAGTCGGCGTCGGTCAATCGATGTACGCCGTCGAAAACTACACGGACGTCAATAACCGCGGCACCGCCGTGCTGCTCGAAGCATTGACGAAGAATCCAGTCGAGCGGCTCGTCGTCGCGTCGAGCATGAGCATCTACGGCGAAGGGCTCTATCAGAACGCGGCCGGCGAAGTCGTCGCCGGGCAGGAGCGCGCGCTCGAGCAATTGAAGAGCCGTCAGTGGGAAGTGACGGATGCGAGCGGCGAGGTCCTCACTCCGCTCCCCACTCCCGAAACGAAACCACCCGCGCTCTCCTCGGTCTACGCGCTGTCGAAATTCGATCAGGAGCGCCTCTGCCTCCTCATTGGCCGCGCGTACAACATCCCCACCGTTGCGCTCCGATTCTTCAATGTCTACGGCACGCGCCAGGCGCTGTCCAATCCCTATACCGGCGTCCTGGCGATCTTCGCCTCGCGCCTCCTCAACAACCACGCGCCGCTCGTCAATGAAGACGGTCTGCAGCGCCGCGATTTCGTCAGCGTCTCTGACGTCGCGCAGGCGTGCCTGCTCGCGATGGAAAAAGCTCCCGAAGTCGCGGGCCACGCGTTCAATGTCGGCAGCGGCCGCAATTACAGCGTGCTCGAAGTCGGCCGCCGCCTCGCCGAAGTGCTCGGCAAAACCATCGAGCCGGAGATCACCGGCAAATACCGCGTCGGCGACATCCGCCATTGCTTCGCCGACATCTCCCTCACCCGCGAGCTCCTCGGCTATGAGCCGAAAGTCCTGCTCGAAGACGCGCTCATCGAGCTCGCACAGTGGCTCGAAGGGCAGATCGCCATCGACCGCGTCCAGGACGCGGCAGCAGAGCTCCACGCGAGGGGGCTGACGGTATGACCAATGTCGCCAACGAGTCCTACGTACTCATCACCGGCGGCTGCGGATTCGTGGGAACGAACCTCGCCGATCGTCTGCTGCGCGAGGGACATCGCGTCTGCGTGTACGACAACCTCTCGCGTCCCGGCGTCGAGCGCAATCTCGCCTGGCTGCGCGAGACGCATGGCAGCAACGTCATCGCAAAGATCGCCGACACGCGCGACGCCGCCGCCTTGCGCGACGCCGTGCGCCGCGCCTCCGCCGTCTACCACCTCGCCGCACAGGTCGCGGTCACGACGAGCCTCGCCGATCCCGCCGGCGATTTCGACGTCAACGCCGGCGGCACCGTGAACGTGCTCGAAGCGATCCGCGGCTCGATGCGCAAACCGCCGCTTTTCTTCACGTCGACGAACAAGGTCTACGGCGGGCTCGAAGACGTGCACATGGACGAAGAGCCGCTGCGCTATCGCCCGCGCATGGAGCAGATCGCACAGAACGGCGTCAGTGAAGAACGCCCGCTCGATTTTCACAGCCCGTACGGCTGCTCGAAAGGCGCCGCCGATCAATACGTGCGCGATTACGCGCGCAGCTACGGGCTCCGGACCGTCGTCTTCCGCATGAGCTGTATCTACGGCCCGCATCAGTTCGGGACCGAAGACCAGGGATGGGTCGCGCACTTTTTGATTCGCGCGTTGAATCGCGAGCCGATCACGATCTACGGCGACGGCAAGCAGGTGCGCGACATCCTCTTCGTGGAAGACCTCGTCGACGCGTTCCTGCTCGCCGCCGAGAACATCGAGGAATGCAGCGGACGCGCGTTCAACATCGGCGGCGGCGCGGCGAACACGATCAGCCTGCGCGAGCTGCTGGCGATGATCCGCCGCTTCGAAGGACGCGAGGCGCGCGTCGAATGGGGCGACTGGCGCACCGGCGACCAGAAGTATTACGTCTCCGACACCGCGCTCTTCCGCGAGGTGACCGGCTGGGCGCCGAAGGTCGGCACGGCCGAAGGCATCCGCCGCCTGCGCGAATGGCTCGTGGCATCGGGTGTGCCCGCCGTCGTGCAGCAGGCCACGGAAGCCGAAGTCGCGCGCGCACCGCTGCCCGTCACGCACGACGTCCCGGCCGCCACGGTGCCTGCAACGGAGTGAGGCTCATGAAAGCCGCAGTGATTGCAGCATCTCGCAAGGTAGAGGTGGTGAGCACCAGCCTGCCCGAGCCGGGCGCCGGCGAACTGCGCGTGCGCGTGGAAGGGTGCGGCGTGTGCGCCTCGAGCCTCCCCGCGTGGGAAGGGCGTGAATGGTTCCACTATCCGCTCGAGCCGGGCGCGCCCGGGCATGAAGGATGGGGGATCGTCGACGCCATCGGCGCGGGCGTCGACAACATCCGCGAAGGCGAGCGCATCGCCTTCCTCTCCGGACGCGCGTTCGCCGAGTACGACATCACGAAGAGCGATTCGTTCGTGCGGATCCCCGAGGAGCTGGCGGGGCGGACGTTCCCCGGGGAAGCGATCGGATGCGCGATGAACATCTTTCGGCGCTCCGACATCGAAGCGGGACAGACGGTCGTCGTCATCGGCGCCGGCTTTCTCGGCAATCTGCTCATTCAGCTCGCGAAAAGCGCGGGCGCACGCGTGATTGCGATTTCGCGTCGCGAAGTGGCGCGCGCGCTCGCGACGCAATGCGGCGCCGATGAAACGATTCCGATGCACGATCACTGGGAGATCGTCGGCCGCGTCAAAGAGCTGACGCAGCAGCGCGGCGCCGAGCGCGTCGTCGAATGCATCGGTTCGCAGTGGCCGCTCGACATCGCCAACGACGTCATCGGCGAGCGAGGCCGCCTCGTCATCGCCGGCTATCACCAGGACGGCCCGCGCCAGGTCAACATGCAGAACTGGAACTGGCTCGGCATCGACGTCGTCAACGCGCACGAGCGCAGTCCGCGCAATTACGTGCGGGGCATGCAGGACGCGGTCGACGCCGTCCTCGCCGGCCGCATCGATCCCACTCCCCTCCTCACGCACACCTACGCGCTCGATCAGCTCGATCGCGCGATGCACGATCTCGCCGAGCGGCCCGACGACTTTGTGAAAGGCTCGGTGCTGCTGTGACGGCCGGCGCTCCTGCATCAATCGTCGATCCTCGGTCCACGGTGAAGCCGCGTCTTGCGTTCGCCGGACTGGGGTGGATCGGCCGGCATCGCATGAACGCGATCGTCGAGAGCGGCGTCGCGGAAGCGGCGTACACGTGCGACGTCGACACGGAGCTTTCCTTCGACGATCTGCTCGGCAGCGACGCCGCAGGAATCGTCATCGCCACGCCGAGCGCGATGCATGCGGAACAGGCCATCGCCGCACTCGAACGCGGCAAAGCCGTTTTCTGCCAGAAGCCGCTCGGCCGCAATGCCGCAGAAACGCGCCGCGTGGTCGACGCCGCGCGCGCACACGATCGCCTCCTCGGCGTCGACCTCTCCTACCGCTACACCGACGCCATGCGCGCGGTGAAGGACCTGATCCCGCGCCTCGGTCCGATCTACGCGGTCGAGCTCGTGTTCCACAATGCGTACGGTCCCGACAAACCGTGGTTCTACGACGCAAAGCAATCCGGCGGCGGCTGCGTCATCGACCTCGGCATCCATCTCGTCGACCTGGCCCTCTGGACCCTCGGCTTCCCGAAGGTCGCGAACACACACGCGCGCGTGCATCATCACGGCGGCCACAGCGTCGAAGACTTTGCCACGGCCATGTTCGACGCCGGCAGCGCGACCGTCCAGCTCGCGTGCTCGTGGAACCTCAGCGCCGGACGCGAATGCGAGATCCGCGCGGCCTTTTACGGCAAAGACGGCGCGGCCGCATTCCGCAACGTCAACGGCTCCTTCTACGACTTCGTCGCCGAGCATTACGTGAAAACGCAGACCACGCAGCTCACCCAGCCGGCCGAGGCGTGGGGCGGACGGGCGGCGATCGCATGGGCGGAGCAACTCGCCAAAAGCAACGCCTTCGATCCTTCGATCGCGCACGTCGTCGACGTGGCCGCCGTACTCGACTCCATCTATCACGGTGACGGGCCATGAACGTCCTCATGACGGCCGACACCGTCGGCGGCGTCTGGACATACGCGATGGAGCTCACGCGCGCGCTCCCCGACGTGCAATTCACCCTTGCCACGATGGGCCGCAAAGCGAGCGAAGGGCAGCGCAACGAAGTGCCGCCGAACGTCACGCTCGTCGAAAGCGAGTACAAACTCGAATGGCAGGACGATCCGTGGCGCGACGTCGACGCCGCGGGTGAGTGGCTGCTCGACCTCGAATCACGGACGAACGCCGAGGTCGTGCATCTCAATGGATACGCCCATGCGGCTCTCCCTTTTCGCGCGCCGAAGATCGTCGTCGCCCATTCGTGCGTGCTGTCGTGGTGGCGCGCGGTGAAAGACGAAGACGCGCCGCCGGAGTGGAACACGTATCGCGAGCGCGTCGCGCAAGGACTGCGCGGAGCGAACGTCATCGCCGCACCGAGCGCATGGATGCTGGCCGCGCTCGACGAGCATTACCATGTCCCCTCTCCGCGCCGCCTCATCTACAACGGCCGCTCGTTCACACCGGCCACGGGACACGGCCACCGCGCCTACGTTTTCGCGGCCGGACGTCTGTGGGACGAGGCGAAGAATCTGCGCGCCGTCGTTGCGGCCGCACCGTCGATCGACTGGCCGGTGCGCATCGCCGGCGACGGCGGGGCCGACTCTCCCAACGTCACCTACCTCGGCTGGCTCGAGCCCGACGCGCTCGCCCGCGCATATGGCGAGAGCGCGATCTACCTCTTCCCCGCGCTGTACGAGCCGTTCGGACTCTCCGTCCTCGAAGCCGCACTCTCCGGCTGCGCCCTCGTCCTCGGCGACATTCCGTCCTTGCGCGAGATCTGGCGCGACGCTGCCATCTTCGTCCCGCCGCGCGATCCCGAAACCATCGCCCGCGTGACGAACGAGATCATCGCCAACGGCGAGTTCCGCCACGAGCTGTCGCAGCGCGCGAGCAAACGCGCGCTCGAATACACGGTGCAGCGCATGGCCGACGGTTATCGCGAGACCTACAAGGCGGCCGCATGAAATTCGTTCTCTTCTATCACTCGCTCGTTTCCGACTGGAATCACGGCAACGCGCACTTCCTGCGCGGCGTCGTGACGGAGCTGCTCGACCGCGGACACGAGGTCGAGGTGTACGAGCCGGCGAACGCGTGGAGCGTCGAGAATCTCGTCCGCGATCACGGTACGAAGCCGCTCGACGATTTCCGGCGCGCGTTCCCGCACCTGCGCTCGACGCGTTACGAGTCGCTCGAGCTCGACGCCGCACTCGACGGCGCGAACGTCGTCATCGTGCACGAATGGTCCGATCACGACCTCGTGCGCCGCATCGGCGAGCATCGCGCGCGCACGCGCTCCTATCGCCTCTTCTTTCACGACACGCATCACCGCGCGGCGACGAAACCGGAGGAGATGGCCGCGTACGACCTGCGTCATTACGACGGCGTGCTCGCCTACGGGGAAGTGATTCGCGAGCTGTACCTGCGCAATGGGTGGGCGCAGAACGCGTGGACGTGGCACGAAGCGGCGGACACGCGCGTGTTCCACCCGCGCCCTCATGGCGACGCCGCGGGGGATGTGGTTTGGATCGGCAACTGGGGAGATGACGAACGGACCGCGGAATTGCACGAGTTCCTCGTCGATCCCATTCGCGACCTGCGTCTGCGCGCGCGCGTCCACGGCGTGCGTTATCCCGACGAAGCCATCGCCTCGCTGCGGAAGGCACATATCGAATACGGCGGCTGGCTGCCGAACTGGCGTGCGCCGGAAGTCTTCTCACGGCATCGCGTGACCGTCCATGTCCCGCGGCGCCCGTATGTGACGACCCTGCGCGGCATCCCCACCATCCGCCCCTTCGAAGCACTGGCGTGTGCGATCCCGCTCATTTCCGCACCGTGGGACGACGCCGAAGGCTTGTTCACGCCCGGCAAGGATTACCTCGTCGCACGGGACGGCAACGAAATGCGCAAGCAGATGATGCTCGTGCTGCAGGACCGCGACCTCGCCCGATCGCTCGCCGCACACGGACTCAAAACCATCAACACCCGGCACACGTGCGCGCATCGCGTCACGCAATTGCTGGGGATTACACACAGCCTCACAGCGCCACAGTCACCAGGCCCCACACCACGTACGACTCTGACACTCTGATTCTCTGCCACTCTGACCTCTCCCACTCCGGAGCACTCATGCGCATCGCCTTCTACGGCAGCAGTCTCGTAAGCGCCTACTGGAACGGCGCCGCGACGTATTACCGCGGCATCATCCGCAACCTCGCCGCGCTCGGACACGAGATCACGTTCTTCGAACCGGACGCATACCAGCGTCAGCAGAATCGCGATCTGCAGGAAGATCCCGAGTGGGCACGCGTGGTCGTCTATCAGCCGCAGGACGTGCATCATGCCCTCGAATACGCGAAAAAATACGACGTCGTCGTGAAAGCGAGCGGCGTCGGCGTCAATGACGAGCTGCTCGAGAAAGCAGTGCTCGACCTACGCAGGCCGGGACAGACCGTCATCTTCTGGGACGTCGACGCCCCGGCCACCCTCGAGCGCATGCAGCACGATCCGGACGACCCGTTCCGCGCACTCGTGCCGCAATACGATTTCATCTTCACGTACGGCGGCGGCGATCCGGTCGTGCGCAAATACGGGTCGTTCGGCGCGCGTGAATGCATTCCCGTTTACAACGCGCTCGATCCGACGACACACCATCCCGTCCCGCACAATCCTGCATTCGACGCGGACCTCTCCTTCCTCGGCAATCGCCTCCCCGATCGCGAGTCGCGTGTCGAAGAATTCTTCTTACGCGCCGCGTCCCTCCTCCCGTCGCATCGCTTTCTGCTCGGCGGTGCCGGCTGGGACGACAAGCCCATGCCCGAATCCGTGCGTTACCTCGGCCACGTCTCCACGAACGAGCACAACGCCTTCAACTGCAGCCCGCGCGCGGTCCTGAACATCTCCCGCGAATCGATGGCCAGCAACGGCTGGTCCCCCGCCACCCGCGTTTTCGAAGCCGCGGGCGCCGCGGCGTGTCTCATTACGGACGCGTGGGAAGGCATCGACTACTTCCTCGAACCGGGCAAAGAAGTCCTCGTTGCGCATGATGGCGCCGAGGTGGCGGACCTCGTTCGCTCGCTCGACGCACAACGCGCACGTGCCATTGGCGAAGCCGCCCTCCAACGTGTCCTCGCCGAGCATACTTACGCCCATCGCGCCGCCCAGGTGGCTCGTCAGCTCAACAGTGCAACAGCGCACTCCCTCGTCTCATGAACATCGTCATTCTCGGACTCTCCATCACCTCGAGCTGGGGCAACGGCCACGCGACGACGTACCGCGGCCTCGTGCGCGAGCTCGCGGAAAAAGGGCACGACGTGCTGTTCCTCGAGCGCGACGTGCCGTGGTACGCGGACAACCGCGACCTGGCCGAGCCGCCGTACTGCACGACGCGTCTCTATCGCTCGATTGCCCAGTTGAAGCAGCGCTACACGCGCCGCGTACGCGAGGCGGACCTCGTCATCGTCGGCTCGTATGTGCCCGAAGGTGTGACCGTCGGCGAATGGGTGACGGAGACCGCGGAAGGACTGACGGCCTTCTACGACATCGACACGCCCGTCACCTTGTCGAAGCTCGCCAATGGCGATTTCGAATACCTCTCCCCGCATCTCATCCCGCGGTACGACATGTACCTGTCGTTTACCGGCGGCCCCACGCTCCGCCGCATCGAGAAGAAATACAAATCGCAGATGGCGCGCGCGCTATACTGTTCGTTCGATCCCGAGCACTATTTCCCCGAAAAGCGGCGCCTCAAATGGGACCTCGGCTACCTCGGCACGTACAGCGACGACCGCCAGCCCACCGTCGAGCGCCTGCTCATCGAGCCCGCGAAGAAATCGCACGAGCGCAAATTCGTCGTCGCCGGCCCGCAATATCCCGACGACATCGCGTGGCCGAAAAATGTGCGGCGCATTACGCATCTGCCGCCCGTCGAGCATCGCGCGTTCTACAACGCGCAACGCTTCACGCTCAACGTGACGCGCGCGGCCATGATCCGCGCCGGCTGGTCGCCGAGCGTACGCCTCTTCGAAGCCGCGGCGTGCGGCGTGCCGATCATCAGCGACTGGTGGGATGGTCTCGACTCCCTCTTCGAGCCGGGGCGCGAGATCCTCATTGCCGAGTCGTCGAAAGACGTCCTGCGGTTCCTGCGCATGAACGAGGAAGACCGCAAACGCATCGGCCTCCGCGCCCGCGCTCGCGTGATCGAGGAACACACCGCCGCCCACCGCGCCGCCGAACTGGAGAGTTACGTGGCCGAGGCGAGCACGACGGAGCGCGGGCGTCTCGCGGGCTGACGCGGCGGCGTCCGCGCCGCCGCTCGTGCGCTTATCATCCACGTCGTGAGCGCCTCCGCCGTCTTCGCCATTCACCGCCCTTCGCCGGCGCTGATGAAGTACTACGTCCTCTCGTCGTTCCTGCTCGGACCGCTCTTCTTCATCCCGCTCACGTACCTCTACTTCCGCTATCAAACGATGCGGTACGAGTTCGACGAGGAAGGGATCTCGATGCGCTGGGGGATCCTCTTCCGCCGCGAGATCACACTCACGTACGCGCGCATCCAGGACATCCATCTGACGAGCAACGTCCTCGAGCGCTGGCTGCGGCTCGCGCGCATCCAGATCCAGACCGCGAGCGCGAGCGCGTCCGCGGAGATGACGCTCGAAGGACTACACGAGTTCGAGATGGTGCGCGACTTTCTCTACACGCGCATGCGCGGCGTGCGCGGCGCCACACCTGCTGCGAACGTAGCAGCGCCGGCGAACGACGTCGCCGCGGCCCTGCGCGAAGTCGCCGCCGAGTTGCGGGCCGTGCGCGAGGCGCTGGAGAAACGTCCGTGAGCTGGCGCGAGACCGCCCTGCGCGTGATGCGCGTGCCTCCCACGCCCACACCCCCACCCGGCTCGCCGCCGCGCGTGTTCCGCGCCGCGCCGAATTTTTTCAAGCTGCGCATGCTGCGCTTCGCGATGACGCAGGTCGCCGCGATCGCCGGCATCCTCTGGGCCATCCGCTTCGTCACGTGGATCGAGACCGGCACGAGGACGCCGGAATTCGTCATCTGGCTGCTGAAGATCGGCGAAGTCCTCGGCGTCGCGGCGTTCGCGTTCGAGCTCGTCTTCGGGTGGATGCTCGTGCGTCTCGACTACGAGCTGCGCTGGTACATGCTCTCCGACCGCGCCATCCGCATCCGGGAAGGGATCACCAGCGTGCGCGAGAAGACGATCGCGCTGGCGAACATCCAGAACATCGCCGTCCGCCAGGGTCCGCTGCAGCGTTTCCTCGGCATCGCCGACGTCGAGGTCAAGACCGCGGGCGGTGGCGGCGGCTCGAGCGAGATGGAGAAAAAGTCCGCGGGCTCCGAGCCGATGCACGTCGCCTACTTTCGCGGCGTGGACAACGCGGAAGAGATCCGCGACCTCCTGCGCGAGGGAGTACGCCGGCAGAAGGACGCCGGCCTCGGCGATCCCGACGAGCCGGCGGAGGACGACACCAGCGCCGCCATCGCCGAATTGCTCGCCGAAACGCGGAAGCTGGGGAGGGAGTTGTTGGGCGGGTAGCGAGCTGTTAGCTGTTAGCTGTTGAGCTGTTGAGCTGTTGAGCTGTTGAGCTGTTGAGCTATTGAGCTGTACCAGAGCGAGCTCAACGGCTCAACGGCTCAACAGCTCAACAGCTTCTCTCCCCGGCTCAACAGCGCCCTCCCCCTCCCGGAACAGCCGCAGCCACTCCGCTGTTCACCCGCGCGCATGATTTCCTTCGCCAACGTCAGCAAGCAGTACGGCAAACAGGTTCTCTTCGTCGAGGCGTCGTTCCAGCTCAACCCCGGTGAGAAAGCGGGCCTCGTCGGTCCGAACGGCGCCGGCAAGTCGACGCTGTTCCGGATGATCGTCGGCGACGAGAGCCCGGACGACGGCGTCGTGAACGTGCCGAAGAAGGTCGCCATCGGCTACTTCAAGCAGGAAGTGGACGAGATGAGCGGGCGCTCGGTGCTCGACGAAGCGATCGCCGGCAGCGGCCGCCTCGGCGATCTGCACCACGAGCTGATCGAGCTCGAGCACGCGATGGGCGACCCGTCGCGCGAAGACTATGACAAAGTCCTCGAACGCTTCGGCGTCGTGCAGGAGGAGTATCAGCACAACGGCGGCTACGAGCTCGAGGCGCGGGCGCGCGAGGTGCTGCACGGACTCGGCTTCGCGGACGCGCAGATCGACGGCGACGTCGGCGCGCTCTCGGGCGGCTGGAAGATGCGCGTGTCGATGGCCAAGATCCTCCTCGGCAAATTCGACGTGCTGCTGCTCGACGAGCCGACGAACCACCTCGACATCGAATCGATCGTCTGGCTCGAACGCTTTCTCAAGAGCGTCCCTTCGACGATCCTCATGACCTCGCACGACCGCGATTTCATGAACCGCATCGTCACGAAGATCGTCGAGATCGACGAGGGCGACATCATCACGTACGGCGGCAATTACGATTTCTACGTGCGCGAGCGCGAGATCCGCGAAGCCAATCAGGAAGCCGCGTACGCGCGCCAGCAGGCGAAGCTGGCAAAAGAGCAGCGCTTCATCGAGCGCTTCACCGCGCACGCCGCAAAGGCCGCGCAGGTGCAGAGCCGCGTGAAGATGCTCGAGAAACAGGAGCGCATCGAGCCGCCGAAAAAGCGCCGCGCGATGAAGTTCGACTTCCGTTCGCCGCAGCGTTCGGGGGAAGACGTGGCGATGCTCGAACGCGTCTCGAAATCATTCGGCGCGCGCACGATCTACGACGGCTTCTCGTTCCAGATCCGCCGCGGCGAGCGCTGGTGCGTGATGGGGAAGAACGGCGCGGGCAAATCGACGCTGCTGAAGATGATCTCCGGCGCGCTCACGCCCGACACCGGCTCCGTGCGCCTCGGCGCGAGCCTGAAGCTCGGCTACTTTTCCCAGCAGGCGCTCGACCTGCTCGACCCCGAGCTCACCGTGTGGGAACAGATCCAGAAGGACTTCCCGCTCGAAGGCATCGGCGTGCTCCGCAATCTTCTGGGGGCCTTTCAATTCTCCGGCGACGACGTCGACAAACGCATCCGCTCCCTCAGCGGCGGCGAGAAATCACGCCTGGTCATGGCGCGCATGCTCCTCGACCCGCCCAACTTCCTCGTCCTCGACGAGCCGACGAACCACCTCGATCTCGCCACGAAGGAAATGCTCGTCGAAGCGCTGGAGAAATTCGAAGGCACCATGCTCTTCGTCTCCCACGACCGCACGTTCCTGCGCGGCCTCGCCAATCGCGTCCTCGAGCTCGCGGGCGATGAGCATGACGGTCCGGTGACGTATGGCGGGTCGTATGTGGAGTACGTGGAGCGCACGGGACGCGAAGCGCCGGGCGTGCACGCGTAGCGCGGCGGGTTACGGACAGCCCTCTTCGAACCATCTCCATTCATCGAGCCAGCGATCGGCTTCATAGAACGATTCCGGCGATGATGAAGACGTCGAGAAGCTGACTTCCGGCGCGATGACTTCGTAGAGAAACCGGTGGAACTTTTCTTCCCCGTACGTTGCCCGTGCAAGGACGAGCGCCTCTGCCGTCGCGCGGCAATCGCGGTTCTCCGTCTGCACCGGCTGATATTCACCGGTAGCATTCCCGCGCCGTCGCTCGTAGTGCACGGCGATCATCGGCTCGAACAGGACGCGCAGCTCTTCCACGAACCCGGAACCGAGGTGCTCGGCACCGCGTCTCGCTGTCCAGTCGCGGTGAAACTTCTCTTTCCGGCTGCGATCCTTGTCGAGGAAGCTGTAGACGCCGAGGAGGAAGTCCATGAGCTCGAAGGGCGTGAGGATCTCCGGATTGCGTGCGCCGTCGACCACGTGATCGTCCGCCTCGACGGCCTCGCGGCCATCGGCTTTCCATGCGCGATGACGTTCCGCGTGACCGAGCGGGTCCGCCCGCAGCGCAGCACGTTCGGCCAGCGTCAGCGTCCACGCGGGCTTTTCCGCCAGCGCGTCGGAGGAGAGAATGGCGAACGTCAGAATCAAGACGCGCATGAGTTCCTCGCTTATGGCTCTACGGAAGAATCTCATCATCCTGCTGCTCCTGACAAGCTGTGCCTCGGCACCGGCCGGCTTGACGCCGTACGTCATGGTCCTCGGCATCGCGCAGGACGGCGGGTATCCGCAAGCCGGATGTAGACGCGCGGATTGTGTCGAAGCGTGGCGCGATCCGCGGTTGCGCAAGCGCGTGGCGGCCCTGGCCATCGTCGATCCGGAGACGCAGCAGCAGTGGATCATCGATGCGACGCCCGACTTTGCGGAGCAGTTGCAGATGCTGCCCAAACCGGCCGTGGACGGGATTCTGCTCACGCATGCACACATCGGCCATTACCTCGGGCTGGCGCAGTTGGGCCGAGAGGTCATGGGTGCCAAGGACGTGCGGGTTTACGCGATGCCGCGGATGCTGGAGTTTCTGCAGGAGAACGGACCGTGGGATCAACTCGTGCGGTTGGGCAACATCAAACTCGAGCCGATGCAGAGTGATCAGGAGATCCGGCTCAACGCGCGGATCGGTGTGACGCCGCTGCGGGTGCCGCACAGGGATGAGTATTCGGAGACGGTCGGATTCATCGTCCGCGGACCGAATCGCGCGATTCTGTGGTTGCCGGATATCGACAAGTGGGAGAAATGGGAAACGCCGCTGGAGTCGGTATTGGAGCGGGTCGACGTTGCGTATCTGGACGGCACGTTCTATGACGTGGGCGAGCTGCCCGGCAGAAACATGAGCGAGATTCCGCATCCGTTCATCGTCGAAACGATGGAACGGCTCGCCGATTCGCCACTGAAGGCGCGCGTGCGCTTCATGCACCTCAATCAGTCGAACCCGTTACTGCGCGAATCGCGCAAAGGGATCGTCATCGCCCGGGAGGGCGAGACGGAGCCGCTGCACTGAAGCTAACGCCGCGTGAGAAAGTACACGTCGTACGCTTCGCGGCGGCCGTGCGTCAGCATCACGTCGCCGGCATAACGGAACGTATTGCCGAACGGATCTTTACGCCCTGTCCAGCGATAGCGCGTACTCACCGCACGGATCTCCGTGCTCGTCACCTTCACGAGCTCGCCCGCGTCGGAGCGGCCATCGTGGTTGACGTCGTACCAGAGCAACAACGCACTCCACGCCGCGTCGCCTTCGTCGATGACTTCGTCCCCGTTCTGATCGAGCGCGGCCAAGGCCACCCATCCGTTCTCCGCATTCGCGTCGCCGAACAACTCCGCACCGTGATCGATGCGACCGTTTCCATTGCGATCCAGCGCAAGGAAACCGAGATCACTCCCGCCGACGGTCCACGAAGTCCGCTCCTCGACCCCATCCGCGTCGATGTCGAACATCACGCCATCATTCATGGATGTGAGGTGATAGTCGCCGCGCAGGCTGATGATGATCGGGGAGCCGGGTGTGCAGGAGAAATCCACACAAGTGGAGTGGGGATTGATCGGATCGGGCGAGATCTTCGTATCGCTCAGCGTGATCTCATCCAAGGGGATATCGAACGGACTCGTCGCCTTGATCGTCGCGGTGGCCGTATATGAGGTACTGGCAACGTAGTCGGGATAAATGGACATCCCGCAATAGCCGGCCGAATTGCAGAAGGTTTTCACGTTACTGGGCGTGACGGTCATCTGACCGCGGAGATAGATGCTGTTGTCCCGGATCCCGCCGGATTCCCACGTGCATCGTGTGATCGCAACCGCCTTCGACAAGTGCGCCACGAAAGACACATCGGCGTAGCAATTACTCCATCCGGCGCATACCGGCAGTGCGACTGCACTCATGATGACACCGAGAACGACATGCTTCATGGGCAACCCTCCTCCTGCCACTTCCAGAGGCCGAGCCAATGCTCCGAGTCCCTCAATGAAGCAGATGACGACGACGACCACGTGAGGCCGGGAGCGACGATCTCGTAGAGGAAGCGATCGAATTTCTCCTTCCCGTAGGTCGCGTGTGCCAGGACGAGCGCTTCGGCGGTCGCACGGCATTCGGGGTTCCCGGTCTGCACTCGCTCCTCGTTCGCGGCGTTCGACCGTCGCGTCTCATGGTGCACGGCGATCATGGGCTCGAGCAGCGTGCGAAGGTCTTCCCAGAATTCCGGCCCCAGCCGGCTGGCTGCTCCGCGACTCGTCCAGTCACGACGGAACTTCTCTTTACGATCGGAATCGCGGTCGAGAAAGCTATAGGTGGAGAGGACACAATCCATCAACTCGAACGGCGCGATGACCTCGGGAGTGCGCGTCCCGTCGACCACGTCATCGTCGGCTCCGACGGCATACTTGCCATCCGCTTTCCACGCACGATGCCGTTCGGCGTGCCGCAGCGAGTCACCACGCAGCGCGGCCCGTTCTTGCAGCGTCAACTTCCATGAGGGATTCTCCGCCAGAGCATCGAGCGCCAGGATGGCGACGATGAGAGTACCGGCCGCTAAGACACGCATAGGCGCCTCATTTCTGTTTGTCCGGAAAGATACCATGAATGCAGCAAAGTTCAACTCCGCGTTCCCTGGTGCGTTTTACTGCTCGTGTGCCGTATAGCCAGTTAGACGGAGCACATGCGCCATCTGTGAAAGTCCTGCCGGGATTGCGCAAGACGCGCAAAAGATGCTCGCTCGCGAGCTCGCCTTTGAAAGCGCGAGCTCGTGTATGCACCTCAATCAATTCAGCCGGCGCTGCGGGAAGCGCAGCAGGAGCGTCATTGAGCAGGCGTCGTTGGAGCCAGGCGGTTGTATTTGCGCAACACGTCGCGCAGGCGGTCGTGCGGGAGGGCGTGAATGACGTTGCCTTCGAAGCCTTCCATCGTTTCCGCGGCGACGAGGGCGTTCACGATTGCTTCTTCTGTGGCATCGACCACAGCGCGCATGAGCGGGTTGATGCGTTCGTTGGGAAGCATTTCCAGTTTCGCGATGCCTTCGGTTTTCTTGTTTTCGGCATTGGCGGTGGAAAAGGCGACGAAGATGTCGCCGGACGAGTTCTCCCCTCGGCCGCCGACCTGGCCGATGCCGAGTGAGGCCCGTTTGAGGATGCGTTTGAGCTGATGCGGAAGGAGCGGAGCGTCCGTGGCCACGACGACAATGATCGAGCCTGCACCATCCGCGGGTTTTCCGTCGTGCGGCAGAAGATCGGTGATTTCGCGGCCGACGGGAACGCCCGCAATGCTCAATAAATCGCGGCGTCCGTAATTGGACTGGACGAGCACGCCGACGGTATAGCCGCCGTCTTTCGCGTCCAGGACACGCGACGACGTGCCGATCCCGCCTTTGAACTGATGCGTGACCATGCCCGTGCCGCCGCCGACGTTTCCTTCCGCGACGCGACCGCTCTTCGCACTGTCGAGCGCCTGAAAGACATGTTCTTTTTTGACGTGAAAGCCATTGATGTCGTTCAGGAACCCGTCCCACGTTTCGGCGACGAGCGGCAAGGAGAAATCGCCCGAATAGCCTTCGCGCGCACCGCCGCGCAGACTCCATTCGATGACCGCGTCGCGGACGACGCCGACACTGTGCGTATTCGTAATGAGCACGGGAGTGCCGAGGTGGCCGGATTCTTCGACCCAGGTCGTGCCGGTCATCTCGCCGTTGCCATTGAGCGTGTACCACGCCGCGAACACGCGATCGTGCACACCGGCCTTGCCGCGCGGATAGACGGCCGTCACGCCTGTGCGCACGGCTTTCGCGCCCGAGCCTGAATTGAGCGTCACGTGCCCGACCTCGACCCCGGCGACGTCGGTGATCGCGTTCCACTGGCCCGTCGTTCCGTCGAACGGAACGCCGAGGTCGCGGGCGCGGGGCTTTGCGGGCTGGGCGTCGAGTGTGATCGTCATGGCGAGCAGCAGCATACCGATACGCATGCGCGACATTCTGTCTCAGATCGGATGAGCGCCCGAGGGAAGCCGGCGTTACAGCTTCGCTTCGAGCTCCGCCCACCGCGCGTACAGACGCTCGACTTCCGCCTGCGCCGCGCTCAGTTCCGCGTAACGCTGCTGGAGCGCGGCCGCGTCGGCGGCAATGCTCGGATCCTCGGCACGCTGTTTCGCCAGTTCCAGCCGCTCCTCCGCCGCGAGGACGTTCGCTTCCATCGCGTCGAACTCGCGCTGTTCGAGATAGCCGAGGCGCTTCGTCTTCGGAGGCGCTTCGGGGCGTCGGGCGTCGGGCGTCGGGGACTTTTCGCGACTGGGACGTTCGGAGCGGGAGAGCTCCCACTGTGCGTAATCCGCAAAGTACTCGGTGCCCCCTTTGCCGTCGAGGGCAAGGATCTGCGTGGACACGCGATCGAGCAGATAGCGGTCGTGCGTGACGAGGACCAGCGCGCCGGGAAACTCGAGGAGCGATTCTTCGAGCACGTCCAGCGTCGGGATGTCGAGATCGTTCGTCGGCTCGTCCATCACCAGCAGGTCCGCGGGCTGGAGCATGAGGCGCGCGAGGACGATGCGCGCCTTTTCACCGCCGGACAATCGGGAGACGGAAGTCTCGAGCTGTTCCGAGCGGAAGAGAAACCGCTTCGCCCAGCCGGCGACGTGAATCGGGCGATCGCGATAGATCACCGAATCGCCTTCCGGTGCGAGCGCGCGTTTGAGCGTCACGTTCGGATCGAGCGATTCGCGGTTCTGTTCGAAATAGACGATCCGCAGCCCGTCCGCTTTTTCGACGGTGCCGGCATCGGGCTCGAGATCGCCGACGACGACGCGCAACAGCGTCGTCTTGCCGGAACCGTTCGGGCCGAGGATACCGAGGCGGGCGCCGGGCGTGAGGAGCACATCGAGATCGGAGAAGAGCTGCCGTTTTCGCAGCCCCTTCCCGACCCACAGGCGCTTCGTCTTGCGTTGCGACGCGGTGAAATCGATCTCGGCGCTGAACGTCATCGCGCGATCGCGGCTCTCGTCGAGCTCCCCGATCAGGCGCTCGGCGTTCTGGATGCGCGCCTTCGCCTTGGTCGTGCGCGCCTTCGCGCCGCGGCGCAGCCACTCCACCTCGCGCCGCACGAGATTGGCGAGCGTCTCCTGATACGCGGCCTCGTTCGCGAGCACCTCGTCGCGCTTCTGCAGCAGGTCGCTGTACGTGCCTTCGCTCTGCAGCAGGCCGCTTGGATACGCGCGATTCAGCTCGAGCATGCGTTTGGCGACGTTCTCGAGAAAGTAGCGGTCGTGACTGACGACCACGAATGCCTCGGGCTCGGTGCGCAGCAAGCCTTCCAGCCAGAGGATCGCCTCGACGTCGAGATGGTTCGTCGGCTCGTCGAGGAGGAGGATGTCCGGCTCGCGCACGATCTCCTGCGCGATGGCCAGGCGTTTGCGCCAGCCGCCGGAGAGCGTGTCCGTCTTCGCATCGCCATCGGTGAAGCCGGCCTTGCCGAGGGCGATGCCGGCGCGGGCGAATTTCTCGTGCTCGTCGAGCGTGGCGTCGTTCGCGAGCGCGTCGATCAGCACTTCCTCGACGGTTTTGCCGGGCGCGAAGACGGGATCCTGCGGGACATAGCCCACACGTACACCCTTCCGCAGGGCCCGAGTCCCCGAATCCGGCTCCTCGGCGCCCGCGATGATCTTCAGCAGCGTCGATTTCCCGGATCCGTTCGGGCCGACGAGACCGACGTGGTCCCCCTCGGAAACCGTGAACGAGAGGTCCTCGAACAGTGGCCGCGACCCGAAGGATTTCGTCAGCGCTTCACACGAGAGCAGAACGGACAAGCGGGGCGCATGATATCCGCGAACGAACGTGCGAGAGGCCGTGTTATGGCAGTCATGAAGAACTCGTGGACCGGCGGCGAGACCGCCTTACGGGTGGACCCTGTCGAGGAAAACCTCGCGGTGGCGGTGCACCGGACGGAGCCGGGGGCGCTCGAGCGGCTGATCGATCGCTTCGAGCCCGCGCTGTACGGCTACGCGTACGGCATTCTTCAGAACACGTTCGACGCGCAGGAGGTCGTGCAGGACGCGATCCTGCGCGCGCATCGTGCGCTGACGCGGCAGTACGACGAGGCGCGATGCAAAGCGCTCGCGTTGCGTCCGTGGCTGTTCAAGACCGTACGCAATCTGTGCCTCAACAAACGGCGCTCGAAGACGCGCGCGCTCGAGCAGCCGCTCGAGTCGTTCGACGACGGCCGCATCGGCCCGTTCGTGCGCGAGCACGGCTCGGACCTCGAGCGCCGGCAGGACGCGGAGCTGCTCCGCACCGCGATGGCCGCGTTGCCGGTCGAGGCGCGCGAGCTGATCGTCCTGCGATTCATGGAAGAGATGTCGTATGCCGACATCGCCAAGACCGTCGGGACGTCCGAGGCGGCGCTCCGCGGAAAAGTGTTCCGCTCGCTCAAGATGCTGCGGGATGCGCTGGAAAAGAAAGGTGTGGCCCATGCGGTGTAAATCGGTTCTGACTCGCGTCGACGCGCTGCGCACCGGCGAGCTGCCGCCGGACGAGCAGGGAGTCGTGCACGAGCATCTGCGTACCTGCAAAACGTGCGACGAATCGGTGAGCGACGTGGAGACGCTCGCCAGCAGCGTCAAGTCCGCGCTGGCGATGACGCCGCCGCGCTCGTGCCGCGAGGCGTTTTGTGACGCGTACGAGCGCGTCGGGGAGGACGTGTGGGTGGCGTTCTCGCCGAACGGCATCCGCATGGTGCATCGCGGCGCGTTCGAGACCTTCCGCGCCGCGTATACGAAACGCTACGGACGCATGATCGACGCGGGCACGCTGCCGGATGCGTTGCGCAAGCAGGTGCATGCTGCGCTCGAAGGCGAAGGCGTGAACCAGCCGCGCGTCGACTGGAGCGACGAGCTCACCGACCTCGAACGCGACGTGCTCACGCTGCTGCCGAAGATCCCGCGCGGCGAAGTGCGTACGTACGAATGGGTGGCGCGCAACGTCGGGCGTCCGCGTGCGGTGCGTGCGGTGGGCACCATCCTGGCGAAGAACGCGGTGCCGATCGTCGTGCCGTGTCATCGCGTCGTACCGTCGGCGGGAGGCATCGGCAATTACGCGTTCGGCAGCGCGATGAAGCGCGAGTTGCTGCGGCGCGAAGGCGTCGACGTCGAGGGGCTGGAGAAGCTGCAGCAGAAGGGCGTGAAGTTCATCGGCTCGGCGACGACGAAGATCGTGTGCTTCCCCACCTGCAAGGACGCGAAACGCATCCGCGAGGAGAACCGCGTCCCTTTTCACGGAGCCGTCGAGGCGGCACAGAAAGGATTCCGGCCATGTCGTCGATGCCAGCCGTTCGCGGCAGCCTGATTGCGGACATCGAAGCGATTTCGCGTCCGGCCCGGACGTTCACGGGCGATTTCTATGTGACGCATCGATCGGAGGATCGGGTGTGGGTCGCGCATGGCGACGTGGCGGGCAAGGGACTCCCGGCGGCGATCGTGATGGCGATGATTCAGGAAGAGCTGGAGCGCCGCATCGCCTCGTGCGCGACGGCCACGTGCGATCCGGCGCGGACGATGGCCCGGCTGCACGAGTTCCTGTTGCCGCTGATGCCGCGGAACCGGTTCGTCACGGCGGTGATCGGGAGTCTGGGGAAGGACGGATCGCTGACGATTGCGAATGCGGGGCATTGCCCGCCGCTGATCGTGCGCAATGACGGCTCGATCGAGGAGATCGCGTCGACCGGACCGCTGGTGGGGATTCTGCCGAAGGCGACGTGGTGGTCGTACGGGACGCGGCTCGAGTATGGGGAGTCGGTGGTGTTGTACAGCGACGGCGTGATCGAGTCGGAGCGCGATGGCGTGGAGCTGGGGGTGCGGGGATTGCGCGCGCTCGTCGACCGCGTCGGCGTCTCGCCGAACGCGATCCTCGGCGAGTTGCAGGTCACGAGCGACGATGTGACGCTCGTGACCGTGACGCGGATGTGAGGGGGGCGGAGGGGAGCCGAGGGGAGCCGAGGGGTGCGGAGGGGAGCCAAGGGGAGCCGAGGGGTGCGAAGTTCCCTCGCCCCGCTGGTGCGAGGCGAGGGAACCGGATCAGTCGCGAACGGTCACCCGCACCTCGTCCCCGTTGCCGCGGATCTCCGGCGCGTACATGGCCTGCCCGATCAGCGGCAACGCGTGGAACGAGCCCGGCGTCTCCGCGCGCAGCGTGTAGCGGATCTCCCATTGGCCCTGCGGCAGTTTGTCGATGAACATCGCCACCTTGCGGTCGCGCAGTTCCTGGTACACCCACACCGAACCGTTCTCCTTGTTCGTGGCGAAGAGTGACTGTCCCGACTGCAGCTCCACGGCCTCGAAGCCGCCCGGCTTGAGGTCTTCGAACAGCAGGTACGAGTAGTCGTTCTTCGCATCGACGGTGGCCAGGACCTCGATGCGTTCCCCGCTCTGCACGGAATCGCCATCGCGCAACGGCACGCGGTCGTACAGCACGCCCTTGAGCAGCGTCGGACGCGGCGCGAGGCGGAAGTACTCGCGTTTCACCGCGAGCTCACTGGACGCCGCCGTCACCGGTTCCTCCAGCGAAACGAAGCGCGCTTCGGCCGCAAAGTAAATCGGACCGTTGCCGGCGGTGCGGCGGATGCGCACTTCCTGCGTGACGTCGTTCAGGATCGCGGGATCGACGGGGAAGCGGCTCGGCGCGCGCAGCACGTCCGCCTGCGCGATCGTCTTCGAAGCGATCACACGTCCGTTGACGGTGAGCTCATACGACACGTCGCCCTGCAGCTCGCCGCTGCGCACGAGGTAATCGTTGAGCGCGAGCAGCGCGATGGCGGTGTCGCGCGTGTTGCTCCACGCGGCGCCGCGGCGATTCTTCACCAGCCAGTTCATGGCCGGCTCGATGAGGCGATGCTGCGGATCGATGGTCACGAGCGCCTGCAGTACGAACGCGGTCGTCTCCACCGGCGAGTCGTACCAGCGCCACCAGTACCGCTGCTCCGAGCCCCACCGCGCCGTGGCCATCGTCTCCGCCGCGTCATCGCCACGCTCGAGCTTCACGCCGTCTTCGAGATTGCGCACGAGCACGCGCGTCTTCTCGACGTCGCCGTAGCGATGCGCGGCGAGCGCGAAGAGCGCGCGTCCGTACGGCGTGAGGCGCTCGCGATGCTTCCAGACGTTCTCCAGCGCACGCTGCTCCGGCGCGCCCGGCTTGCGCCAGGCGGAGAGCGCGTGAAGCATCCAGGCCTGCGATTGCGGATCGCGCTCGAACGAAACCAGTTGCTCGGCGAGCCACGAAGCCGCACGGTCGACGGCATTCGTGCGCACCGGCAGCCCGCCCTCGCGTGCGAGCGCGAAGCCCCAGATCACGTACGCGGTCATGAACGCGTCGTCCGCACCTTCCTTCCACCACCCCCACGCGCCGGTGGGATGCTGCATGTCGTACAGCCGCGTCATGCCGGCCGCGGTGACGGCGTCGAGCTGCTTTTTCGGCAGACGCTCGTGCGGATCGAGGCCGAGCTTCGTCAGCGTGCGCGCGACGATGGCCGCGGGAAGGAAGCGGCTCATGGTCTGCTCGGTGCAGCCGTATGGGAACTCGAGCAGATACGGCAGCGCGTCGAGCATCGCGACGGCGAGCGTCGGCGCGACCTGGACGGTCAGATCCGTCGCGCGGCGCTCGCGCGGCAGCTCGAGCTTCACGAGCGTTTCATTGCCACGCATCTTGCCGGAGCGTGCGATCAGCTTGTCGATGCCGTGCTCGTAGACGACGAACGTCCTCTCCATGGCATCGCCGAACTGCGGCCCTCGCGCGCTCACGCGCAGCTTCGCTTCGCCCGCGCGTTCGGCGAGCACCGTCCAATCCACGCGCGCCTCACCATGCGCTTCGACGCGTACCGCCTCCGCTTTCGACTGCAGCGTCAGCCCTTCGACTTCGAGCGCCGGCGTGACCGTGATCGGCTCGTCGGTGTTGTTGTTGACGACGCCCGACACGACCACGCGATCGCCGGCCACGAAGAAGCGCGGCCCCTGCAGGCGCACGAGCAGCGGAAGGTTCGTCTTCGCCGTCGACGAGCCGATGCCGAACGACGAAGCCGTCGTCACCGCCCGGGCCGTGGCCCGCCACGTCGTCAAAGCTTCGGGGAATGTGATCTTCACGGTTGCGACGCCGCTCGCATCGGTGACGACGTCCGGTTTCCAGAACGCGGTCGAGCGGAAATCGCTGCGCACCTGCACGTCGATGCCTCCCGCACCCGCGGCCTTGGCTTCCGTCGGCGCAACGGCGACGGGCGGAGGCACCGGCGCGGGAGGCGGCGCGGACTCGAGTCGCATCTGCGGCGCGGCCGCGGTGACGGTGATCGACTCCTGCACGGCGTCCGTGGCATAGCCACCGATGACGCCTCCGGCCACACCACCAGCCACCCCACCCACGATTCCACCCTCGGCGCTCGTCTCCTCCCCTTCCTCCATCGCGCCCTCGTACCGTTGCGAGTGCACACCACCCGTGACCTGCACGCGCGAGTGGCGCAACTCGCCGTAGAAGAACTGGCGCGGATCGCCCGCCGGATCCTGCTGGATCGCGGTCACCGCTTCGTCCGACACCGACAGCGCCACTTCCGCGGGCACGGGACGTCCATCGACGTCCTTCGTCGTGATGGTGAGCGTGCCCTCCTGCCGCGGCTCGTACTGCGCACGATCCGATTTCACGTCGACGTTGACGAAGTGCTCGACCGGCGGCACGACGATCTGTTCGCTGTCGGTCTGCATGCCGAGGTCGTAGACGGAGGAGGCGGTGAGGAAAAAGTTCGGCACGTGGCGATCGTCGATCTGCAACTGCACGAGCTTCACGTTGCCGTCGAGACGCAGCACGCGCGTGTCGAGGATCTCGTCGGCGGACGTCGTGAGCACGACCCAGCGGCCGCTCGTGCCGGTGGCGATCATCACCGGCACGGTCTCCCCGGCGCGCACTGCTTCCTTGTCGACGAGGATGTCGACGCCGCCCGAGTGGTAGTAGCCGATGTCGGTCGCGTTGCGATCGGCGACCCACACCGTCGTCTCGGCAGTGATCCTGTTCTGTTCGCGTGACGCGTCGCCGTCGAAGCTCGTCCACTCGATCGCGTAGTAGCCGGGCTGGTGTGGCGTGAACGTGAACGTCGCCTCGCCCTGCGCATTCGTCGTGAGCTTCGTCGTCGTGACCTGCTCTTCGGCGTACACACTCTTGTTCCAGCGGCGGCGCGTGACCGTCACGGTGCCGGTGGTCTGCACGGGACGCTCGTTCGCGTCGACGGCCTTGAACAGCACGGACACGCTGTCGCCGGGGCGATGCAGGTAATGCTCGGGTTGCGCGAGAACGGTGTAGCGATGCTTCGTCACGCGCACCGTCCCCTCGCCGCGCACTTCGCGGCGCGAGGCATCGACTACACGCGCTTCGATGCGATACGACGTGTCGGTCCCGTCACGCTGCGTCGGAATGCGCACGATGGCGCGGCCTTCCGCGTCGGTGCGCAGCGTCTCGCGCGTGACGATCGATTCGTGCTGATACTGCGGCGGCGCCGGCCAGTACCAGTCGTAATGACGCCATGGATACCAGTAGCGATGGAACGGCTGCTGATGCACGACCACTTCGACCTCGGCATTCGCCACCGGGCCGCCGAAGTAGTACGACGCGTCGACCGTCGCCTCGATCACGTCGCCGAGGCGGTACTGGCGTTCTTCGTTCGTCTTCACCGTGACGAGGAACTCCGGAAGCTTGTACTCCTCGAGACGGAAGAGCTGCGCCCGGCCGGTGTGGCGCTGCCCGTCACGGAACGTGATCGTGTACATGCCCAGCGCCATCGTGGGCGTGAGCGGAAGCTCGCCCCAGAAGCTGCCGAAGGCGTTCAGCTTCGCGGTGCCGTTCGCGACTTTCTCGCCGCGCGGACCGGTGATCTCGTACGTGAGTGACGCGTTCGACGGCGTCGTCCAGCGCTCGCTCTCCCGAACGCGGGCGATCATCTTCCACTGCACCGTCTCCTCGGGGCGATACGCGGGACGATCGGTGAATGCGTAGACGCGCCACTGCGGCGCGTTGCCGCGCGAGTGATACGAGTGCGCCCACGCCTGATGCCACGCCTGTCGCGCGCTGCCGGCATTCGCGGTGATGGTGACGGTCGACGAGGTTTTGACCTCGACGTCGGCGAGTCCTTCGGCATTCGTTCGCGCCATGTGGCTGGCCCGGTCGCGGCCGGCCGTGATCACGCGCACGCGTGCATTTGCGATCGGTTCCCCCGTCTCGACGTCGGACACGTAGATGTGCAGGCGCTGATTGGCCGTGTGCACGAGCACGTGCGCGTCGGTGACGAGCAGCAGCGCGCGTGCGGAGTCGCCGCCGCCCGCGACGGTCACGATGTACGCGCCCGCGGGAAGACGCGGCGTCAGCGGCAGCAGCACGCTGCCCGGTTCGTGCTTGCCGGTGTCGTTCGTCTCGTGCGTGAAGCTGCGTACCGTGGCGCCGAGGGGGTGCGATTCGAGCCAGCGGTCCGATTCGTCGAGTGGCGCCTCCGCCGTGAGGTCGGCCGCATGGATCGACACCGCGATCTGCTTCACGTTGCGCCACGAAAGCGTGAGCTCCTGTTCCGCGTCGGGCAGGAACGTCTGGCTGACCATCACGTCGACCGAGGGACGGCGGATCTGGTCGACGGCACGTTGCGCGTCGTCGTGATACGGCGAAGTCGAGCGCGTGAACTTCGAGAGCAGGAGGTCGTAGTACGCAAGCGCTTTGTCGTAGTCGGTCGTAGTCGACGCGTAGTAGTGCAGCGCTTCGTCGTACCACTCGGTCGTCGCGCCCTCTGTGATGACCTCCTCGAACAGCTCGAGCGCACGCTCGACGCTGGGGGCATTGTGGCGCTCGGTGAGCAGGAGCTGCAGCGCGAGGAGGTACCGCGCATGCGCGCGATCCTCCGTGGTCTGCGCGATCTTCACCGCGTTGACGAGCGCGTCGCGGGCGACGTTGTAGCCGGAGCGGCGCTCGAGCTTCCACACGATGTTGAGGTAGCGGCGGCGGGCGAGCTCGAGGTCGTCGCTGCCCGCCCACCAGTCGAGCGCGGCGGAGTAGTGCGTGAACCAGTCGCCGTGATGGCCGACGTGAAAGTCGCCGAGGGATTCGTGTGCTTCGGCGAAGACCACGTCGCGTTCGCGCCCGCTCGCGAGCTCGTTCAGCGTCGCGATCGCTTCGCGCAAGTCCGTGGAGCCGCGCCATTGCGTATCGGCGAGGCGGAACGTCACCCAGCGCCGCTGCGCGGGAGTCAGCTCGAGCTTCGCGATCTGCTCGTAGACCTCGTGCGCGCGCGAGAACGATTTCTCGGCGTAGAAGCCTTCAGCCTGTCTCGAGAGCTCGTCGTATCGCGAATCGGCGGCCGCTCCGGTGAGGAGGAGCAGCAGCGCGAGGACGGAAATCAGCGCGGTCTTGGCAGCCATGATCCCGATTAGACCAGCGTCGGGGCTGAAAGGTAACCGGGAGCGCCGCATTGCACGGCGCTCCCGAGTCGTTCAGCGCGAAATCACTGCGCCTGCGGCTGGTAGCGCGCCCGGAGGGTGTTGGCACGTCCACGGCGAGAAGCATCGTCACGGCCGACGTTGTCGGTGATCCGTTGTCGGTTGTCTGTGAAGTCCCGCGAAACGGCACAGACAACTGACAACCGACAACCGACAACACCGGCTCCGAACACGGCCTCTGACAACCACAAGCTCCGCAACCCGGCTCGCGGTACCCTTCCCCCATGCCTCAACTTGCCCGCCGCCTCGGCGCGTTCGACGCCACGATGCTCGTCATGGGCGGCATCATCGGCTCCGGCATCTTCATCAACCCCTCCGTCGTCGCACGCCAGGTCCACACCACGCCGCTCATCCTCGGTGTGTGGGCGGCGGGCGGCGTCATCGCGCTGATCGGCGCGTTCGTGTACGCGGAGCTCGCGGCGCTGCGGCCGGACGTCGGCGGACAGTACGCCTATCTGCGCGACGCATGGCATCCGTCGGTCGCATTTCTCTACGGCTGGGCGCTGCTGCTCGTGGTGCAGAGCGGCGGGATGGCCGCGGTGGCGGTGACGTTCGCGCGCTACACCTCCGAGCTCACGCGCGCGCCGCTCCCCGACTGGGCCCTCGCCGTGCTCACGCTCGGCATCCTCACCCTCATCAACTGCCTCGGCGTCCGCAGCGGCACGAATACGCAGACCGCGCTGATGCTGCTCAAGCTGGCGGCGATCGTGATGCTGGTGGTCGTGGGCTTCAGCGTGACGCCGGCCGCTGCGACGAACGCAGCACATGCACCCGCGACGCTCGCAACGTTCCTCGGCGCGATGACGCCGGTCATGTTCGCGTACGGCGGCTGGCAGACGGCGAGCTTCATGTCGGGAGAGCTCGTGCGTCCGAAGCGCGATCTCGCCGTCGGCCTGCTCGCGGGCGTCATCGGCGTGATCGCGGTTTACCTCACCGTCAACGCGATCTGCCTCCGCGCCCTCGGCACGGAAGGTCTCGCCGCGACGACCACGCCTGCCTCGGCAGTGATGCGCCTCGCTCTCGGCGAGCGGGGGGCGATGCTCATCGCCGCCGGCATCGCCATCTCCACGCTCGGCTTCCTGAGCCAGGGCATGCTCACCGCGCCGCGCGTTTACTACGCGATGGCCGAGGACGGCGTGTTCTTCCGCGCCGTCGCGCGCGTGCATCCGAAGACGCGCGTGCCGATTCTCGCGATCGCATTGCAGGGCATCGTCTCGATCGTGATCGCGCTGTCGGGCACGTACGAACAGATCCTCAGTTACGTCGTCGCGGTGGACTTCATCTTCTTCGGCCTCACGGGACTGGCACTCTTCGTCTTCCGCCGCTCCGGCGCAAAGGCGGCGTTCCGCACTCCCGGGCATCCGGTCACGACCATCGTCTTCACCGCGGCCTGCTGGCTCGTCGTGATCGGCACGTTTGCGCGCGCACCGGTGAACAGTACGATCGGTGTGGCCATCCTTCTTGCCGGCTTGCCTGCATACTGGTGGTGGTCGCGAGGGAAAAGCTCATGAATGAAAGACTCGAGCGTCGCAGATTCATCGAGAAACTGATGTTCGGCGAAGGGCGCGTGCGCCGTTTCACGCAGGACTCCCCGGTGCTGCCGGACGTGTGGCTCGCGTACGCGGACGCGCTCGAAGACGACACGTACACGCGCGACGCAAACGGCGCCGTGCATCTGCTGCTCACGCCGTGGCGCGAGAAACAGACCGGCGAGGTGCGCAACGCACTGCTCGCGAGTCTCGGCGGGAATCCGCCGCGCGTCATCTACAACCAATCGACGGTCGCCGCGGAGCTGACGTTCGAGCAGCTCGTGCGCGACGTGATTCCGCTGACCGGCTGGTGGGCCGGCATCACCCGCGATTTCGAGATCCGTCTCCTCGGCGAGACGATCACACAGCAACTCATCTCCGACGCCATCAGCAACCCCGAGGATCCGCGCTCGGTCATGGACATGGACATGCCGGGTGCGGAGACCATCGCCGAATTGCCACCCGCGGCGCTGTGGCTGATCCGCGTCGTCGGCGCCCTGGCGATCTACTTCCGCACGGGAACGTTTCCCTCCGTCGAAACGGCGGAAGGGCGGCTCGAGGTCGTACACGCCATCGCGGAGCTCATGGCCGGCGCCGGCGAGGGGAAGCCATTCATCTACGTCGCGAGCCTCAATCGCGCGGCGTGGCCGACGATCTCGCGATCCACGCTCGCGATCAAAGCGGATGCGGCGCGGCAGCTCTTCAACATCTCCTGCCGCGAGATCCGCTGGGCGGTGCTCGACAGCGGCATCGACGCGCGCCATCCCGCGTTCCTCGAACGGAAGGCCGGCGAGTGGCACACGCGGACGCGCATCATCGAAACGTACGACTTCAGCGAGATCGAGAAGCTGCTCGATCCCAACGTGAAGCAATATCCCGCGCGCGTCGAAGCGCTCATCAACAGCAAGGGCGCCGAAGGGGATCGCATCCGGAGACAGCTCGAAGACCTCGAGGCGGCGCTGAAGAACGGCCGCACGATCGACTGGGGACTCGTCGCGCCGCTCGTGCAGATCCCGCACGACGAGACTTACAAGGACTACGCACCGCGCAACGATCACGGCACACACGTCGCCGGAATCCTCGCGGGCGATCTTCCCGCGGACGAGAAAAAGGAACAGCCGGCGCTTTCCGGCGTGTGTCCCGATCTGCGTCTGTACGACCTGCGCGTCCTGAGCCGCAGCGGCCGAGGCAACGAGTTCACGGTCATGGCGGCGATGCAGTTCGTGCGCTGGCTCAATGCGACGCACGACTACTTCGCGGTACATGGCGCGAACATGAGCATCTCCATCCCGCACGACGTGTCGAATTACGCCTGCGGACGCACGCCGGTGTGCGAGGAGGCGGAGCGGCTCGTGAACGCGGGAGTGGTGGTCGTCGCCGCGGCGGGCAATCAGGGGTATCGCCGTTACGCGACGCCGGAAGGCGTGGCGGCGGAGGCTTACAACACGATCAGCATCGTCGATCCGGGAAACGCGGACTCGGTGATCACGGTCGGCGCGACGCATCGCTTCCGCCCGCACACGTACGGCGTGAGCTACTTCTCCAGCCGCGGTCCGACCGGCGACGGGCGCATCAAGCCGGACCTCGTCGCGCCGGGCGAGAAGATCACCGCACCGATTCTCAACAACACGGTCGGCGTGAAGGACGGCACGAGCATGGCCGCGCCACATGTCAGCGGCGCGGCGGCGTTACTGATGGCGCGGCACAATGAGCTCGTCGGACGCCCGGCGCGCGTGAAACAGGTCCTCTGTTCTACAGCCACGGACCTCGGTCGCGAGAGATACTTCCAGGGACATGGAATGCTCGACGTTCTTCGCGCTCTGCAAGCGGTCTAGCGCGCTCCTTCTTCTGCTGCTGTTGACGGCCTGCGGCCCCGGTGCCGAGGTGTCGAACGGGCGCGAGTTGTACCTCGCCTATGGATGCGCGGCGTGCCACGGCGCGCGCGCCGACGGCAACGGTCCGGCCGCGGCGAACGCGTTCGTGAAGCCGCGCGATCTGCGCAATCTCGCCGCGTTCAAAGGACCGAAATCGGTCGAAGGGATCGCGAGCCTGATCGCGTTCGGGGTCGCGGATGGACGCACGGGCATGCCCGCGTATCCCGACATCCCCAGGCGCGAACGGCTGGCGATGGCGGAGTACATCGTCTCGCTCGCCAGTCAGCCGCGCGGCGTGATCGCGAGCGATGCGTGGTCCGGCGAGTCGAACCCGGCGTGGAACACCGCCGCGGCGTACGTGACGCTCACGAACTCCGGCGACCGTGCGATCGCACTCACCGGCGTGTCGACGCCCGCGGCGAAGCGCGTCGAGCTGCACGAGATGAAGGAGGAGAACGGGATGATGTCGATGCGCCAGCTCGAGCGCATCTCCATCGCACCCGGCGCGACGGTGAAGCTCGCACCGGGCGGATCGCACCTCATGCTCATCGACACGACGCGCACGCTGCGCAACGGCGATGCGATCGCGCTCTCGCTCACGTTCGACGATGGCTCGACACAAACGCTCGAGGCGGCAGTTCAGGGGCGAGAGCAAAGCCCCGCGCCTCCCTCGCCCCCGGCCCCTCCCTCGCCCCTCGCCCCTCGTCCCTCGCCCCTCGCTTCTCGCCCCTCCCCCCTCGTCCCTACATTCACGCTCGTGGACCACGACGGCCGCCCCTTCCGCTCCGCTTCGCTGCGCGGCCGCCCCGCCCTCCTCTTCTTCGGCTACACGCACTGCCCCGACGCCTGTCCCACGATGATGTCGCGCCTCGCCCGCGCGTATCGCGAAGCGGGGGCCGAGGCGCGGGAGATCCCGACGCTCTTCGTCAGCGTCGATCCGCGCGACACGCCGGCGGTGCTGAAGCAGTACCTCGGCTACTTTGCCGCCGTGCCCGCGCGCGGACTCACCGGCTCGCGCGCGCAGATCGATCACACCGTGCAGCAGTTCGGCGCGAAATACGAACTGCGCGACGCGCTCGTCGATCACACGCTGTGGATCTACCTTCTCGATCGCGACGGCCGCATCGTCGAAAAGTTCGATCCCGCGAGCGAGCCCACGGACATCGCCGATGCGATGAAGCGATATGCTTCGGCGCGATGATCGAACGCAGCGATAACGACGGCATCACCACACTCCGCCTCGCGCACGGGAAGGCCAGCGCGCTCGACCTCGAGTTCGTCGAAGGGATCGCGCGCGCGTTCGCCGAGCTCGCGGTTTCCGACGCGCGCGCCGTGATCCTCACCGGCACCGGCTCGATCTTCTCCGCGGGCGTCGACCTCTTCCGCCTCGTCGACGGAGGCCGCGAGTACGCCGACCGCTTCTACCGCGCCCTCGGCTCGATGCTCCTCGACCTGTTCGCGTTTCCGAAGCCGCTCGTGGTCGCGGCGAACGGCCACGCCATCGCCGGCGGCTGCATCCTCACGCTCGCGGGCGACTATCGCCTGATGGCCGCGGGCAACGGCCGCATCGGCATTCCCGAACTGCTCGTCGGCGTCCCGTTCCCGCCGAGCGTCATCGAAGCCGTCCGCTTCGCCGTCCCGCCGCAGCACCTGCAGATGCTCCTCTACACCGGCCGCACCGTCACGCCCGACGAAGCGCTCCGGCTCGGCCTCATCGACGAAGTGACGGACGCTCTCCCGACGCGCGCCGAGGAAATGGCCCACCACTTCGCCGCCCTCCCGCCCGCCGCCTTCACCCTCGCCAAACGCCAACTCCGCGACCGCGCCATCGCCCACGCCAAAGGCTTCGCCCACGAACTGGACGACGACGTGCGCGCCCAGTGGGCGGACGAGGCCACGCACGCGAGGATTCGGGAGTATCTGGCGAGGACGGTGAGGAGGTAGGGGTAGAGCGGTAGAGCTGTAGAGCTGTAGAGCTGCAAAGCTGTAGCGCAGTAGAGCTGTAGCGGGGCAGAGTTCGAGCAGGGTGGTAGCTCGAGGGCTCTGCTTCTCTGCCCCTCTACAGCTTTACAGCTCTATCGCTCTACAGCTCCCCCCCCCGCCCGCCCCCATCACATATTCACCATATGCCCCTCCAACCCATGAATCGCCTCCTTCACGGCTTCGCTGAGGGTGGGGTGGGCGTGGACGTTGCGGGCGATTTCGGCGGTGGTCAGTTCCCACTGCTGGGCGAGCGTCAGTTCGGGCAGGAGCTCGGTCACGTCGGGGCCGATCATGTGTGCGCCCAGGAGCTCGCCGTATTGGGCGTCGCTGATGATCTTCACGAAACCGGTGGCGTCGCCCAGGCCGTGCGCTTTGCCGTTGGCGCTGAACGGGAACTTCGCGACCTTCACGTCGTGGCCCTGCTCGCGCGCCTGCTTTTCCGTCCAGCCGAAGCTCGCGATCTGCGGCTGGCAGTACGTCGCGCGCGGCATCATCACGAAGTCGAGCTCCTTCGTCTCGTGGTTCGCAATCGTCTCCGCCGCCACGAACGCCATCGCCTCGGCCACGTGCGCGAGCATCATCTTCGCCGTGACGTCGCCGATCGCGTAGATGTGCGGCACGTTGGTGCGCATGCGCCCGTCGATCTCGATCGCCCCGCGCTCGGTCAGCTTCACGCCCGTCTTCTCGAGCCCGTAGCCTTCGACGCGCGGCTTGAAGCCGATGGCCTGCAGCACCTTGTCCGCTTCGAGCGTCTGCTGCCGGCCGTCTTTCGTGACCGTGACCTTCACCTTCTCGCCGCTGTCGTCGATGGCATCGACGCGCGTGGAAGTCATCACCTCGATGCCGGCCTTGCGATAGTGCTTCTGCAGCTCCGCGGACACGTCCTCGTCTTCGTTCGGCATGAGGCGATCGAGGAACTCGACGATCGTCACCTTCACGCCGTAGTTGCTCATCACGTACGCGAACTCGACCCCGATCGCGCCGCCGCCGGCGATGACGATGCTGCCCGGTAACTGCTCCTCGAAGATCTGCTCTTCGTACGTGACCACGCGCTCGCTCAGCTTCGTATTCGGCAAGAGCCGCGTGGTCGCACCGGTGGCGAGGATGCAGTGCTGGAACGAGATCGTCTCGCCGTTCACCGTGAGCGTGTTCGCGTCCGTGAACTCCGCCCAGCCGTTGAACTGGTCGATCTTGTTCTTCTTCATCAGATAGTGGATGCCTTTGACGCGGCCGTCGGCCACCTTGCGGCTGCGGCGGAACGCTTCGCCGTAATCGAAGCTGATGCTGCCGTTGACGTGGATGCCGAACGTCTTCGCTTCGTTTTTGAGGATGCTCACCAGCTCCGCGTTGCGCAGCAGTGCCTTCGAGGGGATGCAGCCGACGTTGAGGCACACACCGCCCCAGTACTGTTTTTCGATGATGGCGGTGCTCAGGCCGAGCTGCTTCGCGCGGATCGCGGCGACGTAACCGCCGGGACCGGCGCCGAGAACGACGACGTCGTATTGCTTACTCATGGGGGCGGAGTATAAATGCGCGCCCATGGCCATCAACGCACTCGTCGCACGGGAAAACGCCGTCGCATTCGAAACACTCACCGAAGCCGATCTGCCGAAGGAGGGCGTGCTCCTCGACGTCGCGTACTCCTCGCTCAACTACAAGGATGGCCTCGCCGTCACACGCAAGGGGAAGATCGTCCGCCGCTTCCCGATGGTCCTCGGCATCGACATCGCCGGCACCACCGAATCCGGCGAGCGCGTCCTCGGCACCGGCCAGGGGCTCGGCGAAGCGGAATGGGGCGGCTACGCGCAACGCCAGCGCGTGCCCGCGGACGCGGTGATTCCGGTGCCCGAGGGGATGTCGTTCGAGCAGGCCATGCAGCTCGGCACCGCGGGGTTCACGGCCATGCTCTGCGTGATGGCGCTCGAGCAGAACAACGTCCTCCCCTCGGATCGCGAAGTGATCGTCACCGGCGCCGCGGGCGGCGTGGGCTCGATCGCCGTGATGCTGCTGGCGAAACTCGGCTATCGCGTCGCCGCGTCGACCGGACGTCCCGAGCTCGAAGAGTACCTGCGCGGCCTCGGCGCGACGTCGATCGTTCCGCGCGAAGAGCTCGCGACTCCCGGTGCCCCGATGCAGAAAGAGCGCTGGGCGGGCGGCGTCGACACGGTCGGCGGCGCGACGCTCGCGAACGTCTACGCGCAGACCGTCTACGAAGGCGCGGTCGCATGTTGCGGGATGGCGGCGAGCCACGAGCTCGACACCACCGTCTGGCCGCTCATCCTCCGCAACGTCTCTTTCCTCGGCGTCAGCTCGCTGCGCACCTCACGCGCGAAACGGATCGAAGGATGGTCGCGCCTCGCGCGCGACGTCGACTTTGGGAAGCTCGCGTCGCTCTCGCGCGTCGAGCCGCTCTCGCGCATCTTCGAGCTCTCGAACGACATCATGGAAGGCAACATCCGCGGGCGCGTGGTGATCGACGTGAACGCCTGAGGCTGTCGCAGAAAACGTCTCTATCTTCCTTCTTCGCGCAGTGCCACAGTGACGGCCGGCGATCTTTCCTGCCTGAAGGAGAAAGATATGAAGCTGAGACTCATCGCGGTTTGTACGCTGCTGCTCCTCGCCGCTGTCCCGTCGTTTGCGCTGCCCCTTTGCGCGGAATGCACCGCGTGGAACACCTGCGAGTCGATCCCGGGCTCGATCGAACGCTGCCGCTACGACTCGTTCGGCAACTGCTACACGACCTTCGAGCGCTGCAGCGTCCCTCGCGCGGCGACGACCGTCGCCACCGACTGGACCGTCGAATCGATCGAAGTCACCCGCCCCTCGCTCGAATCGATCACCATCGAAGCTCCGGCCGTGAAGACCGAAGCTCCGGCGTCTGAAAAAGCCGAGCTGAAGTAACTCCATTCGCCATCACGACCGCGGGAGAGATCGCCCCCTTTCCGGAGGTCATGACATGCGTTCGTTCTTCGTCTTCGCGTTTGCCCTTCTGCTCGCGCTGAGCACTTCCGCCGCCACTCTCCAGGTGGAGGTGGACCGCCAGGGCTTCACCGGCCCGATCCAGGTAGCCGTGGCCCCGCGCGTGGACGGCAAGCCGCCCGAGTGGTCCTCGCCGAGATCTCTGAAAGCCGACAAGGCTGCCGTGAGTTTCGACGGCCTCGCTGACGGCCTGTACGCTGTCATGGTCAGTGGCCCGCAGCCGCTGCAGCGTCTCAGCGCGAAAGCGAACCTCGGCACGAACGGCGCGACGCTCCGCCTCGTCATTCCGCGTTCGAGAACCGTGCTCCGCGCGACGATGGCCGGCAAACCGCTCCCCGGCGCGGGCATCGGCTTCACTCACGACGCACTGCGCTGGCACACCTCCGTGGTGACGGACGAAGACGGGAGTTTCGCGGGCGAGCTGTGGGAGCCCGGCGTCTACAGCGCCAGCGTGACCCGCACCCGCGCCTCGGCACCCCACAGCGTCGAAGTCTCGCTGTCGCACAAGCCGTTGACGATCGACGTGCCCGATCGCCACGTCACCGGCCGCGTCCTGGCAGACGGCAAGCCGCTCGCCGGAGCGGTGCTCAATCTGCGATCCGAAAACAGCATCTCCACATTGAACGTGCGCGCACAGACCGATGCCGAAGGTCGATTCGAATACTTTGGCGTCCGCGATGGCGCACTGTCGCTGACCGCGCGCGCCCCTTCTTATCTCGACAGCGACGCGGTCGCGTTCGAGCTTCACGGCGCGCCGGCGCAGAAATCCGTCGACATCGAGCTGACGCGCGGCGAGCCGCGCACCGTCCGTGTGGTCGATGCACATGAGGATCCCCTCGCGGGCGCGACGTTGATCGCCTCCTGCAACGGTCATGTGAAGTCGACGGCCGTGACAAACGCGAAAGGCGTCGCCGACGTCGCATTACCCGCCGGCAGTTCCTGCTCCGTTTACGCGCTGCCGCAAGAAGGCTCGTTCGCCGTCGCGGCCGTGGACGGCTCGAAGCCGCTCATCGTGCGCGTGCCGGACGGCGCGTCCTCCTTGCGGCTGGCTCTGCAATCCGTCGCCGGCGAGCCGTTCCCGGCGATGAGTCTTTTGATGCGCGTCGACGGAGTGGCCGTGCCGCCGTCGGTTTCGCGCGTCATCGCCAGCCGCGGCATGTCGCTCATCACCAATGAGGACGGGAGCCTCGCGCTGCGGCGCATCCCGAAAGGGACGTACGAATTCTGGCCTTATCGGACTTCCGCCGAGGGGCAGATGATCTACGAGACGGCTATGGAGTTTGCGGCGCCGATCTCTGTGACGGTGGAAGCAGGGGAAAACAACGCCATCGTGAAATTCAAGGCGCGTTGAGATCAGGCCGCAGCGCTCCCGTCTCCGCCACCCGCTACGATCGCGATCGCCACAATGCGCTGCCGAAACATCCCCTCGGCATACGGCCGAGCCCGCGCCTTCGGGAACGAACCCTGAATGACAACAGGCGGAGGTGAACGACGATGGATCGATGGAACAATCGCGATCGTGACCGCGACTGGAACGATCGCTGGAGCGGGCGCGACGATCGCGACCGCTGGTACGAAGACCGCGGCGTCCGCTATGGACGCGGCCACGATCATTGGGACGACGACCGTTCGATGTGGAGCCGCGAACGCGACCCGCGCTGGGGCGGCATCCCCGGTTACCGCCCTGGCGGCGATATACGTCCCGGCGGGGATTACGGCTGGCGCGGCCCCGACCGCGACCGCGGGTTCAGCGGCCGCTACGGCGACTACGACCGCGGCTACGATCGCTATCGTGGCGCCCCTGACCCATATCGCGACGACGACCGCTACCGCTATTCGAGCGGCGACCCGTACATGGACCGCGGCTACGAGCGCCCGCGCGATTACGACCGCGCCGACCGCGACCGCGACCTGCGCTTCCGCGACCGTGAGTATGGGCGCGATGACTGGGACGACGATCGCTGGACCCGCAGGTGGTAATCCCTCTCTCCCCGTTGCAACGGGGAGAGAGAACTGATTACGCGTACCGCTTCGTCATTTCGGCACAGAACTCCGCAAACTCCCCCACCACCTGCGGCGGCGAGGTGTAGTGATCGCGCACGCCGCGTGACCCGGGCGTAAAGCAGTACGTGACCGTCACGTCGAACGGCTCGAGCGCTTTCATCTGCCTGTCGAACCACTGCAAGGCATCCGGCCGGTGATGATCCGCCCACGACAATCCTGTCCGCAGCTTCTTCACGCCCAGTTTCTTCAGCCACTGCACCGCATCGTCGAGCCGGTGATCTTCATAATGAAACCACTGGCAGATCCCCAGTTGCGGCGTGTAGTCGGTGAGATGCTCGAGCGCCATCTTCGGCGTCCCGTCTTCTTTGACCAGGCCCATGTAGAAATGCCGGTAATACGACGACCCCTCGGCCTCGCGATGCCTCGTCGTCGCCGGCCACGCCTTCGGCAGGTCGTACAGTGAATACCAGTGCACGCGCGGCACGTCATGGAGAATGAGCTCCATCGTCTTCTTCAGGCCGAAGACCTGGACCTCCTCCGCGCCGAACGTCGACACACCCACTTCACTGACCCAGATCGGCAGGTCCGTGACCTCGCGGATTTCCTGCAGCTTCGACGGCCACTCGCTGATCTGCCAGTGATTCCAGTCCAGCGGAAATCCGTGCACGGCCACGACGTCGACGTTGTCCAGGACCGACTGTCTCTTCATCCGGTCGATGAACAGCGGATCGATCGGCGAGATCCCCCCCAGGACGCGCGGCAACGACGCGTTGACGCTCTGCACCGCCTGCGCGGCCAGACACGTCATTTCGGAGAACACCTTCCACTCGGGATCGATCTCGAAATCCCAGTGGGACATGTTGTTCGGCTCATTCCAGAGCATTACGGCTTCGACCGGCATTACGCGTCTCCGAACGTCGGGCGCTCGCCGCGACGGCACAGATAAACCTCGTCTTCCGGGTGCGCCTCGATGATGAAGCCGGCGCTGCGCAGCATGGCCTCGACACCGGCGCGGTTCGGGATCCACCAGTTCGTCGGGTCGTCCGCATAGCGGCGCTCCACGAAATACATCGCCGGATAGCCGGCCTGTTCGAAGATCTCCTCGTTCCAGAACGGATAGTTCTCCTCGACCGAGGCCACGTCTTTCGACCCGCGCTGCATGCTCTGGAACAGGAGCAGGTCGCCGACCACCGTCTCGTACAGCGTGTCCAGTGCGAGCAGCGGGTGCCGCAGGTGATACAGCACGCCCATGAAGATGACGAGGTCGAATTTCTCGCCGAGCTGCCCCACGTCGTAAACGGAGAGGTTGCGGAACTCGATGTCCGGATACCCCGAGATCTCGGCCGCGAAGCGCGCCTGATCGAGATAGACGTCGTCCGCGTCGACGCCGACCACGCGCGCCGCCCCCCGCTTCTTCATTTCGATCGAGTAAAAGCCGGCGTTGCAGCCGATGTCGAGCACCGTCTTCCCGGTCAGGTCCGCGGGCACGGCGTGCGCGAACCGCTGCCACTTGATGTTCGGATAATCACCCAGAAAGTGATCGGGCGCCGTTTTCACGCCGTGCAAATCGAGATTGTGGAACCACTGTCCGAGGGAACGGACTTTCTGCTCGATTTCATGGGGGGAGAGTTGCAATCAGACCTCCTTCAATTCTTCGAGAAACGTGCGGACTTCATTCTTCAGCCACACCCCGTCGAGCTTTGCCCGCGCGCGCGGCGTCATGCGATTCCAGGTATAGGCGACCTTCTTTCTCGTCTGCTCCGGTCCGAAGTAGCTCGCGTAGCCGGGTGAGTTGAGAGAAAAGAACGAGAGCGCGTCCGCGTCGTTGAGGAGCGCGAGCTCGGGATCGTCGGAGGGGCGTTCGTGCCGCGCCACCAGCGCGGCGACACGCATGCGGGTCTGCACGTCGACGCCATTCGCGGCGAGCACCGCCGAGGCGATCTCTGCACCCTTGTGTGCGTGGGCGTCCTTGAACTGCTGATAGTCGGGCGCGAGGTGCTCGATGCGCGCTTCAGACTCGGATGCGAGTCGCTCGATGTCGTGAAAAAGCGCCGAAATCTGCGTCTCCGGCGAGGCATCGGGGTCGAGACGCAGCAGCCATTGCCACACGTCGAGGGCGTGGTTGTAATCGGCGCGCACGAGCGGCTTGTCGACGTCGTGCAGTGCGCGATGCGCGTCGAGGATCCGTGTGAAGAGCGGCGTGCCGGAGTGTGCATTCCGGCGGCCGACGTGGCGCTGGCAGCGCGTCAGTGCGGCGAGAGCGAATGCTGGTGTGTCGACGCGGAGCGTAAAGGAGTCACGCGCAAGCTCGTCGATGGAAACGTCGAACGGCCAGGGGTCGAAGTCGGGGTGATGCCAGACGGACGCGACGACATGAGGGGGAGCGGCAGAGTGACGGAGCTGCACAGTAGGGAACTCGACAGAGAGGCGCGGCGCGGACGCCATAGCATCCGCCGGCAGCGACGCCGCGGTTCCGTCCGTGAGAGCAAGCTCGACCAGCACGGTTTGCGTGTGGTGCAAAACACTGGCCCGGGTGTTGCTTCGCCTCAGCCATACTGTGAGAAAGCCTGACGTCGTCCCACCTGCCACGGGCAAACTGGGGATTCTCCTGCCCGGCCTCGGCGCCGTGGCAACCACCATGATCGCCGGCGTGCTCCTTGCGCGCAGAGGTCTCGCCGAACCGATCGGCTCGCTCACGCAGATGGGGACGATCCGCATCGGCAAGCGCACGGACGGCAATTCGCCGCGCATCCGCGAGTTCCTTCCGCTGGCGAAGCTCGAGGACATCGTCTTCGGCGCGTGGGACATCTTTCCCGACAATGCCTATGAATCGGCGGTGCACGCGGACGTATTGACCAGCAATCACCTCCTCCCCGTCAAAGAGGAGCTCGAGGCCATCCGTCCGATGCCGGGTGTTTTCTATCCACAGTACGTCCGCCGTCTCAATGGCACGCACGTGAAGAAAGGTGCGAACAAGGCGGAAATGGTCGCGCAATTGCGCGAGGACATCCGGCAATTCAAGAAAGACAATGACTGCACGCGCGCGGTGGCGGTGTGGTGCGGCAGTACGGAAGTGTGGGTCTCCGCGAACGGCTGCCATCACACACCGGAATCCTTCGAGAAGGCGCTCGAGCACGACGACCCCACCATCTCGAACTCACAGCTCTATGCGTGGGCGTGCCTCAAAGAGCGCGTGCCGTTCGCCAATGGCGCACCGAATCTGGCAGTCGATTTCCCGGCGGCATTCGAGCTCGCGCGACGCGAAGGCGTCCCCATTGCGGGGAAGGACTTCAAGACCGGGCAGACGCTGATGAAGACGGTCATCGCGCCGGCATTGAAGGCGCGCATGCTCGGCGTCCGCGGCTGGTTCTCCACGAACATCCTCGGCAATCGCGACGGCGAAGTGCTCGACGACCCGGAATCGTTCAAGTCGAAGGAAACGACGAAGCTCGGCGTCCTCGATACGATCCTGCAGCCGCATCTCTATCACGCCCTTTACGGAGATCTCTTCCACAAGGTCCGCATCGAGTACTACCCGCCGCGCGGCGACGCGAAAGAAGGATGGGACAACATCGATCTCTTCGGCTGGCTCGGCTATCCGATGCAGATGAAGATCGATTTCCTCTGCCGCGATTCCATCCTCGCCGCGCCGATCGTGCTCGACCTCGCGCTGCTGCTCGATTTCGCGCAGCGCGCCGGATGGTCGGGCGTGCAGGAGTGGCTCAGCTTCTACTTCAAATGCCCGATGACCGCGCCGGAGCTCTATCCCGAGCACGACCTGTTCATCCAGCTCATGAAATTGAAGAACACGATGCGCTGGGCGATGGGGCAGGAGAGCCTCACGCACCTGGGGCACGAATATTACGACTGAGAAAGCGACCGTCTGCGCAATGTACGACTCGATTGGCGATCTTCCGCTCGTCTGCCGGATCCATCTCCCCGAGGCTGCTTTGAAGGTTTATCGGGACGCTTTCAATCGTGCGTGGAAGGAAGCGCATGACGATTCGGCGCGATTCACGTTCGCGCAGCAGCAGGCGTGGATCGCGGTGCGCAACAAATTCGAGCGGGAGCAGGAAACGGGCCGCTGGGTGCGCCGCGCCGCCAGGCTCGAGCCGCGCATTCGCGGTAAGATCGGCGGCCATGTCGATCTTCGCGAATCCCGCAAATGAAGCCCCCGATGGATATGTCCGGGCGCTGCTCGACCTGATCGGCGACCGCGATCCGCTGTCCGTCCTGCCGAGTACCCCCGCCACGCTCGCAGAACGCGTGCGCGCACTGGACGACGCCCGTCTGCGCACGCCGGAGGGGGAAGGGAAATGGTCGGTGCTGCACGTCGTGCAGCATCTCGCGGACTCGGAGCTGATGGTGTCGGTGCGCTATCGCATGATCCTCTCGCACGACACCCCGCCGCTCGCGGGCTACGACCAGGACCTCTATGCGAAGCATCTGCATTATGAAAATGCAGATCTCGAAGGCGCGCTCGATTCCTTCGGCGCACTACGCCGCGCCAACGTGCGCCTGCTCGCCTCGCTGACGGCCGAGGAGCGCAAACGCGGCGGCATTCACAGTGAGCGCGGATTCGAGGACGTGACGCGCCTGATGACGCTCCATGCGGCACACGATCTGGTGCATCTGAATCAGATCGCGAGAATCCTCGGCGAGGAACACGGATAATCGGACAAAGGAGCCGCGCGCCTGCCGGCGCGCGGGCATCAGGCTTCCGGGTGCCTGTGCCTGAGGCGATCCCTCCCGGAAGCCCGGCGCGCTCGCGGAACGCTTCCGCTACCGCGCTTCCTCCATCGCCTTCCCGATTGCGGTCGCTTTCGCGGTCTTGACCTTGGTCGGCATGAGCTTGTGCGCGGCGCTCTGCAGTTTCTTGACGGGGCGGAGCAGCGGGTTGTCCCACATCGCCTCGACCGAGTCCTTGCGGGCCTGCATCATGTCGCCCAGCTCGCGGAGCTGTTCTTCGCCGAACATCGCCCGCGCCTGCGTGAACATCTGCTGCTCTTCTTCCTTGATGTGATGCTCGATCAGTTCCTTGAGGACCTTCGCCTTGGCGGTGAACTCCTTCGACTTCGGGTTCGCGGCCTTGAGCGCCGGCAGGACCATGTCGACGATGTGATGCTCCTCGGCGGCCTCGTAGAAGAGATCCTCCGCCTCGCTGCCACGCGCGGCGGCCTTGAACGCGGGATAGAACACTTCTTCCTCGATCTGCGCGTGCATCTTGATCTCGCGCTCGAGCTGCGCGACGAGTGTTTCGCGCTGCTTGGTCGCGCGCTCGCCGGTTTCCGACAGCTCGCGGAGCAGGCGTTTGACGGTCGCGTGATCCGATTTCAACATCGTGATTGCGTTAGGCATTGGCGTAGTTTCCTCCGAACATCAGAAATGCGTAATGCGTGCCCGCCGAGTGCGGTAAAAAGCTCCTTGCATGAGCGACGTTGCCATCCTCCACGACCGCGTCCGCGAGGCCCTCGCCGCCTCGGCCATCACCGATTTCGAAGTCCTCGCGTGCGAGCCGCACCTCGCCGACACCGCCGAGTTCTGCGCGCACTACGGCATCTCCGCCGATGAGGCCTGCAATGCGATCCTCGTCGCGCTCAAAACCGAGCCGCGGCGCTTCGTGGCCTGCCTCGTCCGCGCGGACACGAAGCTCGACGTGAACCGGAAAGTCAGCGCTCGGGTGGGTGTGAAACGACTCTCATTCGCGTCTTCCGACGAGACGGCGGAGCTGACCGGGATGATGATCGGCGGCGTCACGATTCCCGGGCTGCCGGAAGGTGTCCCGATCTACATCGACGAGCGCGTGATGGAGCGGCCGCGGATCATCATCGGCGGCGGCAACCGCTCGAGCAAGATCCGCATCGCGCCGGCAGAGCTCCTCAAACTGCCGAACGCCAGCACGGCCGACGTGGCGGTGCCGCGATGAGCGCACGGCGCGCACGCGCGGCAAGGCTGCAGAAGCTCGTGCACTTCCTCACCGCGTTCACGATGATCCTGAAAGGCGTCTCGAAGCTCGACCACCCGGAAGGCTACTGGCCGCTGATCCTCTTCTTTTTCGCCACGGGCATCTACATCGCCGCGATCACGCTGATGCACGAACGCCTGCACACGCACACGCGTCTGCTCGATGCGACCGTGTACGCGCTCGAGTCGGTGGCCACGGGAGCGATCGCATGGCTGTACGCGCTCGAGAAGACGCAAGGGCTGCAGTATGTGTTCGGACTCGCCTCGCTTCTGTTCGCGATCGTGTGCGCGGTGCGTCTGTTCCGCAGGTCACCGCAGGACCACTGACACGCCTCCGAAGCCGCCGCCCGGGCGCCGCCGCGTCGCGTAACGCGCGTCGTGCAGATGCACGATCGTCCGCCCGTTGCGGCGCTCGATCTCGTACCACGGGAAGCGCATCCAGTTCACCCAGCCGCGGATGTGCGGATCGGCTTTCGCCTCGCGGTATTCGGGCGAGTCCTTCGCGACCGGCAATCGCTCCGGCGCGAGCGTGAGCGTGCGGCCGGCCCACGTGAAGTGGCCGAAGCGATAGACGTCGCCCGTCTGCGCGACGACGTCCCAGCGTCGCGGGTCGATGGGATGCGGCCCGACCATCAGCCGCACGACCGGCGCGTCGAGATGTTTGCGCACTTCGAGCGCGGTCGCGTGGTGGATGACGAGGCGCGCGACGATGTAAGCCGTCGCGAGGAGCAGGGCCGGCGCCGAGAACGAACGCGGCGCGCGCCACAGCAGCATGGCGAAGAGGATCACCGCGACGACCGCGAGAACCACCACGTAATCGGCGCTGCGGCGCATGACGATGCGCGCGAGGATGCCGGTGACGATCACGAAGGCGAGCACCATCGGCAGGGTGGCGCGGCGGCCGGCGAGCCAGGCGCCGCCGAGGACGAGCCAGAGCCAGGGATCCATGATGTAGACGGAGTCGCCGTAGAACCACGTGCCGTCGAACGGCATCAGCCAGCGCATGCCGTAGTTGTTCAGCCAGTCGAGCGTCGGATGGGTGAGGATCGCGAACGCGGAGAGGCCGAACAGCCAGGGAACGCTCACACTCCGCCGCGCATCGGGGCGCAGGCGGGCGAAGAGCAGCAGCAGCGCCGTCTGCACGAACGGCAGGAGCACGAGGGCGAGCACGCCGTGCGTCCAGCCGCGGCGGAACCAGAGCGCGAGATCGTCGTGGCCGGTGAAGTAGAGGATGGAGTCGACGTCGGGGAGATTCGCGCCGATGACGAGCGCCGCGGCGGCGAGACGCGTCTTCTCCCCGAGCCTCGTCGCGGCGAGGTTCGCGCCGACCAGCGTGTGCGTGAGCGGATCCATACGCGGGCGATGCTAGCCCGGGAATACGACTCCCGCACTTGCGTTTTAAGGTGCCTTGACGAGGACAGGTGCCTCAGGTATCTTCCGCGTCCCTCGCCCACTTCGTGGCGCATTCGTCTAGGGGTCCAGGACGCCGCCCTCTCACGGCGGTAACACGGGTTCGAATCCCGTATGCGCTACCAAATCTCCCTCATCATCCAGCCGGATCGGTGTGTCCCTCGAGGAGCTGGGCCAGCTCTTTCTGTACGCGCACGCCGCACCTGCCGCACGGGTGGGAGACCGGCTATCTCGCGGACGAAACGCGCGCTGTTCTGCGCGATCTGTTCACGCAGCCTGTACGCGGCGAGATTGCGCTCGTGACGTCCGACCTCGTCGGCGCGGCGCTGATCCGCGAGCTCGCGCGCCGCGTGGGCGCGTAAGCGCCGCTCACCTCCGCTGATACACGATCGCCGTCTGCATCTCCATCGGCACGTACGGCGTGTCGACGCGATAGGCGTGCGGGGCCTGCACGACTTTGCGCGCTCGATTCCGCAGGAGCGGGTCGAGCGCGGTTCGAGCGCGGCTCGGGCCTTCGGAATCGGAGATGACGATGGCCGCGGGCTCGAGGCGCGCGATCGTGTTCACGAATGCGTCGATGCCGCCGGGATCGCGCGCCTCGATGAACGCGTCGATCCAGCCGCCGAGGCGGATGTAGCGCACCGGCGCCCGCGTCTCCGTCAGGATGTAAAACTCCTCGGCGCCGAAGGCGATGAAGTTCGATCGCGCGGCGCCGAGGGCAGCGTGCACGTCGCGGATCTGCTGGGAGAGCGTGTACGTCGAGCGGTAGAGCGCGGCGTCGCCGAAGAGAATCGCGCAATAGAGGGCCACGACCGCCGTCGCACGGCGCGACACCATCCGCGCGGCCCAATATGCGATCAGCGGCAGCACGGGGATGAGGTCTTTGACGGCCCAGAAATAGATCGCCGACCACGCCGCCCACGCGCACGTCATCACGATCAGCGGCCATTCCGCGCTCGTGCGCCGCCGCAGCGCGGCAATGAAACCGATCGCACCGACGAGCAGCACCAGCACATCCGTCCAATACGAACGCGCGGCGACGAGCAGCCAGGACGCGCCGACGTTGAGGTCCGCCGATGCGACTTTGCGCGAGACGGTCTGATACAGAAAGTCGTCGACGCTGCCGGTGGCGAGCACATACACCAGTGCGGGTATCGCCGCGACGCACCCGCCGGCGATCACCGGCAGACGCCGCCGCGCGAGGATGAACGTGCCGAGACAGACGACCACCGCCGGCTGCCACGCCATCGCCGCGGCACACGCCGCGAATCCTGCTCCGAACCACCACTCCCGCTGCAGCGCGAACACCGCAAGCAGCATGAAGACAGAGACGACGACGACCGGCTCCGTTCCCACGACGCTGTAAAGCGCGAGCTGTCCGAACCCGCACAACGTCACCGCCGCGAGGAGCGCCGTTCGCGCGTCGGACGCGCGCCGCGCCACGAAGTACAACAGCACCGCGAGCGCCAGCAGCAACGCAACGCCGAGAAAGCGCGGCGCGAGATACGACGGCACGCCGAACGGCGACGCCACGCGCATCGCCAGCGCCGTCAGCAGCGGCGCGTACGGCGTGTAGCCGTACGTCGTGTCGCCGTACAACGCATCGCCGCGCAGCACCGACTGCGCCATGTAGATGTGATATCCGCGATCCTCGAAGATCGGCTGCCCCGCGCGTCCGTAGGCGAAGCACGCGGCCGCCGCGGCGATGAGGAGAATCGCCAGGTCGCGGCGTGGCATCAGCGCGGCGCGGAGCCCTTGAACATCTGAAACGGCAGGACCGGATTCAGGATGCGAATGCCGGCGATCGAGTGGTCGAGTTTTCTTCCGAACGGCCGATTGTAGATTTGCGGCGGAAAGAAGCCAAAGCGGCGGAGGTCGAGATCGACGAGCCCCGCGTCCCGCATCGCGCGGAAGATGCGTCCGCGGCGCATGTCGACGATGCCACGATCGCCCTTCCAGGTCATGCCCGGCGTGAGCAGGACCTGGAGGTAATACAGCGGATTCCACGCATTCGGCTCGAGGAACACGATCGAGCCGCCGGGCTTGAGCAAGCGCGCCATCGAGCGGTAGCACGCGTCGAGGTCGTGCATGTGATGCAGCGCGAAGAAACCGATCAGCGTGTCGAACGCGCCGAGGAGCTCGGGGGGCGGCTCGACGACGTCCGCGCAGTACAGCGGGATGTGCCGCTCGCCCGCGAACTCCTTCAGTTTCGCCAGCAGGAACGGGACGAGATCGAGTCCTTCGATGGCGATCCCGCGCGAAGCCAGGCCGAGCGTGTAGCGCCCCATGCCGCATCCGACTTCGAGGACGCGGCGCCCCTGCTGGATGCCGGCGTAGCGGACCACCTCGTCGATCTGGCGTTCGATGTAGGGAGTGCGCTCCGGCACCATCGTCGGTTTGACGGCGGCGCTGAAGTAGTCGGTCTGTTCGCGATTGTGCTCGTTGCGATTCATGAAGATCTCCGATGGACGACGTGTGGAAAGGCATCGACGCGTGTGCGGATCGGTGCACCGCGCGACGGCGGGAGCAGCAGGCCGCGCAACGCGCGCCGCGCCACGGACACGCGCCGCAAGAACGTATAGCCGCTCTTCCCTTCGGTCCGTGCACGTGCGACCGGGATCGAGCGCATCCGCCACCGTCCGCGCGCCAGCATGCTGATGACGTACGGTTCCGCGTCGGCGCAATGGAGGAGGGACTCCGCGACTTCCCTGCGCATCGCCAGAAACAATCCCGCATCGGGCGGAATGCGTCCGCGCGACGCGAGCGAGAGCATGCGCTTGAACACCGACGACGTCAGCAGCCGCGACGCTGATTCATACGCGCCGCGGCGTCCGGCGAAAACGACGTCGGCGTCGCGAAGTGCGTCGACGAGCGCGGGAATCGCGGCCGGCGGATCCTGCAGGTCCGCGTCCATCATCACGATCGGATCACCCGACGCGTAACGCAGTCCGGTCAGCAACGCCCACGTCTGCCCCGCGTTTTTTCCGAGTGCCACGACCTGCACGATGCCGCTGCGTTGCTGCAGCGCGAGCACGGCGCCGAGGGAATCGTCCGGCGAGCCGTCGACGACGAACACGATCTCGGACGCATGCGGCACGAGCTGATCGTGCAGCGGTGCGACCGTGGCCGCATTGCGATACACCGGCACGACGACGCTCACTCCCTCAGTAGCCGGCATCGACATCCACCACGTTGAGGAGCGGTTCGCGCGCGTGAAAGCGGCGCAGGTTTTCTTCGACGACCGGCTGCCAGCGCCACGGCGCAGTCTCGATCGTGCGACCCCAGTGCGGCGTCATCACGATGCGCGCGTCGGCCCAGATCCAGTGATCCACGGGCAGCGGTTCTTTTTCGAAGACATCGAGCGCCGCGCCGCCGAGAATCCCCGCGTCGAGTGCCTCGCGCATCGCATCTTCGTCGAGCGTCTCGCCTCTTCCGACGTTGACGAGCAGCGCACCGCGTGCGAGCAGCGAGAGCTCCGCGCGCGCGACGAGATGAAACGTCTCCGCGGTCGACGGCAGTGCCAGCACGAGTAAGTCGGTGCTCGCGAGCTGCTGCCGCCACGTCGACGGACCGTGCACGCGAAAGCCGTCCGCTCCCATGGCAGGCTCGCCGTCATGCCGCCGCCGCACGCCTTCGACGATGACGCCGAACGCCGCGAGACGGCGCGCGATGGCCACACCGATGCCGCCCCATCCGAGGATGAGCGCGCGGCGTCCGTGCAGATGCGTGAGCGGACGTCGCGTCCAGTCGCGATTCCGCCGCTGCTCGAACGCCTCCGGCAAACGCCGCACGAGGGCGAGCAGAAGCGCGAGCGCGTGATCGGCCACCTCGTCGTCGTAGACGCCGCGGCACGTCGTGAGCGTGATGCCGTCGAGGCGCGTACCGGCCTCGCGCAGAATGCGGTCGATGCCGGCCGACGTCGACTGCACCCACTGCAACCGCGTTGCGTGCGGCAGCGATTCGAGCAGAAAGCGATTGCCGAGGACGGCGTTCGCGTCTTCGATGCCGCGGGAGGCGGAATCGAGATCGGTGGCCACTGCGAACGTCGCACCGGGCGCGGCGTGCCGCAACGCGTCGAGGTGCTCGCGCGGCGGCTCGTACATCAGCACGATCTTCACGGCCGCACGCCGCTCTCGGCTTCGATCGTCTGCACGAGCTCCTGACGCAGCCGCTCCCGATACGCGCGCGGCGTCGCATACGCGTCGGCGATCGCGCGCTGAATGCGGCGGAGCGCTTCGGGAATCCCCATCTCCGCGGAGTCGGTGAGGAACGAGCGGCGCAGGAACGTGTACGAGCACTCGAGGCGCGCGAACTCGTTCAGCAGCAGGCGCGCGGGAATCGGAAAGCCGCGCTCGGGCAGCGTCGCGCCGGCGAATCCGAACGGCACGCGGATGTGCTCGCGCACGCGGTCGAGTGTTCCGTCGGCGACGGCCTCGAAGATGTTCGGCGTGCCGCGCGAGATGGCGAGGTCGTTCAGGCCGACGTAGACGCGCGATAGCGGAAGCTGGCCGAGGTCGCGCGCATGACGCACGGCTTCCACGGTCTCGATGAGGATGCCGAGGGGCACACGTCCGTTGACGTGCGCGAGGACGCGCTCCACCTCTGCCGCGTTGCGCACCAGCGGCAGAAACACCTCGGACGCTCCGAGCTCGATCGCGGCATCGACCTCTCGCAGCGTCTGCTCGACGTCGCCGGTGTGATTCACGCGGCAGAGCACGGGCAGATTCGTTTGCGAGACGACGCGACGCAGGTCGTCCTCCGTGTCGTAGTTGATCTGCGTATCGAAGCCGGTCTGCCGCGCGGTCTTTCCTTTGTTCTCCCAGTCGACGACGAATCCCGCCGCGCCCCCCGCGGCCGCGGGTGCGATGACGTCCGCACTCGCGGAGAACATGAAGAGGGAGAAGCTCAACTCGCCCTCGCCACGAGCAGCACGCTGCTGCCGAAGGGGATGGCGCGCTTGCGGCGGATCGCACGCGGCTCGAATCGCAGCAGGGTTTCGATCGCGCGCGCGAGCCACGGACGATGCGACGCGTGCTCGCGCATCCGTCGTGCGGGCGCGGTGATGCGTGTCTCGCGGACACGACGCGAGAGGCGTTCGGGCAAGGTGCGCAGTGCGAAGATCATCAAAGGCAAGGGGGAGAAAAAGTACGACACGTGCTCGACGGTGAATCCGCATGCTTCCACGCGCCGCGACAGCGTCTTCGCGTCGTAGCGCCGCATGTGCCCGACCAGGTCATCGTGCGTGGACCAGAGGGCGGTGAATGCAGGAACGGTTACGTACAGTCGTCCGTCGCGTGCAAGTAACGCGCGCAGGCGCGTGAGGAACGCGATGTCGTCGGGAACGTGTTCGAGAACGTCGAAAAGTCCGGCCGAGGGAAGTGAGGCGTCGCGCAGGCCGCATTCTTCGAGCGACGCACAGATCACGCGAGTCACACCGCGGCGCCGCGCGTGATGCGCGCCCTCGGCGATCGGCTCGACGAGCGCCACACGCCAGCCGTCGCGCTGCAGCGCCATCGCCACAGCGCCGTTGCCGCCGCCGATGTCGAACAGCGGCTCCGCGGGCGGAAACGCCTCGAGCGCTTCGATGAGGCAGCGGTTTCGATGGCGATACCAGAACGATGCCTCGTCCACCTCGGCACAAGCGAGATGTCCGTCGGCAGGATAAGAAACGGAGGTCATGTGCGAGGGGGCCGCGGGCGCGCGGAGCATAGCAGTTGCGCGTGATTTTGGAAGCTGGCGTTTCCGTACAATCCGCCCATGCACCGCACGCTCATTCTCGTCATCCTTTTCTTCGCGGCGCAGGCGCACGCGCAGAACGCGATCGAGGCGGAACTGAAGCGCATGACGAACGAGTTGCTCGACGCCATTGCACCCGGCAGGACCGAGGTGTGGCAGCGCTATGCGCACGAGCGGTTGATCTACGTCACCGAGGACAATCGCGCGCTCACGAAGGCGCAACTGCTCGAGGAGATGAAACCGCTGCCGAAGGGACTCGCCGGCAGATTGCGCGCCGGCAAGCTCGCGGCGGAGGTGCACGGGAACGTGACCGTCACGACGTACATCGCCGAGGAGTGGCTCAGCTACTACGGACAGGTGATCGAGAACGAGTTCCGCATGACCGACACGTGGCTGAAAACGGATGCCGGATGGCGCCTGATCGCGTCGCAGGTGCTCGCGGTTCTCGAAGATCCGCCCGCCATCGCACTGCCGCGCGAAACGTTGTGCGGGTACAACGGCGTGTACCGGCTGACCGAGGAGATCACGACGACGATCACGTGCATCGAGAACGCGATCTCCTCGGAACGTACGGGACGCAAGCCGGTGGCGATGAAAGCGGAGGTGCGCGACGTCTTCTTCGAGCCGGGACGCCCACGCACGCGGCGCATTTTCGAGCGCGATGTGCATGGCGCGGTGACAGCGTTCGTCGACCGGCGGGAGGGGCTGGATATCCGGTGGGTACGGGTTCCGTAGCGGTCTACGTGCGCGAGAGTCCTTGACATCCCAGGCAACTTTTCTTGTCCGTTCGTGACTTCCCTCACACCCTCCATCCACCCTTCCCTCCATAGTGACGGCCTCTACACATTGGAGGATTCGTCATGCGACTTCGCGCCGCCGCGCTCCTGTTTTTCTTTTCCGCGGTCACTCCCCTCCTCGGGCAGACGCTCGAGATCCACACCATCAACGTCGCGTGGGGCGGCAGCGTCCTGATCGTCGGGCCGGACGGCACCACCGTCCTCCTCGAAGCCGGCGAGACCGGCATGGGCACGAACGAGGTCGTGCCGTACCTGCAGAGCGTCGGCATCCTGGCCGCCGATGGTCTCGACTACATGGTTGCCGGCCATCAGCACTGCGATCACCTCGGAGGTCTGGACGAGGTCATCAACGCCGGCTACGACGTGCACACGAAGAACTACTACAACGGCAGCAGCACGACCTCGTCGTGCGTGACGGGATGGAACACCGCCGCAGCGACGACCACGGCCGGCAGTCCCGTCTCGATGCCGGTCGGCACCGTCATCAACCTCGGCAGCGGCGCCACGCTCACCTGCATCGCGCGCAACGGCAGCATCATCGGCGGCGGCAGCGTGAGCGTCAGCAACGAGAACGACCGCAGCATCGCCCTTCTCCTCCAATACGGCGCGTTCGAATATCTGTGGGCGAGCGACCTGGGAGGGGGCAGCGACGCGTGCACCGGCCGCTCGACGTCACAAGCGAACGTCGAGACGAGCGTCGTGCAGGCGATCGTGCCCGGCGGCGCGAATCCGCTCATCTTCTCCGGCGGCATCGACGTGCTCCACATCAATCATCACGGCAGCGAGAGCAGCACGAACCCGACGTACTTCAATCTGGCGGCGCCGTCGCTCGCGGTCATCGGCACCGGCGACGGGCAATCGACGGGGTGGGATCTTCCGCGCATCGACGTGGTCGACGACGTCCTCCTCGGCAGCGCCTGCGTCACCGCGCCGAACGCGCTCGTGCTGCAGACCGAGGAAGGGAGTCCCGCGGGATCGGGCCTCAGTACGAGCGGCTACTGCGTCGGCAACGTCATCGTGACCACGGACGGCCGATCGACGTACACCGTCGACGCGGACGGCGACGTGAATCAGGGCCCGAACGAATACGCCGCCAGCGGTCTCCCGCAGATCATCGACCTCGACGGCTTCGACCTCAGCGGCTACAAGCTCGTGCAGGCGAACGCCACGCTGAATTACACGTTCCCGAGCGGCACCGTGATCCCGAACGGCGGCTACGTGATCGTCGCCCGCAACGCGACGAAGACGCAGTTCGAGGCGTTCTGGGGCGTCACCCTCGGCAGCAACGTCGTGTACATCAACAGCGCCGACACGATGCCGCAGCTCAACGGCAGCGAGACCTACACGCTCAAAGATGCCGGCAACGTGACGATCGACGGCGCGACGTACGCACACGACAGCAGCAGCGGCGACAGCCTCGAACGCACGACGTGCGGCAGCTCCGGACTGGCGGGAACGTGGACGAAAGTCTCCGCCGGCAGCGCAACCCCCGGCTCGAACGGCAAGACCGGCTGCGGCCTCGGCGTGTTCATCAACGAGAACAGCGACGCCATCGGCACGGGGAACTTCATCTACGAATTCATCGAGCTCCATAGCGATCGCTAGCAGCGGCCGGCGGAAACGAATCGCGCAGGCACACGTACATTCATGACGTGGAACGCCTGCGCGACTTCGCGTCCGTCCTGATCCGACCAGCCGAGACGATGCGGCATGTGCTCGACGCGCATGCGCGCAGGCTCGTGCTGCCGCTGGCGATCGCGGCGAGCATCTCCGCGGTTCTCGGCGAGCGGGATCGGGAGGTGTCGCTGCTCGCCGGCGTGCTCAACGTCGCGGTGCTCGTCGGCCTCTTTTACGTCTTTGCCGCGATCGCCTACGCCGCCGGACGTTTTCTCGGCGGCACCGGCGCCGCGCGCGACGTCCGCGCGGCACTGGCCTGGGGACTCATGCCCGTCATCTGCGCGATGGTCTGGCGCCTTCCGCTTGCGATCGTGCGGCCGGGGACGATGCTGATCGACGTCGGCGACGGCGGATTCCACTTCTCGAACGCACCCGCCGGCGGATGTTTGATGATGCTCCTCGCGCTCGCCGCGGAGCTGACGGTGCTCGCGTGGACCATCATCGTTTCGGCACATACCGTGTCCGAGGCGCACCGGTTCTCGTGGACGCGGGGACTGGCGACGATCGCCATGGCGGCGGTCGCGCCGGTCATCATCGCCATCGCCGCGCTACTGACCGCGATGATCTGACGCAAAAAACCGCCGTTCCGTGTTTTACTTGTGCATGCTCCAGTCGCCCACGAATTCCCGCTCCCGCCGCTGGTCCGCACGCAGTGCCGCCGTGGTGCTCCGCGCGGAGCGAAACGGGATCCGCGCACTGGCCGTTCACGCCGATCGCGCACTGCGCACGCAGACCGCGCGGCGCTGTGCGGCGAGCGCCTTCGAAGTCGCGCGTTATGGACGCGATCTCGAATCGCGGCCGTCGTGGACGCAGCTCGACGATCATCAATACTGCTATGTCTTCGGCGGACGCCGCGCGGTGCTCACCGTCCCGAACGTCGTCACGACGGAGGAGCTCGCGGCGATGATTGCGCGCCTGGAAGTGCGCATCCTCCTGGGCGATGCCGGTGCTGAGCTCGTCACGCACCTGCAGTCCTATGCGGCGCGCGAGCTCGAGCGGCTCTTCACCGCCGCCTGAAAAGCTCGGCTGGCACGGCGAACGCAAAGGCGCTCACACGCCTTCAGCCGTATCGCGTTCTCCAGACAATATGTGCCCAGCGTTCGTTCGCCATTTCTCTATCTGCCTCCTGTTCACGGTCGCGATCGTCGCGCCGGTCCACGCGGTGGAAACGCCGCTCGTTCCCGCCGGGGCCATGTGGAAGTTCCTCGACAACGGCACCGACCAGGGGACGGCGTGGCGCCAGCACGGCTTCGATGATGCGACGTGGCGCTCCGGGCCAGCCGAGCTCGGGTATGGCGACGGCGACGAAGCGACCGTCGTCAGCTACGGCAGCAGTACCGCGAACCGGCACATCACGACGTACTTTCGCCACACGTTCGACGTCCCCAATCCCTCAACCTTCGCCGCGCTGATCCTGCGCCTGATCCGTGACGACGGGGCGGTCGTCTACATCAACGGCACCGAGGTCTGGCGGAGCAACATCACCTCGTCGACACTCACCTATACGACGCCGGCATACAACGTCGGCACGTCCACCGAGGAGCGGACCTGGGTCACGAAAACGATCCCTCCCTCGGTCCTGCGCGCGGGCGCCAATACGGTGGCCGTCGAAGTGCATCAGAGCGACGCCGCCAGCAGTGACGTCAGCTTCAATTTCGAGCTCGCTGCCGACACCTCGTCGCCCACACCGACGATGCTGCGCGGTCCTTATCTGCAACTGGGAACGCCGACCAGCATCACCGTCCGCTGGCGCACCGACTATCCCTCCGACAGCCGCGTGTATTACGGCCTCCGTCCCGGCAGCCTCACCTCCCAGACGGACAACGCCACGCCGACGACCGAGCACTCGGTCACGCTCACCGGCCTCACGCCCGCAACGCGTTACTACTATGCGGTCGGCACGACGGCGAAAATCCTCACCGGCGATGACGCCTCACACACGTTCCTCACCTCGCCGACGGTCGACACGCCGCTGGCCACGCGCGTGTGGGTCCTCGGCGACGCAGGTACCGGCGGCACCGGCGCTCTGGCCGTGCGCAATGCCTATTACAACTACGCCGGCGGTACGACCAGCACGAACCTCTGGCTGCTCCTCGGCGACAACGCCTATTCGTCGGGAACGGACGTCGATTACGAGTCCGGCATTTTCAAGATGTATCCGGAAATGCTCCGCAGCTCCGTGGTCTGGCCGTCGATCGGCAATCACGACACCGCGGAATCGTTCACGCACTCACTCGCGTATCCGTACTACAGCATCTTCGACGTGCCGACGCGCGGTGAAGCGGGCGGCATCCCGTCCGGAACCGAAAGCTATTACTCCTTCGATTACGGCAACATCCATTTCATCGCCCTCGACTCCCAGACGTCCGACCGCACGCCGGACGGGCCGATGATGACGTGGCTGAAGAACGATCTCGCCGCGAACCTGCAGCATTGGACGATCGCCTTCTGGCACCACCCCCCGTACTCGCACGGCTCCCATAATTCCGATACGTCGCTGCAACTGATCGACGTGCGCCAGAACATCCTGCCGGTGCTCGAAGCCGGCGGCGTCGACCTCGTCCTCTGCGGTCACAGCCACGCGTATGAGCGCTCGTTCCTGGTGGATGGTCACCATGGCACCTCGAACACGCTCAACCAGAACATGATCAAGGACGGCAGCAACGGCGCCACCACCCCGTATCACAAGGCGAATGTCGGTCCGCACGAAGGTGCGGTCTTTGTCGTATCGGGGGCCGCGGGCGTCATCGTCGAGCGCGATGCTCTCGACCACCCCGTCATGGTCTCGGGCCTGTACAACTTCGGGTCGACGATCCTCGATATTTCCGGCGACCGCATCGACGTCAAGTTCCTGCGCGAAACGGGTGCGATCGCGGACAGCTTCAGCATCGTCAAAGACGCGGCCTTGAGAGCGCCCGCCGCACCGTCGTCGCTGCAGGCCACGCCGCAGTCGGCGACCTCGGTTGCCCTGTCGTGGATCGACAACGGCACCAATGAAGACGGCAACCGCGTTTCCCGCTGCAGCGGCGCGACGTGCACGGACTTTGTGGAGATCGCGCAGCTCGGCGCCAACTCGACCACTTACCTCGATACGGGCGTGAGTGGCAGCACGGTCTACCTCTATCGCGTTGCGGCCTATAACGTTGCGGGCGCGTCGGCGTTCTCCAATATCGCCGAGGCGACGACACCCGCGGGATTGACTCCTCCGATGGCACCTTCGTCACTCACGGCCACCTCGCAATCATCTACCTCGATTACGCTGACGTGGACCGACAACGCCGCGAACGAAGACGGCACTCGCATCTCGCGTTGCAGCGGCGCCTCGTGTACCGATTTCGCGGAGATCGCGCAACTCGCTGCCAATGTGACGTCGTTCGCCGACCATGGCCTGACTGGCAACACGCTCTATCGCTATCGCGTGGCTGCCTACAATACCGCGGGCGCGTCGGCGTTCTCCAATGTCGCCGAGGCCACCACGCCGGCCGCCGTCACTACGCCCGCGGCGCCGTCGAATCTCACGGCGAGCGCGGCTTCCACCACGCAGGTCCATCTCGCCTGGACCGACAATGCCACGAACGAGACCGGGTACCGCGTCGAGCGTTGCAGCGGTGCGTCGTGCACGAGCTTCGCGGAGATCGCGCAGCTCGGCGCCGGCGTTGTCTCGTATGCGGACAATGCCGCGAGCGCGAGCACGCTCTACCGCTATCGCGTCGCCGCGTTCAATACGGCCGGTGCGTCGGCGTTCTCCAATGTCGCTGAGGCCACGACCCCGGCCACCGTCACTACCCCCGCGGCACCGTCGAATCTCACGGCTAGCGCCGTCTCCGCGACGCGGATGAATCTCGCCTGGATCGACAACGCCACGAACGAGACCGGCTACCGCGTCGAGCGCTGCAGCGGCGCCTCGTGCACGAATTTCGTCGAGATCGCGCAGCTCGGCGCCGGCGTCGCCTCGTACGCGGACAATGCCGCGAGCGCGAACACGCTCTATCGCTATCGCGTCGCCGCCTACAATGCGGCCGGCGCGTCCGCCTTCTCCAATACCGCCCAGGCCACCACGCCGGCCGCGGCGACACCGCCCGCGGCGCCGTCGAATCTGACGGCCACTGCCGCCTCCACGACGCGAATCGACCTCGCCTGGACCGACAACGCCACGAACGAGAGCGGCTACCGCGTCCAGCGCTGCAGCGGCGCCTCCTGCACGAGTTTCGTCGAGATCGCGCAGCTCGGCGCCGGCGTCGCCTCGTACGCCGACAATACCGCGAGCGCGAACACGCTCTATCGCTATCGCGTCGCCGCCTACAATGCGACCGGCGCGTCCGCCTTCTCCAATACCGCCCAGGCCACCACGCCGGCTCCGCCCACTCCGCCCGCCGCGCCGTCGAATCTCACGGCTACCGCGGCTTCCGCAACCCGGGTCAATCTCGCCTGGAACGACAACGCGTCCAACGAGACCGGCTATCGCATCGAGCGCTGCAGCGGCTCGACGAGCTGCACGGCGTTCCGGGAAATCGGCGTCGTCGGGACGAACGTCCGCGCGTACACCGACAGCACCACCTCGAAGAACACTCACTATCGCTACCGCGTCCGCGCGTACAACGCCGCCGGGACGTCGGGCTTCTCGAACATCGCCACGGAAAGGACCCCCAGCCGATGATCCGCCGCTTTCTCCCCTCGCTCGCGCTGCTGCTGGCCGTGCTCGCCCTCGCGCCCGTGCCGCTCCGTGCCGACGAAGAAGTCGACGAGGAGATCCATGAACTGACCGCGCTCATCGCCGCACAGCCCGAAAACGCGGAGCTGTACCTCGAGCGCGGTGAGCTCTACCGCCAGGTCGAAAATTGGCAGGCCGCGCTCTCCGATTACGATCGCGCCCAGAAGCTCGATCCCGCGCTGCACGTCATCGATTTCGCACGCGGCCGTCTATATCTCGAGACCGGCAAAGCCTCACAGGCGAGAACCGCGCTCGATGGTTTTCTCGAAAAGTTTCCGAGTCACGGCGAGGCGCGCATGATGCGCGCGCGTGCGCTGGTGCAACTGCGTCAGCCGACGGCGGCCATCGCCGACTATGACGCGGCCATCGCCAATTTCCATCCCCCCACTCCCGATCTCTATCACGAGCGCGCGAAAGCGATTGCCGCTCTCGGCCCGAAGCGCGAGCTCGACGCCATCGCCAGTCTCGACGAAGGCATTTCGCGCCTCGGGCCGCTCGTCTCTCTGCAGATGCACGCCATCGATCTCGAGCTTTCGTCGCGCCGCTTCGACGCGGCCATTGCCCGGCTGGAGACCATCTCCAATAAATCGAAGCGCAAAGAGTATTACCTGCTGCAGAAGGGCGACATCCTGAAGAAGGCCGGCCGCCACGCCGACGCGAAAGCCGCGTGGAAGGAGGCGGTGACGCGCATCCAGGCCCTCCCGCCGAAGGCTCGGGGCCACTGGAAAACCCGCGAGCTGTCCGCAAAACTCGAGGCCCTGCTCCTCGCCCCCTGATCGTCCCCACGACCATGCGTACACTCCTCGGGTTTTTGCTCGTCACCCTCACAATCACAATTCACGCGGCGGAAACGCAGCTCGTCCCGCCCCGCGCGATCTGGAAATACCTCGACAACGGGACGAACCAGGGCACCGCGTGGCGCGAGCACGGCTTCAATGACGCCTCCTGGCCTTCCGGTCCGGCGGAGCTCGGCTATGGCGACGGCGATGAAGCGACGGTCGTCGGTTATGGTCCCGACGCCGCGCACAAATACCCGACGACGTATTTCCGCCGCACCTTCAACGTTGCCGATCCTGCCGCATTTGCGTCACTGAACATGCGCCTCGTGCGCGACGACGGTGCGATCGTCTACATCAACGGCACCGAGGTCTGGCGGAACAACATGTCGGCCACGGGCACGATCGGGTATGCGACGCTCGCGTACGGCAGCGTCAGCTCGTCGACGGACGAACGCACGTTCATCACGAAAAGCATCTCCGCCTCCGTTCTGCAGGCCGGCGTCAATACAGTGGCCGTCGAAATCCATCAGAACGACGCCGCCAGCAGCGACATCAGCTTCGACTTCGAGCTCCTCGGCGACACGACTCCTCCGACGCCGCTGCTGCTGCGCGGTCCCTATCTGCAACTGGGGACACCCACCAGCGTCACAGTGCGCTGGCGCACGGACAATCCCTCCGACAGCTACGTGCGTTACGGCACGCGCGTCGGCAGTCTCACCTCACAGGCCGTGGTCAGCACGCCAACGACAGAACACTCCGTGACGCTCACCGGACTCACAGCCGGAACGCGTTACTACTATTCGATCGGCTCGTCGACGAAAGTGCTCGCCGGCGACGATGCGTCGCACACATTCCTCACCGCACCGTCTTCCGGCACGGCCACGCCGGCACGCATCTGGGTTCTCGGCGATGCCGGTACGGGCGGCACCGGCGCCCTCGCCGTGCGCAATGCGTATTACGACTACGCGGGCGGCACGACGAACACGCACCTGTGGCTGATGCTCGGCGACAACGCGTATTCGTCGGGAACCGACGTCGATTACGAGTCCGGCGTCTTCCGCATGTATCCGGAAATGCTGCGCAGCAGCGTACTCTGGCCGGCCATCGGCAATCACGACACGGCCGAGTCGACCACGCACTCCCTCTCCTACCCCTATTACGACATCTTCACGCTGCCGACGCAGGGCGAAGCAGGTGGCGTGGCCTCGGGCACGGAGAGCTATTACTCGTTCGACTACGGCAACGTTCATTTCGTCGTGCTCGACGGACAGACGTCCGACCGCTCCCCGACCGGCCCGATGCTGACGTGGCTGCGGAACGACCTCGCCGCGAATTTCCAGCACTGGACGATCGCGCTCGTCCATCAGCCGCCGTACTCACACGGCTCCCACAATTCCGATACGTCGCTGCATCTCGTGGAAATGCGCCAGAATGCCTTGCCGATCCTCGAGGAAGCGGGCGTCGATCTCGTGCTCGCCGGACACAGTCATGCGTACGAGCGCTCCTTCCTCCTCGACAGCCATTACGGCAAGTCGACGACGCTGAACAACACGATGGTCAAAGACGGCGGCGACGGCAGTGAGACTGGAACCGGCGCGTACCGCAAGGCGAACGCCGGACCGCATGAAGGTGCGGTCTACGTCGTCTCCGGTGCGGCCGGCAAGGTCGTTTCCGGCGCGCTTGACCATCCTGTCATGGTGTCGAATTACAACAGCCTCGGATCGACGATTCTCGACGTCTCCGCCGATCGGATCGACGTGAAGTTCCTGCGCGACACCGGCGTCATCGCGGACAGCTTCACCATCATCAAAGGCGCCGTTGCCCAGCCGCCCGCGGCGCCGGCCTCATTGACGGCCACGACGCAATCCGCGAGCTCGATCGCCTTGAGCTGGATCGACAACGCGACCGACGAAGACGGCTATCGCGTCACGCGCTGCGGCGGCGCGGCGTGCACCGATTTCACGCTCGTCACCCAACTTGCCGCGAATGCCACGACGTACGTCGACGCGAGTGTCGTCGAGGCTACGGAGTACCGCTATCGGGTGATCGCGTACAGTGCAACGCGCGGCGAGTCGTATTCGAACATCGCCGAGGCGACGACGCCGCAGAGTGCACCGCCGGTATTGACGGCAACGGCACAGTCGCCGTCTTCGGTCGCATTGAGCTGGACCGGCAATGCCGATCGCGTTTCGCGCTGCAGTGGTGCGGGCTGCACGAGCTTCGTGCAGGTCGCGCAGGTCACCGGCAATGCGTACACGGACAGCAACCTCGGTCCGTCGACCGTCTATCGCTATCACGTCGCGTTCGGCACGTTCCAGCCGTCCAATGTGGCCGAGGCGACGACGCCGGCCGCGGCGAACCCGCCGGCGGCGCCGAATGCGTTATCGGCCAAAGCACAATCGACGACCTCGATCCTGCTCAAGTGGGTGGACAATGCGACGGACGAGACCGGACATCGCATTACGCGGTGCGCCGGTGCGTCGTGCGCGGACTTTGTCGAGGTCGCACTGACCGGCGCCAATGCCACCTCGTATCTCGACACGAATCTCACTCCGGCGACGCTCTACCGCTACCGCGTTTACGCGTACAACAACGCCGGCTCGTCCGCGCGGTCGAACACGGCCGAGGCTTCGACGGCGAATCCGCTGACGCCGCCGGCGGCGCCGACGAGCCTCACCACCACGGGGGCGGGAATGCAGGTCAATCTGGCGTGGGCCGACAACGCCGTCAACGAGACCGGCTACACCCTCGAGCGCTGCATCGGCGACACCTGTACGAACTTCGCCGCGCTCGCCACCCTCGGCGCCGACGTCCGCGCATACAACGACTCCGCGGTGCTGCCCGGCACGACGTACCGCTACCGCGTCCGCGCGTTCAATGACGGTGGAGTTTCGGCCTACTCCAACATTTCGGCCGAGCGCCTGCCGAGTCAGTGACGCCGCGTCACCGGAGCGCCGGCCGGAAACCGGCGCTCCGGCCGCATTGACCAACCTCCCCGAACGTTCTACCGTGGGCCGACTCGTTCGAGGAAAACGTGCACCACCGCCATATCGCGCTCGCAGCATCTCTGCTGCTCGTCGCGCTGGAGCTCGCTGCCCTGCCGGCCGACCGCGCGATCTCGCAATACGTCCGCAAATCGTGGACGGTGGAGCGCGGTCTGCCCCACGGCACGGTGCGCGGCTTCGCGCAGACCAGCGACGGCTACCTCTGGCTGGCCACGTACGAAGGCCTCGTGCGCTTCAACGGCGAAACCTTCCGCGTCTTCGACCGCACCTCCGCGCCGGGCCTCATCAACGCGAGCATCGACACCCTCTGCCGCACGAAGGACGACACCCTCTGGCTCGGCACGTTCGAAGGCCTCATCCGGTACAGCAAAGGGCGCTTCGACACGATCCCGATGCAGACCGACGTCGGCATCATCAAAGCGATCGCGCCCGCGCGCGACGGCAGCGTGTGGGTCGGCACGCGCAAGGGGAAGATCCTGCACGTCGTCGGGGGCAAAGCGCAGCCCGTCACGCTGCCGCTGCCGCTCAGCCCGATCAACGCTTTAGCGACAACGGGCGACACCCTGTGGATCGGCACCTCCCACGGTCTTTTTCGCTACGACCGCGGACGTCTCGACTCCGTCTCCACCGACACCGTCGTGACGCTTCTCGCCGACGGCGACGACGCGCTCCTCGTCGGTACGAACGCGAACCTCAAGCGCATCGCCGGCAATGCGACCGAGATCATCGCCGGCCTCCCCGCCGACCAGATCACCGCACTCGCGCGCGACCGCGATCGCGTGCTCTGGGTCGGCACGTACGGCAACGGCGTGTTCCGCGTCGCGAACGGCCGCGTGGACACCTACACCATCGCGGACGGCCTCCTCAATCCCACCATCCGCGCCATCTTCGAGGACGACGAAGGCAGCATCTGGATCGGCTCGCAGAACGGACTCGAACAACTGCGCACCGGCGCGTTCGTGACGTGGGACGAGCGCAACGGCCTCGACGACGTCAACGCGCGCGCGATCTTCGAAGACCGCGACGGCGTGATGTGGGCCGGCACCGCGACGAGCCTCAACCGCCTGGAAAACGGCGTGTGGGTGCCGGTCGGCGACCAGCGTCTCTCACGCATCCTCGCCATCGCCCAGAGCCGCGACGGCGCGCACTGGTTCGGTACCACGAACGGTTTGTACAAAATCGCCGGCGGCCGCACCACGTTGTACTCGACCGCGCAGGGCCTCTCGCACAACACCATCCGTGACATCCACGAAGACCGCCGCGGCGACGTCTGGGTCGGCACCGACTTTGGCCTCAATCGCATCCGCCCCAACGGCACCGTCGAATCATTCGCGAAACGCGACGGCGCCGACTACGCGATGGCCATCACCGAAACACCCGACGGCCGCATCTGGGTCGCCACCGGCGCAGGTCTCGTCGAAACGGACGGCACGCGCTACGTGCTCCACGCCGCGCCGCGCGAGCTGCCGTCGAACCGCCTCTTCGGCATCGAGTCCGACGACGAAGGCACGGTGTGGATCGCCACCGAAGACGACGGCGTGGTGCGTTTCAAAAACGGCATCGCCAGCGCGATCACGATGCGCAACGGCATGCCGACGGACAAGATCCTCTCACTCGTCGACGACAAGAGAGGCAACCTCTGGTTCGGCACCGTGCGCGGCGCGTTCGTCGTCTCGCGCCACGAGCTCAATGCCGTGGCGGACCGCAAGCTGCAGCGCATCACGCATTCGTTTTACGACGAGAACGACGGCCTCGGCAGCCGCCAGTGCAACGGCGCCGCGAATCCGTCCGCGTTCCGCTCGCGCGACGGACGCATCTGGCTCGTCACCGCGCACGGCGTCTCCGCCTTCACGAACGCGCGCGCGCCGCAGCTTCCGCATCGCGACCCGATCGTCGAGCGCGTGACGATCAACGGTCACGAAATCGCACCGCAATCGCTCGCGTCGATCGGCCCGAACACCGAGCGCATCGAGTTCACGTTCACCGGCATCACTTTCACGACGCCCGAGCGCCTGCACCTCGCCTATCGCCTCGAAGGCTACGACGACCTTTGGATCGATGCGGGCACGAGCCGCGTCGCGTCGTACACGAACCTCCCCGCGGGGGACTATCGCTTCATGGTCGCGGCGTCGCGCGGCTCGCACTCGACGAGCACGGCCATCCCGTTCACGCTCACCCCGCATTTTTTCGAGACGAAGACGTTCATCGCGCTCTGCATCATCGCCGCGATCGCGCTCCTGTTCGCCGCGCATTCGGTGCGCCTGCATCTCACACACGAGCGCGCGCGCCTGCTCGAACGCCTCGTCGAAGACCGCACGCGGCAGATCAACGAGGAAAAGGAGCGTACGGAGATCGCGTTGCAGCAGGCGGAGGCGGCGAAGCGGGAGGCGGAACGGCACGAGCAGCTCACCGAAGAGGCGCTCGCGCAGGCGGAGGAAGCGAACCGCGCGAAGAGCATCTTTCTCGCCGCGACCAGCCACGAGCTGCGCACGCCGCTCAACGCGATCATCGGCTTCTCCGAGATCCTCATCCAGCGCGTGTCACGCCAGCTCGACCCGCGCTACGGCCGCTTCCTGCACAACATCCACGCCTCCGGCGAGTACCTCCTCGGCATCATCAACAACATCCTCGATCTCTCGAAGATCGAAGCGGGGCGCATGGAGATCCAGCCGGAGCCGGTGTCGGTCCGCGAGCTCGTCGACGGCATCGCGAACGTGATGAAAGGCGTGACCGCGCTGCGCAAGATCCACATCGACGTCGAGGTGCCGGAAGACCTGCCGATCATCGAGGCCGACTCGACGCTGCTCAAGCAGATCGTCTACAACCTGATGTCGAATGCGGTGAAGTTCTCCCCCGAGCGCTCGCACGTGACGGTGTCCGCGAAGCATCTGAAAACCGACGATACCGTCGAGATCCACGTGCGCGACCGCGGCATCGGCATCGACCCCCGCGACCAGCAGATCATCTTCGAAGAATTCCGCCAGGCCTCCGGCGGCCGCCGCGAAGGCACCGGCCTCGGCCTCGCGCTCGTGAAACGCTTCGTCGGCCTCCACCGCGGCACCATCCGCGTCGAAAGCGAGCCCGGCGCCGGCAGCACGTTCATCATCACGCTCCCCGTCACGCAACACATGGCCGAACGCCTGCGGGCCTGACGGCCGCCCGCCCGCGCCCGCCCACGGGGGCAAGGATGAGGGATGAAGGATGAAGGATGAGCCTCGTCGCGAGTGCCTTGGCTCTCGCCCCGTCCCCTCTCTACCTTCTTCATTCTGCGTTCTGCGTTCTGCGTTCTGCGTTCACGGGTTCCCCTGCATCAAAGCAAGGCTGAGGAACGGATGGCGATAACGAATGAGCCACACCGCAAGCGCCTCCCCTCTCGCGCTCCCTTCTTCTCCATTCCCCATTCTGCATTCTGCATTCTGCATTCGGCATTTCTGCATCCCCCTCCCTCCCCCCGCCCTCCCACCCTTCTTTCCCTCCGCCTCCTCAGTTATCATGCGCCTCCCCGTCGTTCTCGCAGGCCACGGGTCCATCCACGCGCATCGAACGCGCATTCCGCAGGGGTTCACCACAAATGCATCAGATGAAAGCACTGCCAGTCCGGCGGCTGTCGTCCATCCTCGCGTCCGTTTCGGCGGCGCTTCGGGATCGGTTCGGCCTCACCCGTCTGGCCATCGGCGGCGGCAGCGCACCCGCGTTGCTCGACCACCTCTTTTCCGGGAACGCGCTCCGCATGCGCGATCTCGACCTCATCCTCGTCGCCGACCGTCCCGTCGACCAGGACCTCGCCCGCCGTGTCGGCGAGGCACTCGATTCCCCCGATCTCCGCTTCCTCCCTCGCTACATCTATCCACGCCGCCGCACGCGCTCCGAGCGCGAGCCCGTCATCGCCGGCTGGGGCACGTTGTGGGACGCGCACGGCGTCGAAGTCGATCTTTCGATCTTTCACGACGACGGCGCGCTCGAGCTCAACGGCCTCATGAACATCGACCGCATCCTCATCCCCATCCCTCCCGAGACCACGCTCAACGAGATCGCGGCCGGCATGCTCATCGCCGGCACTGCCGAACAGGCCATCGTCAACGGACTGGTGAAAGACGTATGCGGCGGTTATGCGAGCTGGGCGCATCGCTCCCCCGCCATCGTCGCGTGGAATGCGATCCATGCCGCACCGATCGAAGCCTCGATGCGCATCGTCCGCGCGTGCGCGAGCAAGCTTCACCTCGGACACCTGCGCGCCGAGCTCGCCGATCCGCTCCGCGCCGCGATCCTCTGGGGCCACGAGCGCGGCGATCGCTTCCTGCGCGTGCGCGGCATCGTCAAACTCTTTCACGACGACCGCGCCGGCGCGGAGCTCGAGATGATGCACGCCCTTGGCGCGTTCCAGCACTGGCTCCCCGAAATCGGCGAAGTCATCGAGCGCGTGGGCCACGGCGGGCTGGCATCGCTGTTCGCGCAAGCCGATCGCGACGGACGCCGCGACGCCGATCATCACGCCGCGTTCAAGCTCGCGGGCGAACAGGGCGGCGACGAAGTGAGCGCGCTGCGACTCGAAGCGTTGCTGCTCAACATGCCGGCCGAGCGTCGCGAGCGCGTGCTCGAAGAGATCGCCATCGCCGAGCCGCTGTTCGCGTCGCTCGTGCGCAATCAGTTGCCGCGCGTCGAGCAGCGCCGCGCCATCATCGTGCCGGAACCGCCGAAGCGCCGCGTCGTCAAACGTCCACCCAGTCCGTTGCGCGCGGCCGCGGCCATGCAGGCCACCTGATCCGTGATGCAGAACTGGCCCACCGTCCGGCGGATTCTCTTCCTCACCGTCTTCATCGATCTCCTCGGCTTCGGCGTCGCCGTGCCCGTGCTCGCGTTCTGCGCGAAAGAGTACGGCGCGAGCGGCATGACCCTCGGCCTCATCCTCGCCAGCTTCTCGCTGATGCAGTTCTTCTTCTCCCCGATCTGGGGACGCCTCTCCGACCGTATCGGACGGAGGCCCGTGATCGTCGGCAGCCTGCTCGGCAACATGGCCGGATTTCTCACGTTCGCGTTTGCCTCGAACGTGTGGATGCTGTTCGCAGCGCGCATCATCACCGGCATCGCCGCGGCGAGTGTGCCGACCGCGCAGGCGTACATCGCCGATTCGACCGACGAAACGAATCGCGCGAAAGGGATGTCCATCATCGGACTCGCCTTCGGCCTCGGCCTCGTCCTCGGGCCGCCCCTCGGCGGCATCCTCGCCAGTCACGGTGTGGAGATGAACCTCCCACCCAACTTTCTGCCGGGCATCGCCGCGGCGACGCTCTCCGCGATCTCGTTTCTCATGGCCATGTTCGCATTGCCGGAATCGCTGACGCAGGAGGCGAAGCCGGAGCGGCGCTTCTCACCGATCGATCACGAGACGTGGTCGCTCTTCTTCCACACGCGCGGCCTGCGTCTCGCGGGAGGCTCACTCGCGGTGCTCATGTGCACGCTCGCTTCGCTCGCGCCGATCCTCGTCCTCGTCGGCCGCGATCGCTACGGCCTCGCCGCGAAACACGTCGGCTATCTCCTCGGCGTGATGGGCGTCGTCGTCGTGATCCTGCAGCTCACCGCCGTGCATCGACTGAGCACGCGCCTCGGCGACATCGGCGCGGGCATGGTCGGCGCGGGCTCACTGCTGATCGGATTGCTGCTCGTGCCGTTCACGTCCGCGCACATCGCGCTCATCGTGGCCACGTGCCTCATGGGCGTGGGCCAGGGCCTGTGCAATCCGACGCTCAGTTCGTACATCAGCAAAGTCGCGCCCCCCACGCACCGCGGCGGCATCCTCGGCCTCGCCCATTCGCTGAACGCCCTTGCTCGCGTCGCCGGCCCGCCCGTCGCCGGCTTCGCCTACGACGCCTACCGCGCCCCCGGCGCCCTCCTCTCGCAGGCGACGTTCGTGGTGATCGCGATGCTCCTGGCCATGCGCCTCATCGTGCGGCCGGAGCGCGGCGAAGAGTACACTCGCGCTCGTGCGTGAGGCGCTTGTGGACGTCGCCCGCGCGATACCCGGCATCGTCGCGGTGTACCTCTTCGGCAGCGTGGCCGAGGGGCGCGAGCATACGGAGAGCGATGTGGATCTGGGCGTGCTGCTCGACTGGAGCCTCTACCCGCCAATCGCCACCGTTTCGACTGCCGCCTCCTCCTCGGCACCCGCTTCTCCGATGCCGCACGTCGCGGCGCCGACGTCGTCATTCTCAATGACGCGCCACCGCAATTCGCACGCGCGATCGTGACCCGCGGCCAGCGTCTCTACCGAGCTGAAGCTCGCGGCGTTCGACCCCGAAGCGCGGTAGTGAAACGCCGGCGTCGCCCCCGCTTTCGGCGGCTCATCACGAACGACTAATCCCGATCCCGCACCAGCTCCAGCAACTCCAGCAGTTCCCGCAACCGTGCCACGGGCACGTGCGCGAGCGACCGCTTGAGGCTCACATGGATCGGCTCGTCGAGCGACGCGAGCAGCTCGAGCCCCTCCTCCGTCACGTACGCCTTCACGATGCGCCGGTCCGTCTCCGCGCGCGCGCGAGTGACCCAGCCGCGTGATTCGAGGCGGTCGAGCAGGCGCGTGAGATCGGGCTCCCGTCGGACCATGCGCTCGGAGATCTCGCCGCAGGCGAGCCCTTCCTCGCCGGCGCCGCGGAGGATGCGCAGGACGTTGTATTGCGACTGGCTGAGGCCGGCGCCGCGCAGTACTTCCGCCAGAGGCTGCGTCACCTCGCCGGCCGTGCGCTCGATCGACAGCACCACCTCTTCCTGGACGCTCTCGAACGGCTTTCTCTGCCGCAACTCCCGCTTCAGCCTGCCCGCCATCCGTCCTCCTTCCTCTCTCCTCCTGCAAGCGCCGCGCACGATGATTGCAGAGGAAATTTGTGCTGACAATAGTTGTTTTGAGGACTAATCCAACACGAGAAGAAGGAGATACCTATGGCTGAAACGAAGACCACCTGGCAGCTCGATCCCTCTCACTCGAGCATCGAGTTCGCCGTGAAACACATGATGTTCACCACCGTCCGCGGCCGTTTCAAGGACTTCACGGGAACGATCGAGGCCGACGAGCAGAACCCCGACCGCTCGACGGTCCGCGTCGAGATCGCCGCGAACAGCATCGACACCGGCTCGGCCGATCGCGACGCTCACCTCCGCTCCGCCGACTTTCTCGACGTCGAGAATCACCCGACCATCACCTTCCGCAGCACCGGCGTCGACGGCGCGGCCAAGGTCGAGGGCGACAAGTTCCGCGTCACGGGCGACCTGACGATCCGCGGCACCACCATCCCCGTCACGCTCGAAGCGGTGTACGAGGGCACGGGCAAGGATCCGTGGGGCGGCATCCGCAGCGGCTCGCGCGCAACGACGAGCCTCGACCGCCGCGAGTGGGGGCTCAAGTGGAACCAGGCGCTCGAAACGGGCGGCATCCTCGTCGCGAACGAAGTGCGCGTCGAAGTCGAGGTCCAGGCAGTCAAGCAATGATCAACGTCCGCAAATCCGACGATCGGGGAGTCGGCCGCCACGGCTGGCTCCTCACGAAGCACACGTTCTCGTTTGCGCGCTACTGGGATGAGCAGCATATGGGCTTCCGCTCGCTGCGCGTCATCAACGAAGACACGGTCGCGCCGGCGCAGGGCTTCGGCGCGCACCAGCACGACAACATGGAGATCATCTCCATCGTCATGGAAGGCGCGCTCGCGCACAAAGACAGCACGGGCGGCGACGGCGTCCTTCGCCGCGGCGAAGTGCAGCGCATGAGCGCCGGCACGGGCGTCGTGCACAGTGAGTTCAACGGCTCCGACAAGGACCCGGTCCACTTTTTCCAGATCTGGATCGAGCCCGCGCAGGAGAACGTCACGCCGGGATACGAGCAGAAACTCTTCCCCGAGGAGGAGCGGCGGGGCACCTTGCGGCTCCTTGCCTCGCCCGGTGCGGAAGACGGCGCATTGAAAATCCATCAGGACGCGCGCGTCTACTCCGCGATCCTCGACGAAGGGCAGACGGTCGAGCATCGTCTCGGCCACGGCCGCGGCGCATGGCTGCAGGTCGCGCGCGGCGGCGTCACGCTCAACGACGTGGACTTGAAAGAGGGCGACGGCGCGGCCGTCGAGAATGAAGATACGCTGACGATCTCAGGCTCGGTGCCTGCATCCGAGATCCTGTTGTTCGATTTGAAATGACGAAGGGGAAAATAGTGATGAAGACGTACAGAAACCTGTTCCTCGGCCTTGCGCTCGTAGTCCTGGCGGCCTGCAAGAGCGAGATCACGGACAAGCCCGCGGCGGAAGTGTCCGAGTCGACGACGACCACCGCGGCGGCGACCGAGAGCACACCGACCGACACCGCCACCGCCGGCACGCGCGTGAACGTGATCAAAGAGAAGAGCTCCATCAACTTCGTCGGCGCGAAAGTCACGCGCGATCACACAGGTCAGTTCAAGACCTTCGACGGCTCGATCGAGTACGTCGACGCGCAGCCTTCGAAGATCTCGTTCGACATCGACCTCAACTCGATCGAGACCGACACGGCGCAGCTCACAGAGCACCTCAAGAGCCCCGACTTTTTCGACGTGGCGAAGTATCCGAAGGCGACGTTCACTTCGACCTCGCTGACGGCGGCGCCCGCCGGCTCCCCAGCAGGGACGACGCATCTGCTGCGCGGGACGCTCGACCTGCACGGCGTGCAGAAGGAAGTGAGCATCCCCGTCAAGACGGAACAGACGGCCGATGGCGTGCGCGCGACGAGCGAATTCACCATCAACCGTCACGACTGGGGCATCTCGTACAAAGGCATGGCGGACGATCTGATCAAGGACAACGTCCTGATCCGCCTCGACCTCGCCTTCCCGCCTCCGCCTACGGCGTAATCGTGCCCGAGTAGACGTTGAAGCGCCCGTCGCGCACGAAGCCGAGGAGCGTCACGTGAAATTCGCGTGCTAGCTCGATGGCCAGTGACGACGGGCCACCAATGAACGCGACCGTGCCGATACCCGCCACAATGGCCTTCTGCACGATCTCGAAGCTCCCGCGGCTGCTGACCATGAGGATGGCGTCCTTCTGAGGGAGGACGCCATTTCTCAAAAACGCGCCGATCGCCTTGTCCACCGCATTGTGGCGGCCGATGTCCTCGCGTACGCACAATGCGTTTCCCGCCGCGTCCGTAATGGCCGCGCCGTGCATCCCGCCGGTCCTGTGGAATCCGCTCTGTGCATTCTGTAATGCCGCAGGCAGCGCGTGGACGACCTCGCGGGAAACGGGGGCTCGCGGCGGCAGCGGACGAGCCGCGACGCGAATCGCGTCCATCGACGTTTTCCCGCAGACGCCGCAGCTCGAGGTCGTATAGAAATGCCGGTCGAGTTTCGAGGTATCGATACGCGACTTCACCGCCACGCGCACGCGATTCGGCGACGACCAGTGGCGCACGCTCTCGACGTCCTCCGGCGCGCGCAATAAGCCTTCCGTAAAGAGAAATCCAATCGCGAGATCGAAATCATCGCCCGGCGTTCGCATCGTCACGGAGATGGTTTTCTCGCGCGGCTCGTCGCCGATCCGCCACGCCGCGAGGATCTCCAGCGGCTCTTCTACGGCGACGACATCCGTCGTGACGTCGAGGGACGTTTCCGCGACGCGCGTCACCTCGATGGTGGCCGTTCTGTCGGAGTCGCCCATGGCCCGATCATAGAATAGGAACGCGTGAACATCTGGCCGGGAGTCTTGTCGGGGGCGGCGGCGGTGGCGTTGCTGATGACGCAGGCGCAAACGCCTCTGTATGCCATCAGCGCGATCCTGGCGCCGCTCGCCGGAGGTGCGGTCGCGGCGATCCTCGCGTCCCGGCGCGAACGGCACGAGCTGGACGTGGACGAGAGTGCCGGCGTCGGCCTGCGCACGGGGTTCATCGGCGGATTCATCGTGGCGGTGCCGTTTCCCGTCGCACTGCAAGTCTCGATGGCGCGGGCGCAGCTTTTCCGGCGCATCGAGTGCACCTACGTGCGCGCCTTCACGTGCGCGGAATCGTGCGATCCGGTTTCATTCAACGCCGCGATTCGACGCTGTTCTCGCCGAACACCCGCCCCCGCGCCTGCACCTCGGCCTCCATCTTCGCGAGCGTGCGTCCCGCGTTCTTGCCCGTCTGCCGGTCGACGAAACGCGACATGAAAAAGTGCCGCAGCATCGAGACGTACCGGAGGCTCTTCGGGATGAAGATCTTGCGCTCGCGCTGGTCGATCGCTTTCACGAGTGCGTCGACGCAGACCTCGAGCGGCGTGACGGTGCTGAACGGCGGCGGCATCTTGCGCAGCATGTCGTTGAAGCTGGCGAGCTCGCGACGCGTGTCGCGCACGAGGTCCGTGTCGATCCACGCCGGATGCGCGATGCCGACGTCCACTCCTTTGTGCAGCAGCTCGAGGCGCAGCGCGTTGCCGAACTGTTCGACGCCCGCTTTCGTGCCGCAGTACGTGGCCATGCCTCCCGCCGCGGCGATGGCGGCGGCCGAGGAGATGAGGAGGTAGTAGCCGCGGGTGGCGGTGAGGTGCGGCAACGTCGCGTGCACGGTGCGGATCACGCCCATGAGGTTCACGGCGACGACGCGCTCGAGCGCTTCGATCGGCGTGATGGCCACGGTGCCGTGCGAGGCGATGCCGGCATTCGCGACGACGACGTCCAGACTCCCGAACGCGGTCATCGTCCCTTCCACCGCGCGGACGACCGAGACCTGGTCGGTGACGTCGCATTCGAACCAGACGTGTTGCGGACCGAGCTCGCGCGCGAGCTCCGCGAGGCGATCGGGCTCGAGCCCGGCGAGGGCAACACGCGCACCGCGCGCCGCGAGCTGACGGGCAAGCGCGGCGCCAATACCACGCGCGGGACCGGTGATGAAGACGTGCATGGGGGGTAGGGTACATCGGGGCGGGATGAGAGGTGAGAGGTGAGAGATGAGAGATGAGAGATGAGAGATGAGCGATGAGCGATGAGGGATGAGAGATGAGGGATGACGGGAGCAAGGCGGAAGGCGGAAGGATGAAGGCGGAGCCGCATGGCGAGCGGCGCGCATCTCGCGACGCCGCTCATCCTTCATCCTTCATCCTTCATCCTTGCCCCCGTCGTGCAGAACAAGGCGGAAGGCGGAAGGATGAAGGCGGAGCCGCATGGCGAGCGGCGCGTATCTCGCGACGCCGCTCATCCTTCATCCTTCCTCCTTCATCCTTGCCCCCGCGTGCGGGATTGACGGCGTGCACGGCGTCTCGTGCACGCCCCCGTCGGTCCGGAACTAAAGAAGTTCACAACTTCCGTCCCCCCTCCCCTCCACCCATGGGTCAACTTCAGCTACGCGGGCATGAAACTGACCCGCCTCCCGTCACATTTTGTTCACAAACTGAACCACCGCCGCACCACAAGACTCCTAAGTGTCTGAAAACACACGATGCTCCTACATGGCCGGCACGTTGCTCTACTGCCGCCTCACCTAAACCTTAAGGAGAACCCCCTGAAGATGCGTAAGCTGAGCTCTGTTGTGGCAGTAGCCATGGCGTCCGTGTTCGCGGTCACTCCCGCGTTCGCGGCTGGCCAGTTCCGCGGCCATGCGCCGAAAGTCTCTCGTTCGGACAATGGCCTGACCGGCCCGTCCAATGCTGCCGCGGCGGACGTCGTCCGTGGCTATGTCAAGAACGACCGTTCGCTCAACCTCACCAAGGAGAACCAGGGCCAGAACGGCGTCAAGCACGTCACGATGCAGCAGACCATCGACGGCAAGTCGGTCTACGGCGCGTACGTGAAGGCCGCCGTCGCTTCCGACGGCCGTCTGACCAGCGTCATCGACAACACCGTCGACCGCGGCCCGGTCTCGCGCACCTCGCTCAGCTCGAGCGACGCGCTCGCCACCGCGCTCGCCCGCCGCTTCGGCGGCAACGTCCCCGAGCTCTATCGCGAGCCGGTCGTCACCCCCGTCGTCGTCCCGACCGCGGACGGTCTCGAAGAGGGCTACCTCGTCGAGACGTGGACGAAGAAGAGCAACTCGCTCGTCCATACCGTCCTCGCCGCCGACGGTTCGGTCGCGTTCGAGGAAGAGCGCACCAACACCGACTCGTACTTCATCTTCCCGATCCACCCGAACTCGACGCCGCAGACGCTCGTCAGCGGTCCGGGTACGGGCAACACGGAGTCGCCGGCCGGCTGGGTCACGAACAACACGACCATCGGCAACAACGTCGACGCCTACCTCGACCGCGACAACAACAACGCCGCGGACACGAACAGCCGTCCGGTGTCGTCCACGAAGGACTTCATCTACACCTTCGACGGTACGATCGCGCCGACCACGGCCTCGCAGCAGCAGCTCGCGGTGGCCAGCCTCTTCTACCTCAACAACGTCGTGCACGACAAGCTGTATCGCCACGGCTTCAACGAAGCCGCCGGCAACTTCCAGACGAACAACTTCGGCAAGGGCGGCAGCGGCAACGACCCCGTCAACGCTGAAGCGCAGGACGGCGGCGGCACGAACAACGCGAACTTCTCGACGCCGACCGACGGCAGCCGCCCGCGCATGCAGATGTACCTGTGGAACACCGCCACGCCGAACCGTGACGGCGACCTCGACGCCGACGTCGTCTACCACGAGTACGGCCACGGCCTGACCTGGCGCATGATCGGCTCGATGGGCGGCGGTCTCGCCGGCTCGATCGGCGAAGGCATGTCGGACACGGTCGCGTGCTACATCACCGCCAATGACACGGTCGGCGAGTACGTCAAGAACAACACGGTCGGCATCCGCCGCTACCCGTACACCAACTACCCGCTCACCTATCGCAGCGCGAACACCACGTCGGTCCACGCCAACGGCGAGATCTACGCCGCCACGATGTGGAAGCTCCGCGGCCTGTGGCTCGCCTCCGGCCGCACGATGGACCAGCTCTGGAACTACGTCATCGACGGCATGAACTACACGCCGGCGAACCCCGAGTACGAAGAGATGCGCGACGGGATCCTCGCCGCCATCCCGACCCAGGCCGAAGAGTGCATCGTGTGGGATGCCTTCGCCTCGATGGGAATCGGCCTCGGCGCCACCGGCACCGACTCCTGCAACTTCCTCGGCACCTGCACGATCAACATCACCGAGAGCTTCAACAAGCCGGTCGTCTGCGGCGGCACGGCCCCGGCGTACACGCTGACGGCGCAAGGCGTCGCGGGCAGCCGTCCGAAGGTCAACCTGACCTGGAGCGGCGCGACGGGCTCGAGCGTCGACGTCTATCGCAACAACAGCCGCGTCACCACGACCACGAACGACGGCACGCACCAGGACACGCTGTCGCGCGGCGCCACGGGCACGTACACGTACCGCGTCTGCAACGCGGGCACGCAGACCTGCTCGAACAACGCCAGCGTCACGTTCTAAGCCACACGCATCGAATCCCGGAGGGCGGCCGCAACGCGCGGCCGCCCTTTTTGCTTTTGGCGCGATAGCATCACGGCGACATGCACGTCTCCGTCGTTCCTCGCCTCACCCGCTTCTTCACGCAACTCATCAGCGAGACGAGCGGCCTCTCCCTCCAGGACACGCTCGCGCTGGCGCTGCAGTCGCCGCTGCCGGAGCAGGAGCTCGCGCTCATCCGCGAGTTCTACGAGCTGCTGCAGCGCTTCCGCATCGACGCGGCGCCGATGGAGGCGCTGCTCGAGCATCCGGTCTCGCACGCGCTCGAAGGCTTCTTCCGCGCGTTCCCGATTCCCTTCCGCGACGAGCACATTCATCTCACCGGCTCGCTCGACGCGAGCTTCGTCTACCCGCGACTCGCGCAACTGCTCGAGGGTCCGCAGCGCGAGCTGTACGAAGCGAAGATCGCCGAGGTCTACGGGCGCGAATGCCTGCCGCTGCGCGGGGAAGAAGACGTGCAGCGCATGATCCGTCTCGCCGACAGCGACCGCTTCGATCGCTATCTCAAGATCCTCTACCTGCCGAAGCTGATCCTCACCACGCGCGACGCCCATCGCGACGCCGCGTACCACATGGCCTCGCGCCTCTATCGCAGGAGCAACGTCGGCTCGATCCGTCTGAAGTTCACGCTCATGCGCGAGACGACCGATTCGAGCGAGCAGATCCCCGGCATCGAGTCCCTCACGGCCGAGGATGTCGTTCTCGGGCTTTACGAAGGCTTCCGTGCGTTTCAGCAGGAAGCGCCGGCGTTTCACTTCGTGCTCTCGCCGAGCTTCCGCAAGGAGCCGGGGTTCTACGACGCGACGCGCTATCCGTCGAAGCGGGCCGCGTTCGACGATCAGGTGCGGCAGATCATCGCGCTCCTCAAGAAGCATCCGGAGCTGCGCGACGTGTTGAACGAAGTCGACACCGTCGGCAACGAGCGCGGGTTCTATCGCAAGGCGCATTTTCAGGAGCTGCGCGTCGGCTTCCGCAAGCTGCAGGCGTACGGCTTCCGCACGCGCAGCCACCACGGCGAGACGTGGAACACGCTGCGCCAGGGCATTCAGGCCGTCGACAACGCCATGAACATCTGGCACGTCGACGCCATCGAGCACGGTCTCTCCCTCGGCATCAACCCGAACTTCTACTTTCACTCGATGCTCCAGCGCCTGCTGCGCGCGAACGCGAACGGCGAGCCGGTGGTGAACGGCACGCGCGAGCACGCGGAGCTGCTGGACATGGACTGGAGCGGCCGCGATGCCATTCGCGACAAGCTGCTCAACGGCGATCCGCTCAACGAGCGCGAGGCGATCCTCGCGACGAAGACGAAGTTCCACCACGCGCGCGAGGTCGAGCATTACCAGCACGACGTGCTCAATCGCATGATCGACAAACGCCTCACGCTCGTGTCGCTGCCGTCGTCGAACAAGAAACTCACCGGCGCGCTCGCGGACTACAAAGACCACCCCTTCTCGTGGTGGGAAAAGAAAGGCCTCCGCCTCGGCGTCGGCACCGACAACGACGTCACCCTCAACACGAGCTTCCTCCGCGAGATGCTGATCCTCCTCTACACCGACCCGCTCGAGCTCAAGATCACGAAACTCCTCATCGTGACCACGGGCGAAACGCGCCGCGCGTACCTCTCGCATTTGCTCTGGGAGATGCGGAAAGCGAGCGAGGAGTAATCACACCAGCCGCAGCGGGACGCGACGACGACTGCGCGTGTCTCGAGTCCCGCTGCGCGAAGGACGTTGAGCAGAGCGGCGACGGTTTTTCCCTCCTTGAAGATGTCGTCGACGATCAGAAGTGCTGCAGGTTGTGGCAATCGATGGTTGCGCCCCCGCCAGACTGGACGTTCTCGTCCCGGTGCACAAAGGACGTCAGATCGACGGTACGCCGCCGTTCGAGAAATGCAGTGAGGTACGTCTCTGCAAATGCGTGATTCGATGGTGGCGCGATGCACGCGTCGAGGCGCCGCACGCACTCAACGCCGTGGCACCCGTAGCCCAGGTGTCTTCGATGACGAGCAGTCGCTTCCCGCGAACGTTCGTAACGAGGTCGAACATCTCGGGTGTGTAGCTGCGGCGGCCGTACAGGGCAGCGCGTGCACAACGCAGCGTCTCCCCGACCGCGGCGCCGAAGTGGCTGAGAAGTTTCCGCAGCGGCTGATGCGCGTACGCGATCCCGCGTTTCGAAGGAACCGGAGTAATCGTGTCGATGGGTCCACCGGCGCCGAGAAAAGCGCCGAACAACTGCCGCATTCGGTGTAGCCGGTATTCATCGGGCCAAGGCAGAAGGGGCAAACGTGGCTTGCGTCTTCAGAGGGCACGCGCCCGTACCAGCCGCGGTGCTGCTCGTAGATTGCCACGGCGCGCGCACGAACATCCATCAGACGGCGAGCGGAGTCGATCTGTATGAGGACGAAAACCGCGGCGACTTCCGAAGAACGTTCGCCACGCTGGAGGCTGGACAGCAGTGTGTTGTCAGGCATGCTCACGTGAGCCTCCGGGAGTCGTGCAGGTAGCCTAGCATCGGCCCGGTGCTCTACACGGCGTAGGCACGGCTACACTTTCACCGTGCCCACCACCCTCTCCCGCGCCGAGGCGCGTCGCATGCTCGTCGCGCACCTCGGGCTTGCGCGTCCGGTCGGGCGGGGGGCGGCGGGGACGAGGAAGGTGCTCGAGCGCTTGCGCTGCATTCAGCTCGATCCGCTCGATGTGATCGGGACGAATGCGGACCTCGTCGTCATGGCGCGCGTGGAGAACGTCGGGCGCGGCGATGTGTGGAAGCATCTGTTTCCGAAGCGTGCGTTCGAGCATTTTGCGAAGGAGCGCTGCATCCTCTCCGCGGACGTTTTTCCGTACTACCGCCGGCATGGACGTGAGGCGGAGACGCCGTGGTGGCAGCATGGGGAGCGGGAACGCCGCGTTGCCCCCGAAATCGTGAAGGCGGTCCTCGAGGAGATCCGGCAACACGGTCCGCTGACCGCGCGCGCGCTCACCGATCACGGCTCCGTGCAGCCGCTCGACTGGAGCGGGTGGATGGGAACGTCGAAAGCGACGCAGATGGCGCTGGAGATCCTCTGGACCATCTGCGAGATCGTCGTCGCGGGCCGCACGGAGTCGGGCCAGAAGATCTACGACGTGCCGGAGCGCGCGCTCGGCGAGCTCCCTCCGCCGCGCGAAGACTTTGCGCATTGGGCCGTACGCGAACGCGCGCGGGCCGCGGGACTGCTGACGCGCGCCGGCGGCTCGATGTGGTCGATGCTCAGCCGCGTGCGCACGTCACCCGTGATCGACGAGTTGATCGAAGCGGGCGAGCTGGTGGAAGTCTCGATCGAAGACACGACCCGCCGCTATCTCGCCGTACCCGACTTTCTCGCAACGAAGCGCGTCCGCTACGACGACCGCATCCGTCTCCTCGGCCCGCTCGATCCGCTGCTGTGGGATCGCGAGCTCGTGCGCCACGTCTTCGATTTCGATTACGTGTGGGAGGTCTACAAGCCCGCGCACCAGCGGCGCTGGGGGTGGTACGTCTGTCCCCTCCTCCACCGCGACCGCCTCATCGCCCGTGTCGACGCGCAGACCTCGAAGCTCTGGCTCGAGCCCGGCGACGTCGACCGCGACGCACTCGACGCGACGCTCGCGCGCTACGGTTTGCGCGGAACTGCGGCAGGTGCTGCCCGGTCCCGCGGCGCGCGGCGGCACGCGGCTCGCGCCGCGACGTCCCGGGAGGCATGAGCGAGGACTCGACCAGCGGCGCGACGACGGCTCTGCAGCTCGCCGTATCGCCTCGTCCCTGTTGCGGCCATACTGTTCGCATGATTCTGATTACCGGAGCAAGTGGCACCGTCGGAAGTGAAGTGGCGAAGCAGCTCGAGACGGCGGGCGTACCGTTCCGCGCCGCGTTCCATTCCGCGAACAAGGCGCGCGGCGCGAATGCCGTCGTCCTCGACTACAACGATCCCGAATCGCTGCGCAGCGCGATGCAGGGAGTCGAGAAACTCTTCCTCGTCGCGAATGGCGCGAACCAGGTCGAGATGGAGACGAACGCCGTCGAGGCGGCGAAGGTTTCAGGCGTGAAGCACATCGTCAAGCTGTCGGTCATCGCGGCGGACAGCGAGTCGTACTCGTTCGCGAAGGTGCATCGTGCGGCCGAGAAGGTGATCGAGGCGAGCGGAATCGCGTGGACGCACCTCCGCCCGAACGGGTTCATGCAGAACCTGCACAACTACATGATCGGCACGATCCAAGACCACGGCGCGTTCTACGGCTCGATCGGCGACACGAAGATCGCGCACGTCGACGTTCGCGACATCGGCGCCGTCGCGGCGAAAGTGCTCACCGAGGCCGGACACGAATCGAAGGCGTACACGCTCACCGGTCCCGAGGGGCTGACCTACGACGCCATCGCGGCGAAGCTCAGCACCGCGGCGGGACGTGAGATCCGCTACGTGGCCGTCACGGACGAGGACATGAAAAACGCGCTCACCGGCTCCGGCGCACCCGAGCCTTACGCGGATGCCTTCGTCGATCTGCAGCGCTTCTACCGCACCGGCGTCGCGGCGAACGCGACGGACGACGTCCGCCGCGTCACGGGCCGCGAGCCGCATACGTTCGACGACTACGCGCGCGATCACGCGCACTACTTCAGCAGCAACCAGTGATCACGATCGTCGGATCGAGGCGATCGTGATTGCCGCCGTTGATCCAGACGTCGTATTTGCAGGAGCTCTTCGAGCCGGGCATGCTGCGCGCCCAGCAGTGTCCGCGGCCGTCGCACTGATGGCGCGCCACGCATCCCGGCTCGATCTCCAGTTGCAGGTCGCCGCCGCCGGACCTGGTGAACCAGTGCACCATCACCGGCGTGCGCATGTCTTCTTTGAGCACGTCGTGGACGGTCACGGGCTCGGGCCACACCGACAGCACGCGGTTCGAGTCGTCGACGCAGACGATCGGGGCCTGACGATTGTCGGAGCCGTTGCCGCTCGTGCACGGGTTGCCGCGCATGGGAGTGCTGCCGCCGGCCTGTGACGCGCAGCCGGCGATGGCGAACGGAAGGACAAGGAGAACGAGAACCCGGGGCAACAGCCGGACCATGGACATGAGACTTCTCCTTCTCTATGCAGCGGATTTCAGGGCATTCCGGAACGACGGATGTTTGCGGAGCGGCGCCAGCGCGGGATCGCGCTCGGCGTCCGCAGGAGGTATCCCGGCGCCGATCGCACGCTCGAGCCACGACAGCGCGCTGTCGGTGGCGCCGCGTTGCGCGCCGACGACCGCGGCCTGATACAGCACTGCCGGATTCGTGGGATCGCCTTCGAGCGCGATGCGAATCTCGCGCTGCGCCTCGTCGGCACGGCCGGTTTTCGCGAGGCACGTCGCATAGATCGCGCGCATCATGTTGTCCCCCGGGCTGGCCTGCAACGCGTCACGCGCCGCGGCGATCGCACGCGTCCACGCGTCGTTGGCGCAAGGCGCGCCCGCGGCAAAGCAGGCATCGCCGAGGTTGGCCCACATCAGGTAATCGGAGGGCGCGAGCTCGGTGGCGCGCTCGTACGATTTCCGCGCGTCGTCGTAACGGCCGAGGAAAAACTGAATCGTGCCGAGATTCGACCAGCCGGCAGGCGTCGGGTTGATGGCGAGCGAGCGTTCGAATGCGACGAGTGCTTCGTCGTTGCGGCCGCGCGCGAGGAGCGCACCACCCAGGTCGGAGTGGGCGTGGGCGAGCTCCGGCGTCAGCTCGACGACTTTGCGGAACTGCGTCACCGCGTCTTCGTAGCGCGCCTGGCGATAGCAGAACGCGCCGTATCTGCTGTACAGGCCGGCCTCGTCGGGACGTAGCGCGAGAGCCTTGCGCATCATGCGCTCCGCGTCGCCCGCGCGGCCGAGTCCTTCGTACGCCTCGCCGAGGCCGGCGAGTCCGTCGGGATCGTCGGGGCGCAAGGCAAGCGCGCGATTGAACGACGCGGCTGCCTCGCGATATCGCTTCGACGCGTTCTGCAGACGGCCGAGCGTGATGTAGCTCTCCGGATCGTCGCCGCTGAGCGTCACGCCGCGCGTCGCGTACACGGTTGCCTGTTCGAGGAGCGCCGATTTGCGGGCGAGCGACGCCTTGTACAGAAGCGCGCGGGCGAGCAGCGTGTTGACCGATCCCGATTCGCGCGCGTTGCGCAGGATCGACTCCAGCGTGGCGATCGCGCGATCCACCGACTTTTCATCACGCACGCGCTGCAGCAATCCCACCGCTTCCACGAAACGCCGCTGATCCTCGGGGCCGAGCGCCGCGGAGACCGGCTCGGCATGCGGTACCGCTTCGCGTCCGAGTGCGCGCACGAGATCGTCGGCGATGCGGTCTTCGAGTGCGAAGAGGTCCGTGGCAGGACGCGTGGCGGTGCTCGACACGAGCGTGCGTCCGCTGGCCGCGTCGATGAGCGCGTACGTGACGCGAACCTCGTTGCCGCCGCGCCGCACGGTGCCGCGCACGACCGCGTGCACGCCGCGCCGCTTCGCGATGTCGGCCGGCTCGTCGCCGTCCGCAACACGCGCGCCTTCGAACGGCGCGGAGACGCGCAGGTCGCGCACTTCCGCGAGTCGCGCCGCGATCAATTCCGAGATGCCGTCCGCGAGAATGCGGCCTTCCGGCGTCGCGCTGAGATCGCGGAACGGGACGACCGCGAGCGACGTCACGCGCTGTCCCGCGGCCACGCGATCGCGGCGCATCCACATGAATCCCGCGCCCGCGATGACGAGCACCACGGATGCGGCGAGCGCCCAGTGCATCGGCAGCTTGCGCGACGGACGCACGGCGGCGCGGCTCGTGCGCATCGAGCTGTGCGTGAATCCGTCGCGGATCTCGCGCAGGTCGCGTGCGAGATCGCGCGTCGAGGCGTAGCGCTCGCGCGGGTTCTTGGCCAGGCAGCGCATCACGATGCGGTCGACGTCGTGCGGGATCGCGTCGTTGTGCGCGGAAGGCGGATCGATCTCGTCGCGGATGATCGCGGCCATCGTCTCCGGCTTCGAGTCGCGGTCGAACGGCCGCACGCGCGTGAGCATCTCGTACAGCATCACGCCGAGGGAGAACTGGTCGGAGCGATAGTCCATGTCCTTCCCCGTGGCCTGCTCGGGCGACATGTAGCCGACCGTGCCGAACACCGCACCGGGCGAGGTATGGGGAATGGTCGTGTCGTCCGAGGTCAGGACGCGCATCTGCTTCGCGAGTCCGAAGTCGAGGATCTTCACGAAGCCGTCGACCGTGACCATGACGTTGTCCGGCTTGAGGTCGCGATGCACGATGCCGCGGTCGTGCGCGGCCGCGAGTCCGTCCGCGAGCTTCACGCCGATGCGCAACGCGCTCTTGAGCGTCAGCGGCTCTTTCGAAGCGAGCGTGCGCAGGTCGGTTCCGTCGACGAGCTCCATCGCGATCCACGCGATGGAATCGGTGTGGCCGACGTCGAAGATCGTGACGATGTTCGGATGGTTGAGCGCCGACGCCGCCCGCGCCTCCTGCTCGAATCTCCGCAGCGCCTCGGCGTTCGACGCGAGCTCCGCGGGGAGGATCTTCAGCGCGATCGTGCGATCGAGCTTCGCGTCGTGCGCGCGATACACCTCACCCATGCCGCCTGCGCCGAGGTGGCCGAGAATCTCGTACTGGCCGAGCCGGTCTCCGATCGCGAATTGCACGTGAGGCGAGAAGGATAACAGCGGGCGGGGGCAGGCGTTGCTGGGCCCGCTGCGGTCAGTCGGCGAAGTCCAGCTTCGCGCGCGTCCGCACGCGCAGTACCGCTTCCTGGCGGAAGCGCGTGCGATACGCGTCGGCGATCTCGGCGACCGCGCGCTCGAGTCGCGGATCGGCGGGACGCACGAACTCGAACACCACCGTGTCCTCGTATCCGCCGCGCCAGTGACCTCGCGCGCGCCACACGCTGAAGCCTTCGGGGAAGCGCGGCTCGACCACCTCGGTGATGAACGCCGCGAGTTGTTCGTCGGAAACGGTGCCCCCATCCGGAATCGACCGGCCACAGAACAGCCGGTCGGAGACCGCGTGCGTGCACGCGGTGGAAAGCAGGAGCACGAGCGCGAGCGCACGCACCTTCATCGCCGCACCGCCCGCGTTTTCGGCTCGTGCACGAAAACGTCGAACGCGGCCGTGGCCCGGTCGAACTTCTGATACCAGAGGCGTGTCGGCGCCGCGGCCGTGCCTTCGAACAACACGGGGGCAATTGCGGTCGGATGCGGCGGCGCGGCGAACGCGACCGGCCGCGGCGTGCCGACCACGAGCTCGTCCCTCTCGTTCTTCGTGATGCTCGCCGCTTCGAGCACCTGCCCGTCCGCGAGGTTGCGGCGCGTGAGGAGCGTGCACTCCGCGGGCTGGCAGTAGACCTGCGGCGCCTGCGTGGGGCGGTCGGCGGGAATCAGCGCGGTGCTCGTCATGCGCCCATTCGCATCGAGGTAGATGAGCTTCCAGCGCGGCTCCGCGTTGACGTTCTCGAACGACACGTACAGAAAGCCGCCGAGTGCCGCCACGAACGTCGCGTCGGAAACGATGCTGACGTTGCGGAGCACATGGCGCGGCCCGGTGAACGAGAGCGCGGAATCGAGTTTTTGCGAGAACACGTTGCCCGCCGCGTCGAACCCGAGAAGCATGGAGCCGTGGTCCGCGGGTGCGATGCCGAGGAACGTCCCCGGCTGCGGCGTCGTGCCGATGACGCTGTTGCCGCTGTCGTCGAGCACCAGTCCCATGATCGCGTTGCGCTGCAGGCCGAAGTCGAACGCGGACCAGACCGCGCCAAAGTACGTGCCGTTCGCCACCGCACGCACCTCACTCTCCATCCGTGCCTGCAGGCGCCGCTGCGCGACGAGGCCGTTCTCCGGCGAGATCACCGCGGTGCCGAAACTGTCGCCGCATTCGGGCCACACGAGGAGAAAGTCATGGCCGTCGCTGGCCACGTCGGGAGCCGAACCGCATTCCTGCGCGATCTCGAGCGGCACCGCGTCCACGATCGTTTCATCGCGCCGCACGCGCGTTACGTAAATCGTGTTCGCCACGGACGGCGATCGCCACGTGAGCAGCGTCAGTCCGTCGTCGTTCACCGTCGCGTCGACGTTCAGCCGCGAGACGGCACCGCCCGGAAGCACGGGCTTCGGCGCGGTTTCCCACGCGGCGAGCGACGGTCCGACGAACATCGGCGTGATGCTCTGCGCGGCGACGAGCACCGCGCCCGCGTGCGCCGCGACCGCGCGCACCGACGTCGGCTCGATCACCGTGCTCGTCACGTACGACGGTGCCGGAATCTCGGTGACGAACGCGCGCGCGGAAAGCGGCGGCGGGACCGCGGTCGCGCCGGACACGATGTAGCCGCGCCCCGGCACACCCCACACGCGATTGACGGAGATATTTCGCGACGTCCACTTCGAGGAGGTGAAGTTCAGCTCGCGATCGAACAGATGGAGATGCGGGTCCGCATCGCGGTCGAAGATCGCCCACGTCGCGCCGTCGGATGCGAGCAGCGGACGCGCGACGCGCACGGGCGACGGCTTCTCCACGTGCGTGATGCCGTCGCCGTCGACGATCGTGAACTGCGCGCTCGTTTCGACCTTGCGCAGCAACACGAAGCGATCGCCGTCGGACGCAAAAGACGTCACCGCGCTTCCCGCGAACGGGAGGACGAGCTCCGTGACCGTGAGGTCGGAGTCGAGAAAGTAGAACTGGTGCTCGCCGCGCACGAGCAACCGCTCCCCGTTCGACACGACGTCGATCGGCGGACGGAGCGTGAACGGCAGCGGTGCCGGCGTGGCGTCGAGAATCGTGCCGTCGTTCGCGATGCGCAGCACCCCTTCGTCCGAGAAGACGACGTAGTGCTGCGCCCAGGCGACGCCGCGCACGAACGACGTGGGCAGCAGTTGCGGCGCGCGCAGCGCGTGCCCGCGCGCGTCGAACAGCAGCACGTCGTACACGCCGTCGCGGCTGGCGAGGACGAGAAAGTTCGCGCCGTCGGTCGCGGCGTGCTGGACGAAGGCCGCACGCGATTCGACGAGCAGCGGCGGGAGCAGCAGACGATCGGCGGCGACGGGCCACGCGGCCAGGCCGAGGAGGAGGGCGAGCAGGCGTTTCATGAGAGTTCTGCTCGCGATTTTAAGCGCGTAGCATCTACCGGTGCGTTACGAGCTGCGTCCGCGCCTCCGCGTCGTCGATGAAAAAGGTACGATCGTCCTCGGACCGGGCAAAGCCGATCTGCTCGAGGCGATCGCGCGCACGGGCTCCATTCGCGGCGCCGCGGAGGAGCTGGCGATGTCGTACATGCGGGCGTGGTCGCTGGTGCGCACCATGAACGAAGCGTTTCGCGAACCGCTCGTCGAGAAAGAACGCGGCGGCACCGCGAAAGGGGGCGCGCAACTCACCAGGCACGGCCAGCGCGTACTGAAGCTCTACCGGCGCATGGAAGAGAAAGCGGCGCGCGCCGTCGCGCCGCTGTGGGAGCGCGTCCGCGACGAGCTTCTATAATTGCGGCAATGCGCGCCTTCCTCCTGATCGCTCTCGTTGTTTTCGCCGGCTGCAATGGAGAATCGGATCCGACTTCGCCGGACGGTGTCCTGCCGTTCACGCAGGTGGCGAAAGAAAAGAACAGCGGCATCACCCAGCGGCGCGCGGAGGTGATCGCGCTCCAGTCGCGCTGGGTGCAGGTGTGGGACGAGATGATGTCCACGCGCTCGCCGAAGCCGCCCGTTCCGCAGGTCGACTTCGAAACGAAGATCCTCATCCTCGCCGCGTACGGCGAGACGGGCGACGCGTGCCGCGACGTGGAGATCGAGCGGGTCGATCGCCGCTCCGGCGCGCTCGAGGTCTCGATCGCCGACAAGCGGCGCGCGCCGAACTGCCCCGTCTGCCCGCCGGTCACCGCGCAGCCGGTGCATGTGGTCTCCGTGGAGCGCGCGGCCACGGGCGTGAACTACACGTGGCTCAACAGAACCGACGGCTGTCCGTGACGTTTTCCGGGCGATATACTTTGCCGAAGATATCGCCATGCCGCGCCTGCTCCTCCTGTTGCTGCTCGCCTTCCCGCTCGCCGCGGCAGAAGTGCGCGTGTTCGCGGCGGCGAGCCTCACGGATGCGTTGAACGAGATCGGCGCGGCGTACGAGAAGGCGTCCGGCGATCGCATCGTCTTCAACTTCGGCGCGTCGAGCATGCTCGCGCGGCAGATCCAGCAGGGCGCGCCCGCGGACCTGTTTCTCTCCGCCGACGAAGAGAAGATGAACGCGCTCGCGCAGCGCGGACTCGTGGCCACGCGCACGAGCGTGCTTTCGAACACGCTGGCGATCGTCGTGCCGCGAGTGGGCGGACGCGCGATCGGCGGGCCGCGGCAGCTCGCTTCCGTTGCGTCGCTGGCGCTGGCCGAACCGTCTACGGTACCGGCGGGCATTTACGCGAAGCAGTACCTCGTCGCGCAGAAGATCTGGCCGCAGCTCGCGGCGAAGGTGATTCCGACGGACAACGTGCGCTCCGCGCTGGCCGCGGTCGAATCGGGGAACGCAGACGCCGCGATCGTGTACAAGACCGACGCGCTGCTGTCGAAGCGCGTGCGCGTCGCGTACGAAGTGCCGCGCGCCGCGGGGCCGAAGATCTCGTATCCGTTCGCACTGTTACGCGAAGCGGAGCAGCCCGTGGCGGCGCAGAAGTTCTACGCGCACCTGCGCTCGAAAGCGGCGCTGGCGGTGTTCGCGCGTCACGGGTTCATCGTCCCGTGAGCGCGGAAGAGCTGCAGATCCTCTCGCTGACGCTGCGCACCGCCGCGCTGTCGACGATCCTCATCGTCCCACCCGCGCTCGCCGTCGCGTGGCTGCTGGCGCGGCGGCGCTGGCGCGGCAAGTCGCTCGTGGAGACGTTCGTCGCGTTGCCGCTCGTCATGCCGCCCGTCGCCACCGGTCTCCTCCTCCTGCAGCTCCTCGGACGCCGCGGTCCGCTCGGCGGCTGGCTGCATCGCACGTTCGACGTCGACATCGTCTTCACCTGGCGCGCCGTGGTGATCGCCATGATGGTCATGTCGTTTCCGCTGCTCGTGCGCGCGGCGCGTGTCGCGTTCGAGGAAGTGAATCCGCGCCTCGAACAGGTCGCGCGCACTCTCGGCGCAAGCGACGCGCGCGTGTTCGCCACGATCACACTGCCGCTCGCCGCGCGCGGGATCGTCAGCGGGATGCTGCTCGCATTCGCACGCGCGATCGGCGAGTTCGGCGCGACGATTCTCGTCGCCGGCAACATCCCCGGCCGTACGAGCACGCTCTCGCTCGCGATCTACAACCTCGTGCAGCTCGGCCGCGACGGCGAGGCCTTCCGCCTCCTCGGCGTGGCCGTCGTCATCGCCTTCCTCGCCGTCTGGACCGCGGAGGGATTTCTGAGGAGGTCGCATGACGCTCGCCGTCCGTGACCTCGTGCTGCCGCTCGCCGAGTTCACGCTCGACGTGTCGCTCGACCTCGACGCACGCACGACCGCGCTGTACGGCCCATCCGGCGCGGGCAAGACCACGCTGCTCGAATTGATCGCCGGCTTGCGCACGCCGCAAAACGGACGCATTGAACTGCATGGCCGCGACGTCACGAACGTCCCGCCGCGCCATCGCCGCGTGGGCTACGTGCCGCAGGACGACGCGCTCTTCCCGCACCTCTCCGTGCGGCAGAACGTGATGTACGGCGCGCGTGCGATGCCCGACGACGTCATCGACGTGCTCGAGCTCGCGCCGCTGCTCGATCGCAGCGTGAAGCGTCTCTCCGGCGGCGAGCGTAAACGCGTCGCGCTCGCGCGCGCACTGCTCACGCAACCCGCAGTGCTGCTGCTCGACGAGCCACTCGCGGGCGTCGACGTCGCGCTGCGCGGCCGCGTGCTCGAATACTTCGTACGCATCCGTGACGAGCTCGCCGTCCCGACGCTCTACGTGACGCATCACATGGAAGAAGTCGAGGCCCTGTGCGAAGAGCTCGTCACGATCGATCGCGGGCGGATCGTCGCCCATCGCCGGATGTAGACTTCGCGCATGTCGAAGCGCGCGCTCGTGCTCCTCTTCCTCGTCGCGACCTCCCTGCACGCACAAACCATCAAAGTGACGATCGACGCGACCGATGCGCCGCGGAAGATCTTCCACTCGCATCTCACGATTCCCATCACCGAAGGGCCGCAGCGCCTCGCCTATCCGAAATGGATTCCGGGCGAGCACGGACCCACCGGACCGATCGCCGATCTCGTGAACGTGCGCATCACCGCGAATGGGCAGCCGGTGCCGTGGCGCCGCGATCCGCGCGACATGTTCATCTTCCACATCGACGTGCCGCGCGGCGCGACCGCGCTCGAGGCCGACCTGTCGTACCTCGCGCCGAATGCGAGCGGCAACTTCACGTCCGGCCCGAGCTCCACCGCGAATCTGGCCGTCGTCAGTTGGAACACGCTCCTCCTCTACCCGCTCGGCCGCAGCGCGGACGACATCATGGTGGAGGGAACGATCCGTCTTCCGGAGGGATGGAAGTCCGCGGGTGCGCTCCAGCCGGGGCAGCGCGCGTCGCTCGCGACGTATGTCGATTCGCCCGTGATCATGGGGCGTTACCTGCGCCAGCTCGACCTCCCCTCGGGCACCGCGCCGAAGCATCGCATGAGCATCGTCGCCGACAGCCGCAGCGCGCTGGACACGCCGGAGACGTTCGCCGCCGATTACGCGCGGCTCATCGAAGAAGCCGGCGCGGCGTTCGGCGCGTATCACTTCAGCAAGTACGACTGGCTCGTGACGCTCAGCGACGACGTCGCGCACTTTGGACTCGAGCACCATGAATCGAGCGACAACCGCATGCCGGAGGAGACGCTGGAGACGCCGGAGATGCGCCGCGCGCTCGGCGGGCTCCTGTCGCACGAGTACGTCCATTCGTGGAACGGCAAGTACCGCCGTCCGGCCATCCAGCTTTCCGCCGATTTCCAGCAACCGATGGAAGGGACGCTGCTCTGGGTCTACGAAGGACTCACGCAATACCTCGGCGGCGTGCTGGCCACGCGTTCGGGACTGTGGACGCCGGAGTACTTCCGGGAGAATCTCGCGCTCGTCGCCGGACGCTTCGACATCCAGCCCGGACGCACGTGGCGTCCCCTCGGCGATACGGCCACGGCCGCGCAGATCCTCTTCGGCTCCGCCAGCGCGTGGGAGAGCCTGCGCCGCTCGGTCGATTTCTACGACGAGTCGATCCTGCTGTGGCTCGAGGCGGATTCGATCATCCGCCAGAAGACGAACGGCCGCGCGACACTCGACGACTTCACGCGGCGCTTTCACGGCGGCAACACGGGCAGGCCGGAGCTCAAGCCGTACACGTACGACGAGGTGATCGCGACGTTGAATGCGATTGCGCCGCACGATTGGCGCAAGCATTTCGACGAACGTCTGTCGTCGCTCGATCCGCGTGCGCCGATCGCCGGCATCACGAATCACGGCTGGAAGCTCGTCTTCAACGACACGCCGAACGAGGCCATCGCCGCCGGCGAGAAACGCTCCAAGACGCAGAACCTCATTTACTCCCTCGGCATGAGCGTCGGCGAAGACGGCACCGTCAGCGACGCATTCCTCGGTCAGCCCGCCGCGAACGCCGGCATCGGCCCCGGGATGAAGATCACCGCCGTGAACGGACGCCGCTATTCACGCGCGGTGATGGAGAAGGCGCTGCGGGAGAAAGGCGCGCTGGAGCTGCTCGTAGAGAACAACGGGCATTTCCGGACGCACAACGTGGAGTATCGCGGCGGGGTGCGATACCCGCATCTGGTGCGCGACGAGGGGAAGACGGACACGCTGCAAAACGTGCTCGGTTCCTTCGGCGGGAGGGGGACGCGGAGCGCCGGATGAACGGGGCTCTCATCCCGCCCTTCGCCCCGCTCACGCGGGGTGAGGGAGCCGTCAGACGAAGGACGCCGCGAGGTACGCGAGCTCCGGCACTTCGCGTTGCGAGGCCGGATCGGCGTAGCGGTGTGTCATCTCGTACGACGCGTTCATGTTCGCGAGGGCAGCGGGCACCGCGTCGCGCATCGCGGGTGACAGGCGTGGCAGCACGGCCTGACAGACGGCGATGACGGAGCGAGCGAGCGTCGTCCCGCGCAGCGGCTCGAGATCGCCCAGCACTTCGCGATTGCGCACGCCGGAGATGCGCATCGTCACGTGCACTTCGGCGATCGCCGAGCGCACGTGGCGCACGAACGAGCCTTCGACGCCGGCGATGGTGAAGAGGTCGACGTCGGGATCGAGCACCGTCTGCGAGAGCGCGCCGATCCATTGCGGCAGGCTGCGCACCGAGCGCTGCGACTGCATCAGCTCGAAGAGCACGCGCGCGTAGTACAGCAGCATGAAGCGGAAGCACTCTTCCTCGCGCAGCGCGGAGGCGGGGTCCTCGATGGCGACGGCGAACGAGCCGGCCGGGCCGGCGGTGATCGTGGCACTGAGCACGACTCGCGGTTGCAGATCCAGCATCGTGGGCCACCTCACATGGGAGCGGCGGCGCCTGCCGCGCCGCCGCTCCTCCGGACTGCGAGAGCGAGAGAGAGCTCTGTGTCGGCTAGTAAAGGTCGGTCATGGCCGCGCGGTCGTCGGCTTCGAGCGTGCGGTTGTTGATGTTGCAGGAGCTGACGGTCGGATACATCGTCGCGCCGGCGACGTTCGAGTGCCCGATGCCGATCACGTGACCGACCTCGTGGACCATGATCCCGTCCATGTCGAACTCGCCGCTGCAGCCGTCCGTCTCGCGCGAGGACGTGTAGCTGTAACGCGTGTTCGTGTAGACGTCGGCGTCGTAGATCGTCGAGCCGCTGTAATAGCCGGTGAGCGTCGCAGCCAGGCACGAGCCCGTGCAGATCTTGCCGTTGTTATTGAGCTCGATCGTCGACGGGGCGCTGCCGCGGACGGCGCGCTGGTTCGTCGTGGCGGAGCTGACCACCGACCACGCCTTGATGGCGCCGACCGTGGCGGTCACCCCGCCGTCACCGTCGTTGATCGTGGAGTTACCCGCCGTGTAGACGCGCACCGAGATCGGGGTCGAGGCCCACGTGCGGCGCGGCGAGAGGAGGACGTACGCCATCGCCGGCTCCGCGGAGACGGCAACGATGATGGCGGTGATCGCGAGAGCGAGAATCGTCTGTTTCTTCATGATCGTTCGTTCTCCTTACTGCGCGACGCGCGTGAACTTGCCGGTGCGGCCACCCGCGCGCGCTTCGTCGACCATCGACGCGAATTCGTCGATCGTCAGGCCGGTCTCGGCCAGCGGCTCGACATGGAAGCGGTCCGGCGTGGCGAGACGGGCCTCACCCTGCCTGACCGGATCTTCGACGAGGATCTCTTTGCCCGCGCGCTCGCGGACGAGGTACTTGCCCTGGTTGTAGGCGTGGATGCGGTAGTCGCCGCTGTCTTCCCACTGCGAGAGGAAAAGCACGACCTGCTCGCCGCGACGGATGGCCGGGAAGCCGATCGCTTCCTGCGTGTATCCGTCGACGGTGCCGCCGACTTCGCGGACGACGAGGGTGTCCGGACCGGTCGCCTCACCGAAGAAGCGAGTCACGCGGACGGTCGCGTAGGTGTAGATCACCTCGCGCGCGTCGTCCCACGCGCTGTACGTATCGACGACATGGCCGCGAACGATGAAGCTCGATTCACGGGCCACCACGTCGAAGTCCTGCGGAACGAACTGCGAAGCTGCGAGCGGAAGAGCGAGGACGAGAAGCAGGGTACCGATGACCAATCTACGATGCATCCATTGCCTCCTTATGAGCAGGGCTACTCCAAGCGATGGGCCAGCCGCATTCGGATCCGTTAGTTGGGCGTCAATCATTTGTTGTTGCGGGACTTGAACGCGGTATTCCGCCCGTGAAGAGAGTGCCGGCGTGGATCAATCGCTGCGCCATTTGACGGTGATTGACCCACGCCGGGCTTTGAAAGTGACCCTCAGTACAGATCGTCGCGCGCCGCGATGTCGTCCGAGGCGAGCGTGCGCGCGGACGTGTTGCAGGCGCTGATCGACGGGTACATCGTCGCGCCGGACACGTTCGAGTGACCGATGCCGATCACGTGTCCGACCTCGTGCACCATGATCCCGTTGATGTCGTACTCGGAGCTGCAGCCCGACTCACCCGAGGAGTACATCTGCACGGCGGTGTTCGTGTAGACGTCGGCGTCGTAGATGCGGTCGTCGCCGGTCTGCGTCGTGTAGTAGCCGGTGAGCGTCGCCGCGAGGCACGAGCCGGTGCAGACGCCGCCGTTCGTGTTGAGCATGATCGTGGCCGGCGCGCTGCCGCGCACCGCGGCGCTCGTGGTCGTGCTCGAGCTGATGATGCCCCAGGCGCGGATCGCGCTGACGGTGGCATTCACGCCGCCGCTGCCGTCCGTGATGGTCGAGTTGCCGGTGGTGTAGACGCGCACGGTGATCGGCGTCGTCGACCAGCGGCGGCGCGGCGACAGAAGGACGTACGCCAGCGCCGGCTCAGCGGCGGCGATGACGAAGATCGTGGCGAAAGCGAGCGAGATGATGGATTTCCTGTTCACGGTTCGTCCTCCCTATCAGTGCATTTCACGCGAGAAGCGGGTGGGATTGCCGGCGCGGGCGTCTTCGATCATCGTTGCCAGCTCGTCGATCGTCAGCGCAACGCCTTCGGCATTGCCTTCGACGTGGAAGCGGCCGCCGTTCGGCGACGCGAGGCGCTCTTCACCCTGTTTGACGGGATCCTCGACCACGACTTCGAGATTGCCGCGGTGCTTCACGAGGAACTTGCCCTGGTTGTACGCGTGGATGCGGAGGTCCGTGCTGTCTTCCCAGTTCGAGAGGAAGAGGACGACCTGCTCGCCGCGGCGGATGGCCGGGAAGCCGACCGCTTCCTGCGTGTAGCCGTCGACGGTGCCGCCGACTTCGCGGACCACGAGCGTGTCCGGACCGGTGGTCTCGCCGAAGTAGCGCTGCACGCGGATCGTCGCGTACGTGAAGATGACTTCACGCGCTTCGTCCCACGCGCTGTACGTGTCGACCACCTGACCGCGCACGATGAAACGCGAATCGCGCGCGACCTGGTCGAACGGCTGCACCATGAACTGCGAGGCGGAGAGGGGCACTGATGCCATGATCAGAAGCACGGCCAACAGCGTGATACGAGAGAGAGCTCTACGGGTCATTCGTTCCTCCTCCTGATTTCGGATGTGGCTCCCTCAGTCCAAACGGCGAGCCATTTGTGGATGGATGGAGGGAAGGACGTGCAAGTGGATGGAAGTACAGCACTTGAGTGCGTCTGCGGCCGAGGCCGCATGACATTGGTGTGGGGTCAGCGCGTGAGCACGAGAACGAACATTGACCCGCGGGCGGGTCAAAGCTGATAGCGTTTCCGCACGATGGAGCCCACCTACGTCTCGATCTCGCGCTTCCGCGTGCGCAACGGAATGGAGTCGGAGGTCGCGGAGGCCTTTCGCACGCGCCCCCATCTCGTCGACGGCGCGCCGGGTTTCGTACGCATGGACGTCCTCTCGCCGACCGAGGATGCCTCCGAGTTCTGGCTCGTGACCTACTGGACCGACGAGGAAAGCTTCCGCGTCTGGCACCGCAGTCACGAGTTCCGCGACTCCCATTCCTACATCCCGAAAGGCCTCAAACTCGATCCGTCGGCCACGAATTTGCGAAGCTTCCGCTACGTCGCGTCATGATCACCGCACACTACATCCGCACGCATCTCGACGATCTCGCCTCGGCGATCACCGATCGCCACTTCGCCGTGCACGCGAAGGCGATGAACCGGCAGCGCTGTCTCGAAGACGCGCGCTTCCACCTGCAGTACCTCGCCATCGCGCTCGACGCCGACAGCCCGGCCATGTTCATCGACTACATCGGCTGGACGAAGGTCGTGCTCGCGAAACGCAACATCACGCAGGACGATCTGGCGAAGAACCTCGAGATCATCACCTCGGTTCTGCCCGACCATCCCGACGCGCTCGACTACCTCCGCGCGGCGCTCGAACAGTTGCCGGCACTCCCCGACGATGTGCCGTCGTTCCTCGATCCGCGTGCGCCGCTCTGGTCGGTCGCATCCGAGTACCTGCGCGCGCTGCTGCGCGCGAACCGGCGCGAGGCGATGGAAGTGATCGTCGGCACGCTCGACGGCGGCGCGTCGCTTCGCGACGTCTATCGCCACGTGTTCGAGCCGGCGCAGCAGGAGATCGGGCGGCTCTGGCAGCTCAATCAGATCAGCGTCGCGCAGGAGCATTTCTGCACGGCCGCGACGCAGCACATCATGACGCAGCTCTACAGCCGCATCTTCGGCGCGGGCCCGAAGCGGGGGCTGCGCGCGGTGGCGATGTGCGTCGGTCGTGAATTGCACGAGGTGGGGCTGCGCATCATCACGGACCTCCTCGAGCTGGACGGCTGGCAAACGTGGTACCTCGGCGCCAGCGTTCCTCCCGCGGCCGCGGTGCAACTCTGCGTCGATCAGAAAGCGGACTTTTTACTCGTGTCCGCGACCCTGCCTCCGCACATCGCGGAGGTCGGGGAGCTGGTGCGTATCTTCCACGCGCGGCCGGAGCTCGAGCGCGCGCGCGTGATCGTGGGCGGGCGCGCGTTCCGTATGGCCCCTGAGGTTTGGCGTACGATCGGGGCTGACGGTTTCGCTGCAAACGCCGATGACGGCCTCGCTCTCCTCAATCGACTCACCGCCGCCTGAAGGCCTGGCGTTCCTCTGCGCTCCCGACGGAGCGATTGCTCACGTCGCCGCGGCGTCGCTCGAAGGCGCGGAGTTGCGCGCATCGCTGCATGCGTCCGTCGATCCCTCCTCAGCGGAAGCGTGCACGCTCTTCCTGCGCAGCGTCTCGCGCGGCGGCTTCGGACGCTCCACGCCGTTGCGCATCGGCACGCGCGACGTGCACTGCTTCGGTCTCTGCAGGAACGACGTGATCCGCATCGTCGGCGTGATCGATCCCGCGACCGCCGCGCAGTTCGCGGACTCGATCGAAGGGTTCGCGGATGTGGCCGAGGAGATCCGGCGGACGGAGTCGACGTACGAGCTCTACGAGGAGCTGGCGCGGCTGAACAACGAGCTCGTGACGGCGCAGCGCGAGCTCGCGCGCACGGTCGCCGAGCTGCGCCGGCTCAACGACTACAAGGACGAGCTCCTCGGCATGGCCGCGCACGATCTGCGCAATCCGCTCAACGCCAACGCGGCGTTCATCACGTTCCTGCTCCAGGACGCGGCGACGATGAACGAGGACAATCTCGTCCTCCTCCGGCGCCTCGAGACGAACAGCCGTTACATGCTCCGGCTCGTCGAGAGCGTGCTCGATTTCTCGGCGATCCAATCGGGACACGTGCGGCTGCAGCCGGAAGAGACGCCGATCGACGACCTGGCGCGGAGCGTGGTCGAAACGATGCGCATCATCGCCGACGCGCGGCAGGTCGAGGTGCGCTACGTCGCCACGCGCGAGCTGCCGTCGATGCGCATCGATCGCGTGAAGATGACGCAGGCGCTGCAGAACCTCGTCTCCAATGCGGTGCAGTACTCACCAGCCGGAGCGGTGGTCGAGCTGCGCGCGCACACGATCGAGGGCGGCGTGGAGCTGGAAGTCGAGGATCGCGGCCCCGGCATCCCGGCCGAAGAGCTGCCGGATCTGTTCAAACCGTTCACGCGATTGTCGACGGCGTCCGTATCGCGTCAACGCAGCGTGGGCCTCGGCCTCGCCATCACGAAGCGCTTGATCGAGGCCCACGGCGGCACGATCGAAGTGAAGAGTGAGGTGGGAAAAGGATCGATATTTACGGTGCGGCTACGATCCTGAATCGTCCCCGCTCGGCCCGTAGATCGCCGGCACCTTTCCACCCGTCGGGCGGATGTGCGTCGAGAGCTGGCCGCGGTGGTGGATCATGTCGAACAGGAATCCCCACGCGAGCTCGGACGCCGGCGCTTCCCACGCAACGTGGCCGCCCCAGAGGAAGCGCGCCGGCGCGGTCCACTTCTCTTCGCTCGCGCCCTTCGCGCGCTCGACCGCGAGCTGCGCGTTGCGATCGAACGTATCGGCGATCTCGTTCAACGCCGGACGCTGCGACGCGCCCATGTTGATCTCGCCCTTCTCGAACAGGTCCGCGAGACCGGCCATCTCCTGCGCGAGCTGCCAGGCGAGATCGCCCGAGCACATGTTCTTCTCGTGCGCGCGGTAGTCGCATTGATCCGGGTTGAGTGCGCGGATCACCTTCGAAAACGCGGGCAGCTCGGTGGCCAGACGCTGCGCAAAAAAGTCACGTGTCGACATGGCGCGGGAGTCTACCACCCGCGCGGGGACCGGCCGGAAGCCTCTCGTCGTCGCGCCGGCAGGCCGCGCTAATGCACGCGCACGGTCGCCACGACGCTCTCGCTCCCCTTCTGCCCCAGCCCCGACCCGCTCTCGCTCCCTTCGTGCCGTGCGCGCACGAGGCGATCGCCCACCCGCGCGAAATGCCACGAGTTCTTCCGCTTCGTCTCCCCTTTGATCAGGAGGATCGAGAACTTCGCGCTGAAGAGATTCTCCGCGGCGAGCGGCACGAGGTCCGGACCGAGCCAGAGCGTGAGCTTGTTGTCCGCGACCGTGATTTTGCCGGGGCCCTGGTGCGGCTCGTCCTGAAGACGGAAGACCATCACGCGCGCCGGCTTGCCGGCCCACGTGCCGTTCGTGTCGGACACGAGCTTCGCCCCTTCGAGCGTGCGCAGGAGCACGGGGGCGAAGTCGATCGCGCTCGAGGTATCGACGGGACGGATCTCGTCGAGCGCGGTCGCGGTCGGCATCGTCTTCTTCGGATCGCGCGCCTCCGCCTGCAGCTCGCGCTGCACCTGGTCGAGCACGGGACGCGCGAAGACGATGCGGTAGCCGTTCGCGTCGCCTTCCAGTTCCACCGTCACCTTGCCGGCGTACTTGTCGTCGTTGAACCTCCCCTCGTTCGAGACGGTGCGCTGCACGTCGTACGTTGCGCGGATCGGGTCGCGGCCCGTGAGCTTACCGAGGGCGGCGCGGACGTCGCCGAGAGGATCGGCGGCGAGCGGGAGCGCGCACAGAAGAAGGAGGGACAGCCGGGTGGCGTTCAACACGTCTTCCTATGACGCAGGACAGCGGTCTGATGTTCCGTCGGGACGCTGCCTGTCTCGTTGCTGATGGTTGGTTGCTGGTTGCCTGGGAGGGGTCGCACAGTGGGGATTATTGAGCGACGGTGTAATACCGCTTCGGGATGTCGCCGACGGCTTCGTCGAGGTGGAACGTCGGCGCGTCGTCGGTCAGCAACTGCGCGGGCGCGAGCCTGGAGTGCGAATCGACGACGTGCACGCCATTGACGACGATGCGCACGGTGACGGCGACTTCGCGGGACTCCTGCGCAAAGTTGAGATGCGCGAATGCTCGCTTGAGATCGAGCTGCATTTTGTTGAAGCTCGCCAGGTCGTGGACCGAGCGCCCGTGCAGGTCGTCCGCCGACTCCGGCGCGAAGCGGAACGAGACGCGGCGCGCCTGCGTCGTCTGCTGGTGGTCCTGATAGCGCCAGTCGGTGGCCAGGCGAATGCGCGTGCCGTCGTCGGTCTCCAGCGCGCCGAGCATCTGAATGCCCTCATGCCACGACGGCGGCAGCGCGGGCCGTTCCGGCGTGTCGGCCTCGAAGGTCACGTCCACGAACAGCGACTGGACGGTGGCGTCGCGGGTCGCCGCCGGCCCGAGCATGCTCAGCGTGTTGACCTGCGCCGCCGCGGCTTTTTCCGGCGGCCGCGGTTCGAACAGGTTGCGGGAGAGCCCCGCAATCACAGCGGCACTGATCATCACGACGGCGACGGCGGCCAACGATTGCGAGCGATGAGCCCGGCAAACGAGCCACTGAGCATCCATTCGGCAGCGTTCGAAAGTACGCGTTCGGGCCAGGCAGCGCATAGTCAGAGTTATTTGCGAGATTTCACGTTCCGCGCCAACGTGATGGTGACGAACGTTCCGGACGACGGCCTCCCGGTGGCGCCGCGGTTTGCCGGTCGTGCCTTGCGATCCGGGACTCCGCCTAGGCGCGCACCGCAGCTCTTCCGGGCGCGCGCTCTCGAGCGCCCGTTCGATGCGCGCCCGGTCGTGGCGGAGATATGAGCCTGCTACGCTGTTCGGCATGCGTGCCCTCGCGCTCCTCCTCCTGATGACCGCGCAGCACCCGCAGTACGACGACACGATCACGGTCGTACGCTACATGCTGAACGTGCGCGTGGTCGACAGCGCGGGGCGTCCCGTGCAGGACCTGACCGCGGACGATTTCTCGGTTCGCCTCGCCGGCAAGCCGGCCACGATCGAGTCCGCGACGTGGGTCCGCGGCGGCGAGACGGCGTTTCGCCCGGACGAGCTCGAACAGCTTCCGCCCGAGCTCGCCGCGCCGCAGCCGCGCACGTTCGTGGTGTACGTGCAGACCGATTTCGGCCGCAACAACGCACGCATCGCCGGGCAGATGAAAGGCAACTACGTCGTCGACCAGATCGTCGCCGGGATCGAGCCGGAGGCGCGCGTGGCCGTGCTGTCGCACGATTCGCAGCTCAAGCTGCGCAGCGATTTCACACGCGACCGCGAGCTCACCCGCAAGGCCATTGCCCAGTCGATCCGCATCGAGCGCACGCCTCCGCCGCCACTCCATGCCGCCGGCGACGAGGGTTCCCTCGCCACGCAACTCGATCCGGATGCAATGAAACGCGCGGCGACCGCGGAGGCCGGACTGCTGCTGATCGCGAAAGCATTACGCGCGATCGAAGGGCCGAAGATGATCCTCCTCGCCGGCTGGGGCCTGGGCGAACTGATGCCGCCCGGCTGGACCGACGCCATGCAGGAACTGGTCGACCAGCACGTTCCCGTAATCACCCTCGGCACCGGCCTCGGCGGCCAGTTGACGAGCGGGCTCGTGGCCACGGCGAAAACGACCGGCGGCTTTTACGTCGGCACCCAGGACTTTGCGCGTCAGGCCATCAACCGCGCCACTGGCGCGATTGCCGGTCAATACGAGATCGCATTGAGCACGGAGGAATTACTCCCCTCCGGCAACCTCGCGCTCGAAGTGAAAGTCAATCGCCGCGGACTCACTGTTCAGGCGCCGCCGTTCGTGATCCATTCGCGGTAATCACCGTCGGCGGCGCATCGCGTTTCGCCTTCGTTCGCGGAGTGACACAAACGCGCCGATCCTCGCGTGCTAGCGTCATCACGCCTCATGGGATTGAGACAGTGCCCTATGAATAAATTCATTGCGCTCGCTCTATTCATTGCGATGCCTGCCCTTGCGCAGGACAGGGAATGGCTGGCCCTCTGGGAAGAAGCCCAGCGCCACCGGCCGAAGTCGATTCCCTCGGTCACCCGCATCGCGCCGGCAAATGAGCCGGGCACGCCGCTCGTCGTGCGCGGACGCATCGTGCAGAGCGACGGCACGAAGCCCGCGGCCGGCGTGATCGTCTTCGCATATCAGACTGACGCGGCCGGTGTGTACAACCACAATCGTGCGCGCGGCTGGCGTCTGCGCGGCTGGGCACGCACGGATGCGCAGGGCCGTTTCACGTTCCATACGATTCGTCCCGGCTCCTATCCCGGCACCCGTATTGCGGCGCACATTCATCTGACCGTCGAAGGGCCGGGACTGCAGCGCCGCTGGACGCATGACGTGAATTTCCGCGACGATCCGTTCGCACCACGCTCGCCGCATACGCTGGCGGTGACGACCAGCAAGGGCGTGCAGTATGTCGATTACCTCTATCGCATCGTCGACGACGGACGGTTCTGACGCCGAGCCCGGTTACAATGGCCGCATGCCCGTATCGTCGAGACGCCGGTGGCTCTATGCCGCAACCGTGGGATGTGCCCTCGTCGTGCTGGTGCTGCTCGTCGTGGCGCTGGTGATCGTCGACAAGGAGCATTTCGGCTGGCTCGTCGGCTCGTCCTTCCTGCAGATCATTACGTCCGGCGTGTGGGCCGGCTCGCTCGTGCTGCTCGTCGCGGCGTTCAACCTTCCGGAACGGCGCACATGGCGCGGTATCGCGCTGATCGTGTGGGCGCTCATCGCCCTGACCTCTCCCGCGTTCGGCTTCATGTTCCTGCTGCCGTGGGGGGTGCTCGTGCTGTCGTTGCCGCTGATCGCGACGATCCTCGTCACCGCATTCCGGCAGGCGTGACCTGCAACGGCCGCTTCCCGCGCCGGCGCGCGACGAGCGAGAACACCACCGCCGCCGCAATGCCGACCAGCATGCACTCGGACGCGGTGATGCCCCATTCCTGTACATCCGGCGCGATGAAGCGAATCGACGAGCCTTTGTAGCAGGCGGCGATCGCGCCGACGATGCCAGGCCAGTGCCGCGAGCGCGGATTCGCAACGAGCACCGCCGCGACGAGGCCGAACACGACCGCGAAGATCAGCCACGGCCCGAGCTCGATCGCGCGCATCCCGAGGTACCCGCTGAGCCCCGAGGACTCCCGCGGCGCCCCTGTCCCATATTGCACGCCCACGGTGATCCCGATGGCAACCCATCCGGTGACGAACGCGGCGATCAGCGCGACGACATTGCGGACGGTGGGATTCATAGAAGCAGGATACACCGCCGCGTCTGCCCAGGCGCCGTATGAGCGTCTTGCTGTCCGGACGTAGTGACATCCCAGCACAGGGATTGCCGGTGATCCATTCTCGGTTGTCTGGCATGCAGCGCGACATCGCCCAGACAACCGAGAACGGACAACCGAGAACCGCGTCCGCGCGCCGCCACGATCAAACGCTGTTACTCTCCCCTCACTACCATCACGCATCCCTCAATCCCGAGTGATTCACGTCACCCGGCGCACCCGGGGTGCCGATCTCAGTTGACGGCTCTCGACAAACGGACCGGCAACGACGGAGGCCTGTGGCGTACGTTGATCGTTATGACGTGGCAATTCTCGGTTCGGGCATCGGCGGCTCCATGCTCGCCTGCATCCTGGCAAAGCATGGCCTCTCCACGCTGCTCATCGAAGAACTGACCCATCCGCGCTTCGCCATCGGCGAGTCGCTCATCCCCGAGACCGGCGTGCGCCTGCGCATTCTGGCCGAAAAATACGGTGTCCCGGAGATCGGCTGGCTGGGCAGCTTCCACGCGCTGCGCGACAACATCAGCACCGCGTGCGGCGTGAAGCGCTCCTTCGGGTTCATGTACCACCGCGAGGGAGAGAAGCATCGCCCCGAGGAGACGAATCAGCTCCCGACGCTCACGCCGCCGTTCGGGCCCGATTCGCACCTCTACCGCCAGGACACCGACGCGTATCTGGCCTCGATGGCCGTCCAGTACGGGGCGGATTTCCGGCAGCAGACCAAAGTCGCCAGCGTGGAGCTGCGCGAGGACGAGATCCGCGTCAACGTCGCCGGCGGAGAGCAGATCCGGGCGGCGTTCCTCGTCGACGCGGGCGGCATGCGCTCGCACGTCTCCACGCAACTGAATCTGCGCGACGCCGAGCCGCGCTTCCGCACCGACACCCGCGCGCTGTACAACCACTTCGTCGGCATGAAGCCGGCCGACCTGCTGCTCGACGGAAAGAAGGTCACTCCCTCGCCGCTGGCGCACAGCACGATGCATCACGTCTTCGACGGCGGCTGGGTGTGGGTCATCCCCTTCAACAACCATCGCGAGTCGACGAACCCACTGACGAGCGTGGGCCTGATGCTCGACCGCCGCAAGTACCCCACGCCGCAGGGGACGCCGGAGGAAGAGTTCCGCTCGACGATCGCCCGCTTCCCGTCGATCCAGCGCCACTTCGCCGGTGCCACCGCGGTGCGGCCGTGGGTCGGGACGGGGCGCATCCAGTATTCGCAGAAGACGCTGCTGGCGAACCGCGTCATCCAGCTCCCGCACGCCGCGCATTTCGTCGATCCGCTCTTCTCCAGCGGCCTGTCCGTGCTGACCGTGTCCGTCGACCTCATGGCCGAATCGATGCTGCAGGCCTTCAAGGACGACGACTTCGCCCTCGAGCGCTTCCGCCGCATCGACGACGTGGTGAACGGGGCGATGGATCACTTCGACCACGTCGTCACGACCTCTCTCGACTCGTTCGCCAGCTACGACCTCTGGAATGCCTGGAACCGCAACTGGGTGATGGGGAACTTCCTCGGCACGTTCGGTCCGTTCGCGAATCTGATCCGGTTTCTCGGCTCGGGCGACCGCGCCTTCCTCGACCGAACGACCGCGCCGGGACGGCTGGGTGTGTTGAGCAGTCACCTGCCGGAGGTGAAGGCAGCGATGATGGCCTCGTCCGACGACATCGCCGAGGCCGTGTCGGGCCGCATCACACACGAGGTGGCGAACGAGCGGATCTTCGCCCGCCTCGGCGCGCTGAAGTTCCTCCCGCCGTACATGGGCTTCGGCGATCCGGAACAGCGCACGCCGGCGACGTTCACACTTCCGGCGGGTGCGCGCCACGTGCTGTGGTACCGCTTCCAGGGCGACAAAAAGTGGCGCGACTACGCCAGCTTCAACCTGCTCACGTACGCTGGCCAGGTGGCGCGCTTCGCCTGGCATCACACCGCCGACTCCCTCGGCCGCGCCCGCCGCGCACTGCGCGACGTCTTCTTCGCCGCGAACGGCGAGTGGAAGCAGATGCCGCACGCCATGCGCGCGCACGGCGACCGCCACACGCCATTGGATGAATACGAGCCGGCCGCGCTGGAGGCGGTGGAGCAGTCATGAGCGCGTTGCAACACGCAGCCCGCCCTGCGTCGAGCATTTTCCAGGACCT
>DASPHZ010000073.1:0-50500 GCA_035629395.1 Thermoanaerobaculia bacterium
AGCGCAGCCGCCGAAGCTCACGAAGATCGAGCCCGCCGACAACGCCCAGATCGACGCCACCGACGCGGTCGTGATCCAGGCCACCTTCAACGTGGCCATCGATCCGACCTCCGTGCAGGGCGGCATCGTCGTCACCAACCTCAACACACGCACCACCGTCGCCGGCACCGTCGCCCTCGAAGGCGCCAACGTCGTCCGCTTCCGTCCCGCGCAGCCCATCTCTGCGGCGACGCAGTACAGCGTCACGGTCACCCCGAATATCCGCGGCCTCAACGGCGCACCGTTCGGCCGCGCCGCCGTAGCCACGTTCACCACGCGCGCGATCCCGTTCAATAACACCATCAACCGCGACCTCATCAAGATCGAGATGCCGGACGCGAACGGCAAATCGAAGATCACCGGGCTTGCCGGCGCCATCCCCGGTGGCGCCATGGCCGTGGCCATCCGCCGAGGCCGCACATTCATCGAGAGCTACACCAAGGAAGCCGCAACGGACGGCGCCTTCGTCCTCGACATCGGTCACCTCAACGCCAAAGACCGCATCACCCTCGCTGACATCATTGAGCTGCAGGTCCTCGACCGCGTGTCGAAGGGCATCATTGCCATGATCCGCCTCACGCCGTTCGTGAAGCCGGACGGCCGCTCGTTCTTCGTCTCACCCGACGTCGACTCACGCCTCGTGACGCCGGAAGGAATCGTGGTCGTGGTTCCCGCGGGCGCATTCGACGCGCTCACCGAGGTGCGGGTCGATCCCGCGCCCGTCAGCGTGTTCACGAGAGTCCCGGCGTACGCGAGCGAGCTCAATTACATCGCGGGCGTCGATCTGCAGTTCGAAGGTCAGTCGAAGAAGCCGCTCGAGATCGAAGTCCCGATCCCGGCGGGTACCGACACCGCCGGCCGCACGTTCCTCCTCGGCCGTCTCGGCGACTCCGTGCGCGGCCCGCGCATCGAGATCGACGACCTCGTCTCCGTCAGCGGCAACATGCTCACGACGCGCGACGTCGCCCCGGTCGGCAACGCGCGCCTCTCGGTGCGCTCGAACACCACCGCCGCGGGCGGGCAGGTGAAGGAGTACCTCCTCAAAGTTCACGGCGGCGCGAAGTACTGCTTCCTCGACATCCGCGTCCCGGTCGGCATGGGCGTCGGCTGGATCGCGATCGATGGCATCCAGCAGGGCTTGGACATGTTCTTCTCCGCCCTGCAGTCGCTCTACATCTCGAACTTCTACCTGACCGCGAAACGCGGCCGCGTGGTCGCCCCGATGCTCACAGGTGTGCCGTTCCACGTCGAAGGCGTCGACACGGCGACCGGCATGACGGACTTCACGTCGCAATACGACGCGCTTCCGCCAGCGGAGCCGGGGACGTTCCAGCCGCTGCCGTCACCGCAGCCGAATCCCTCCGGTCCGTATCCGATCTTCGCCAAACCGTTCAACGTCGACGTCATCGAGATTCCGATCGCGGACGAAGATCTCACTCCGGTTCCGGGATTCAAGATTCGCTTGACCGGCAGCACTTCCGACACCGGCCCGGCGACAGTGACGCGCACCGGCTCACTGCCGAAGACGTTCAGCGTCGTCAACCTCGACTCCGGTTCAACCGGTACCGGGGCAGGAGACGCGCGCACCGTCTACGGAACAAAGGTCGGGGAGCGTCTGCTCATCGCCTCTTCGGCCGATTCTGTCGAGCCGACGCGCGAAGTGCAGATCGTCTTCAATGAAGCGATCGAGTACGGCGGCGACGTCTCCGGCCTGGAGGACTACCTCTGGCTCGAGAAAGACGAACCCGCATCGGGAGCGCCGACGCCGAACTTCCAGAAGATCATCGGTCAGATCGAGTTCACGGTCGACTCGGGAGACCGCCGCGTCACGATGACGTTCCCCGGCGAGCTGCAGCGCGGCGCAACGTATCGCGTCGTCATTGACGGCTCGCTCACCGACAAGGCCGGCCCGAATGCGAAGTCGCTCGTCGGCGGCACGATGTATCTGCCGTTCACCATCCGCAAGCCGGCCGGTGACCTCCTTGGCTCGTCGATCACTCTCTCCAAAGGCTCCGTCCGCGATCTCGCGCTCGATGGCAACCTGCTGTTCGTCTCGGCGCTGGAAGGCGGCCTGCAGACGTACGACGTATCCAATCCGGCGAGCCTCGCCTCGCTCACACCGCACGCGTACACCGTTCCGTTCCCCGAGGGGTCGGGGCAGCAATGGGCGATCGAGATCGATCACCACGGCCGCATCTGGACCACCGCTCAGAACAATATGTACGGCCTCGTGCGCTCGTTCCGCGTCGAGGACTTCCACGCCGGGGGCAGAGTCGAACCGAAGGCAACCGGCATCGTCTCGTGGCGTGTGGGCATCAACGTGGGTCTGCCGCTCGGCACGACCTGGTCGACACTTTCCGACCGCGTCGAAGCGACGCCGCGCCGCCTGCAGATCCTCGCGCAGGACCAGTACTTCGTGAAGGCCGGTGGCCCGACGTTCGTCAGCGACTTCGCTCCGAACGAACTCGGTGCAACCGTGTCGCAGACCGGCTCGTCCGGCGATTTCAAGGTCTTCACGGTCGTCGTTCCGAAGTCGACGATGCACTTCCGGACGCAGCGCGTCACCGTCGAGAACCTGACTCTCGGCACGCGCTGGTCGAAGGACATCCTCATCTACGACGGCCAGGCGACGGCGCAGATCGAGAATGTTCTCGTCCGCGACGGCGACCAGATCCGCGTCAGCCGCAACCACTCCACGTATGGCGCCGTGTCGCTGTTCGGCTTCGGCGTCGGCCTGTTCGACCTCAACGCGATCGAGACGAATCACTGGCACTCCAATCTGCCGGGTCCGGACTTCGAACAGCCGGGCGAACAGATCATGGTCACCGAGGCGAAGGTCCAGACGCCCTGCCAGGATCCGAACGGTCCGGACGGCAATCCCTGCGCGCCTCCGGTCATGACGTATACCGCCGATGCGATCGTCGTGACGGGCAGCGACGATTCCGGACAGCCGCTGCTGAACGTCCTCGCGCTCGAATCGACGAAGGGCATTCGATCGGTGATCGCTCAGCCGATCCCGGGCAGCCGTGAGTCCACCGGTCCAGACATGAGTCCGTACGGCCCGCTCGGCGCGAATGTGTCGTTCACCGAAGCGATCGCGTTCACCAGCCGTAACGTCAATCCGCCGGTCGATCACCCGCGTCTGGCAACCATTCGCAAGGCGTTCCTGGACAAGGGACGCAAGCTCAACGGACGCTTCTCGACGATCGGTCGCTACGACAAGCTCACCGACTGCGTCGATCCGGCAACGGGCGAGTCGACGCAGTGCCGCAAGTCGTATGCACTCGTCTCCGGCTATCAGTTCGGCATTCTCGTGGTGGATGCGAGCAAACCTCTTACGCAGGATTCGCTCGTCGACATCATCTGGGTGCCCGCGGGTGCCGTCGCCGTCCGGGTCATCCCCGGGACGCGTTACGCGACCGCAACCGACGGAAACAATCGTGCGCTCCTGATCGACCTCACGCGCATCGACGAGTCAGATACGGTGCCCGCGCTCACGGCGTGCGCCACGCCGGCGTCGCCGTCGTGCACGCAGCCGCTGTTCAAGACCGTGGAGAAGGCGCTGCTCGCCGGACCGGATCCATACGATCCGCTTTCGTTCGGCAGCGACGATCCGCGCATCATCTGGAAGTCGGAAGCGCCGACCGACGTCAGTACCGCAGGGTCGCTCGCACCGGTTGCCGATCCGGAAACCGGGTTCCTGTTCAAGGGCGATCTGACCGGCAACAAGTTCCGCGTTTACTCCGGTGTCGATCCTCACGTCTCGGTCAAGGTGAATTTCGGGACCGGCGAGCTGACGAACGTCTCCTCGATCGTGCCTCTCGGCATTCAGCGTCCGCTCGAAGTCGACGAGTACGTGAAGACGCTGCCGCCGTGCGAAGACTCCGGTTCCGACGTCGAAGGTCCGACGCGCTGCCGCGAGAACGTCTCCCAAGGTGTGTTCCGCGTGGAAATCGCGCTGCCGGGCTCGATGACCAGTGAAATCGCGAAGCCCACTCTCGCGATCGAGAGCGAGCGCATTCCGGGCGCGGTCACCGAGCAGACGCGCGACCCGCTGCCTCGTGCGCATCTGCGCCAGCGCAAAGCGAACGGCGGCAACACCGAGCGCGCGGTCGATCCGACGAAGTTCTATCTGCGCCGCGTCATCGACACGACCGTACCGGGCGCCGCCGCGTTGCGGTACCAGAAGGGCTATAACCGCTTCGTCTCGCCGTGGATCGTCGCCATCGCCGATCCACGTGCTCGCAAGGACTACAAGTTCGAGCTCAACGCGGGCTACGGCAGCATCCCCGGATTCGGCACGAGGGAAGAGGCGGGCTGCTTCCAGTGCGAGCTTCCGCGCTTCCTCAAGAACAAGACCGCCGACGAGGATTACTTCGAGCTCTACACGGCCGGCCGTACCCTGCTGATCCGTCCCGAGTTCATGGCGCCGGACGTCAGCAACTACGACGGCACCGATTACGACTACCTCGGCGAGAACCAGCGTCTCTACACCCGCATCACGACCACGATGGCCGATACCGTGCGGCCGGCGAACGTGCTCACGGCCGCGCAGAACCCGCCGGTCGCGGAGGGCGTGTTCCAGGGCACGGTTTTCCTGCACAGTGGTGAAGTTTCCACAAGCGCGCTCGACCTCGATGCGGGCGGACGTGCGGGATGGAATGTCCTGCTCGACCGCACCTATCACTCGCGCACGATCGGCGGCACCGCGTTCGGCTTCGGCTGGGATTCCGGCATCTTCAAACGTCTGCGCGTCCTTCCGACCGGCGACGTCGAATATCGAGACGGATCCGGCGAAGTGTGGCTCTTCACCAAAGACGGCACCGACTATCTCGCGCCGAAGGGCTACTTCTATCTCCTCGTCCGCACCACTGAAGGGTGGACGCTGGTCGATCAGAAGCGCCGCCTGATCTACTTCGACGACTACGGACGCGTCATCCGCGAAGGCGACGCGTTCTACACCACCGACGGTAAGGGCAACCAGATTCGCTATCTGTACGACAGCGATGGCCGTCTCTCGAAGATCATCGACCCGAGCGAGCGTCCGACCTCGGTCTACTACTACAGCGATGCCGCTCGCGAGGGCCTCGTCGACCGTATCGAAGACTGGCGGAAGCGCCTCCTGCGGTACCGCTACGAATCCGGCCGTCTCGTCGAAGTCAACCAGCCGGCGTTCTCGGGCGGTCTTCCGACGACGCGCTACAAGTACACCGGCGGCGGCGGTACGGATCAGGACGAGCTCGAGCTCGCGACCAACCTCGAATATGTGATGCTGCCGAACGAGGTCGCCGGTTCGGGACGTCCGCGTGTGACGTTCGCCTACGGTGCTTCCGCGGGCGCGCCGCGTGACTACGTCGGCAACGAGCGTTGGGCGACCAACGAAACGGCTCGCTACGAATACAGCATCGGCGGCGCTTCGCCTACCGCGAAGACCACGGACGTTCTCGGCCAGGTGCGCGAGTACACGTTCGAGCTGCCCCAGTTCCCGCCCGCCGGCACTTCGCCGGGAGCCGAAATCCCCGACCTCTATCGATACGCCATCGATCGCACGCATGTGAAGACGCGGAAGGAGAGGGACGTCGAAACGGCCAACCTCGACTTCGGTGAGCTGCCGACGAGCGTGAGCGCGACTTCGCCGCTCGCGACGACGACCACCACGCGCAACTACACATTCGAATACGACGGCGAAGGGCAGCTCGAAAAGGAGATCCTGGAAGGCGTCTCCACGGCTTCCTCGACGTACGAGACGCTGACCGGGCTCGCCGGCAGCGTGCCGAAGTGCGCCGGCGTCGCAACCGGCGGCTCCGATCCGTGCAGCGCGTCCACCCCGGGATCGGACGCCGTTCGTTTCGAGTTCGCGCACAACGGCGGTTACCTGAATTCGGTGACGGCGAACGGCTCCAAGATCGCCAGTCCCGAGGCGCATCGCGGCACGCCGTCTCTGACGGAACCGAACGAGTCGCATCAGGCCACCACGACGTACGACTTGCAGACCGGATTGCCGACGGCGGTCACGACGAGCGGCGGCACCTCGTCGACGTCCACGGCCAACGCGCAGGTCGAATACAAGTACCCCGAGACCGTTCCGTCCGACCTCTACAAACGGGGACTGCCCATCAAGGCGCTCTCCGGCAGCGGCAACAAGCTCGAGACGGAGTTCCGGTATCCGTCCGAGAACCAGGTCGTGATGGTCGATCCCGACGGCGTGACGACGACCATCGATCTCGATTCGTGGCGCCGTCCGACGCGTCTCGAAGTGAAGAATCCGGCGGATCCCGCGCTTCTCGTCGAGGAGTATTTCGAATACTTCCCGGCAGGCGAACTGAAGGAACATCGCCGCCGCCTCAACAACGTGGGCGGCAGCTTCGTCAGGACCACTTACCTCTACGACGAATCCGGCCGTCTCACCAACACCACCATCGACAACGTCAAAGTCGGAACGAACGACTTCGATTCGAAGACGGCGGAAGTCGACTACTCGCGCTACTTCTCCGAGCGCGTGATCGTCACGAAGCATCCGAGCGGTGCGGTGACGACGACGAAGCTCGACTCACTCGGCCGCGTCAAATCGAGCAGCACGACGGCGTCCGCCAGTGGCGGCACGGTGCAGAGCGTGTTCGTCTACGACAAGGGCGGCAACGTCGCCTATGCGTCGGATCTCGTCGGCTCCGCGGTTGCGCGTGCCCACGACGGAAATGGCCGCGTGCGCAAGTCGCTCACGCCCGACGGCGTCATCACCGAGGCGGATTACGACGGCTGGGGCAACATCACCGCGCTGCGCATGAAGCGCTCGCCCGGCGAGCCTCCGTTCTTCGTTCGCCAGACCGATTACACGGACGACGGCAAGATCGAGCGGACGACCGAGTCCGGTGCGGGCGGAAACAGCCGCACCACCGAGCACGTATGGGACGCCGCCGGACGCGATGCCGGTGTGTCCGTCAAGTCGAACGCGATCGGCGATCCGGGACGCGTCACGATGACGACGTACGACGACGCGGGCCGCGTCCTCAGCACGACGTTCGGCGCAGGCCAGGTCGACTCCGTGAGCGCGGCCGTCGAGGCGAGGAACTTCCTCAGCTATGGCGTTGGCAGTCTCTCGCCGACCGTTCGCACCACCGAGGCGCTCAGCTCGAACGCCTACACCCTCGATCGCGGGTTCGATGCTCTCGGCCGCACGAAGAACGTCACGCTCGGACCGCTGAACTGGACCGACGAGCGCGATCAGGCCGGCAACCCCGTGAAATCGGCGTTGCCGGGACGCGACGCCAGCAATCGTCTCTTCGATGCGCTCGGCAACGTGCGCAGTGAAACGCTGCCGGATGGATCGCAACAGAAGTTCCAGTACGGCCGCGCGGGCTCGCCTCTCGCGTTCGCCGACGCCGCCAGCACCGGCCCGGCCGACGACACGACCGTCGAGCCGGATCTCATCGGACGGCCGCACATCATTCATTACCCCGACACGACGACGCACCAGATCGAGTACGAAGGCTCGCGCGTCCGTGCGGTCAAAGACCGTCAGAACCGCTGGCAGTCCTTCGAGTACGACACACGCGGCAAGCTCGTGGCCGTGTGGGGAAGTGCGACCGTCGGCGCCGGCGAGAGACTCGACAAGCTCGAATACAACGACGGCACCGGCCGGCTCACCGCGTGGACGAACAAGGACACGCGCATCGAGTACGAGGACTACGACTTCAACGGTAATCCCCGGGTCACGCGTCAGATCCGCTACAAGAACGGCACCGGTCTCGCGACCGCGGAGGTTCTCGACCAGTTCGAGCAGGTTCACACGTGGAACGGCTACGGTGAGCGCACCGAGGTCACGTTCCCCGGCGACCCGACGCCCGAGTGGACGAAGAAGCTGGCGATGGAGTATGACGCCGCGGGCAATCTGAGCCGTCTTCTCACCGACGGCGTGGAGCTCGTCAACGGCCAGTACCACAACGCCGGCCGTCCGAAGAGCCGCACCATCCACCTGCGTCAGGCCGCGTGCAGCGGCGCCGGGTGCGACAAGAAGCTCGTACGCGACTACGCGTACGATCCGACCACCGGCCAACTGATCGAGATGTCGGCGAAGCTGAACGGCACCGAGATTGCCGGCTCGCGCGTCAGCTACGGCGACACGTTGCAGGTGCAGGAAGCGCAGCTCCTCGGCGTCTCCGGGAACGGCCGCAAGACGCGCTACTCCTACGACGAGCGCAGCCGCCTTTTCGGCTCCGTCGTGGCCGCGGACGGCGACATCACGCCGCCCGAGCCGGAAGGTCCGGGCGGTGGCGTGCCGGTCGAAGATGCGGCTCCCGGTGTCGCGCAGGAAGTGCTCAGCAAGGCCGACTTCCGCGGCGAGCAATCGCGCGCGCAACTGCTCGACGATACCGTCCGCACGATCCTCGAGACGCGTGGCATCGATCCCGATCAGATCGACCCGCCGGGAAGCTCGGCTACCGAGGAAGCCGGTCACAAGGTGGCCACCTTCCGCCGCGGCACGATCTCGAAGACGTTCGAATACGACGGCTCACTGCGCAGCGGCGACGACCGTTTCTACTATCAGTACGACGCGAAGCAGCGTCTCATCGCCGTCGTAGAGAAACCGACGTCGACGGCAGTGCCGGTGCGCCGCATCGTCTACGCCTACGACGGGAACGACCGCATGGTCGGCCGCACGGCGTCGTACGCGCTGCCCCCGGCCATCACGATTCCGGAAGACACGTGGGACTGGAAGGCGGAGGATCGCGCGGTTGTCCTGGCGGCCGATGGTCTGCCTGCCGAAACGACGTTCGTGTGGGATCCGATCGCCGATCGGCTCGTCTCGGTGTTCCGCACCGGCGCCAGCCGCATCGCCGGAGATCCGCATCACGACATCCTCAAGCAGTTCATCCACGGCGACATCACGCAGGACGATCCGCTCGAAGTCACGTCGGTCGATCCGTCGCAGCCGGTGGGTCCGGGCGGCGCACCCGCGCTCGCGCGCCTCTATCCCATCTACGACGAAGTCGCCGGCGGCACGCTGCAGGCCATTGTCGATCGCGAAGGGGCGATCGTCGCGCGCAGCCTGACCACCGATCCCTTCGGCGCCGAGCAGTTCGCGCTTTCCGGCGCCGCGATCGATCGCGTGGAGATCGAAGCGGCCAAAGATGCACAGGGCAACCTGATCTCGGTGACCGTCTCGATGAGTGCGACGGAGCAACTTGCCGAAGGCACGATTGCGAGCGGCGCCCGTCTCGCGGTCGTGACGGGTGGCGGGACCGTCGTCCGGACCGCCGCGGCCGCGCCGTCGCTCGCTTCGGGTGATGCGTTCACGATCCGCTGGACACTCGATGCCGCGCAGTGGAACGCGCTCATCGATCCCGACGGGTCACCTGTCTCCCTGTCGGTTGCAGCAACATCCAGTCTCCGTGCGGCGGTGTGGGCGATCGATGTGCCGATCGTCGCGGCCCCGGCCTGGGCGCAGGCCACTTCAACTGCCGTCTTGTCGTCCAGCGCGTTGCCTGTCGAGATTCGTGAGCCGCTGGCGGAGCTCGAGAGCTTCATCGGCGACATCGGATCGAACGGTCGCGCCACGACGACGCCCTACGCCATCACCTCGCTGAATCTCCTAGGCGTGAAAGGCACGGGCAACGCCGCCGATCTCCTGCTCGCCTCGACGTTCAAGGCGCAGCCGTTCGTCGAGCCGTTGACGCGGATCGCGTACGTTCGCGCGCGCTGGTACGACGCCGCGACGGGCACGTTCCTCACGCCCGATCCGCGCGGTTACAAAGACTCCGCGAACCTTTACGCGTTCGCGGCGGGCGATCCTGTCAACAAGACCGATCCCAGCGGAACGATCGCCGAGAGCGTGTGGGACTTCGCATCGCTCGGCCTCGGCATCACCTCGCTCAGCTACAACCTGAAGGAAGGCAACGTCGGCGCGGCGTTGCTCGACACCGCCGGCATCATCCTCGACGGAGCGGCCCTCCTCACGCCGTTCGTACCTGGCGGCGCGGGCGCGGTGCTCAAGGCGAGCCGCGCCGCGGGTCTCCTGGCAAAGGCGAGACTCGTCGAACAGACCATCACCGCCGGTCAGGGTGCCGTGACGGCCGTCCAGGAATACCAGAAGGGCAACTTCATCGCCGGCACCTTCAACGCGGCGATGTCCGGTCTCGGCTTCCGCGGCATGGACACCTCGCCGTTCAAGTGGAAGGTCAACGGCATCGGCTCCAACGGCGGCAACATCGGCATGGTCCGCAAGGAGCTCCAGGTCCTGCGCCGCGAGTCGAGGATCCTGCAGATGCAGCGCGAGATCACGAAGCACGCGAACCGCGTCGGCGCTTCGATGGACGCATGGCTGATGACGCCGGCTGCATTGCAGCACCAGAGATTCGGCCGGTTCGTGAAGCAGTATCAGGACATCCTCAACAACCCGCTTGCGACGGCACGCGATCGCAATTTCGCGAGAATGATTCGCGGCCGGTTCGTCGATCGCCGCATGAGGCAGTGGATGATCAGGCGGTGGAGCGCGGAATTTCCTAACGCCACCTTCGACAGGAGGATCCCGGACGCCGACAGCACCCTCCGGCCGGATGCTTTCTTCCCCGACATCGAAGGGCAGAGCGTGATCTTCGACTTCGGCGGTCCGTCGAAGATCACGGACATCGAGGAGTACGAAGGTCTTGCCGATATACGGATCCCCGTGATACCAACGTCGTTCTTCTGATGACGCCTAAAGAACTGCAGTCGCGTTGGAAAAACAGTGATTTCGTTGAAGGGCAGAAGACAGTGCTTCAGGCGCTGTCTTCTGCCGATTCGCTCACGGGACTGGACCTGCGTGGAATCGTCATCGGCCGCGAGCATCCGCTGAAGCTCTACAAGGTGCACTTCGTGCGGCGCACGGTCCGCGACGTCGATTTCTCCGCTGGCGAGTTCGGTTCGTCGCTGGCCGAGTCGGTGCTCGAATCGAGCACGTTCGACCAAGCGAAGTTCCTCACCTGTTCGCTCGGCAGGGCCAGAATCAGCGACTGTACGTTCAACGACGCCCTCTTCGAGTCGTGCGACTTGACCAGCATGGCCGTGCAGAACAGCCGGTTCGTGGGTGCCGTGTTCCGGGAGCGCCCCAGCATGGGCGTGCAACTCATGCGCAGCCGTTTCACCGGCTGCGATTTCTCGAACGCCGTCTTCCGCGGCGCCGAGTTGCGCGCCGCAAAGTTCTTCGACTGCAAATTCGAGGGCGCGCGTTTCGAGAAGTGCGACCTCCGCGCGACGAAGTTCGAAGGCGGTGCCCCGGCGGAATCGCAGCTCGTGCGATGCACGGTGTGATGTGATTTACACTCCGCCCCCCGATGCCCCACGCCCCGCAGATCGCTACTGAGCTCCACCTCCGCCCCGCCCAAGTCGAACGAGTCCTCGAGCTGCACGCCGAAGGCGGGACCGTTCCCTTCATCGCCCGGTATCGCAAGGAAGCGACGGGCAATCTCGACGAGGTGCAGATCCAAGCCATCCTCGATCGCGCGTCCGAGCTGAAGGAGCTGGACGAGCGGCGGGCGACGATCCTCAAATCGATCGACGAACAGCAGAAGCTGACGCCGGAGCTGGCGAAGGCAATCGCCAACGCGAAGACGCGTACCGAGCTCGAAGATCTCTATCTCCCGTACCGCCCCAAACGGCGCACGCGCGCGACCATCGCCCGCGAGAAAGGTCTCGAGCCGCTCGCGGATTACGTGTGGGGCACGGGACCGAAAGTCGCCCACACGAGCGAGGATGATCTCGCGGGCGCAAGAGACATCTGCGCCGAGCGCGTTTCGGAAGACGCGAGCCTCCGCGCATGGGCACGTTCGGTCGCATGGAAGGACGGCGTCCTCACCTCGGCCGTCCTCAGCGACAAGAAAGAACAGCGCAGCAAATTCGAGCTCTATTACGAACACCGCGAGCCGCTCGCCAATGCACCGTCGCATCGCGTCCTGGCCATCTTCCGCGGCGAGTCGGAAGAGTTCCTCAACGTGCGCCTGCGCTTTCCCGACGAACAGCTCGTAAGCGGTTTGAAAGCACGCGTGCGGCATCCTTCGCCCATGTTGCAGCAGCGCGACATGGCCGTCGAAGACGCGTGGAAACGCCTCCTCTCGATCTCACTCGAAGGGGAGCTCCGCTCCGAGCTCAAACAGCGCGCCGACGCGCAGGCCATCGAAGTCTTCGGCCAGAACCTGCGGAACCTCCTTCTCGCCGCGCCCGCCGGCAATCGCCGCGTCCTCGCCCTCGATCCCGGTCTCCGCACCGGGATCAAAGTGGCCATGCTCGACGCCACCGGCAAGCTCCTCGAGACCGCCACGCTCTACACCGAAAAATCCGCCAGTGAGCGTACGAACGCGGAGAAAACACTCCGCCGCATGCTCGAGCGGCACCGCCCCGACCTCATCGCCGTCGGCAACGGCACCGGCTCGCGCGAAGCGGAGAACTTCGTGCGCCCCATCGCCAAGGTGCCCATGGTGTCGGTATCGGAACAAGGGGCGTCGATCTACTCCGCGAGCGAAGTCGCACGCGAGGAGTTCCCGGAGCTCGATCTCTCGCTGCGCAGCGCGGTCTCCATCGGGCGCCGCCTGCAGGACCCGCTCGGCGAGCTCGTGAAGATCGATCCGAAATCGATCGGCGTCGGCCAGTACCAGCACGACGTCAATCAGACGCTGCTCAAGAAAAAGCTCGGCGAAGTCGTCGACGCGTGCGTGAACCTCGTCGGCGTCGACGCGAACACCGCCTCGCCGCAACTCCTCGAGCACGTCTCCGGCATCGGCCCCGTGCTCGCGCGCCGCATCGTCGAGCACCGCAACGAGCACGGTCCGTTCGCCACGAGGAAGGCGCTCCTCGATGTCCGTGGATTGGGTGCGCGCGCTTTCGAGCAGTGCGCCGGCTTCATGCGCATCCGCGGCGGACATCCGCTCGACGACAGCGCCGTCCATCCCGAACGCTACACGCTCGTCGAACAGATGACGCGCGATCACGGCCTCGCGCTGCAAGACGTCGTCGGCAACGCGGAGAAGGCGGATCGCATCGACTGGCGCCGCTACGTCGCCGGCGAAGTCGGTGAGCCGACGCTGCGCGACATCATCGCCGAGCTGAAGAAACCGGGCCGCGATCCGCGCGGTTCGTTCGAGCCTCCGCAATTCCGCGACGACGTGCAGAAGATCGACGACCTGCGCGAAGGGATGGAGCTCGAAGGCGTCGTCACGAACGTGACCGCGTTCGGCGCGTTCGTCGACGTGGGCGTGCACCAGGACGGCCTCGTGCACGTCAGCAAAATGGCCGACAAATACGTCCGCGACCCGCACTCCGTGGTGCGCGTTGGCGACCGCGTCCGCGTCAAAGTCGTGACGGTGGACATGGAACGCCGCCGCATCGCGTTGTCGATGAGGAATTCATGAAACGTCTCGCAGCCCTGCTGCTCCTCGCACTTCCCCTGGCCGCCGCGCCGCGCAAAGTCATCGTCGAATACGCGGAGCGTCCGCGCTTCGAGCGCGTGCGCGTGCATCGCGAGTTCACGCGCGCCTTCCGCGGCGCCGCGATCGAAGTCGCGAGTGACGCCGACGTCGAGCGCGTCAAGCGTCTGCCCGGCGTCATCGCGGTGTACCCCGACACCGAAGTGCACGCCCACGCTGCCGGCGGGTCGGCCGCCCCCCTCGGCCGCCGGCCTGCGATCCACGCCAGCGGCGACGGCATCACCGTGGCCGTCATCGACACCGGCATCGACTACACCCATCCCGCGCTCGCCGGCAAAGTCGTCGGCGGCTGGGACTTCGTCAACAACGACGCCGACGCCATGGACGACTTCCGCCACGGCACGCACGTCGCCGGCATCATCGCCGCGCAGAGCGCGGAGGTCACCGGCGTCGCGCCGGGCGTGAAGCTGCTCGCGTACAAAGTACTCAACGCGCGCGGCAGCGGCGTCACGTCGGACGTCATCGCCGCCATCGAGCGCGCGATGGATCCGAACAACGACGGCGACACGTCCGACCACGCCGACGTCATCAACCTCTCGTTAGGCAGCGCCGGTCACGCTGACGATCCCGGCTCGCGCGCGGTGAATCGCGCCGTCGCATTGGGCATCGTCGTCGTCGTATCCGCGGGCAACGAAGGAGAGTTCCATCGCGTCGGCTCGCCCGGCGTCGCGGAGTCGGCGATCACGGTCGGTGCCATTCGTTCGGACAACACCATCGCCGAGTTCAGCTCGCGCGGACCGGCGGCGGGCAGCGGCGCGATCAAGCCCGACCTCGTCGCGCCGGGCGTGAGCATCACGTCGACGATTCCCGGTGGTCTGTACATGCCGCTCAGCGGCACGTCGATGGCCGCGCCGTACGTGGCCGGTCTCGCCGCGCTGCTCCTCGAAGCGCATCCCGACTGGACGCCCGCACGCGTCAAGTCCGCGCTGGTCAACAGCGCGAACGCCATCGCCGTTGAAGAGATGATGACGCAGGGGAGTGGTGCGGTCGTGCGCGATCGTGTGTTCGCGAGCGATCTCTTCGTCGCGCCGACGCAGCTCAACTTCGGCCTCGACGCGGTGACGTCGTCTTCGTGGACCACGACGCGCACGCTGACGATGCGCAACGAATCGAACGCGCCGCGCACGATCGCCGCGCGCGCGGAAGGAACACCGACCGGTGTGACCATCGCCGTCGATGCATTCACGCTCGCCGCGGGCGAGACGCGCGACGTCGTCGTCACCATCTCCGCCGACAACACGGCCCTCGGCAAGCCGCTTACACGTTCGCTGTCGTTCGGAGGCGCACTCGTCTTCGAATGGGCCGGCGGTTCTGCGCGCGTGCCGTGGGCGTTCATCCGCGCCGGCCGCGCCACCGTCACGTACGCGGGCGCGACGCCGGACGTGCTGTGGAACGTGCCGGACTCGCGGTACGGCTCGAGCGTGCCGATCGGGCCGAACGGGATGGAGACGCTGATCGAGCCCGGCACGTATGAGCTCGCGGTGGTCGCCGCGAAAGAAGGGGAGGCGGTGCGCGTCATCGTCGCCGAGGAGCAGAAGATCGAGGGCGATGTGATGCTTGCGTTCACCGACGCGGACGCGCCGCACGAAGTGCTCCTCGACGCCATGCCCGAGCGCGCCACCGCGCCCGGAAAGCTGTACACCATGCGCGCGCGCCTCGCGGGACCGGGCGGCTCGCTCCTCCTGCCGATGCAGTCGCGGACCATTCACACGTCTTCGTTCAGCTCGCGCTATGCGCTGCTGCTCACGGAGGCGTTCGTCGACACGACCGTGAACACGATTCAGATCGCGCAGCACGAGCCGCTGCGCGGCGTCAGCGGCGACGTCACGATGCGCATCGCTCCGAGTGCGTACGCGTCGCAGGAAGTGCGGATCGCCATGCCCGCGGAGGTGACGGGCAGACGGCAGATCCAGATCATGCCGCGCGACTATCCGCGCGGCTCGGACTTTGGTCCGGCGCCGGAGAGCATTCTCGTCAGTACGGACGGCGACGAATGGCGCGGCACGCTGACGATGACGGCGGAGGCGCACGAGAACTACGCGAGCGGCGTGCAGCTCGCGGTGCGCGGCGCGTTCGACTCGTTCGCCCGTCCCTCGCTGATCACGCCGATGCTCCGCCGCAACGCGAACGGCTTCTTTGCCACACGCACGTTCGACGCGCCGGCCACGCCGGTGTACGCGCAGGCGGGGGAGCCGCTCGAATTCGGACGCGGTCCGTCGTTTCTCAAGGCGCAACTGGAGGTCACCGGCACCGCGATGATCGGGTCGCTCGATCATTACGGCGTGCGGAACGAGACGCGCCGCGCGAACTTCGAGTACGAGGTCTTCGACGTGGCGACAGGGCAGGCGCTCGCCGGCGGGATGGCGGAGAGCGCTCAGACGTTCCTGCCGCTGCCGCGTCCGGGGAAGCTGCGCGTCGAGCTGAAGGGCGAGGATTCGACGACGACCGTGCAGTTCGATACGACCACCGGCACCGCCACGCCGCCGGCGATCACGTCGGTTGCCATCGTCGACGGCTCCGGACGTCACGCCACGACGCTGCCGCGCAACGGCAACGGTGCGCTGATTTTCTCCGCGGTCGACGCGGTGACTGCGGGCGCATTCTTCCGCCGCGCCGGCACGAACACGTGGGTGCAACTCACGCCCGTCGCCACCGGCACGGACGCGATCCTCGGCACGATCTACCGGATCGATCTCGCCGACGCGCTGCGGATGCCGGAGGGGGCGATCGAAATCTCGATCGACACGCGCGACGACGCGGGAAGCTGGACGTCGTGGCAGGCCACCGCGTTCACCGTCGACACGGAATCGCCGAAACGGCGCGCTGTGCGCAAGTAGCGGGGGACGACCAGAGGCCTCCCCGGCCCCGCCGGGAGGCCCTCAGGCGTGCCTGGAGCGGCAAGCGAACTCACTCCTCTTCGAGCGCGTTGTAGGTGCGAATCAGCTCGACGCGGAAGCGGAGTTGTTCGTCGTACTCCTCGTCGGTCTGCGCGAGCCGGAGCTGCACGACCAGCTTCGCCGCCGCGCGCCTTGCGTCCGCGTGCGTGGGAAACGTCATCATGGCCGCGCGGTCCGGCTTCGTCAGAAAACGGGCGATGACGCGCTTTCCCTCGACGCGCACGAGGCGCCGGAGAAACAGCGAAGAGCGTCGCATCGACATGCAGACGCATCATAATGTCCCCCATGGCACGCGGATTCGAGAGCAAGTCCGTCGAGTCGCAGCAGACCGACTCCTACACCGAAAAGAAAAAGCGCCAGACCCCTGAAGAGCTCGAGCGCGCACGCAAACGCGAGAGCCTCGAGCTCTCCCGCACGCGAATCCTCAACGAGCTCGCGAATGCAAAGAGCGAGGTGCACCGCACCGCGCTCCGGAACGCGCTCGATTACCTGGACGAAGAGTTGAAGCGCTGACGGAGCGCCGGCTTCCGGCCGGCCGCGCGGCGTTACGTGAGGAGAAGCGCCGCGAAGCGAACGCCGGACGAGCAGTGCAGGGAGGGAACGGTACCTCGGAGGCCGACCGGCGGCCGGCGCTCCGTCAGCGCACTGCCCTCTTCTTCGAAAGCGTGCGAGTGAGGGTGATGGACGTCGTTTCGCCCGCGTTGCGGGGAATGGTGAGCGTGGTCGAGCGCGTGGTGCGAGAGGACGGCACGGCCGGTGTCGTCCAGGTGCCGGGGATCGTGAGTTGGAACGTGCCCGTGTTGCCGCCCGTCGGGTCGGCGACGTGGAGTTGCATGGTCATCAGCTCCGCTTTCACGAGGACGACGGCCGGCGCGGACGACGTGTAGCCGTCGAAGGAGCCGGAGCGCCAGAAGGCGATGCCGAGGGCGCCGGTGCGATTGTCGCGGGCGGCGGAGGCGGTCTCGGTATTCGCGAGGATCGAGATCGGCCGCGACGCGGCCCACGTCGCCATCTGCGACTGACTCACGTTCGGCACGATCACATACTCCGCGGCCGCGTTCACCGGCGCGGTGCCGTGGTCGAGCCACATCGTGACGATCGGCTTGGTGTGCACGGTCGTATCGGACGAGCCGCCGAGGGAGGCCCAGGTGCCGCTGCGGTCCTCGCGGACGACTTTGAGGTCGACCGGGGTTGGGAACCAATAGCCGACGTTCTCGAGATGCGCCCAGTCGTTACGGCGCACGAGCTGTGACGACGCGTTGAGCAGCGGCCACTGGTTGACGATCGTCTCGACGCGGTTCGCGCTCGGGGACGTGATCGAATGGGTGAGAAAGACGATCGCGTCGTCGAAGAAGAACCACGCCTTCTTCGCCACGAGGGCGGAGTTCAGCGGCGCGAGATCCATCGCCGAAACGCCGATGCGTCCGTCGCCCGTACCGCCTGCAAGCGCACGCGTCCCGTATCCGTACTTGTCGTTCGCGGTATCCGCCTTCTGCTCGACGGTCGTGCCGGGAAGGCGCGTCCAGTCGAACGCCGGCCACACGTCGCGGCCGAAGTATTCGTCGCCGCGCTGTGCGAGATAGAAGCGGCCGTCCGACTGGCGCGAGCCGCGGATGTTCTCGTTGTTCGTGTCTTCGCCCGACTTGGTGCGCGTCGAGAACATCTTCACCGAGGCGAACCAGCCGTCGCGGCGATGCACCGTATAGTCGGAGGCAAAGTAGTGGCGGTGTCCCGCCGGCCAGCGCGCCGTGAAGTGCGCGGTCTCGACTTTCGCGCCGAGGGCGGCGAGCTCGGTGGGGAGGTTGGACCACGTCTGCAGCATCTTCGCGGCAGCGGCGCGGATCTCCGTCGCGCGCGGCGACTCGATCAGCGCCATCTGCAGCAGCGCGCCCAGACCGTTGAAGCCGGACGTCGACGGGCGTGCGACCTCGCGGCTGATCACCGAAACGTCGAAGTAGCTGCCGTACAGCGTCCAGGCGATGCCGTCCGCGACGTAGTCGCTGAACGACTGGAGCGAATCGGATGGCAGCCCATACGACGTGTTCGCGGTCAGCAGCGCGTAGCGCGCGACGTCGTTCGCGAACGAGCCGCCGTAGCCGCCGGTGTAGAGCTGTGCGCCGTGCTGGTGGAACGAGCGATCGCGCTTGATGCCTTCCGCCGACGTGGGACGCGCCACCGCCGCCATGGCGTTGCGCACGGCGTCCAGACGCGCCGGCTCGTTGCGCAGCAGCCCGAGGCAGAGATGGGTGAAAGACGTCCAGACGAGATTCTGTCCGGTGGGCGCAGGACCGACGATGCCGCGCGAGGTCGGTGAGGAACCGATGCGCAGCGCCATCGCCTGCGTGAGATCGTCGACGAGCTTCTGATCGACGTCGCCCTGCATGAGCACGAGCGTCGGTCCGAGGTCGATGGGGATGCCGATCGTCCAGAACCACCAGTTGCCGTTCGGAAGCGTGGTCAGGCCGTAAAACGTCTTCGTGTGGTGCAGCGCCGCTTCGATCTGCGTGCGCAGCGTCTCGTCGCGATACAGCCCCTGGCCCGGCGTGCGATACGCCTTGGCCATGACGATGAGGCGCCGCGAGTGCTCCCACGGGCTCCAGTAGCCGCCGGGCGTTTCGTTGTAATTCACGTCCGTCCAGCTTCCGTCGCTGCGCAGCCAGTCCGGGCCGGTGATCTGGCGCGTGACGGATTCGAGCTCGTCGAGCGAGTGACGCAGGCGCGGCGCGTTCGTGTCGGCGCCCCCCGCCGTGTAGTAGGCGTGGAACTGCGCGCGCACGACGTCGATGCCGGCCGCGGTCGCGCCGGTGGCGGTGAAGAGGAGCAGGAAACCGAAGAGGAGGATTCGCTTCATTTCGTTGCGGGAAACGCAAAAGGACGGCGCGTACGCCGTCCTTTTTACCTGGGTTGTCGTGGTTCGGTCGATTAGATCGGGTTGACGTTGGCCGCCTGCAGGCCCTTCGGACCCTGGACGAGGTCGAATTCCACGCTGGAGCCTTCCGCGAGGGAGCGGAAGCCCTTGGCCTGGATGGCCGAGAAGTGTACGAAGACGTCTTCGCCCGTCTCGGTGGTGATGAAACCAAAGCCCTTCGCGTCGTTGAACCACTTCACTTTACCGGTGCTACGCATGCCTCTGATTCTCCTTCTTCTGCTACCCGGCGAGTTTCCATTCCCCGCCGGATTCACGCGTGACTCGGGCAACAAACGGTTAAAACAAATAAATTTCAGAAAACCAGTAGTGTTGCTACCGTCCGAAACTTTCTTCTGCCGCAAAGCGTCGCAGGGCAAAAGGAGGCCCCATGAACGCCCTCGCCCTGGCCGCGCTCCTCGCGGTACTGTCCGCTACACCTGCCCCGCGTGAATGGAGAGACAGCATTCGCGACGTGCACATCGACGGGAAGCTCGTCCGCTCCGCGCAGACCCTCACCACCAGCTCGCCGCGCATGATCGCCGTGGTCTGCGGCGAAGAAGTGCTTTTGCTGGATCCGGAAAAACAGACCGTCACGCGCGCGCCGAAGAGCGCGTTCGCGTTCTCGGCGGACCGCACCTCGGCGAAGACGGCAAACGATCTCGCCGGCGAGCCCGCGGGCACGCTCGTGCGCAGCGGCACGACGCTCCTCGCGAACCACAACGGCACCGCCGTGCTCGTGACGTCGCACCAGAGCCCGTCCGGCCCGATGACGATCGAGGAGCTGTGGGCCACCGCGCCGGTGTGGCGCTCGATCGCCGACGTGTATCAGCCCGACGCGAAACTGGTGGAGCGCCTGCGCGCAATCGACCGGCCGGTGACGCTCGACGTCGTCCTCGCCACCTGGTGCGGCGACAGCCGCCAGCACGTGCCGCGCCTCCTGAAGTCGATCGCCGAGGCGGGGAACCCGAACGTGAAGGTGGAGCTGATCGGCATCGACGCGGAGTTCCAGGCGCCGATGGACGTGATCGCGAAACGCAACATCACCAACGTGCCGACCGTCATCGTGCGCGATGGCGAGGAGGAGCTCGGCCGCATCGTGGAGACTCCTGCCGGCGCGACGGTCGAAGACGACGTCTGCGACATCCTCGCGGGTACGCCGCAATCGCATCGCGGCCGTTACGAGCGCGGCAAGCTCATCGCCTCGGGTACGTATCTCCTGCGTGACGCGAAGCAGCGTCACGAGGGGACGGAAGCGTTCGAGCTCTACGAGCGTCCCGCGGGCGGCGTGATTGCGCACAGCGTGATCGCCAGGCGCGACGGTACGTCGATCGAAACGTGGGCGTGGAATCGCTTCATCGAGGTCACGCATCGCGCGGCCACCGGCACGACGCGCACGCGCATCTACCGTGACGGGGAGAACTGGGCGCTGCATTCGCGAGGCGTGACGGGACTGGTCGAGCAGGTCGTGCAGGCACCTGCTGCGTTCGTAGCACCGGCGACGATCACTTACGCGTGGGCGAGAAACGCCGCGTCGGCGTACGTGGTGAGCGAGCGCGGTGCCGGCGTGACGCAGGCGATGAACGCGCGCGTCGCGGAAGGGGACGTGCCGAAGTTCGTGAGATTCGCGGACGGCTCGACACGAACGCTGGTGAAGTAACGGAGCGCCGGCGACCTCGCCCGGGGACGCCGGCGTTCCTAAGCCGCGGTGAAGTACACGCTCTGTTCGCGGCCGCACGCGCCGCAGTGCCGCGTCACGATGGTGAGGTCGCGCTCCGCGTAACGCGCGCGCTGCAGATCGGCGTTCGTGTACGTCCGCGCTCCGCACGAACAAGCGCGCGTCGCCAGATGAGCGTCGATCTCCTCGGCACGCGCGACCGTCAGCGCACTCACCGGCGCCTCGCCCGGTGCGAACGCCACCGTCGTCACCGCGGCGGGCTCCGGTGCCTTCTTGCGCGCCAGCAGCACGCACAGTCCGACGAACATCGCCACCACGAATGCTCCGAGCCCCCACTGCGCGCTTGTCGCGCTCGCGGTGACGACCGGCTGCGCGCCGGCAGGCGCGAGACGGAAGCCGATCTCGCTCCAGATCGCGTTCAGCTTCGTCAGATGATCGGCGACGTCCTTCGCCGCGATGTCGCCGCGGCGCGAGCGCAGCGACTGCCGCACCGTGACCGTGCGTCCGTTGCTGTCGACGCTCGACTGATAGCGGAACGCCGGCGATTCCGTGACCGAGGAGGTCTTCTCGACGTCCGCCTCCTCGGCGAGATGGAACGCCACCGTCTGCTGCACGTGCAGCGGATGCGCGAACGCGAGCGGCATCTTGCGGATCATCGTGTTCGGCCGCGTGAGATGCGACTCGAGCACGCGCGGATACCACGACCAGTGTCCGTCCTTCCACAGCTCGCGGATGCGGTACTTTTCCGTCACGACGAGCACGTTGCGCGTGCGATCGTCGCGGATGACGGGCAAACCGTCCGCTTCGATCTTCGGCTGATCGATCGCCAGCGCGTTGATGCGCTCGTCCGCGTAGTCGTCGAGCGACATGCTCGCCAGCGAAGCGCGCATCTCGTCCGCGTTCCATCCGGTGTACGTCGTGCGCACCTCGAGCTGCGTCGGCTGCGTGTAATCGCGCGCCGTGTACGTCTGCTCGACGTGCATCGACGCGTGTGACGTCGCGGCGATCTTCGTCAGCGCCGTGGTGGTCGCGCGCACGATGAGCGCGCTGCCGTCGCCCGGCGTGTCGATCGTCGCGAGCGTGCCGCCCTGATCGCTGATCGTGCCGTCGACCCAGTACGTGCGTCCGCCGTCGATCACCTGCGCGATGACGTGATCGAAGAGGAACGGGGAGGGGAGCTTCTCCGCGAGCCGATGCTGCAGGCGCGTGCTCACGAGTGCCGGATACGCGGTCACGCCGAGCTCACGCAGCAGGGCGACGAGCAGCAGCGTCTTGTCCTTGCAGTCGCCCCAGCGCGCTTCGAGCGTTTCCCACGGCTGATGCGGCTCGTGCGAGTTGCGGCCCATCTCGATGCCGAGGTAACGGATGTCGTCCTGCACGAAACGGATGGCGGCGGTGATCTGCGCGTCGCGCGATTGGTGCGTGGCGCGGAACTGCTCCGCGAGTGCGCGCACTTCGTTCTGCGAGCGCGCGTCGAGCACGAACATCGCATCCGCCCATTGCGCGACTTCCGCCCACGAGGTGAACTCCGTCACCTGCACCGAGCGCCACGGCTCGAACCACGTCGGGATGCCGTCCTCGACGTCGAGCGGCGGCACGTCGCGCGCTTCCCACACGTACGCGCCGTTCTCCACTTTCGGATTCGCGCCGCGCCACTGCAGCGGATGGCCTTCGGGCCAGAGCAGGCGATGGCGGATGCGCGCGGCGGGCACGCCGGAGCTGAGGTCGTACTCGTCGGTGTAACGCCCGCCGAGGAGCGGGTTCGCGCCTTCGATGGACCACGAATAGTCGATGACGTCGCCGGGGCGCACGTCTTTCAGGAAGATCAGCGCGGTGCGCTCGCCGTCGTAGATGCGGTTCTCGGCGTCGTCCTCTTTCTCGATGACGCGGATGTCGTCGGGCGCGAGCGCGTCGACGCGGATCGCTCCGCGGACGATGGTGACGTCATGGAGGACGAGCTGCTCGAACGACGGATCGAAGTCGAGCGCGAGCTCCGCCGCGTTCTGCACGCCGCTCGGCGAGAGCACTTTGCGCACCGTGCGGAAGTAACTCGTTTCCTCTTCGACGCTGACCTGGTGATCGTTGAGGATGTCGTAGATGCCCCAGCGCACGTTCTCGCGCGCGGGGCTCACGCGCGTGTCGGCGTCGACGCGCTCGGTCCACGCGGGTGCGGGACGCACGACGAAATCCGCCGCGGACGCGGTGAAGGCGAACAGAGATACGAAGAGAAATAGAGGACGCACGGGACCGCGCGATTGTACGAGTTATTTGCGGCTTGCCCAACTACAGATTGGGCATGCGCCTGGCTCGTGGCCGCGGGCGGGACAATGCTCGCGGCCGAAATAGATGATCTGCAGATGGCGGCGGCTCCACTCGTCGCGCGGGAACACTTTCTTCAGATCGCGCTCCGTCTGCTCGACGCTTTTGCCGTTCGACAGCCGCCAGCGATGGGCGAGGCGATGGATGTGCGTGTCGACCGCGAACGCCGGCTCGCCGAACGCCTGCGACATCACGACGCTCGCGGTTTTGTGTCCGACGCCGGGGAGCTGCTCCAGCGCTTCCATGTCGCGCGGGACCTGCCCGCCGTGCGCGGCGACGAGCGTCTCCGCGAGCTTCTTCACGTTCTTCGCTTTCGTCGGTGCGAGGCCGCACGCGCGGATGCAGGAGAGGATCTCGTCGACGCTGAGCTGCGCCATGTCTTCCGGCGTGGAGGCGCGGGCGAAGAGGGCGGGCGTGACTTTATTCACCTGCGCGTCCGTCGTCTGCGCGGAAAGGAGCACCGCGATGAGTAGGGTGAAGGGGTCGTGATGCGCCAACGGGATGGGCGGTGCGGGATAGAGCTCGTCGAGGATCGCGCCGATCTTCTTCGCTTTCTCCACCTTCTTCACGCAGGCACCTCGGGGGACACGAGCTCGCCGAGGCCGAGGACGGCGAGCACTTCCTTCGGCGGAACCGTACCCGATTTCGAGCGAATGACCGTGCGCATGAGTCCCGTCGCGGAGAGTGTGCCGTCCGCGCGATTCACGACGTGCTCGACGTAGAACCACTTTTCGTCCCACGCAACGACGCGTGAGTGCACGGTGAAGCGCTCGAAGGGGAGGATCGAGCGGCGATACGTGACTGTCGCGCCGCCCATCACCGGACGCCAGCCGCGCCGCAGCAAGGGCACGAGCAGGCGCATGCGTCCGATCAGCTCGATGCGCGCGACGTCCATGAAGCTGACGAAGCGTCCCGCGTTGAGGTGAAAGTTGAGGTCGCAGTCGGTGGGGAGGGCGGTGAAGCGCACGACCGATTCGTCGAGTGGTCCGATGCGCCGCCGGAAGCGGCTGCGCAGGATTGTGAGCAGGAAGCGGAACAGTAGAAGCAAGCGACGTCCTATATCATGCCTCTTCCATGCAGGACGACGCCACGCCGCGCGGTCTCGGCGAACGCACCGCACGCCATTATTGCGTGCAGTGCCTCGCGCAGATTCCGGCCGAGGAGTACTTTCGGAACGACTTTCTATGCGACCGGTGCGCGGCGAAGGACGAGTATCCGCTGGCCTCGACGCCCGACGCGCCGAAGCCCCCGAAGAGGCGATGACGCGCCGCGTCGCCATCGTCCACGACTGGCTGACCGGCATGCGCGGCGGCGAGTCGGTGCTCGAGGCCATCCTCGATGCGCTGCCCGAGGCAGAGATCTTCACGCTCTTTCATCTGAAGGGGACCGTTTCGCGGAAGATCGAGTCGCGCGTCATCCACACGTCCTCACTGCAAGCACTCGCGGAAAAAACGAGCGACTATCGCCGCCTCCTGCCGCTCTATCCGCGCGCGGTGCGGCAGTGGGACTTTCGCGGCTTCGACCTCATCGTCTCGTCGAGTCACTGCGTGGCGAAGGGCGTCGACGCGCGCGGCATCCCGCACCTCTGCTACTGCCACACGCCCATGCGCTACATCTGGGATCGCTTCGACGACTACTTCCCGCGCACGAAGCCGCTGCAGCGCGCGGCGATGATGTCGCTCGCGCCGTGGCTGCGGCGGTGGGATGTGAAGACGTCGAGCGAGGTCACGCGTTTCATCGCCAACTCGACGTTCGTGCGCGACCGCATCCGGCGCTATTACGACCGCGATGCGGACGTCGTGCATCCCTTCGTCGACGACGCGTTCTTCGAGCCTTCGCTCCACGTCGAGCGCGGCGATTACCACCTCGTCGTTTCGGCGCTCGTGCCGTACAAGAAGATCGAGCTGGCGATCGCGAGCGGACGGAAGCTCGTGGTCATCGGAGGCGGTCCGCTGCTCGAGAAACTCCGTGCGCAAAGCGGACCCAACGTCACGCTCCTCGGGCCCGTATCGCGAGAGATGATCGTCGAGAAACTGCTGCGCGCGCGGAGCCTGATCCTCCCCGGCGTCGAGGACTTTGGGATCACGCCGCTCGAAGCGATGGCCCTCGGCACACCCGTCGTGGCGCTGGGCGAAGGCGGCGTGCGCGACAGCGTCGCCGAGGGTGTGACAGGAATTTTCTTCGACCGCCCGGAGGTAGACTCGCTCCGGCGAGCCCTCGACGCCGTCGAGGGGAAGTCGTGGGATCGGGACGCGCTCCGATCCCACGCCCGGCGATTTTCACGAGCAGTGTTCGACCGTAACTTCAGGGAGGCTCTAAAAGCTCTCGAGCGTTGAAGCTCGAAAGCTCTACCCCGTGATCGAGAAACGTCACAGGACGCTCGCGTCCGTTTACCTCGTGAACGACGCCGTGGCGTCGAACCTGGCCATGCTCTGCGCGTGGTTCCTGCGTTTCGACGTCGAGCTGATCCCGGTCACGAAGGGGCAGCAGGACTTTACGGCCTACGCGATGCTGCTGCCGCTCATCACGATCGCCTTCCCGCTCGCGTTCGCCGTGCAGGGGCTGTATCGCATCCGCCCCGCGCGCGGCAAAGCGGAGGAGTGGGTCTCGGTCGCCATCGGCTGCGTGGTCGCGACGATCATCCTCTCCGGCGTGCTGCTCTGGGTGCGTCCCGCACAGAGTCACATCGTCCCGTACTCGCGCGCCACGCTCGCGCTCTTCCTCGGCTGCGCCATCTTCCTCGTGGCCCTCGGCCGTACGATCGTGCGCGCTGTCGTCATGCGCCGTCATCGCGCGGGACGCGATCTCGATCGCGTGCTCATCGCCGGGAACGGCGAGCTCGCACGTGCGGTGTACGAGCGCATGCGTGCGATGCGCGAGCAGCTCGGGTTCGTGGTGGTCGGCTATCTCCGCAACGGGGACAATGGCGAGATCGCTGGTATCCCCTGCCTCGGCACGATCGCCGAGGCGGAGCCGGTGCTGCGGAAACATGCGATCGACCACGTGTTCGTCGCGCTGCCGCATGCGTCGTCGCCGGCGATGATGGAGCTGCTCGACCGATTGATGCGCAACGTCGCGTCGATCCACGTCGTGCCCGACCTGCTGCAGTTCATGGTCCTGCGCTCGCGCGTCGACGATCTCGATGGCTTGCCGACCATCAACCTCTCCGACACGCCGCTCGAGGGGTGGAGCCGCTTCGTCAAGCGTGCGTTCGACCTCGTCGTCGCCTCACTCGCGCTGCTGCTGCTCTCGCCGGTGATGATGGCCGTGGCCGTCGCGATCTGGCTCGAGGACCGCGGCCCCGTGTTCTACCGCCAGATGCGCATGGGCCTCGACGGCAAGCCGTTCGAGATCCTCAAATTTCGTTCGATGCGTGTCGGTGCGGAGACGGAAACCGGTGCGGTGTGGGCAGAAAAGAACGATCCGCGCCGCACGAAGGTGGGGCGCTTCATCCGCGCCTGGTCGCTCGACGAGCTGCCGCAGCTCCTGAACGTTCTCGTCGGCGACATGAGCGTGATCGGCCCGCGCCCCGAGCGCCCCGAGTTCGTCGAACAGTTCCGCGCCGAGTTCCCGCACTACATGCTCCGCCACAAAGTCCGCGCCGGCATGACCGGCTGGGCCCAGGTCCACGGCTGGCGCGGCAATACCAGCATCCGCATGCGCATCGAGCACGACCTCTACTACATCGAGAACTGGTCGCTCCTGCTGGACATCAAGATCCTGGCGATGACGGTGGTGCATGGGCTCAGGCATGAGAATGCGTATTAGGAGCTGGGGAGCTGGGGAGCTGTAGAGCTGTAGAGCTGGGGAGCTGTAGAGCTGTAAAGCTGTAAAGCGATAAAGCTATAAAGGGTTTCTCGGGCTCCCTCTACAGCTTTACAGCCCGAACTCCCCTCTACAGCTCAACAGCTCAACATCTCTCCCACGCCACTCGCGACACGCCACCGCTCGCGACCACCCTATAATCCGCCCCCGTCATGGGTAAGCAATCGGATGCTCTCTTTCAACGTGCGCAGGAAACGATTCCCGGGGGGGTGAACTCTCCCGTGCGGGCGTTTCGGGGTGTGGGTGGTGCGCCGCTGTTCATCGAGATGGCGCAGGGGTCGCGCATCTTCGACGCGGACAATCTTCAGTACATCGACTGTGTCGGCTCGTGGGGGCCGATGATCCTCGGGCACGGTCATCGTTACGTCGTGGAAGCGGTCAAGAAAGCGGCGACGCGCGGGTTCTCGTACGGCGCGCCGACCGCGGGGGAGATCGAGCTCGCGGAGATGATCGTGCAGGCCGTGCCTTCGATGGAGATGGTGCGCCTCGTCAACAGCGGCACCGAGGCGACGATGAGCGCGTTGCGGCTCGCGCGCGCGGCCACGGGCCGGACGAAGGTCCTCAAATTCGAAGGCGGCTATCACGGCCACGTCGATTCCCTCCTCGTTAAAGCCGGCTCGGGCGGCGCGACGTTCAACGTTCCCGACTCCGCGGGCGTGCCGGCGGAACTGGCCAACCTCACCCTCATCGCGCGCTACAACGATCTCGAAGACGTGCGCAACCAGATGTCGGACGAAGTTGCGGCCGTCATCGTCGAGCCGGTGGCGGGCAACATGGGCTGCATCCCGCCGCGGCCGGGATTCCTCGAAGGCCTGCGCGCGCTCTGCGACGAGCACGGTGCGCTGCTGATCCTCGACGAAGTGATGACCGGCTTCCGCGTTGCGTACGGCGGCGCGCAGCAGCGCTACAACGTCAAGCCGGACATCACCACGCTCGGCAAGATCATCGGCGGCGGCATGCCCATCGGCGCGTACGGTGCGTCGCGCAAACTGATGGAGCTCGTCTCGCCCCTCGGCCCGATGTATCAGGCCGGCACGCTCTCCGGCAACCCCGTGGCGGTGGCCGCGGGACGCGCGACGCTCAGCGTGCTGCGCAACTCGTCGATCTACGACGATCTCGAAGAGCGCAGCGGGGAGTTCGAAGAGGGCGTACTCGCCGCGGCGGACAAGCACAACGTGCCGCTGGTCGTGAACCGCGTCGGCTCGATGTGGACCATCTTCTTCGCCGAAGCGCCGGTCACCGATTTCGACTCGGCGAACCTGTCGAATCGCGAAAAGTTCTCGCGCTTCTTCCACCTCATGCTCGGCGAAGGCGTCTACCTCCCGCCGTCGCAGCTCGAGGCCGCGTTTTTCTCCGCCGCGCATGCGAAGAAGGACATCAGCCAGCTCATCGAACGCGTGGACCGCGTCCTCAAGAAAGTGGCGTGGGAGTTCGGGACGTAATGCTCCGCGAACACGTCTGACGGGCAAACACCTCGAGCCAGAGCCTTGCCGCGAGCTTGGACGTCAATCCGCTGACGTCCCACGGCGGCGAGAGCTCGGAGAGGTCGCACGCGAGCAGCTTCGGCGATGAGGCGATCTCGCGCACGATGGCGATCATCTCGCGCGAGGAGAGCGTGCCCGGTGCGGCGGCCGAGGAGCCGGGGAGCTCCGCGGCGTCGATGTCGATCGAGAGCCAGATCGCATCGGACGTCGCTTCGAGTTGCGTACGCACGTCGCGCGCGATGTCGAGCGCGCGGCGCTCGTCGAAGACGTCCACCGGAATCGTGGTGATGCCCTGCTCGCGCACGAAGCGGTCGTAGTACGAGGAGTTCGCGAACTCGCGCGTGCCGAGAATGAACGTGCGCTTCCCTTCGCAGATCGACGTCTCGAGTGCGCGGCGATATGGCGTGCCGCTCGAGAGCGAGTCCTCGTCGTCGTATTCGCGGACGTCGTAGTGGGAGTCGATGACGACCACGCCGAGGCGGAGGTCGGGACGTGCGTCGGCGAGGCCGCGGATCAGCGCGCCGGTGAGGCCGTTGTCGCCGCCGATGAAGAACGGCTTCGCTCCGGCCGTGAAGATCTCGCGCGCTTTGTTCTGCACGAGGTCGTGCGCTTCGCGGACGGAATCGTGCGGGAGGTCGAGATCGCCGAGGTCGAGACATTGCCGGCCGAACAACTCCACGCCGAGGCCGAACGTGGTGAGCGAAGGCAGTGCTTCACGCAGGGCCTGCGGTCCGTACTTTGCGCCGGCGCGCGTCGGGATCGAAGCGTCGAAGGGCATGCCGAGGAGGACGAAGTCTCCTGCGGCGAACGCCGCCGACGGCACGAGCAGCGTCGACGCGCGCGGGTCGCGCGCGTCGGCCGGATCGCGATGAAAGCGGCGCGTCATGATGGGGCGCCCGGAAGCCCGCTCACGCGCTCGCCTCCTGGCGCAGCTTCACGAGGATCTCTTCTTCGGCGAGCGCGTGCAGTTCCTTCACGCGTTGCCAGGTGGCGTCGGCGCGCTCGAGCAGTACGGTTTTGCTCTTCGTGTCAGAAAGCCCGCCGAGGTTGATGCAGACGTTCTGATAGGCGCCCGCGGCGGCCGCTCGGGCCATGGCCGCACCGACGCCGACGTCGGACAGCGAAGCCTGCATGCCGATGCGGGCGACGTCGCGGCAGAGCTCCACGATCTCCGGACATGCTTCGAGCACGCGCAGCGGCACCTCGGCGGCACCGACCGTGGCGCGGATGATCGCTTCATTGCGCAACGCGATTTCGCTGTCGGTGCTCTTCGGCATGCGCATCGCGTCCATCAGCGCGTCGAACGCGGCGGTGTCGGCGTCCGCGGCGGCGAGCTGCTGGTCCTTCAGTTCCTGCGCGCGGATGGCGAGGCGATCGAGCTCCGCCTGCTTCGCCTCGAACCCTTTCTTCGTGTGCGACAGCACGGCCACCATCGACGCGAGGCCCGCGGCCATGGAGGCGGCGAGCGCGGAGACGGAGCCTCCGCCCGGTGCGGGGGATTCGCTGGAGAGATCGTCGACGAAATCGCGCAACGTCATCGACGCGATGCGCGGCGGGATCGGATTGAGGCGGTATTCGATGACGCGCTCTTTCGGGTCGAACGGCTTCACTTCGCTGAGGCCGAGCGTGCGGATGGCGATGTGCACGAGCGCGGACTCCGGCACGCCGGTGGGCCGGCCCATCTTCGCGAGGTAGTGGCGTCCCGCGTCGAGCAGCACCTGGCGCGGCACCAGGCCGACGATCTCCGAGCCGGTGATGCGCAGGCCGCGCTCGCGTGCGCGTTCTTCCGCGGTGTCGAAGACGATGTGCAGGGGAGTGACGTCGAGATCGGTGAGATTGATCGACACCTGTGCGCAGCCGAACTCGGGAATCACCCAGCCGACGGCCTTGACCGACTTGAGGAGGCCCGGATCCCACACCGGCTCCCCTTTTTCGTCGAGCACGGGTTGATCGTTTTCGTCGCGGCGCATGCGGCCGCGCTCGCGGATGTCGAACGCGACGCGGTTGGCGAGGCGCTTGTCGAGCGTGTTGAGGTCGATGTTGTACGCGACGAGAAACTTGCGCGCGCCGATGACGATCGCGCCGCTCTTCGGCACGAACTGGCAGGGCCCGAAGTCGGGCTGCCAGAGCGGGTCCATGAGCTTCGTCGCGCAGCCTTCGTACTCCCCTTCGCGGATGTCCGCGAGGTTGCGGCGATGGGCCGCGGATGCCGCGTGCTCGTACAGAAAAACCGGCACGCCGAGCTCGTTGCCGACGCGCTCGCCGAGCTTGCGCGCGAGCTCCGCGCAGTCGTCCATCGTCACGTTGGCGACGGGGATGAACGGCACGACGTCGACCGCACCGATGCGCGGATGCGCGCCGCGATGCGCGGACATGTCGATCAGCTCGACGCCTTTTTTCACGAGACGGAACGCCGCCTCGAGCACCGCATCGGGCTCGCCGACGAACGTGATGACGGTGCGATTCGTGTCGGAACCGGGATCGACGTTGAGGACCGTGACGTCGGCAACGGACGCCGCCGCCTCCGCCACCGCGTGATAAATCTCAGGCCGCCGGCCCTCGGAGATGTTGGGGACGCATTCGACGATCTTCATGCGCGGGCGATGCTATCGCATCGACCGCGGTTGGCGGTTTCCGGTTGCCGGCTGCGATTGACGGCGATGCCGCACAGACAACCGACAACCGAGAACCGACAACGGCATCACTCCTCTCGACGTTCGCGCACGGAGAGCCAGCTCCCGAACCATCCCGCCATCATCCCTCCCGCGATCAGCGCGGCGATCTTCTGCCACGGCAGAAACCCCGTGAACAGGAATCCCCACATGACCGAGGTCGTGCTGGCGAGGGAGCGCTTCGCGGCTTCGTACGCGGCGTACAAGAGCACGATCGACAGCACTCCGCCGATGAGGCCCTGGAGGAATCCTTCGATGATGAAGGGACCGCGGATGATGCGCTCGGTCGCGCCGACCAGGCGCATGATCTCGATCTCCTCGCGGTAGAGCATCATCGTCAGGCGGATGACGTTGGCGATGGTGAACGCCGCGGCCACGGCGAGGATGCCGCCCGCGACGAGGCCGGCGATGTTGATCACGCTGACGACGCGGCGCAGGCGCGCGATCCACTCCCAGTCGTGCTGCACCTGATCGACGCCCGGCATCGCCTTCAGTGCGGCGATGTTCCGATGGAACGACGCGGCCTGCGCGAGCCGCGGCTCGACGTCGATCTCGTACGAGGGAGGAAAGGGATTCTCGTCGAGCTGGCCCACGACCTCGGAGAGATTCGCGAACCACCTGCGGAACCGCGCGAGCGCCTCTTCGCGCGAGACGTAGCGCTTCTTCGCGAGCTCCGGCTTCGAGGCGAGGAACTGCTCGACCGCCTGCGCCTGCTGCGGCGTGGCGTCGCTCTCGAGATACACGACCACACGCGAGCGCCCTTGCCATTCCTCGGCGGCGCGGCCGAGGTTTTCGGCGACGAGGAGAAACGAGCCGACGATGAGGAGCGAGATGGCGATCATCGCCACGGCCACGAAGCTCGTGCGCTTCGAGACCCAGATGCGCCGCAGGGCCTCGCGGAAAAAATAGGAGAACGTGTTGGACGGGGTCTCCGGCTCGTGCCGGCCGGGGATGAACTCGCGGCGCATCGGCCGCAGTTTACCCGGCGCGCCGTTCAGCCAAGACCGAAGATGCCTTCGCGCACCGTGTGACGCTCCGGCACGCGCGCTCGCTCGTCGGTGATGCGGCCCTGTTCGAGCGTGATGCAGCGGCGTCCGCTCGAGCGGATCAGCTCGCGGTCGTGCGTCGCCAGCAGCACCGTCGAGCCGCGCAGGTTCGCCTCGGAGAAGATCTGCACGATCTCGTGCGAGAGATCGGGATCGAGGTTGCCGGTCGGCTCGTCGGCGATGAGCACGAGCGGATCGTTGATCAGGGCGCGGGCGATGGCGACGCGCTGCTGCTCGCCGCCGGACAACTGCGGCGGATAGGAGTTCAGCTTGTGATGCAGGCTGACCATGCGCAGCGCCTGATACGCCTTCTTCTTGTGCTCTTTCGGCGGGACACTGAGCACGGTGAGGATGAAAGAGAGGTTCTCGAACACGGTCATGCGCTCGATCAGCTTGAAGTCCTGGAAGACCATGCCGATCTCGCGGCGGAAGTAGGGGAGCTGCGACTTTTTGATCGCGTTGAGGTTGCGGCCGTTGACGACGATCTGTCCGTCGGACGGGGTCATCTGGCGGAGGATCAGTTTCAGGAGCGTCGATTTGCCCGCACCGCTGGGGCCCGTGAGGAAGACGAACTCGCCCTTGTCGATGTGGAACGTGACGTCGTGCAGTGCCGTGGAGTAGCGATCGAAGCGCTTCGTCACGTGGTAGAAGTGGATCATGGGCGGCAACAGTGTAACTCTGCTCCTCGTCTGCCTCGGCGGGGCGATCGGCTCCGGCGCGCGCTATCTCGCCGGCGCGGCGGTGCCTCACGGCACGCTGGCCGTGAACCTCACCGGCTCGTTCGTGATGGCGCTGACGGTCGGCGCCATGAGCGCGGGCGACGCACGCATCTTCGTGACCACGGGCATCCTCGGCGGCTTCACGACGTACTCGGCGTTCAATCAGGAGACGCTCGAGCTGCTGCGCAGCGGCGCGTGGGGGAGTGCGGCGATTCACGTGCTGGGGACGGTGATCGGGTGTCTGCTCGCGGGGTTCGTGGGGTGGTGGCTTGCCGCTACACTCCTCCGCAAATGAAGTACGTGCTGGCACTCGTCGCCTCGCTGCTGTTGCAGTCGTGCGCGCATGCGCGGCCGGTGCCGGCGCGCGAGATTCGCGGGGTGTGGATCGCCACCGTGAGCAACATCGACTGGCCGTCGCGGCGCGATCTCTCCGCCGCGGAACAGCAGGCGGAGTTGATCCGCATCTTCGATCGCGCGCAGTCGCTGGGACTGAACGCGGTCTTCCTGCAGGTGCGCCCCGCGGCCGATGCGATCTATCCGGCAAACGACGCTCCATGGTCGGAGTACCTCACCGGCACAGCGGGAGAGGCGCCGCGGGATGCGTACGACCCGCTGGCGTTCGCGATCGCCGCGGCCCACGCGCGCGGGTTGCAGTTGCACGCCTGGTTCAATCCGTTCCGCGCGCGGCACGCCACCGCGGTCTCCCCGCTGGCGCCTTCGCATGTCGCGGCGCGGCGGCCCGAGCTCGTGCGCACGTACGGCGCGCAACTGTGGCTCGATCCGGGTGAAGCCGACGCGCAACGCGAGCTGATCGCGGCCGTGTGCGACGTGGTGCGGCGCTACGACGTCGACGGCGTGCACATGGACGATTACTTCTACCCGTACCCCGAGCGGGGAACTGGATTTTCCGGACGACGCGACGTGGCGGCGATATCGCGCCTCGGGCGGACGGCTCGCGCGCGACGACTGGCGGCGGGACAACATCAATCGCATGGTGCGGACGCTTTACACGAGCGTGAAAGCGATCCGCCGCGACGTCGTCGTCGGCATCAGCCCATTCGGCATCTGGCGCCCCGGCAATCCGGAGCAGATTCGCGGGTTCGACGCGTACGCGAAGTTGTACGCGGACTCGCGCCTGTGGCTGCGCCGCGGGTGGGTGGATTACCTCGCGCCGCAGCTCTACTGGCCGATCGACCGGCGCGAGCAGAGCTTCACGGCGCTGCTGCGCTGGTGGCTCGCGCAGGACCGGCGGCGGCGCGGCATCATTCCTGGCATGAGCGTGAGCCGCGTGGCGAACGGGCAGCCGAACGCGATCCCGGCCGCGGAAATCGCGCGGCAGATTCGCGAGGCTCGCGGCGCGGGCGCACGCGGGTTCATCCTGTTCAGCGCGCGTGCGCTGATGGATAACCGCGGCGGGGTCGCGGACGCGGTGGCCAGTGCACTCGAGGCCGAATCACGGTGATTGCCGGCATCGTCGCACTGTCGCTGCTGCCGATCGCCGGCACGGAGGCAGGCCGTTCTCTGCGCATCGTTGCCGGCATCTACACGCTGTTCGTCGTGCTCGCGAATACCGTCGTCGGACGCCGCGCGCGTCTGGTGATGGATCTCACCTTCGCGCTCTTCCTCGCGTCCATGGCGTGGTACGAGCTGTTGCCGCTCGGCATCCACGGCCGCGACGCGGCAATGTACGGCGCGATCGGCGCGACCGTGGCGGTGCTGGGTGTGATGGGGATCGGTCAGGCCGAAGGGCGTTCCCGTCCCGCGCAGCCTTCCGTCTGATACGAGAACACGATGGAGACCACGCGCCAGCGCTGTCCCTGGCGCACGTACTGAACGCTGTTCGTGCCGCAGTGACTGAACGCACCGCCGCGCAGGAACACATACCGCGACCAAAGCGTAGCGACGTCACCCTTCACACGCACCTCGGGATCGAACATCCGCTCCTCGAGGTTCGCCGAATCGCCCACGATCTGCGTGCGCCATTCATCGCCCGTCCTGACGCGTGTCGAGCCGTCAGGACGCACGACCACGAACCGCGCATCTTCGTGCAGCAGCTCACGGAGGGTGGCGTCGTCGCGCGACTGCATCGCGGCGAAGAGCCGTTCGGTTGCGGCGACGACCGCCTGACCGTCATCGCCGCGAGGTGTCGTCGCCGTACATGCCGACGACACCACCACCAGGAGCACGAGAGCGGCGCGCACGAGCCTACCGTTCACGCAACGCCACCGAGACGGGAGTGCGCGCCGCGCGGATGGCGGGGAAGAAGCCACCCACGAGGCCGATCAGCGCCGCGTAGATCGCCGCCCACAACATCAGCCGCGGCGTGACGTCGAACGCGAAGGCGACCTGGCTGAACGTCGCAAAGTTCATCGTCGCCGCGCGGTAGCCGTCGAAGGCGAGGTACGCACCGAGCGCGCCGAACAGGCCGCCGATGAGTGCGAGCAGGAGCGCTTCGAAAATGACCGACACGAGCACCGCCATGCCTCCGAACCCGAGGGCCTCGAGGGTGGCGATCTCGCGCGAGCGGGCCGCAACGGCGGTGTACATCGTGTTCAGCGCGCCGAAGACCGCCGCCAGTCCCATGAGCCCGCAGATGATGATCGCCAGGAACGTGATGAGCTTGCGCAGCATCTCCGACTGCGCGGCGTAGTAGTCGGCCTCACGCATCACGCGCACGCTGACGCGCGGATCGGTCGTCAGCGCGTCCTTGAACTGCTGGAAGCTGCCCGGCGAGGCGAGCTTCACGACCGCGGTCTGGTACGAATTGCCGCGGCGATACGCGGGCGCGAGCACCGCCGCATCGGTCCACAGCTCCGACTCCGAGATGCTGCCCGCGGCTTCGAAGATGCCGACGACGGTCCAGCGGTTCTGGCCGAATTTCAGTTCCGCGCCGAGGTCCGTGCCGCCGAACGAGGTGTGCGCTCCGCGGCCGACGATCACTTCATTGTGTCCCCAGGCGAACATCCGCCCCTCGACGAGCTTCACCTCGGGGCGCACGGCGAACGCCTCCGCGCGGACGCCGCGGAACGGCACGTTGGCGGTGGAGTCGCGTCCGCGCTTCGGCAGGTCGACGATGACGAACAGTTCGGGCGAGACGAGCGTCCTGTCGTTCGCGCGCGCGATGCCGGGTGCGCCGGCAATCACGTTGACGTCTTCGCCCGAGAGCACCGAGGTCATCTCCGAGTCGGCGCCGCCGCGGAGGACGAGCGCGGTGTCGGGCGAGCCGCCGGAGGTCATCACTTTCGAGAAGCCTTCGCTGATCGAGAGGATGCCGACCAGCACCGCCACGACGCCGGCGATGCCGAAGATCGCCGCGGCGGCGGAGCCGAGGCGGGCGGGGAGCGTGCGGACGTTGAACGCGATCAGCGCCGCGATTTGCGTGAGCAGTCTCATTACTCTCTCCGAAGTGCGTCGACGGCGTTGAGGCGCATGGCCTGGCCGGCGGGGATCATGCCGGTGACGATGCCGAGGAGGGCGACGAGGACGACGCCGATGAGGAGGTCGCGTTGCGGGAAGATGAACACCGGCAGCGCGCCGCCGGTCGGATCGCCCGCGGACACCGCGAGCCAGCCGAGAGTGAGTCCGAGGGCGCCGCCGACGAACGAGATCAGCAGCGACTCGGCGAGCACCATCGACAGCACCTGCGCGTCCGTGAAGCCGATCGCCTTCATCACCCCCAGCTCGTTGACGCGCTCGCGCACCGCCTGCGCCATCGTGTTGCCGGCCACGAGCAGGATGGTGAAGAAGACCGCCGTCAGGATCGCGATCGTGATCGCGGCGATGTTCCCCATCTGCTCGGCGAACCCTTTGACGAACGCCTTCTCCGTCTCCGTCTTCGTTTCCGCGGGGGAGTTGGCGAACTTCGCGTCGATGGCGCTGACGATGCGCTCCGCCTGCGCCGGATCCTTGATGGTGATGTAGTACCAGCCGGTGAGGCCCTGCCCCCAGAAGCGGTTCTCGTCGAGGTAGTCGTGGCGGAAGAAGAAGCCGGTGGTGTCGGTCTCCTTCGTCTTGCCGTCGTAGACCGCGACGAGGTCGAACGTCCACGTGTTGCCGCCGGTCTTCGGACGGAGGAACGTCGCCTCGATGGGGATGCGGTCGCCGATCTTCCAGCCGTAGCGCTCGGCGATCGTTCTGCCGGCGATCGCGCCGGTGCGCGTCTTCTTCCACGTCTCCGCCTGCGCGGGCGGCACGACGAACTCGGGATACGTCTTCATGAACTCTTCGGGCTCGACGGCGATCTGCGCGAACGCGTTCGGCTTGTCGCGATAGACGCCGCCGAACCACGAGGCCTGCGTCGCGTCGGCCACACCGTCGATCTGCTCGATCTGCGCTTCGTACGCCTGCGGCAGCGGCTGGATGAGGGAGATCTTGTGGCGCACGATGAGGCGGTTCGCACCGGCGACGCTCACGCCCATGCTGAACGCGGTGCGGATTGCCGCGAGGTACGCGAACAGCACGAACGCGACGACGATCGAGAGGATCGTCAGCGCCGTGCGCAGCTTGTGGCGCTTGAAGTTCGAGAGGATGAGCGCGGCGTACTTCATCATGCCGCCATCTCGCTCGAGAGCTGGCCGTCGACCATGTGCAGCCGGCGCGATGCGCGCTCGGCCGCGTGCGGGTCGTGCGTGACCATGACGATGGCCTTGTTGTGCTCACGGTTGAGCGCCTGCAGGAGGTCGAGGATGCCGTCGCCTGACTTGCGGTCGAGGTCCCCGGTGGGCTCGTCGGCGAGGATGAGCGTCGGGTCGGTGACGATGGCGCGGGCGATGCCGACGCGCTGCTGTTCGCCGCCGGAGAGCGTGCGCGGCGTGTGCTTCGCGCGATGCGAAAGGCCGACGATCTCGAGGGCGGTTGCGACGTGGCGTCTGCGCTCGCTGCGCGAGAGGCTCGTCAGCAGCAGCGGCAATTCGACGTTGCGCTCCGCGGAGAGCACCGGCAGGAGGTTGTAGAACTGGAACACGAAGCCGACGTGCCGCGCACGCCACTGCGCGAGCGCGCGGCGTGAAAGGGAGTCGATGCGCTCGCCCGCGATCTCGACCGTGCCGGAGCTGGGGCGGTCGAGGCCCGCGAGGATGTTCAGCAGCGTCGACTTGCCCGAGCCCGACGGGCCCATGAGCGCGACGAACTCGCCATCTCTGATGGTGAGGTCGAGGTCGCTGAGCACGCGGACTTCCTCGGAACCACGGCGGAAGACTTTCTGGACGCGGGAGACGGTGACGAGGGGCGTGGACATGTTGTTCTCCTGTTGTGATCCGGTTGTCGGTGATCGGTTGTCCGTTGTCTGTGCCGTCTCGCGAAAAGGCACAGCCAACCGACACCCGACAACGGCAACCCCTACTCGATGACCTTCACACTCGCGCCATCCGCGAGCTTCTCCGGCCCGGACACGATCACCCGCTCACCGCCGGAGAGTCCGGTCGCGACGCGTGCGACTTCACCCTCGGCGCTCGTGACGCGCACCGCGCGGCGCTCGGCTTTGTCGTCGTTCACGACGAACACGACGTCCGTATCGCCTTCGCGGCGCACGGCCGCTTTCGGCACTTCGATGACCGTCGTCGACGCGGCGGCCGCGGCGCTGTCGGTGATGAACGCGACCTTCACGCCCATGTCCGGCAGCACGCGCGCGTCACGCTCGTCGAAGGCGATGCGCACCTTCACCGTCGCCTTCTGCCGGTCGGCGGTGGGCACGGCGGTGATGACGTGCGCGGGGATCTTCCAGTCGGGATACGCGTCGAGCACCGCTTCGACGCGCTGGTTCGGACGGACGCGATTGATGTACGCCTCGTTGACGTCGACCTCGATCTCGAGCGAGGTCATGTCGACGATCGTGCAGATGCCGGTGCGCGTGAAGCCGCCGCCCGCGGAGACCGGCGAGATCATCTCGCCCGGCTGCGCATCCTTCGAGACGACGATGCCGTCGAACGGCGCGCGGATGATCGTGTCGTCGACGCTCTGCTGCTGCAGGTCGACCTGGCGCTGCGCGCTCGTGAGCTGATCGCGCTGCGCGTTGAGGCGCGCGCGGATCGCGTCGAGCTGCGCGCGGGCGCGATCGAGATCGGCGCGGCTGGAGATCTCCGACGATGCCAGCCGTTCGGCGCGCTGGTAGTCGAGCTCCGCCTCGCGGATGCGCACGCGCGTTTCTTCCAGTGAGCTGGCCGCGGCCGCGGCATCCGCTTTGGCGAGTGCCAGTCCGCGCGCGGCGTACCCGGCGTCGAGACGCGCGAGCTCCTGCCCCGCCTTCACCTGCATCCCTTCTTCGATGAAGAGGTCGGTGACTTTGCCCGTCACCTTCGACGAGACCGTGGCCTGGCGCCGCGCGGTGACGTAGCCGCTCGCGTTGAGCACCGAGCCGCCGGACGTCGCGCCGGCAACGGCCTTCGCGGGCGCGACGCGCACTTCCGCGCGGCCGCTGCGAGCGAACAGCCAGAACCCGCCGATCGCGGCGAGGAGGAGGAGCGGCACGGCGATCGCCCATCCGGGCACGCGCGGGCGCGCCGGTTCCGTGCGGTGGATGCGCAGACCTTCGAGTGCGGCTTTGTCGACCATAAGTTGGACCGCGGGCATTATGGCCGGAAGGCGCGCGGATTGTCAGTTGACGAATGTCACCACCTCGCATGTAAAAAGATGTGACAGAGCGGCACGCATGCGTTACGCGGCTGGCCCGCGCGGAACCTCCCGTGCGACGATGACGTACAGCCTCATGTCCATGCGCCGTTTCTTCCGCCGTTCGATCCTCTGGCTTTTGCCGGTCGTTCTCGTGCCGCTGGCCGTTCTGTTCGTGCTCCAGATCCGCTTCCTGCGCACGCTGGAGACGAACACCGCTTCCGCGGAACGCAACTCGCTGCGCAATACGCTCGAGCAGGTGACGGGGGAGATCGAGAACCGTTATCGCCAGTCCGCGGCCGCCGCGCTGTCGCTCTCCGAGGCCGAGCTCTACGATGTGGAGAACGTCGGCAAGCACTTCGCGGACTCGCAGATCCCCGGCGGACGCACCTTCTTCGCCGTCACGTTCAAGGGCCACATGTCGGCCATCGGCTGGTTCGACGCGTGGGGCCATTTCAAGGTGCCGACCGAGGCGGAGGTCGAGGCGGTGAAGATGACCACCGCGTCGTGGCAGTTCGCGCACAAGATGTGGCGCGTCGCCGATCCGGTGCTGCACGTCGACGAGCGCGACCCGCGCCATCGCATCATCCTCCGTCCGATCGTCGACAGCTCGCTGCACGTCGTCGGCGTGGCCGGCGTCATCCTCGACGACGGGCTGGCGAAGGCCGCGATGCACACGCTGGGGCGGCAGATGTTCAAGGAGCGTAAGCCGCACAAGGGATTCGCGTTCCGCGTCGCCGAGCGGTTCCCCCGCTCCGTCGGACGCGACTTCATCACGCTCCCCCTCGGCTTCGTCTACACGAACTGGCGCGCCGGCGTGCGCGATCTCTGTCAGAGCCCCGAGGATGTGGCGGCGATGCAGTTCCGGCACAACATGATGTGGACCGGGGGCGCGTTCGTCGTGCTCCTCGGCTCGGTCGGACTGTCGATCGGCGCCGTGGCGCGGCAGATGCGGCTCTCCGAGATGAAGAGCGACTTCGTGTCGAACGTGTCGCACGAGCTGCGCACTCCGCTGTCGTCGATCCGCGTCTTCGGCGAGTACATGCGCCTCGGCCGCGTCGAAAAGCCGGAGAAGGTGCGGCAGTACGGCGAGTACATCGAGGCGGAGAGCCGCAGGCTCACACAGCTCATCAACAACATCCTCGATTTCTCGAAGATCGAGTCGGCGGAGAAAAAGTACCGCTTCTGCGAGACCGACGTCGCGGCGCTGGTGGAGTCGACCGTCAACGCGTTCGCGGTGCCGCTGCGCGATGCGGGGGTGACGATCGCGTTCGAGTCCTCGCCGCGCGTGCCGCTGCTGCGCGTCGACCGCGACGCCATCGGCCAGGTGCTCATGAACCTGCTCGACAACGCGGTGAAGTACTCGGACGGCAACAAGAGCATCGCGGTGGACGTGGTGGCGATCGGCAATGAAGTGCGCATCTCGGTGCGCGATCGCGGCATCGGCATCCCGCCGGCGGAGCAGAAGAAGATCTTCGAGAAGTTCTACCGCGTCGGCACCACGCTCGTGCACGACGTCAAAGGCAGCGGCCTCGGATTGTCGATCGTGAAGCACGTCGTCGAGGCCCACGGCGGGCGCGTCGAGCTGACGAGCGAGCCGGGCAACGGCAGCACGTTCACGCTCGTCCTGCCGGCCGCACAACCGGAACAGGTCCAGGTCCGGACCACGGAGTTCGCATGACCACCAGAATCCTCATCGTGGAAGACGATCCCGCCATGTCGGTCGCACTGCGCGACGGCTTCGAGTTCGAAAACTACAGCGTCGAGATGGCGGCGGACGGGGAGGAGGGGCTGCGGCTCGCCACGCGCGGCGATCACGAGCTGATGATCCTCGACGTGATGCTGCCGAAGAAGAGCGGCCTCGATCTCTGCAAGGAGCTGCGGCGCAACGGGAGCTCGACGCCGATCATCATGCTCACCGCGCGCGGGCAGGAGATCGACAAGATCGTCGGCCTCAAGCTCGGCGCCGACGACTACGTGACGAAGCCGTTCAGTTTCATGGAACTGCTGGCGCGCGTCGAGGCCGTGCTGCGGCGGGTGCAGCGCACGAACGTGGGGGAGGAGTACGGTTTCGGCGACGTGGCGCTCGACTTCCGCACGTACCAGGCGACCAGGAGCGGCGTGGCGCTCGAGCTCACGCCGCGCGAGTTCCGCATCCTGCGCTACTTCATCGACCACGCGGACGAAGTGGTGAGCCGCGAAGCACTGCTGAATCACGTGTGGGGCTACGACAGCTCCGCCTTCACGCGCACCGTGGACACGCACATGGCGCGGCTGCGGCAGAAGATCGAGAAAACGCCCTCCGAGCCGCGGCATCTGCTGACGGTGCATCGGGTGGGGTACAAGTTCGTGCCGTAACCCGCTTCGTCCGCGGTCAGTTTTTGTCTCTAGCGCACATCCATCCTGACGTCGATACTCCGTTCCCGAAAGGAGTCTGTATGCGTAAACGGATTCGGATGTTCGTGCTGTTGGCCCTCGTGCTCGTCGGGGCGACGTCGATGATGGCGCTGCCCGATCACGAGATCGAGTACACCTACTACACCGACGCGAGCAAGACCGAGGAGTGCGGCTGGAGGATCATCTCGTGCAGCGGCGTCTACTCCGGCGGCTGCCGCACCGCGTTCTACACGATCTACCACGGAATGGATTGCTGATGAGCAGGCGCCTTCGCGTCATCGGCCTGCTTCTCCTCCTCACCCTCGGCGCGACCTCGCTCTTCGGCAACCCCGACTACGAGGTTTATTACGACTACTACAGTGACGCGGCGCGGACGCAGTGGTGCGGGTACTGGTACATCACCTGTACCGGCATGGTGCGTGGAGGTTGCGTGACCGACTACGTCGAAGTGAGCTACGGACCGATCTGCTTTCCATGACCGACTTTGCCGCCGAACGCCCGCGTAGCCGCGGAATGCGCATCCTCGAGATCGCGGCGGTCGTGGTGTTCGCGCTGCTGGTCTGGCAGAACTACACGCTGCGGCGGCAGCAGTCCCGCGCCGCCGCAGCATCGAAGCTGGCGCGCGGCTTCGTGCCGAAGGACGTGCTGCAGACGATCCCGGTCGTGGCACCGGACGGCTCGCGGTCCACACTCGATCTGACACGGGCGCGCACGATCATCGCCGTCGTCGATCCGCGATGCGAATCGTGCCGCGAGCTGATCGCCACACTCCGGCCGTCGCCGGATCTCGCTGTCATCTCCGTCGCGCCGCCCGCGGAGACGCGGCAACTCGCGTCGCTGAACGCGCGCATGCCGGGCCAGCCGCTCACGCCCGCGGTTGCCGCGCAGTTCAAGATCTACCCGCAGCTCTTCGTCGTCGACCGCGGGAACGTCGTGCGCACCTGCGCGAACGTGGAGGAGTGCCGCTAACGCGGCGCGCCCCGCCGCCGGATCACACCGACTTCAACGCGGCGTTCTTCAGGAAAGTAGCGATAAAGGATCTCGTAACGCCCGGCGATCAGGACGCGATCGTGCGTTTCGCCATCGAGCACCTGCAGCGGTCTGCTGTCCGGCGGCGTACCGTTTTTGTAGAACGTGAGCAGATGCACAGCGACGGCGCGGCCTTCTTTCTCCGGCAGCGCCAGCAGGTAATTGCGCGCAACCTCGGAGAGGACGACGTCAAGCCTTGATGCCGAGCTCACGCAGTATCTCGTCCAGCCTGTACTTCCGGCCGCGGAGGGCCTGTTTCAATTCCAATTGCATGAACCGGTCTTCGAGCTCCTGCATCCGCTGATAACGCTCGACCTCCACCAGCACCGCCACCGGCTTTTCATGCTTGCGGATGACGACGGCATCCTGCTCGCCCAGCCGCACGTCGTCGACCAGCTCGGAGAGCTTTTCCTTCGCGGTGGAGAGGGCGACCTCTTTCTGGTTCATTCGTACCATTCTGGACCAACCAGCCTAATATGACCAAACGCCCGTGAGCAGGATCGTATTCTTCGCCGACGTGCTCGGCTTCGGGGCCATGTCGAGGACGGATGTCGTCAGCGCCGAACGCGCGCTCGATGACGTGGCCTTGCTCTTTTCCGACCGCGACGAGATTACGCGGCTGCTGCAGGCGGGCAATCCGTGGACGGCGCGGTATGGTCTCAGCGATTCCATTTTCCTGATCGCGAACGACACGGTTAGCGCGGCGACGGAGGCCGCGCGTTTCTTTTTCCACCTCGCGTCGATGAATGCGACCGTTCCCGATCAGCGGGTGATGATGCGCGGCGCGCTTGCGCGTGGCGAGGTACGTGAGCGCGGCCCGATCTTTCCCGAATCGGCAAAAGGAAACGTGGTCGGCGAAGCAGTCGTGAAGGCGGCGATGCTCGAAAAGTCCGGCGCGAAGGGACCACGTCTCCTGCTCGACGAGGACGTTGCGCGCGAGCTCGCCGGCGCACCGGTCGAATGGTTGCTGGATCGCGAAAGAGGTCCGGCCGAACTGTTGTGGCTTCTGCCGCCCGATCCTGCCGACATCGACGTTTCGCACCTGCGTCCCGTCTTTGCCGCGGCCGCCGACGCTTTCCTTCGTGCGGATCAGGACCACGCCGAACATTACGTCGCGTACATCGACCTGCTGTTCCGATCTCTGTCGCGGTTGCAGTCGCGCGAGCCTGATCTGGCCGCTGCGCTCGCGCGGTCTTTCGATGAGGAACGGGTCAAACGCCGTCTCAGCGCACTCCTCTGACTACTTTTCCCGCCGGTCGTAAGCCAGCGCCGTTTCCTTCACCACCGCCGGCTCCTCCGACTCGCCGTGCTTTTTGCGCCGCCGTTCCAGGTACCACGGCACGCTCACCACGGCCACGCGCTGGTTGCCTTTGAGCAGCAGCAGCGAGCGGAGGACGTTCGCGCGCTGGGTGTGCAGGAGGTACTCCCACCAGCGCGCTTCGACGAGGTCGGGGAGGATCACGGCGATCATGCCCGCGCGTTCTTTGCGCAGCTCGTCGAGGTAGTCGAGGAGCGGCGTGAAGAGGCGGCGGTACGGCGAGGAGATGCACACGAGCGGCGTCGGGCGCAGTCCCGCGCGCTGCATCGGTTCTTCGACGAAACGCGTCCAGGACTTGCGGACTTCGTCGCACGCGTCGTCGTCCGAGTAGATGTGCACGGCCGTGACGTCCGGCGAGAGTGTGAGGCCGAAGCGCAGCGCTTTTTCGGTCAGGTTGTCCCACGCCTTCACCGGGATGACCACCGCCACCGGCGCGGCTTCCGCGGTCAGCTCGATCTCCGTGTCGCGCAGCGTTTGCGCGTCGACTTTGCGGTAGTGGCGCTTGACCAGATGGAACAGTACGAGCAGGGCGGGGATGATCACGACGGTGATCCACGCGCCGTCGTGGAACTTCGCCACGACGATCACCGCGAGCGCCATCCCGGTGACCGTCGCACCCACGGCGTTGATGGTCAGCGGCAGCCAGTTCTTTCTCGCGCCGCGGCGGCGCCAGTGCACGACCATGCCGGCCTGTGAGGCCGTGAACGCGCCGAACGCACCGACCGCGAACAGCGGAATGAGATGTTCGGTGATGCCGCCGAAGGCGATCAGCAGCGCGGCCGCGAGCGTCGTCAGCACGATGATGCCGATCGAGTAGACGAGCCGCCGCCCGACGTTCGCGAAGGCATGAGGCAAATAGTCGTCTTCCGCGATCAGCCGCGCGATGCGCGGGAATCCCGCGAAGCTCGTGTTCGCGGAGAGGCACAGTACGCACAGCAGGCAGCCGATGGTCGCGTAGTAGAGCGCACCGCGTCCCACCACGGCGGAGACGAGCGACGAGAGCACGCTCTGATAGCCGCTCACTTCCTGCTTCATCGCGCCGATGCGGTACGCCTGCGTCAGATACGCGATGCCGCCGAGGAGCACGGCGAGGATCGCGCAGATGGCGGTGAGCGTGCGTTTCGCGTAGCGCACCGCGGGCTCGCGGAACAATGGCACGCCATTGCTCACCGCTTCCACGCCCGTCATGGCCGTGCAGCCGCTCGCGAACGCGCGCAGCAGAATCCACAGACTGGCCGCGCCACCGGCGGCGGCGAGAGGAGGAGCCGGAACCACGGGCGAGGGATGTCCGCCCGCGGAGAAGGCCTTCACGACGCCGATGCCGAGGACGATTGCGAACAGCACGACGAACGCGTACGTGGGGATGCCGAACGCGAGCCCCGACTCGCGCACACCGCGCAGGTTCATGAGCGCGATGAATACGAGGATGACGAGACACAAGGCGAGTGTGTGCTCGTGCAGCGCAGGAAACGCCGACACGAGCGCGCCCACGCCCGCGGAGATGCCCACCGCCGCGTTGAGGATGTAGTCGAGGACGAGTGCCGCCGCCGCGCACAAGCCGGCACCGTTGCCGAGGTTCTCTTTCGCGACGACGTACGAACCGCCGCCGTTCGGATAGGCGGCGATGGTCTGGCGATACGACAAGTAAAGGATCGCGAGCAGGCCGAGGATGACCAGTGTGAGCGGCCCGATGTAGCCGAGTCCCGCCGCGCCGAGGGGGATGAGAATCGCCAGCGCCGCCTCGGGGCCGTACGCCGCGGAGGCCAGCGCATCGAGTCCCAGTACCGGCACGCCCCGCGTCGCGCCGATCTTCACATCGTCGGCCTCGGAAGACGCCAGCGGGCGTCCGAGAAACTTCTGCAGCAGAGACATACATTTGCGTCTGCTGCAAACGGCGTGCGACGGTCCTCGTCAGCGAATGGGCGCGGTTCCGGCGGGTTCCGCCGGCGTCAGTCTTTGACTTCGCCGAGGAACGAGGCGTGCTCGCGGCGAAACCGGCCCGTGGCCAGCAGCGCGGGGAGCAGCGTGATCGAGGCGAGGCAACTGAGGGCGATGCCGACGACCGCCGCGTAGCCGATCGAGCGCACGCCCGGATAATGCGACATGGCGAAGGACGCGAATCCGACGATCGACATCAACGCCGCGAGCACCACCGCGCGGCCGGTCTCGGCGGCGTTCACGTGGAAGTCGTCCGGCGCCTCGTCGTAGCGCTGGAGCATGTACACCGCGTAGTCCGTGGCCGTGCCGACCAGCATCAGCCCCACGAACACGTTCATGAAGTTGAACTGCAGGTCGAACGTGGCCATGAAACCGAGCATGCACGTGCAGCCGGCGATGAACGGCACGAACACGAAGCACGCGCGCCAGAACGAGCGGAAGCCCGCCCACAGCAACCCGAAAACGAGCACGAAGCCAAGGGCGCTCGCGCGTGCGGCGTCTTTGTGCGTGATGGTGCGCAGCGTTTCGGAGATGAGATTGATGCCGGTCAGCACACCCTCGGGGTGCTTGCGGCGGAACTCCTGCAATTCATCGGGGAGGAAGCGCGGCCACGCGCCGCCGACGGGGTAGACGTACACGATCGAGAGATAGCCGGTGGGCGTTTTGCGGATGAAGCGCTGCACGCTTTCGCCGAGGCCTAACTGCTCGAGCCGCTCGATCGTGAGCGGCTGGCGTTGCGCGAGCGCCTGCTGGAACAGCGGCAGGATCTCGTCGTATGCGGTGGCGCGGAAGCCGTTCTCCTCGAGCGCCTGGCGCAGCGTGCGCTCGATGCGCGCGAACGAGAACTCGTCGTTCGCGCCGCGTTCGAGTCGCGCGATCACCTGCCGCTGCTGCTCTTCGCTCGGCAGGAACGTGGCGATCGAGTCGTAAGAGTTGATGACGCGTTTCTGCGCGATGCGCTCGAGATCCGGCAGAGCCTTTTCGCTCTTCGCAATCGCCTCGGAGGCCGTCGCGCCGCGCACGCCGTACATCATCGACTCGAACGACTGCCCGAATTTCTGCGTGACGACCTGCTGCAGGCGCACACCTTCGTTCCCTTTGGAGCGGAGGTTCTGCAGCGAGTCGCTGAACTCGACGCCGCTCGCGGCGATGCCGGTGATGACGACGATGACGATCCAGGCGACGATCACGAAGCGGCGGCGTCCGAGGCTCCAGCGCACGATGCGGCCGGAGCCGAACGCGTGCACGTAGAGCTTGCGGTTCGTCGATTCGCGCCGGCGCTCCATCACCACGAGCAGCGCCGGGAAAACGAACATCGTGCAGAGGAGGAACACGATGATGCCGCTGCCGGTGAGGAACCCGAGCTCGGTCATGCCGCGGAACTCGGTGGCCAGAAACGCGTAGAACGTGGCCGCGGTGGTGAGCGCGCCGACGATGACGCCCGGCATGGCGTGGTGCATGAGCGTGCGCACGGCCGCCGTCACGTTCGCGCCGCGATTGCGCTCGTCCACGTAGCGCTCGTACAGCACGGTCATGAAGTCGATGCCCAGTCCGGTGAGCAGCGCGGCGAAGCCGGTGCTCGCCGCGGACAACGTGCGATACGTGAGCGCGCCGATGCCGAACGTGATGACGATCGCCGCGGTCATCGGAATGCCTGCATACAAAAGTGCGGACGGGCGGCGATACGCGTAGAGGTAGAGCAGCAGCACGCCGAGCATCGACGAGATGCTGTTGATGGTCATGTCGCGGCGGATGATCTTTTCGTCCGCGGCGGCGATCGCATATCCGCCCGTGAATCCGATCGTCGGCAGCGGCGCCTCGGGATTCGCGGCGCGGAATTCTTTCTCCGCTTTGGCGACGATCGCGCGCGTCTGGTCCATCACCTGCCGGCTGAACGGCAGTTGCTGCGCGGCCGTGTGCGGTCTCGCGATGATCACCGCGGCGCTCTGGTCCTGCGCGACGTAGTAGCCGCTCGAGAAGTCGACTCTGACCGTGCCCCCCGCGCGCTGCAGGCGGTCGAGGTAGATCGGCAGGAGGTTGAACGGATCGACCCGCACGATCTGCTTCGCCACCGCGGACTGCGGCGTCTGCAGCAGCGCGGCGTTGCGCGCGACCGAATCGCGAATGCCCTGATCCGACAGCTTCGCCGCGACCTGGTCGAGCTGCTGCGGCGTGAGGATCAGCATCGAGTAGGGGACGACTTTGTCGATCAGCGTGAAGGGATCGGGGACCTTCCAGCTCACGCCCGACATCAGTTTCGTGTCGTGCAGTTGCGTGCCGATGCTGTCGAGGAGGGGGCCGTACGTCGCGGGGTCAGCGCCTTTCGGGAACTCCACGACGATGACGTGGAGGTCGAGCGTGCCGGTCTCGCGGAGGAGATTGCGGAACTCGTTGACCTCGCGGTTGTGCTCGGGGATGAGGTTGAGCACGTCCGGATCGAGCTTGATACGCGTGGCGATGAGGCCGGCGATCGCGACGATCAACAGCGAGACGGCGAGAATGGCGCGCGGGCGCTGGAGCACCAGCGCGCTGAGGCGTTCGATGAGCTTTCCGATCAACGTCCGAATCGATCCAGCACGCCGAGCACGAGGTTCGTGAATTCCTTCTGCACGCGCGCCGTGGTGTCCATGACTTCCTGGTGGGAGAGCTTCTGTTTGAGGATGCCCGCGGCCATGTTGGTGATGCAGGAGATGCCGAGGACGGGGATGCCCATGTGGGAGGCGGCGACGACTTCGGGGGCGGTGGACATGCCGACGGCGTCCGCGCCGAGAACGCGGAACGCGCGGATCTCGGCGGGCGTCTCGTAGGTGGGGCCGGAGAGGGCGAGGTAGACGCCTTCCTGCAGTTTCAGTCCCTGCTCGTTCGCCACTTCTCTGGCGATGTTGCGCAGCGATTCCGGATAGGCGTCGCTCATGTCGGGAAAGCGGACGCCGAGGTCTTCGACGTTCGGGCCGCGAAGCGGATTGACGCCCATGAAATTGATGTGGTCGGAGATGAGCATCAGATCGCCCGCGGAGAACGAGGTGTTGATGCCGCCCGCGGCGTTTGTGACGATCAGTTTCCTGATGCCGAGACGTCCGAGCATGCGCGCGAGGAACATGACCTCGCTCATCTCGTAGCCTTCATAGAAATGCACGCGTCCCTGCATGACGGCGACGGGAAGCTGTCCAGCGCGTCCGAGGATGAGACGCCCCTGATGCCCGACCACGGTGGAGGCTTTCGCGCCGGGGATCTCGCCGTAGGGGATGGAGGTTTCGACGTCGATCGCGTCGACGACGTTCCCGAGCCCCGACCCGAGAATGACCCCGACCTCGGGCTGCAGAGTGCTCTTGCTCCGAACGTACGCGACGGCCTCGTTGATGGCGTTCATCATGGCGGCGAAGGATAGCGCGGGAGCGACGCGAGCGGTAGCGAGGGGGCGGTGGGGCGGGCGGGCGGGGCGGGCGGGTGGGAGGGAGGGTGGGGGCGGCGCGAGCATCGCGTTGAGGACGAGAGCAGGGATGAGGGATGAGGGCGGAGGGATGGGCGCGTGAGCGGCGCGAGCATGGCGTTGAGGACGAGAGCAAGGATGAAGGCGGAAGGATGAAGGCGGAAGGATGAAGGCGGAGCGGTGTCGCGAGCTGCGCGCGATCGCGGGAGGGACGAGAGCAGGGATGAGGGATGAGGGCGGAGGGATGGGCGCGTGAGTGGCGCGAGCATGGCGTGAGGGACGAGAGCAAGGATGAAGGCGGAAGGATGAAGGCGGAGCGTGTTGTGAGAGTCGCGCGCTCGGCGCGAGGCATGAGGCCTATGCCGCGTGCCGCGTGCGCGCACGGTGGCAGTCGCGATGCGCCACCACGCTGGACACGAGGCGTGTCGCGCATGCCTCGTGCGGCGCATGGCGGCACTGGCGACGCGGCTCATCCTTCATCCTTCATCCCTCATCCTTGCTCCCGTGTGCCGCGTGCGCGCACGGCGGCACTGGCAACGCGGCTCATCCTTCATCCTTCATCCCTCATCCTTGCCCCCGTGTGCCGCGTGCGCGCACGGCGGCACTCGCGACACGCGATCGCGCTGGACACGGGGGCGATCGCCCCGCCCGGCTACCTCAACCGTTGACACCGCCGCCCGCCTCCTTCATAACGGTCGGCACTATGGAGCGATTTACGGCCCTCATCGGGTTCTTTGCGATTCT
>DASPHZ010000074.1:0-96748 GCA_035629395.1 Thermoanaerobaculia bacterium
TCAATCGCTCAACAGCTCCCCCCGCCGCCCGCCCCGCCGCCGGCCCCCCACCTCCCACGCTAAAATCCCCCCCATGCACCCCCACGGCTCCGACCGCTCCCGCACGGTGGGAGACAAGGTCATCCTCCACTCGCGCATCCCCAAAGGCTGGACCCCCCGCGTCCCCGCGCAAGGCACGCACAGCGAATATCCCGGCACCACCGTCTACTGCGAAGAGCAGTACTACGAAGTCCTTGAGGCAACGGCGCTCGAGACCGGCGGCGTGCGTTACGTCCTCGTCCCGTGGTCCGAGCATCACACCATCCGCACCTTCGAGCATTACGACGCCGCAAGCGAAGCGCGCCGCATCGCCGACTACGAGCGCGCACAGCGCCAGCAGAAAGCCAGCCTCGCCGCGCGCTTCTCCAGCGTCCTCCTCGGACACCTTCCGTATCCCGTGCAGAACCACTTGCAGAACGAGCTCGGAGTCATGCCGTCGCGCATGACCATCCTTTCGTGCATCCCCTCGATGCTCATCGTCGGCATCTGCGTCTACCTCGTCGCCGGCGCCACCGTCAGCAACGCGCCGTCGCCGATTCCCGGCTGGCTCCTCCCGATCCTCGGCCTGCTCGTCATCGACTCCTTCATCCGCTTCTACATCGCCATGTCGCAGAACCGCGGCATGGGCTCCTTCATCGGAACGCCGCTCTACATCCTCTACTGGTCCCTCGCACCGAATCGCGACACGCTCGCGTCACCGTTCACCGCGAAAGGGGAGAGCACGACGTTCACGCTCCCGCCGCCGGACGACGTCGCACTGCGCGATTCACTCGAAACGAAAGGCCCGCTGCTCACGCTCCTCACGGCCGAGGAGCAGAAGGCGCTCGCGGAGCGCTACGGCTTCGACTATCGTCACCACTGCTTCGGCATCACCTGGGGTTTCCTCGTTTTCGCGGTCCTCGGCGTCGTCACGTCGTGGATCAGCATGCAGCAAGGGGCGGTCAGCGCACTCGTCTCCCTCCTCGCCGCTGCCGCCATCGCGCTCGAGCAGATCCTCCGTTTGCGTGCGCTGCAAACCGGCCCCGCGGGAAGTGTGCTCGCGATCTTCGTCCGCCCCTTCGTGCGAGACCTGCTGACGGCACGCAACTAGCACCACCGCCCGCGCAGTGGTTCGAGCGGAGTTGGACGGTAGGAATCGCGTCATCATCGAAGCGGCGTCTCCGGAAGTCGACGGAGGCGCGTTTCCGGCGAAGCGGGTCACAGGCGATGTCGTCATCGCCGAGGCGGACATCTTCACGGATGGACACGACCTCATCTCCGCGATCGTGCTGCACCGGCACGAGAGCCAGCCGGAGTGGACCGAAGTGCGGATGCAGGCACTGGTCAACGACCGCTGGCGCGCGCAGTTCCCCGTCGAGCAACTCGGCTTCCACCTCTTCACCATCGAAGCGTGGATCGACCACTTCCTCACCTGGCATCGCGACCTGAAAAAACGCATCGACGCCAAAGTCACCGACGACGAGCTCGACGTGCAACTGCGGATCGGCCTCGAGCACATCCGCGCCGCGGCCGCGCGCGCCAACGCGCGCGACAAACGCAAGCTGCAGGGGTTCATCGAGACGCTGGAAAGCGGCGACACGGTCAAAGACAAAATTGCCGACCTCTGGAGCCAGGACCTGCTCGACCTGATGTGGCGCAACGCCGAGCGCAGGTTCGCCACGCGCTACGGCCACGAGCTGCAGATCGAGGTCGATCGCCCCAAAGCCGCGTACAGCACGTGGTACGAGCTCTTCCCGCGTTCCACTGCCTCGCAGCCGGGGAAACACGGCACGTTCCTCGACGTCGAGGCGCAGCTTCCGCGTATCGCGCGCATGGGTTTCGACATTCTCTACATGCCGCCGATCCATCCGATCGGCGTCAATTTCCGCAAAGGGAAGAACAACAAAGTCGCCGCCGAGCCGGGCGACGTAGGCAGCCCGTGGGCCATCGGCGGTGAAGAGGGTGGACACAAATCCGTCCACCTCGACCTCGGCACCATCGACGACTTCGAGCGCCTCGTGAACCGCGCCAAAGAGCTCGGGATCGAGGTGGCCATGGACATCGCCTTCCAGGCTTCACCCGATCATCCGTACGTCAAGGAACACCCGCAGTGGTTCCTCATGCGTCCGGACGGCACCATTCAATACGCGGAAAACCCGCCGAAGAAATACCAGGACATCTACCCGTTCCACTTCGAGACCGATCAGTGGACGGAGCTCTGGGACGAATTGCGCGACGTCTTCGCCTTCTGGGTGCGGAAGGGCGTACGCGTGTTCCGCGTCGACAACCCGCACACGAAGCCGCTGCCGTTCTGGGAATGGTGCATCCGCGACCTCAAGAAAGAATGGCCCGACCTGATCTTCCTGGCCGAAGCGTTCACGCGGCCGAAGATCATGTACAGACTGGCCAAGGCGGGATACACACAGTCGTATACGTATTTCGCTTGGCGCAATACCGCCAGCGAGCTGCAGGAGTATTTCGAAGAAATCACCAAGCCGCCGGTCAGCGACTTTTTCCGGCCGAACGTCTGGCCGAATACGCCGGACATCCTCACCGAGTTCCTGCAATACGGCGGCAGGCCCGGATTCACGATGCGCTTCATCCTCGCCGCGACGCTGGCCTCCTCTTATGGCATTTACGGCCCCGCGTTCGAGCGCTACGTGCATCAGGCGCGCGAGCACGGCAGCGAGGAATACCTCGACTCCGAAAAATACGAGGTCAAATACTGGCCGCCGACCGACGACGACATGACCGAGCTCATTGCCGCGGTCAATAAAATCCGTCGGGAGAACCTCGCCCTGCAGCAGAACGCCACACTGACGTTCCACCCCACCGACAACGAACACATTCTCTGCTACAGCAAGACCGCGGCGGAGAACGCCGTCATCTGCGTCGTCAACGTCGACCCGCACAATGCGCATGCGGGATGGGTCGATCTGGATCTCGAGGCCCTGCGCCTCGAGGAGGGCCGCCCGTTCCAGGTGCACGACCTCCTGAGCGGCGCGCGCCACACCTGGCACAACGGCCGGAACTTCGTGAAACTCGATCCGAACGTCGTGCCCGCACACATCTTCCGCATCAGACGCCGTGTCCGCACGGAGCGTGATTTCGAGTATTTCTTGTGATGGACGATCTCTGGTACAAAGACGGAATCATCTACCAGACGCATGTACGCGCCTTTTACGACAGTAATGGCGACGGCATCGGTGATTTTCAGGGTCTGGCCCGTAAGCTCGATTACCTGCAGGACCTCGGCATCAACATCCTGTGGCTCCTGCCGTTCTATCCCTCGCCGCTGCGCGACGACGGTTATGACATTGCCGATTACACGGCCGTCAATCCGAGCTACGGCACGCTGAACGATTTCAAGACCTTCCTCAAGGAAGCGCATCGCCGCGGGATCCGCGTCGTGACCGAGCTGGTCATCAATCACACCAGCGACCAGCACGCGTGGTTTCAGAAATCGCGCATGGCCAAGCCCGGCTCGGCGTGGCGCGATTTCTACGTCTGGAGCGATACGCCCGACAAATACCGCGACGCGCGCATCATCTTCAAGGATTTCGAGACTTCCAACTGGGCCTGGGATCCGGTGGCCAAGGCGTATTACTGGCACCGCTTCTTCTCCCACCAGCCGGACCTGAATTTCGACAATCCCGCCGTCCACGACGCGCTGTTCAAGGCGCTCGATTTCTGGATGGACATGGGCGTCGACGCGTTTCGCCTCGACGCCATCCCGTACCTCTTCGAGCGCGAGGGGACGACGTGCGAGAACCTGCCCGAGACGCACGACTACCTCAAGAAGATCCGGCGCTACATGGACGAGAAATACCCCGGGCGCATGCTGCTCGCCGAGGCGAACCAGTGGCCGGAGGACTCACTCCCTTATTTCGGCGACGGCGATGAATGCCACATGGCGTTTCATTTCCCCGTCATGCCGCGCATGTACATGGCGCTGGCGATGGAGGATCGTTTCCCCATCATCGACATCATGAGCCAGACGCCGCCCATTCCCGACAACTGCCAGTGGGCGATGTTCCTCCGTAACCACGACGAGCTCACGCTCGAGATGGTCACCGACGAAGACCGCGATTACATGTGGCGCACGTACGCCAAGGACGTCAAGGCCCGCATCAACCTCGGTATCCGTCGCCGTCTCGCGCCGCTGCTCGAGAATCACCGCGGCCGCATCCACCTGATGAACGGCCTCCTGTTCTCGTTCCCCGGCACGCCGATCATCTATTACGGCGACGAGATCGGGATGGGTGACAACATCTACCTCGGCGACCGCAACGGCGTCCGCACCCCCATGCAGTGGAGCGCCGACCGCAACGCCGGCTTCTCACGCTCCAATCCGCAGCAGCTTTACCTGCCGGTGATCATCGACCCGCAGTATCACTACGAGCAGGTCAACGTCGAGGCGCAGCAGTCCAATCAGTATTCGCTCTTGTGGTGGATGAAGCGCCTCATCGCCATGCGCCGCCGCTACAAGGCCCTCGGGCGCGGGTCGATGGAGTTCCTGCACAGCGAAAATCGCAAGATCCTCGCGTACGTGCGCAAGTACGAGGACGAGATCATTCTCGTCGTGGCCAACCTCTCTCGGCTCGTGCAGTGCTTCGAGCTCGACCTCGCGCAATATCGCGGCATGGTGCCGATCGAGCTCTCCGGCGGCACGAAGTTCCCCGTCATCGGCGAGCGCCCGTATTTCCTCAACCTCGGTCCGTTCGCGTTTTACTGGTTTGCCCTGAAGCGGGAAGTGGCGGCCGAGGTGACGACGCAGGATGCGCCGCTGATCGCGGGACGCACCTGGGAGGAGATCTTCGCCGCACGCCAGCGCGAGGCCATCGAGCGTGCACTGAGCGCGTACCTGCCGACGCGCCGCTGGTTCGGTGGCAAATCGCGCATGATCGCCAGCGTCAACGTCCGCGACGCCATCGAGCTGCCGAACGACGAGCGTCTGGCCATTCTCGACGTCGAATTCACCGAAGGGGAGCCGCAGTCGTACCTGCTGCCCCTCGGCATCGCGAACGTGCGCCGCGAACAGGATCAGACCCGGAACGTTCCGATCATCGCGCGGCTGCGCGACGGTGCCGTGCTCTACGAGCCGATTCAGGAAGAAGCATTCGCCAATGTCCTCCTCGATACTGTGGCGCGCAAGAAATCATTGCGCGGCGACCACGGCATCGTGGCCGGCGTGGCCACGCGGGCGTTCAAGGAACTGCGCGGTACGGAGAACCTCGATACCCACGTTCTCGGGGTCGAACAGAGCAACACCGCCATTACGTACGGCCAGCGCCTGTTCCTCAAGCTCTTCCGCAAGCTCGAGCCGGGCATCAATACCGATTTCGAGTTGACGCGTTTCCTCAATGAGGAGACGGATTTCAAACACACGCCGCGCGTGGCCGGCACGCTCGAATACCGCGACGAAAAGAGCGGCACGCCGACGACCGTGGCCATCATGCAGGGCTTCACGCCCAATTCCGGCGATGCGTGGGCGTATACGCTCGACTCCATCGGCCGCTATTACGACAAGCTGCTGAGCGACCCCGACGCCGCGGAGCGCATCAAGCACGCGATGCCGAAGGACAGTGTTTTCGCGCTTGCGCGCAAGCCGCTGCCCGACGGCGCGCGCGACACCATCGGCAGCTATCTGGCCGATGCCGAGTTGCTCGGCCAGCGCACGGCGCAGATGCACGCCGCGCTCGCATCGCGCGCCGACGTCTCCGCGTTTGCACCGGAGCCCTTTACGCCGCATTACCAACGTTCGATCTTCCAGCACATGCGCACCCAGATCGTGCAGACGTTGCAGGTCGTGCGCAAACGCGCCAAGGAGCGCCCCGAATACGCCGACCTGCTCGCGCGGGAACAGGAGCTCCACGACGCCGTGCGCCGTGTCATGAACGGCAAGACCGACGCCGCGCGTATCCGCATCCACGGCGACTATCACCTCGGCCAGGTCCTCTATACCGGCAACGACTTCATCATCATCGACTTCGAAGGCGAGCCCGCGCGTCCGTTGAGCGAGCGCCGCCTCAAACGCAGCGCCCTGCGCGACGTCGCCGGCATGCTCCGCTCGTTCCATTACGCCCCGTACGCCGTCGTCTTCGGCGCCGCCCCCGGTTCTTATGTGCGCCCAGAAGACATGAGCCGCCTCGAAACGGGCGCGCGCTTCTGGCACACCTGGGTCAGCGCCGCGTTCCTGCGCGCCTACCTCGCCGAAGCCGCTAAACCCGGCTACGCCCGCCACCTCCCGAGCGACCCCGAATCCCTCGAAACGCTCCTCAGTGCGTACCTGATCGAAAAAGCGCTCTACGAGGTCACGTACGAACTGAACAACCGCCCGGACTGGGTGCGCATCCCGCTGCGAGGGATCCTGGATTTGCTGGAGTGACGAAAGCCCGAACGCAGAACGCAGAAGCGAAGAATTGAGAAGAGGGCGGCGGGGTTCACGGGGCTCCGCTACCCCCGCTACCCGCATCAGCGAGACGTGTAGCATTGACGCCTTTCATGAAAAGGCGCGATCTGCCCGCGGGTCCCTTCAAGGCGTTCATCAGCTACCGCCATGTTCCGGTAGATGCGCGGTGGGCGAACTGGCTGCACGAGAAGCTGGAGACGTATCGGCTTCCCAAAATAGTCGCGACCGAGCGCGGATTACCGCGGCTCCTCGGCCGGATCGCGCAGGACGAAAAGGAGCTCGCCAGCTGTCCCGATCTCGGCGAAGCGCTTCGCGATCTGCTCGGCCGCGCGGAGTGGCTCATCGTGGTCTGCTCCCCGCGCGCACAGGAATCCGAGTGGATCACCGCCGAAATTGAACATTTTCGAACGTTGGGTCGCGGCGACCGCGTGTTGTCGCTGCTCATTGAAGGTGAGCCGGAGGAGGCATTCCCCACACCGCTGCGGACGATCGAGCCTCTGGCAGCAGACGTCCGTCCGCGTGCTGGTCAGTCCGCGCGCACCACGCGGAAACTTGCGCTGCTCCGCCTGGTCGCAAGACTCGCCGGTTGCGATTTCGACGAGCTCCGCCGCCGCGACGACGAGCGACGGTGGCGGCGGGTGCTGTGGTCGGCGGTAACCGGGACACTATTGCTCGTAGTTCTCGCTGCGGTGATGCTGTACGCAACCCAGCAGGCACGTGCCGCAAAGCAGAGCGAAGGTGAGGCGCACGTCGAGCAGGCGTTGCAGCGCGGTGCGGGCGGTGATGCCGCGATCTGGCTCACGCGTCTGCCACCGACATTCGCGAACGGTGGGCGCTGGGCGCGAGCCATTCACGCCGGCCTTGCCTGGACACTTGTCGAGCAGACGGAGGTCAACACGGTTGGTGCAATCGCCTGGTCACCGGACGGTGCCCGCTTCGCGTGGGGGGACGACGAGGAGAGGCTGCACGTCTGGGACATGACGACCGGGCGGCACGAGATCTTCGGCACCGTCGATCCCGAATACGACCATCCAATCCAGCGCATCGTCTGGTCGCCAGATCGGAATGTGCTCGCGACGATCGAGTGGAGCGGCATCGTGCGCGTATGGGATCTCCGGCGTTCCGAGGCCCTTGCGGTGTTCGACGATCTGGATCGTCTCGGGTATGACCCGGGCGCCACTTTCGCGCTGGCGTGGTCGACGGACGGGGCCCGCGTCGCTGGAGCGGCGGGGACGGGTGCGCGGGTATGGGACGTCGCGTCACGCCAAAAGGTGGCCGAGTATCACCTGCCGCCAGATGGAGAGATGTCGTGGTCGCGGGAGCTCACGCTCTTGTCTGTATCCGATGCGGCGGAAGGCGTGGTGTTTGTGCCGGACGCGCAGACTCCGGTACGCGTCAACGGCGAGGAGGTGCGCAGCGTCGCGGTGGCGGCGTGGGCACCGGACGGGGAGCGCATCGCCATCGGAACGCTCGATGACGAATTGCGCTCCGGCACGTGGTCCTCCCCCCGCATCACGCTTGAAACCCGTCGTGCCTCGGCTCCGCGGCGCCTAGGTTTTCGCGAGGTAAATCCAAGACCCAGCGACGATCCATCGGCCTCGATGAGCTCTTTTGGACGACTGCGGCGCCTCGCGTGGTCGCCAGTCGGAGATCGGGTTGCCTATCTCAATGGTGGCACTCCGGGATGGTGGGAACGTGATTCCGCGCTGGAGCTCCCGTACGACAACGCCACCACCATGACGTGGTCGCCGGATGGCGAACGGCTCGCCGTCGGCACAGAGACCGGCGACATTCATATCTGGCGCCTCGATGGTGGCGAGAATTCACCGGAAGCGGTCTTTCGTGGACAGGCCGGCGCGGGAACCGTGTCGTTGTCGTGGTCACCTGACGGCAGGGCGCTGGCGTCAGTGACCGAGACGGGGCCGGTGCAGATCTGGGATACGGCGACGACGATCGCGCGGACCATTCACGAGCCGACTACGTATCGCGACAACGACAGGGTTCGAACTCTGACATTCGAAGGGTTGTCATGGTCGAAAGCCGCGGATGTCGTCGCGGCGTGGACGGCGAACAACGACCTGGCGATACTGCGCCCGAACGGGAAGCGGGAGATCCTGCCGGCCCGTGGCTTCGGACAGTCGGCTGAGTTCCGTTCCTACAGTTGGTCTCCGGATGGAGCGTCGCTCGCGTACGTCTCCGAGTCGAAATCGCTGACGGTGTTCGATACCGTGCGCTCCACTCGCCGCACGTTGACCCCATCGGTCCAGGGCGATCCGACCGGTGTCGCCTGGTCGCCGGACGGAACGACGATCGCGGTCTGGACGTCCGAAGCGCCGGTGCAGTTCTGGTCGCCCACCGGTGGCGCTACCCCGAAGCCGATTGCGGGCGACAGCATCTCGGCGTTCGCGTGGAGCCCGGACTCACGTGAAGTTGCGGTGGGACAGTGGGACGGATCCGTCATGATCCACTCGCCGGGAACCGGCGTGAAACGATCGCTCCGGCGCGCAAGCGGGAAGAACTACGACGCCGTTCGCGCCATCGACTGGGCGCCGCGAGAGGAGCTCACGCTTCGAATGAACGGGGAGGCGGAACTGTGGGATCCCGCGGGGACGCGAACGGCGAAGTTCGACGACGAGGCGGAAGTGGCGTGGCGCCCCGGAACCGACGAGCTGGCGATTGCCAATACCCGGCAGATCGACTTTCTGAGCTTGCCCGATGCAAAGGCTTCGCGCCCGAGTCTGCGCCTCGATTTTCACGATCTCTACCACTTCAACATTGCCGCGCTTGCATGGTCCTTCGACGGTCGCTATCTGGCAGCTACGGGCGAGCGCACCACGCTCCGGATCTCGGACCTGACGTCGGGCCTGAGCATCGCCTTGCCAGGACAGTCGGTGAGCGCGGTGGCGTGGGCGGATGACGGAACGAAACTCGTTTCGTCGGGAGGCGATGGAACGGTTCGCGTGTGGTACGTACCGTGGGATTCCGCGTCCGTCACGGATCTAGTCCGGCGCGTGCCGAATCTCGAGATTGCTGAAGACGGAACGGTCCGTACCACGCGCTTTATAGGGATACCGTGGCTAAAGCGCGGCGCCGCACAGTGAACGTCAAATTGATGATGTTGACCACGCTGGCAATCCGCTATCACTGGCGCTGCCACTGAATTCTGAGCCTCTGCGTTCCCGCCTCTCCACTGGCGCGTCCCTTGCGGTATCTTCGGCCCCAAGGAGAGCTCCACTGATGCCAACGGCCAAGCGCGGCGATCGCGTGCACGTTCACTACCGCGGCACTCTCGATGACGGGACGGTTTTCGATTCGTCCGATGGGAACGAGCCGATCGTTTTCACCGTGGGAGCGGGAGAGGTCATCCCCGGCTTCGACATCGCCATCGAGGGGATGTCCACGGGCGAGCGCAAGACGGAGAAGATCGACGCCGACAATGCCTACGGCGATTACCACGACGAGCTCGTTTTCCAGGTCACGAAAGACGAGATGCCGCCCGGCACAGAGATCGAAGTCGGCGACATGCTCCGCGTCGGCTTCCAGGATGGCCGCAGCGCCGCGGTCCAGGTCAAGGCCATCGAAGAAGGCATGGTCACGCTCGACGCCAACCATCCGCTCGCCGGCAAGGACCTCACTTTCGAGCTCGAGCTGGTCGCGATCGAATAGTGCATCGGCCGTGAAACGCCGGTCGGTCTGACGCGAACGGCGGCAGCGAAGTCCCGTCGCCGCTGAGCGGCGTGACAGAACCGATTACAATCAGCGCCCGATCCATGCGCGACTTCCTCCTCGTCCACGTCAACGGCGTTCCGCACCGCATCAGCGGCGCGCAGGTGTTCCAGACCGTGTCGCGCTTCCTCCGCTACGACCAGCGCGCCACCGGCACGAAGATCGTCTGCGAAGAAGGCGACTGCGGCGCGTGCACGGTGCTCGTCGGACGCGTCGAGAACGGCGCGCTGCAGTACCGGCCCATCAACTCCTGCATCCACTTCCTCTTCCAGCTCGACTGCGCGCACATCGTCACGGTCGAAGGACTGACGAAAGGCGGCGAGCTGACTCCCGTGCAGGACGCGATGGTGCGCTGTCATGGCGCGCAGTGCGGCTACTGCACCCCCGGCTTCATCATGGCCATGGCCGGCATGCGCGAGGCCGGCGAGACCGACGCGCGCAAAGCGCTCACCGGAAACCTCTGCCGCTGCACCGGCTACGAGCCCATCATCCACGCCGCGAACGAAGCGTGCGACAAACAGCCGAAGCTCGACGAGCTCTATCCCAGCGACGCCATCCTCGACGCCATCAGTAAAGTCGCCAGCGAGCCCGTGAGCATCGCCAACTTCGCGAAGCCGGTCGATCTCGAAAGCGCCATCCGCTTCAAGGCCGAACATCCGAAGACGACCATCGTCCAGGGAGCGACCGACTTCGGCGTGTGGCGCACGAAACGCAACTTCGAGCCCGAAGCGATCCTCTCCCTCGAAGGCATTTCGACTCTCGGCGAGATCCGCATCGACGACCACACCCTCGCCGTGGGCGGCCGCGTCACGCTCGCGCAGTTCGAGACCTTCGTGCGCGATCTCGTCCCGCCGCTCGCGCCGATCATGGACCGCTTCGGCTCCCCGCAGATCAAGAACGCCGGCACGCTGGCCGGCAACATCGCCAACGCCTCGCCGATCGCCGACACGCTGCCGTTCCTCTACGTCATGGACGCGCGCGTCGAGCTCACCGGCACGAACGGCGCGCGCGAAGTCCCCATCCGCGCGTTCTACAAAGGCTACAAGACGCTCGACCTCGCCCAGGACGAGATCATCACACGCATCCTCATCCCGCTCCCGCACGGCGACGACACGCTGCGCCTCTACAAAATCTCGAAGCGCAGCCACCTCGACATCTCGACGTTCACCGCGGCCATGCTCATGCGCCGCACCGACGGCCGCGTCGACTCGATGCGCATCGCCTACGGCGGCGTCGGCCCGACCGTTTTGCGTCTGACGAAAACCGAGGAGTTCCTGGCAGGACGCGCGTTCGCCGTCGAATCGTTCCTCGAAGCGGGCGGCATCGCCCGCGACGAGATCGCGCCGATCTCGGATGTGAGAGGCAGCAAAGAATTCCGATTGCAGCTCGCCGAGAACGTGCTGCAGAAGTTCTACTGGGACGCATGTACGTAGGCAAGAACGTTCCGCACGACTCGGCCCGCGGTCACGTGACCGGCGAGTCGATGTACATCGACGACCTTCCGCCGCTGCATGGGGAGCTCGTGGTCGACTTCGTCTGGAGTCCGTACGCGCACGCGCGCATCCGCGGCATCGAGCTCCCGCAGCAGCACATCCCCGGCGTCGTCGGTCTCTACACGTACGAAGACCTGGCCGCGAACCGCTTCGGCCCGGTCCTGCACGACGAGCCGCTGCTCGCCGAAGACGTGTGCACGTTCCGCGGCCAGCCGATCGTCGTCATCGCCGCGGAATCGCTCGACGCGGTGCGCGCTGCAAAAGCTGCGATCCGCGTCGACCTCGAGGAACTGCAGCCGATCCTCACCATCGACGACGCCGTCGCCGCGCAATCGTTCATCGGCGAGACGCGCTTCATCCGCCGCGGCGACGCTGAATCCGCGCTCGCCTCCGCGGACCACGTCCTCGAAGGCGTGTTCGAGTGCGGCGGGCAGGATCACTTCTACCTCGAGTCGCAGGCCGCGCTCGTCGTCCCCGGCGAGCACGATGCGCTGACCGTGCATTCGTCGACGCAGCACCCGACCGAGGTGCAGGAAGTGATCGCGCACCTCCTCGGCATCGACATGTCCCAGGTCGTCGTGCAGACCAAACGGATGGGCGGCGCGTTCGGCGGCAAGGAAGCACAGGCCACGCATCCCGCGGCGATGGCCGCACTCGTCGCACGGAAAACGAAACGCCCCGCGCGCATCGTCTACGACAAAGACAGCGACATGCACGTGACGGGGAAGCGCCACCCGTTCCAGAACCGCTATCGCGCCGGCTTCACGCGCGGCGGCGAGATCGTCGCCTACGTCGTCGATCTCTACTCCGACGGCGGCGCGTACGCCGATCTGTCGACGGCCGTCATGGCGCGTGCGATGACGCACGCCGAGAACGCGTACTACATCCCGCACATCGAGATCCGCGGCACGGTCTGCAGGACGAACATGCCGCCGAACACCGCGTTCCGCGGCTTCGGCGGACCGCAGGGCGTGGCGACGATCGAGAACGTGCTCGAAGAGATCGCCGCGTTCCTGAAGCGCGACCCGCTCGACGTCCGCCGCGCCAATTGCTACGGCGGCGAGACGCGCAACACCACGCCATACGAGCAGGTCGTCGCGAACAACACACTGCCGCGCCTCTTCTCCGAGCTCGAAGAAAAGTGTGAGTACCGCGAGCGCATGCAGGCCGTGCGTTCATTCAACGAGAGCTCGCGCACGCATCTGCGCGGGCTGTCGATGACGGCCGTCAAATTCGGGATCTCGTTCAACACGAAGTTCCTCAATCAGGCCAATGCGCTCGTGAACGTCTACCTCGACGGCAGCGTGCAGGTCTCGACCGGCGCGACGGAGATGGGGCAGGGCGTGAACACGAAGATCCGCCAGCTCGTCGCCGACGAACTGCGGGTCGGCCTCGAGCGCGTGGTCGTGATGGTCACGTCGACGGAGAAGAACAACAACACGTCCGCGTCTGCCGCTTCGAGTGCCGCGGACCTCAACGGCAGCGCCGCCGTCGATGCCGCTCATCGCATCCGCATGCGTCTCGACGAAGTGCAGCGCAATCACGGCGGCAATCTCACCTGGGAGCAGCTCATCCAGCTCGCTTACCGCGAGCGAGTCTCCCTCGGCGAAAGAGGCTTCTACGCCACCCCGCGTCTCGACTGGGACTGGACCAGTGGCCGCGGTACGCCGTTTCTCTATTTCACGATGGGAACGGCGTGCGCGGAAGTCCTGATCGATCGCTTCACGGGCGAGCTGAAAGTGGAGCGTTGCGACGTGCTGATGGACATCGGCCGCTCCATCAATCCCGGCGTCGACCGCGGCCAGCTCGTCGGCGGATTCATTCAGGGCATGGGCTGGGTGACGACCGAGGAGTTGCGTTACACGCAAACGGGCGAGCTGCTTTCGCATTCGCCGACGACGTACAAGATCCCGAACGTCAACGACCTCCCTCCGCGGTTTTCGATGGATTGGATCGACGTCGACAACGCCGTCAACGTCGGCGGCAGCAAAGCCGTCGGCGAGCCGCCGCTGCTCACGGCCATTTCGGTCTGGTGCGCCGTGAAACATGCCCTCGGATTCGTTTCCAATGGCGACCTCGCCCGGCTGCGATTGCCCGCCACGAACGAAGAAATCCTCATGCGACTGACCGAATATACGAAGAGGGGAGTAGCCGCCGTTTGAACTACACCGTCCAGGAATGGCTCAACCTCGCTCTTCGCTGGACGCACGTGTTCGCCGGCATCATGTGGGTCGGCGCGACGTACTACTTCACGTGGCTCGACCGGCGCTTCCACACCACCGATCCCGATCAGGTGTGGATGGTCCACAGCGGCGGCTTCTACACCGTCAACAAAACCAAGACGCCGTCGCCGAATCACACGCTGCACTGGTTCAAGTGGGAAGCGGCGATGACGTGGATGAGCGGCGTTCCGCTGCTGATCCTCGTTTATTACGCGGGCGGTCTGCTCGTCGACGGTGAGCCCGGCAAGCCCGCGTTTCCCGTCGCCGCCGCGATCGGCATCGGCGTGATCCTCCTCGGCTGGATCGTGTATGACGTGCTGTGGCTCTCGCCGCTGGCGAAGAACGAGCCGCTGGCGATCGCCATCTCGTATGCGCTCATCGTCGCGTTGTCGTGGTGGCTGCCGCAGGTGATGAGCAACCGCGCCGCCTTTCTCCACGTCGGCGCCGTCCTCGGCACGATCATGACGGCGAACGTCTGGCAGCGCATCATCCCCGCGCAGAAGAAGATGGTCGCCGCCGCGCGCGAAGGGCGCGAGCCCGATCCGGTCCTCGCCGACCGCGCCAAGTTCCGCTCCAAGCACAACACCTACCTCGTCATCCCCGTGGTGATGATGATGATCAGCAATCACTATCCGATCGCGACGTACGGGCACGCCCAGAACTGGGTCGTGCTGAGCGCGCTCACGCTCGTCGGATGGGTGATCGCCCATGTGATCCGCAAGCAATGAAGACGACACTCACTTCCGGCGAAATCGAGAAAATGTCCGCGCCTCTCAACGAGGCGCTCGTGCCGTTCATGCGCCGCTTCCCCGGCAGTGCCGGCGAACGCCAGCCCGTGCACACCGTCTACGGCGGCGCGCATCTCTTCAAGAGCGACACGGCGCGCAAGCTCGGCGAGAAGGCGATGCAGGTGCTCGATCAGCACGGCGTCGATCCGTTCACGTTCGCGCGCGCGGTCGGCATCGACGACAGCCGCGCCGAGACGGTGTGGCGCCGCGTCGTCGAGAAACTCGCGAAAGAGCCGGTCGAAGATTTCCGCGTCGATTTCGAAGACGGCTACGGCAATCGCTCCGACGAAGAGGAAGACGGGCATGCTGCGTTCGTAGCACGCGAGCTGGCCACGGGCCTGCGCGAAGGGACGCTGCCGCCGTTCAGCGGCATCCGCATCAAACCGTTCACGCAGGAGCTCATGCGCCGCGGTCTGCGCACGATGGACATCGTCCTCTCCACGCTCCTCGCCGAGACCGGCGGCGAGCTGCCGCCGCATTTCGTCATCACGCTGCCGAAGATTCAGTTGCCCGAGCAGGTCACCCTGCTCGTCGATGCGTTCGAGGCCATGGAGCCGCGGCTCGGACTCGCGCCCCACACGCTGCGCCTCGAGTTCATGATCGAAACGACGCAGTCGATCCTCGGCGAGAACGGGGAGTCGAACCTGCCGCGTTTCCTCGATGCGGCGCGAGGCCGCGCCGTCGCCGCGCATTTCGGCACGTACGACTACACCGCGAGCTGCAACATCACCGCGGCCGAGCAGCGCATGGATCACCCCGCGTGCGATTTCGCGCGGCACATGATGCAGGTCGCGTATTCGGGCACGGGCCTCTGGCTCTCCGACGGCGCGACGAACATCCTCCCCATCGGCGACCGCGACACCATCCATCGCGCATGGGCGCTGCACGTCGCACACATCCGCCACTCACTCGTCCACGCCTACTATCAAGGGTGGGACCTGCATCCCGCGCAACTCCCGACGCGCTACGCCACCGTCTACGACTTTTTCCTCTCGGGCCTCGACGCCGCGACCGAACGCCTCCGCAACTTCATGGAGAAAGCGGGACAGGCCACCCTCGTCGGCGACGTCTTCGACGACGCCGCCACGGGACAGGGCCTGCTGAACTACTTCATCCGCGGCATGAACAGCGGAGCGTTGACGGAGGAGGAAGCGCTCGCAACGGGACTCACACTCGACGAGCTGCGCTCTCGCTCGTTCGTGAAGATTCTCGCGGGGCGACGGAACGCCGGTTGATCGCGCGAGACGCGGCGGCGAAGACGCCGCCGGGCCAGCCGCGAGGAGGCGGGCGCACCCTTCATCACGACCCGCGATACGTCGAATAGCCGAAGGGGCTGAGCAACAGCGGCACGTGATAGTGCTGCGCCACGTCTTCGATGCGGAACACGATGCTCGCCTCGGGGAAGAATCCGCCGGGGTTGTACGCGCCGGTCTCGAACGTCGCGCGGTAAACGCCCGGCGTGACGCGCTCCGGCTCGAGCAGGCGCGCCCGGCCGTCGCCGTCGGTGACGCCGTCGAACAGCAGCTCGTCCTCGCGCACGAGCACGATGCGCACGCCCGGCGCCGGACGCCCTTTCGCGGTGTCGAGCACGTGAGTCGTGATTCCCGCCATCAGAGCACCATCTTCTCCAGCCGCAAGGCCATGATCTTCGCCTGCTCCTCCGCCGCGATGCGCAGCTCGGTCTCGCGATCGTGGCCCAGTCGCGATTCGAGCGCAGCGCGCATCTCGTCCGCGCTCTTGCCGGTCGCGCAGATCAGGAAGACGAACCCGAAGCGTTCCTCGTACACGCGATTGCCTTCCGCGATCGCGCGCATCGTCTCCTCCGCCGCGTTGCGCGTTCCCGACTGCTCCTGCGCCGACCACCCGGGTTTGCGATCGCCGATGCGCGGATGTCCCGCGAACGCTTCCAGCCAGTCCTTTTCGTCGAGCGCGAGCCAGATGCGATTCGCCGCGCCGATCATCTCGTCCCAATCCGCAAACGGCCGCGCCTCGGCCATCGTTTCCACCCAACGCGACGACGCGCACACGTTGCGCAGTTCGTACGGATGGAAGAGCGTGTTCACGCGACGCACGGCCGCGGCGCGTCGGCCTTCGACCGTAGCCGTGCCCCACACCCGCATGCGGCTCACGCCGCCGTCGGGGTAGACGTTGAGGCGCAGATGGGTGAACGGTCCGTCGCTCACCAGCTCGTCGATGAAGAAGTGGCGCGTGTGCGCCTGCAGTTTCGTACGCGGCAGGACGTCGACCCAGTGCTCCCCGTCGCGCGATCCTTCGATGGACGCGGTGTCGGGATAGTTGCCCTTGAAGTGATTCGTGTCGAGCTCGATCCGGCGCACGCGTCCTTCCGTGGCGAGTCGCACGATCACCCAGTCGTGACCCGGTCCGCGTCGCCGGCGTGTTTCCCACCCGTCGCTCATGTTGTGCGCGCGGCCCGGCATGATCAGGTTGTGCTTCGGACCGAAGAACATGTCGCTGCAATGCAGCACGTCGGCGCCGTTCTCGACCGCGGCGAGATCGAGCTCGTTGCCGAGCCCTCCCGCGATGCGCCAGTCCGGCTCGACGCGGCCATGCACGCGCAGCCGCGCCACGCCGCCATCCGGAAAGATGTTGAGGCGCAGGTGCGACACCGCCAGGTTGCTGTCGATGGGAAAGACGTTTTCGTGATCGCCCTGCAGCGGCGATCGCGGCAACAGCTCGCGCCATTCCGCGGCCTGCAGCACGTCGAGCGGCGCATCGCTGCGTACGGACGTCGCCTCGATCGAGCACGATTCCGGATAGTTGCCGCGGAAGAACGCGGTGTCGACGACGACGCCCTGCACGATGCCGCGCACGCCGAGGCGGACGATGGCAAAGTCGTAACCGGGCACTCGCTTGCGGCGCGACTCCCACCCGTCCATCCATTTGCCGCGGTCGGTGTACTCGTGTTCTTTCCAGACCGGCTTCGCAGGTTTGAGCAGATTTTCCTTCTCGGCGAAAAAGTCGTCGTTCGCGTAGAGCACGCTGCCGCCGAGGCGTTCGCTGGCTAAATCGAGGAGATCTCTCACGGGTTGCGAAGTGTACCTTGCACGTACGTGTGCTTCACCACGCCGCGCAATTCGTGGCCGAGGTAGGGCGTCACTTTGTGCCGGTGCTCGATGCGCGCTTCCTCGAGCAGAAACGACTCCTCCGGCGACCAGACCACGAGGTCCGCATCTTTGCCGGTCTCGATCGCGCCTTTGTCCGTCAGTCCCGCGAGCCGCGCCGTCGACGCGCAGCACCACCGCGCGACGTCGCTCAGCGTGAAGCCGCGCGCGTGTGCGTTCGTCCAGACGATCGGCAGCACGAACTGCAGCGACGCGATGCCGCCCCACGCGCTCATGAAGTCGCCTTTCTTCAGTTCGGGCGTGCACGGAGAGTGGTCGCTGACGACGAGGTCGATCAGCCCCGACGCGAGCCCGCGCCAGAGCCGTTCGCGATTCTCACGCCCGCGGATCGGCGGCGCGCATTTGAACTCCGTGCGTCCGTGCGGGACGCGTTCCGCTTCGAAATGAAGATAGTGCGGCGTCGTCTCCGCGGTGAGCGGGAGCCGTTCGTTCCGCGCGCGTTGCAGGATGTCCAGCGCGCTCGCGGACGAGAGATGCACGACGTGCATGCGCGCACCGGTCTCGCGGCACACGCGCAGCAGCAGCTCGATCGCCGCATCCTCGGCGAGATTCGGACGCGAATGCAGATAGGTCGTGTAGTCGTTCGGATCGCCGTGCGCATCGTGCAGATGCTCCGGCAATTCCGCGTGCACGAGCAGCGGTGCCCCGGTCGGCGCGAGCTCGCGCGCCGCTTCGCGCAGCTGGGGCTCGTCGACGTTCGGAAATTCGTCGACGCCCGAGTGCACGAGAAAGCATTTGAACCCTCGCGCGCCGGCTTCGAGCATCGGCCGCAACTCGTGCGTATTCCCCGGCACCACGCCGCCCCACAGCGCCACGTCCACATCGCCGCGCGCGACGCGCTGCTTCGTCTCGAGCGCGGCGAGAGACGTGGTGGGCGGCAACGAGTTGAGCGGCATGTCGACGATGGTCGTGATCCCGCCCGCGAGCGCCGCGCGCGTGGCGGTGGCGAAGCCTTCCCACTCCGTGCGGCCGGGCTCATTCACGTGCACGTGCGAGTCGACGAGACCCGGCATGATCGCGAGCTCGCCGTAATCGGCATCGGCCGGACCGTACGGTTCGATGGCTGCGATCCGCGGGCCTTCGAGAACGATCGTGGCGGGTTGCACGCCCGTCGGCAGCACGACACGTTGCGAGGAAATGCGCATCGGGGCTCTCAGTCTATCCCGCGTCTGCGCGCGCGATAAACTGGCGAAGATGACCTTCTTCGAGGCACAAGCCGAACTGGTGGAAACCGGCACGCCGTTCGTCGCCGTGACCGTCGTCGACACCCTCGGCTCCACGCCGCAGGATAAAGGCTCGAAGATGCTCGTCACCGCGCAGGGCCGCGTCTACGGCACCGTCGGCGGCGGCAAGATCGAAGCGCGCGCCATCACCGACGCGCAAGCGCTGCTCAGCGATCCCACCGCGCCGAAGACGCGCTTTCATCAGTGGTCGCTCGAGAAAGACATCGGCATGACGTGCGGCGGCATCGTGCGCGTCTACTTTGAAGCGTTCAACGTCACGCGCTGGAACATCGTCGTCTTCGGCGCGGGCCACGTCGCGAACGCACTCATCGAGATCCTGGCGAAGCTCGACTGCCGCATCACCTGCATCGATCCGCGCGAAGAGTGGCTCTCGCGCCTCACCGACTCGCCGAAGATCGCGAAGGTCCTTTCGACCGACATGCCCTCGGAAGTGGCAAAGATCCCCGAGGGGTCGTTCGTGCTGTTGATGACGATGGGCCACACCACCGACAAGCCCATCCTCATCGAGATCCTCCGCACGAGAACGTTCCCCTACCTCGGCGTCATCGGCAGCAACGCCAAAGCGAAACGGCTGCGCCAGGATGTGCTCGACGCCGGCCTGCCACAGGAGATGACGAAGGCATTCTTCTGCCCGGTTGGACTCGACTTCGGGTCGAACCACCCGTATGAAATCGCGGTGAGTGTGACCGCCCAGATGCTGCAGTTGCGGCCGGTGCGACCGGCGGCGTAGGGGTACGCCGGCTTTTTCACCCGAGCACGCGCATCGCGGTGGCAGCGGCGCGGATACTGCACTTGCACGAGACGCAATGAGGGCTTCCACGCTGCGCGACATCGCGCGCTCTTACGGCATTGAAACAACCTACACCGACGCGGCCGGCAACAAGCAGCAGGCGAGCAAAGCTGCGCTCGCCGCGGCCATCGAAAAACGCAAGGCGGCGGCGCGTCCGAAAGACATCGTCGAGCCCGTCGCCGTGCTCTGGGGCAACGACCGCACGATCGACGTCGACCTTCCCGGCGGCACGCGCGTCGAGTGGGACCTCGAGCTCGAAGACGGCTCGTGGCGCTCCGGCCGCACCGACGTCCTGCAGGGCACGATCACGCTCGACCAGCCGCTGCCGCACGGCTACCACACGCTGCGCGTCAACGGACAGCACGACATGCTGCTCATCGTCGCGCCGCTGAAAGCGCACGCGCCGCGAGAGCGCACGTGGGGCGTGTTTGCGCCACTTTACGGCGCGCACACGCAGCGAAGCTGGGGCGCCGGCGACCTCGGCGATCTCCTCGCGTACTCGAGCTGGGTCGACCATCACGGCGGCGGTGTCGTGGCGACGCTGCCGATGCTCGCCGCGTTCGACGACGAGCCGAGTCCGTACTCCCCCGTGAGCCGCCTTTTCTGGAACGAGCTCTATCTCGACGTCAGGCGCGTCCCCGAGCTCGATCCGAACGACCTCGACCTCGGCGCGATCGCGCATCTGCAGCAGACGCGCGAGGTCGATCACGCCGCCGTGCGGCGCGAGAAGCGTCGCGTGCTCGAGCGCTGCGCGGAGCGCCTCGTGCCGAGCGACGACTTCGCGCGCTTTGCGTCCCACGCAAAAGAGTACGCCGAGTTCCGGGCGCGCATCGAACAGAAAGACTCGGCCAAGTACCACCTTTACGTGCAGTACCGCATCGCCCAGCAGATGCGCGAAGCCGCGAACGCCGCCCGCCGTCTCGGTGCCGGTCTTTACCTCGACTTTCCCCTCGGCGTGAATCCGGGCGGATACGATGCGCAGCGTTATGCGCACGTCTTCGCAAACGGCGTTTCCGTCGGCGCGCCGCCGGACCTCTTCTTCACGAAGGGGCAGAACTGGGGCTTTCCGCCGTTCGATCCGGACGCCATTCGCTACGACCGTTACGACTACTTCCGCGCCGCCATCCGCCACCACGTCGCGCACGCCGGCATCCTGCGCATCGACCACGTCATGGGTCTGCATCGCCTGTACTGGATTCCGGAAGGGAACGACGCGAAGGATGGCGTTTACGTGCGGTACCACGCGGACGAGCTTTACGCGATCCTCGTTCTCGAATCCCGCCGCCACGGTTGTACGATCGTCGGCGAAGACCTCGGCACCGTGCCGCCGGAAGTGCCGAAGAAGATGGCGCGGCATGGGCTGCGCCGGATGTACGTCGTGCAGTACGAAGTGAAACCGGAAGCGCCGCCGCTGAGCGACCCGCCCGCGGCGTCCGTAGCGAGCATCAACACGCACGACATGCCGACGTTCGCCGCGTGGTGGAACGCGAAGGACGTCGACGACCGCGTGGAGATGGGCCTGCTCGACGAGGTCGGCGCGCAACGCGAGCGCGAGACGCGCGAGAAGATGAAGCGCGAGCTCGTCGGGTCGCTCATCGAAGGATCGACCACGGACTCGCAAAGGGTGCTCGAAGCGCTGCTCACGCATCTCTCGTCGACCGAGGCGGAGATCGTGCTCATCAATCTCGAGGATCTCTGGCGGGAGCTCGAGCCGCAGAACGTTCCCGGCGTGCCGGACAAGAGCTGGCGGCACAAGTTCCGGATGAGCCTCGAGACCGCGCGCGCGGACGGCTCGATCCGCCGCGTGCTCCACAACGTGAACGAACGCAGGGCCCGCGACTTGCTAACTACGAGCGGTCCCGAACATCTCGTGAAGGAAGGGTAATGGCAGTACGAAAGAAGAAGGATACGGGTGCAGGTGGACGTGGTCCGGAGAAGCCGAAAGCGCCGGAGCCGAAGAAGCCGGTCGCGAAGAAGCGGGCTGTAGCGCCGGCTCCGGCGCCGGCAAAGAAGGCGGCTGCGCCGGCAAACAAGGCGGCTGCGCCGCGCAAGCGCACGCCGGCGACCGCGGTCGACGAGCTCCAGACCGTCGGTGCGGATGTCATTCCGAGCGTCCCCATCACAGTGGATTCCGAAGCCGCCGCGATCGGCGACGTCGGTCGCGTGGCCAATACGCCGGACAGCCAGCTCAGTGAGGCGGGTCCGATCATGGAAGGCCAGGCTCCGGCTGGAGCGTCCGCCGACGTGCCGCCGGCGGAATCGTCCGGCACGCTCCTCTCCGAAGCCGGCCCCATCCTCAAAGACGCCTCTACGGAAATCGACGCTTTGAGCGAAGCCGGACCGATCGGGAGTGGCGACGACGACGTCGCCGCATCCACTGCCGAACCGCCCGCGCTCCGCACGGAGCCCGAGGCGGCGGCTGCTCCACGCCCGGACACGCTCCTCAGTGACTGGGACCTGCACCTTTTCAATGAGGGCACACATCACAAACTGTGGGAAAAACTCGGCAGCCACATCGTGCCGGGTGGCGTCATGTTCGGCCTCTGGGCTCCCAATGCCGATCGCGTGAGCGTCATCGGCGACTTCAATGGCTGGGACGTCGACGCGCATCCATTACAGCAGCGCGCCGGCTCCGGTATCTGGGAAGGTTTCATTCCCGATCTGCCGAAGGGTACGACTTACAAGTACAACATCGTTTCGCAGTTCAATAACTACCGGGTCGACAAAGCCGATCCCTTCGCGGTACACCACGAAACCCCGCCCGCAACGGCGTCCAAAGTGTGGGACCTCGATTACGAATGGAGTGACGGCGAGTGGATGAGCAGCCGCCGGGCTCGGAACGGCTACGAGTCGCCGATGACCATCTACGAGGTGCACCTCGGCTCGTGGCGTCGCGTCACCGACGACGGCGGCCATACGTGGCGGTCGATGTCCTACAGGGAAATGGCGCAGCCGCTCGCGCAATACGTGAAGGACATGAACTTCACGCACGTCGAGCTGCTCCCCGTCATGGAACACCCGTTCTATGGCTCGTGGGGCTATCAGGGCACCGGTTTCTTCGCACCGACCAGCCGTTACGGAACGCCGCAGGATTTCAAATACCTCGTCGACGTGCTGCACCAGCACGGCATCGGCGTCATCCTCGACTGGGTGCCGTCGCATTTCCCGACCGACGAGCACGGTCTTTCGTATTTCGACGGCACGCATCTCTTCGAGCACGCCGACCCGCGCAAGGGTTTTCACCCCGACTGGGGCTCGCTGATCTTCAATTACGGCCGCAATGAGGTGCGCTCGTTCCTGTTGTCGAGCGCGTTGTACTGGCTCGACGAATATCACGCGGACGGCTTACGCGTGGACGCCGTCGCGTCCATGCTCTACCTCGATTACTCGCGCAAGCAGGGCGAATGGATCCCGAACGAGTTCGGCGGACGCGAGAACATCGAAGCGATCGCTTTCCTGCGCCGCCTCAATGAGGACGTCTACAAAGTCCATCCGGACGTGCAGGTCATCGCCGAGGAGTCGACAGCGTGGCCGATGGTCTCGCGGCCCACTTATGTCGGCGGACTCGGGTTCGGCATGAAGTGGGACATGGGATGGATGCACGACACGCTGCGCTACTTCTCCAAAGAACCGGTGCATCGCAAGTATCACCACAATGATCTGACGTTCCGCATGATGTACGCGTTCACGGAGAATTTCGTGCTGCCGCTGTCGCACGACGAGGTCGTGCACGGGAAAGGCTCGCTGCTCGGCAAAATGCCGGGTGACGACTGGCGCCGCTGCGCGAACCTGCGTCTGCTCTTCTCGCACATGTACGCGAATCCCGGCAAGAAGCTGGTGTTCATGGGCGGCGAGATCGGGCAGATCCGTGAATGGAATCACGACGCCGGCCTGGACTGGCACATCCTCGAGAATCCGCTGCACGAGGGCATCCGGCGCTGGGTTGAGGATCTCAATAAGGCGTACCGCGACATCCCGGCATTGCACGAGCTGGACATGTCGCCGGACGGCTTCGAGTGGATCGACTGCTGCGATACCGAGGGGAGCGTCGTGACGCTCATGCGCAAATCGAAATCGCGGCCCGACGAAATCGTCGTCGTGGCGCTGAATTTCACGCCGCTGCCGCGACACAATTACCAGATCGGCGTACCGCGCTCCGGCCACTGGCGCGAGGCGCTCAACAGCGACGCGCCGATTTACGGTGGCAGCGGTCAGGGAAACATGGGTGGCGTCGACGCCGCGCCGATCCCGATGCACGGCCGCCGCTGGTCCGCGACGATCACCCTGCCGCCCCTCGGTGCGGTATTCCTGGTTTCCACGAGCGCGGAGGACGAACAGAGTGCAGGCTGATCACGGAAATACGAACGCCGTTTCGCTGCCGGGGACGGAGACGTTTCCGTCTGCCGGCGAGCAGCAGAGCCCCACGCCCCGCGGCATCCCCCTCGGCGCGCATGTCCTGGACGGCAATCGCTGCGAGTTTCGCGTCTGGGCACCGGATCGCGAGCGCGTCGAGCTGCACATCGTCGCGCCGTCCGACAGGCGCGTGCCGATGCAGAAGGGCGTCAACGGCTACCACGAGGCGGTCGTCGACGATTGCGCCGAAGGCACGCGCTATATGTACGTGCTCGACGGTGGCGCGGAGCGGCCGGATCCCGCGTCGCGTCTGCAGCCGGAAGGCGTGCACGGCCCGTCCGAAGTGGTCGGGAGCGACTTTCAATGGCACGACGAGGGATGGACGGGTGTCGGGCTCGAGGATTACGTCGTCTATGAGCTGCACGTCGGAACGTTCACGCAGGAAGGGACGTTCGACTCGGCGATCGAGAAGCTCGATTACCTGAAAGAGCTCGGCGTGACGGCCGTGGAGCTTCTGCCGGTCGCGCAGTTTCCCGGAGGGCGCAACTGGGGTTATGACGGGACGTATGTCGGTGCCGTGCAGAACACGTACGGCGGTCCGCGTGCATTGAAGCGGCTCGTGGACGCCTGCCATCAACGCGGCATGGCCGTTCTCCTCGACGTCGTCTATAACCACCTCGGTCCCGAGGGGAATTACCTCGGTGAATACGGGCCGTACTTTACGGATCGCTACAAGACGCCGTGGGGGCTCGCGCTGAATTTCGACGGCGCTCACAGCGACGACGTGCGCTGGTATTTCATTCACAGTGCGCTGCAATTCGTCGACGAGTTTCATTTTGACGGCCTGCGCGTCGACGCCGTGCACGCGATCGTCGATCACTCGGCAGAGCCCTTCCTGCAGGATCTCTGTACGGCCGTGCGCAATCGCGCGGAGAAGCTCGGGCGGCGCATCTACACCATCGCGGAAAGTGATCTCAACGATCCTCGCGTGATCAGCCCGGCCGAGGAGTTCGGGATGGGATTCGATTCGCAATGGGCGGATGATTTCCATCACTCCATGCACACGCTGCTCACCGGCGAGCAGGATGGGTATTACCAGGGATTTCCGCCGCGGGTCAGCAATCTCGCGCACGTGTTCACCACGGGATACCTCTACGTCGGCCAGCATTCCGTCTATCGCGGCCGCAAGTACGGATTGAAGCCGCGGACGAAGAACGGCGCGCAGTTCGTCATCTCGATGCAGAACCACGATCAGGTCGGCAATCGCATGCTGGGCGATCGCATTGCGAGCTTCGCGTCCGTCGAGAAAGTGCGGCTCGCCGCGGCGGCCACGATCCTCGCGCCGTTCGTGCCCATGCTGTTCATGGGGGAGGAGTACGGCGAGAAATCGCCCTTCCAGTATTTCACCTCGCATTCGGACAAAGAGCTGATCGAGGCAGTGCGGAAGGGGCGTCGCGAGGAGTTCGACGACTTTGCGTGGCAGGGCGAGGCGCCCGATCCGCATGACGAGGAGACGTTCCGGCGCTCGAAACTGAACTGGGGGCAGCTCGACAGCGACGAGCATCAATCGGTACTGCGCCTGTACAAACAGCTCCTGCAGTTGCGCCGCGACACGCCGGCACTGCGTGCGCTCGATCTGTCGTCGGTGGAAGTGCACGCGGACGACGCGCGTGGCGTGTTGGTCGTCCGCCGCGGCGGCGCCGTGCTGCTCGGCTTCAACTTCAGCGACGAGGCGCAGACCGTGGACGTGCCGTTTGCCAATGGTTCCTGGCGCCCGCTGCTCGACACCGGCTCGACTGTCGACGGTGGTCACGTGGCGCTGCCGCCCTGGGCGTTCGCGTTATGGAGTGCAGAGGCCTGATGTACCGCGTACCAGTCGCCACGTACCGCATCCAGTTCAATTCGCAGTTCCGCTTCGAGGACGCGCGCAAGATCGTCGCGTACCTGAATCAGCTCGGGATTTCGGACGTCTATTCCTCGCCGTTGCTGCGCCCGCGCACGGGGAGCATGCACGGATACGACATCGTCGACGCGAACATGCTCAATCCGGAGCTCGGCACGCCGGACGATTTCACGGAGCTGCACGGCGAGCTCGATCGCCACGGCATGGGGCTGCTTCTCGACATCGTGCCCAATCACATGGCCGCGAGCCACGAGAACGCGTGGTGGATGAGTGTCCTCGAGAACGGGCCGCAGTCGCGGTATCTGCACTATTTCGACATCGACTGGCGCGACGACAAGGTCCTGTTGCCGATCCTCGGCAAGCCTTATGGTGAGGCGCTCGAATCGGGCGAGCTCCAGCTCGGCTTCGATGGCGAAGGGTTCTTCATCCAGTACTACGACAAGCGGCTTCCCGTTTCGCCGCAGTCGTACCACATCGTGCTGCGGGAATGCATCGGCGCACTGCCGGCCGAAGGGCCGGCGATCGAGATCCGCGATCTCGTCTCGAAAAAAGACGACGTCATTTCCAACAGCCGCTTTCTGAAGGACACGCTGTGGCGCGTGCGCGAACAGTCGCAGGAATTCCGCGACGAGATCGACGCCGCGGTCCGGCGCTTCAATGGCGATTTCGACCTGCTGGACAGCTTGCTGTCCGCGCAGTGGTACCGGCTGGCCTACTGGCGCATCGCCAGCGAGACGATCAACTACCGCCGCTTTTTCGACGTCACGGACCTCGTCGGTTTGCGTGTCGAAAACCCCGAAGTCTTCGAGATGCGCAACAAGGTGATCCTGGACATGATCACCGAGGGGAGAGTGACGGGGGTGCGGATCGACCATATCGATGGTCTGTTCGACCCGAACAATTACCTCACCAAGCTGCAACTGCGCCTCGGCGATCCGTTTTACGTCGTCGTCGAGAAGATCCTCGAACATGGCGAGTATCTGCCGAAGTCGATGCGCTGCGACGGCACCACCGGCTACGACTTTACGGATACGGCCAATGCCGTGTTCATCGACCCGGCCGGGCTCGGGACGCTGACCGAGATCTACCACTCCTACACCGGGCTCTCCGCTTCGTACGAGGACATCGTTTACGAGCGCAAGAAGCAGGTCATCGAGCAGCTCTTCTACGGTGAAATGCGAGCCCTCGGCGTGCACCTCGGACAACTGGCAGTCGCGGATCGCAATGCACGCGATTTCGCCCCGAGCGAATTGCTCGCGGCGCTGGTGGAGATCACCGCATGCATGCCGGTCTATCGGACGTACATTCGCGAGAGCGAGGTGACGGCGGACGATCGCGCGTTCCTCGAAACGGCGATTGCGGAGGCGCACCGTCGCGCACCGCAGGTCGATAGACGCCTGCTCAATTTCGTGGCCACGGTGCTGCGTCTGCAGCCGCCGAAATACATTGCGGGGGAGCGGGACAAGTGGCTCGAGTTCGTGATGCGCTGGCAGCAATTCACCGGCCGCGTCATGGCCAAAGGCGTCGAGGACACGGCATTCTATAACTACAATCGCCTGATCTCGCTCAATGAGGTCGGCGGCGAGCCGGGACGCGGCTCCGATTTCGATCCGGTCGCCGAACTGCACGCGCGCAATGCGCGCATCGCGCGGGACTGGGCGAATACGATGAACGCCACGTCGACGCATGACACGAAACGTGCGGAGGACGTGCGTGCGCGCATCAGCGTCCTCTCGGAGATGCCCGAATTGTGGCGCACGGAATTGCGGAAGTGGACTCGCATCAACGCGCCGCTCAAGGTCAACGGCGTTCCCGATCCCAATGAGGAATTGCTGATTTACCAGACGCTGCTCGGGATGTGGCCGACGGACGAAGCGGAGATTCCGTCCGTACCGGAGCGTCTGTGTCAATACCTCGAAAAAGCGGCGCGCGAGGCGAAGACGCGCTCGAGCTGGCTCGCGCCCAATGACGATTACGAAAAGGCACTGAAGGATTTCGCGACGGCAATCGTCGCGCACGAACCGTTCCTGCAGCCCTTCCGCCGCTTCCAGAAACGCATCGCCTTCCATGGGTTCCTGAATTCTCTCGCGCAGGTCGTCCTGAAAACCTGCAGCCCCGGTCTGCCCGATTTCTATCAGGGCACGGAACTGTGGGACTTCAGCCTCGTCGACCCCGACAATCGCCGCCCCGTTGATTACACGCGGCGCATGGAAGTCCTCGGCAAACTCGGCGCTCCGGCAACGCTCCTGCGCCACTGGACGGATGGCCGCATCAAGCTCTTCGTCACCGCCCGTTCGCTCGCGGCGCGCGCCCGCCACCTGGACGCGTTTCGCTCGTCGTCGTACACCGCCGTCGAAACCGGTACGCCCCACGCTGTTGCTTTCACTCGCGGCGACGACGTCCTCGTCGTGCTCCCCCGCCTCACGACCCGTCTCGTCAAACCGGGGCAGTTGCCTCTGGGCGAGGTTTGGGCGGATCACGCGCTGTCGCTCGACGGCCGCTGGCGCAACGTCTTCACGGACGAAACCGTCGAGACGCTGACACTCCGCAACGTATTCGCCTCCTTCCCCGTGGCCATTCTGGAACGGGCGTAGAATTTCGCCATGATTCCCGGGACGATCACGACGCGGATCACTTACCACGATCTGCGCGCAATGCCCGATGACGGAAAGCAGTACGAAGTCATCGACGGGGAGTTGTACGTGAAGCCTTCGCCGATCACGAAGCACCAGATCGCGGTGGTGAATCTCAGTTACGCGTTTCAGCAGTACGTGCGCACTCACCGCGGCGCGCGGTCGTTCGTGGCGCCGTTCGACGTCGTGCTCGCCGACGACGTAATGGTGCAACCCGATGTCTTCGTGATTCTGAGCGAACGCGAATCGATCATCGGACCTACTCACGTCGAGGGGCCGCCGCATATCGTCGTGGAAGTGCTCTCGGAAAGCTCCCGGCGCAAAGACGAGATCATCAAGCGGCAGATCTACGACCGCTTTGGAGTCGACGAGTATTGGGTCGTCGATCCTGAAATCGATCTGGTGAAAATCTACAGGCGCAGTGGCAAGTCGTTCGTGCGTGTAGCGGAGATCAGCACGGAAGCCGGCGGCGTGATCACGACACCGCTGTTGCCGGCATTCGAGTTGCCGATCGAAGACGTGTTCGCGGTCTGAACGAGAGCGGCCGCGGGGACGCCGCCGCGTCAGCCGCCGGGGACGGCAGCGTTCCTAGATGCGGCCGGTCACTTGCGCGAGGCGTCGTAAGGCCGCCGCGGTGTCGTGCGTGAGCGCACCGCTGGCGAGGCGCCAGGACCAGTTGTGTTGCTCCGCGCCGGGGGTGTTCATGCGGGCGTCGGCGCCGAGGGCGAGGATGTCCTGGACCGGCACGATGGCGGTTTCGGCGACCGAGGTGTAGGCCGTGCGGATGAGGGCGGGGGCGATCTCGGCGGGGTCGGAGGTGCCGAGGTAGGTCATGGCGTTTGCGCGCTCCTCGTCGGAGGCGGTTTCGAACCAGCCACGCGCGGTGTCGTTGTCGTGCGTGCCGGTGTAGACGACGGTGTGAGGGTCGAAGCGGTGGGGGAGATGCGGGCTGTCGTCCTGGCCGAAGCCGAACTGCAGGATCTTCATCCCCGGCAGTCCCGTATTGCGCCGCAGCTCGTGCACATCCTCGGTGATGAAGCCGAGGTCTTCGGCGACGAGGGGGAGCTCGCCGAGTGCCCCGCGAAGGGCGTCGAACAGCGCGAGGCCGGGGCCCGGCATCCAGCGTCCGTGCACGGCGGTCGGTTCCGCCGCGGGGATTTCCCAGTACGCGGCGAAGCCGCGGAAGTGATCGAGGCGGATGACGTCCGCGAGGCGCAGGTTCGTGCGCACGCGTGCGATCCACCAGCGGTACTCCGTCTCGCGCATCACGTCCCAGCGATAGAGCGGATTGCCCCAGCGCTGTCCCGTCGCGCTGAAGTAATCGGGCGGCACGCCGGCGACGACCGTCGGCCAGCCGTTCTCGTCGAGCTGGAACATCTCGCGATTGCCCCACACGTCGGCACTGTCCCCGGCGACGTAGATCGGTACGTCGCCGAGGATCTGAATCCCTCGCGAGCGGGCGGCTTCGCGGACGACGGCCCAGTGGCGGAAGAAGAGGAACTGCACGTATTGCCAGAAGCGGATCGCGTCCGCGTGCTCGCGCCGTGCAGCCGCAATCGCCTTGTCCTCGCGCGCGGCGAGCGGCGCGGACCACTCCCACCACGGCCCGCCACCCGCGGCGTCCTTGAGCGCCATGTACAGCGTGTAGTCGTCGAGCCACTCGCGTTGTTCGTCGGCGTCGATGAACGCCTCGAGCTCCGCGCGCAGCTCCTCACTCGCGCGCTCGTTGAAGTGCTCCCACGATTTGCGCAGCAAACCGAATTTGTATTCGTGCACGCGCTCGAACTCGACGTGCTCCGGCGAGAACTTCGGCAGCTCCGCCACGTCGTCGGGATCGAGCAGCTCTTCCTGCAGCAGACGCTGCGGCGAGATCAGCAGCGGATTGCCGGCGAACGACGACAGGCAGCCGTACGGCGACGCGCCGTAGCCCGGAGGATTGAGCGGCAGCACCTGCCACACGCGCATCCCCGCGCTCTGCGCCCAGTCGAGAAACGAAACGGCCTCGTCGCCGAGGTCACCGATGCCGTAGCTGCCCGGAAGCGACGTCGGGTGGAGGAGGACGCCGGCGGCGCGGCGGCCGTCGGCGGCGGGATGGACGGACGTATGCACGGCGCGGATTGTAGTGGAGGCGTCTCAGCTTGACGGTACGATAGCCAACTTACCACCGAGCTCGTCGAACAGCTCGAGCCAGCGCCGGGCCGCCGGTCCGGTACCGGACGAAGCGTCGATCGCCGGACGCACGGTCTTGCGCATGCGGTAGTACCGGTTTTGCGTGCGGCGCAAGTCGATCGGCAGCTTCGCCTCCTGCACGAGGTCGACGATCGCATCGAGGGCCTCGAGCCGGTCGAGATCATCCGGGCGTTCGCGGAAGTCGACGGACGCGCGCTCGATGGCGTCGCTGAAACACATCAGCGTCGTCTGGTCGAGCACGACACCCTCGTCGCCCGCCTCGCGCAGACGCGCCTCGATCTCGGCGGGCATGAGCACGTCCGCTTCGAGCAGCCGCCGGATCTGCAGATTGAGGTCGAATTCGGCCGCGGTCTGCAGGACTTTCGGGACCGGAATGCCGAGGCGGGTGTGGAAGCGCATGAGCGGGTCGTAGCGCTCGTGGAGCTGGCGGAACGCGGACTCCGCCTCTTCGAGCGTGGCCACGATCAGCTCGTGCATCACGCGGCGCTGCTCGTCCTTGAGCAGCGAGCGGATCGAGATCGGCGTCTCGCCGAAGTGGGTGTCGAGGAGGCGGATGACTTTCGGGATGCCGCCCGGTTCCATGGCCAGGGAGAGCTCGAGACGGACGTCGTCGTAGTCGGAGGTCGAGCCGTTCACTCCGGAGAGGCGGACGCCGCCGGTGAGCTCGGTCTCGCCGAGGTGCAGGGCGGCGAGCTCGAAGGACTGCGATTCGTGCGTGATCGTGGAGCGCACGTCGATCGCGCCGATGGCCAGCCGCGCGCGACCCGCTTTGTGAATCTCGAGATCGCGCCGCGTGACCTCGTAGCAATAGATCTTCGCGTCGTCCTCGAACGTGTCGAAGAGCGCGAGGACGGCGTAATGTGCGGCGACGCGTTTCAGGTCGAGACGCGCGGGAATCACCTCGCGCTCGTAGATCTGCCGCGCGTTGCCGCGCTCCGGCACGTTGCTGCGCGCGGGCTCGATGCGTCCGATGAACGCCTGCTCGAGACCGTTCGCGCCGAAGCGCGCCGCGAGCTGCAGCGCGCGCGCCGCGTAATGCAGCACCTGCACGGTCTCGATGCCGGAGATGTCGCTGAAGAACCAGCCGCAGCTCGTGTACATCAGCATCGCGTTGCGCTGCATCTCCAGCAGCTCGAGGATCGACGTCGTCTCCGCGCCGTCCGCGGCGTGCTTCGCCAGGAACCGCTGGATCGTCTCGTCGGTGCGGTCGAGGATCACGTCGATGTATTCGTCGCGCGCGGCCCACGGATCGCGCAGCAGGCGCGTCCCCTCGCGATGAAAGATCGCCGAGAGTTCGTCGCGCAGCCAGTCGAGCGAGGACCGCAGCGGCGTGCGCCACTGCTGATTCCATCCCGGACCCGCGCCCGTGTTGCAGCCGCAGTCGCTGCGCCAGCGCTCCACGCCGTGCGAGCAGCTCCACGCCGTGCGCTCGACGATCTGCACCTCGTGCGTCGGCGGATGCTTCTCGAGATGCTCGCCGTAATTCGTGAGCGTCGCGAGCCCCTGTTCCTCGATCAGTTGCAGCGCGTACGCGAGCGCCATCTCGCCGAAGCGGTGATGATGTCCGTACGTCTCGCCGTCGGTGGCGATGTTCACGAGCTGCGGATGCTGGCGCGCACCGTTGAACGCGCCGGTGAGCCGATGCGCGAGATTCTCGCCGCGCGCGAGCAGTTGCTCGAATGCGACCGCGCGCGAGATCGGTCCGTCGTAGAAGAAGATGGCGATGCTGCGCCCCGACGGCAGGTTGCAGAGATACGGCATCGTCGGATCGACGTGACCGCGCGCGTCGAGCCACGTCGCCTCGCCGATGGCGCGCGAGCGCGCGGCCTGATGCGGCTCGAGAATCGTGAACGCGATTCCCTCCGCCGCCAGCGCCTCGAGCGAAGCCACATCCACCGCCGTCTCCGGCAGCCACATCCCCTCGGGTTTGCGTCCGAAGCGATGCTCGAAATCGCGGATGCCCCAGCGCACCTGCGTGCGTTTGTCCTCGTCCGTCGCGAGCGGAAGAATGATGTGGTTGTACGCCTGCGCGATCGCGCAGCCGTGGCCGGAGTAGCGTTCGCGCGACAGTCGGTCCGCTTCGAGGATGGCCTGATACGTGTCGGACGCACATGTCGCGAGCCAGCTCAGAAGCGTCGCGCCGAAGTTGAAGCTGATGACGGCGTAGTTGTTCGCAATGCGGCGGATGCGGTCCTGTTCGTCGAGGATGCGCGCCGTCGCGTTGGGCTCGTAGCACTCCGCGGTGATGCGCTCGTTCCAGTCGTGGTAGGGAAAGGCCGAATCCTGCGTTTCGACCGCTTCGAGCCACGGGTTTTCCCGCGGAGGCTGGTAGAAATGACCGTGGATCGTAATGAGACGCGTGGTCGCCGGTTCAGTCATGGGCGGACCCCGATCATATGCGATAGAGTCCGGGCAAACTCGCCCTAGGAGAATGGAATGGCCGACTCGCAATCGACACGACTCGCTTCACTGATGCGCAACCGCGCCGACGAAGTACTGTCGGAATGGGTCCGCCTGCAACAGCATGATCTCTCGCTTCGCAACAACCTGCTGCGCGAAGGAGAGCTCGAGCAGCAATGCCGCGAGTTCCTCAATGCCCTCCTGATCGCATTGCCGCAGGGGACGACGGACATCAGTACGTCGCCGGTGTGGGCGACGGTGCGCGATTACGTAACGACCGTCGCCCGCTCGCGTGCGCGCCAGGGTTTCACTCCGACCGAGACGGCGATGTTCGTCTTCTCGCTCAAGCAGCCGCTGTTCGACGCGATGCGCCGCGAGCTTTCCGGCGACGACCTCGCGGAATCGGTGTGGCTCATCTCGACGGTGCTCGACCGCATCGGTCTGTTCGGCACCGAGACGTACCAGAGAGGGCGCGAGGAGATCATCGCGCGGCAGCAGCAGGAGCTGCTCGAGCTTTCGACGCCGGTCGTCGAGCTGTGGCAGGGCGTGCTCGCGCTGCCGCTCATCGGCACGCTCGATTCCGCGCGCACGCAGGTGGTGATGGAGAGCCTGCTGCAGGCGATCGTCGACACCGGCTCTTCGATCGCCATCATCGACATCACCGGCGTGCCGGTGGTCGACACGCTCGTCGCGCAGCATCTGCTCAAGACCGTGGCCGCGGCGCGTCTCATGGGCGCGGACTGCATCATCAGCGGTATCCGTCCGCAGATCGCGCAGACGATCGTCCACCTCGGCGTGGAGATCTCGGACGTGCTGACGAAGGCGACGCTCGCGGACGCATTCGCGATCGCCCTCAGCCGCATCGGCCTCGGCGTCGGACGCACGTCGAAGACCACCGTCGCGCTGCGCCGCCGCACGCTCGAGGACTGAAACCATGGAACGCATTCCGATCCTGAAGATGGGGAGTTTCCTCCTCGTCTCGATCCAGATCGACATGGACGACCGCACGGCGATGTCGCTGCAGGACGACCTCACGGGCCAGATCGTCAAGCATCGCGCGAAGGGTGTGCTGATCGACATCTCGTCGCTCGACGTCGTCGATTCGTTCATCGGCCGCATGCTCGCGAACACGGCGGCGATGGCGCGCATCCTCGACGCCGACACGGTCGTCGTCGGCATGCAACCGTCGGTTGCGATCACGCTCGTCGAGCTCGGACTATCGCTCAAGGGCGTCCGCTCCGCGCTCAACGTCGAACGGGGAATGGACCTGCTCCGCCAGATTTCGCGCGAGCTCGAAGTCGAGTCGGAGCGGGATGATGCAGATCGCGAAGAGTGAGACCGTCGCGGTGCGCAGCGGCGCCGAGGTGGTGAGTGTGCGCCACGCGGTGCGCAAATACGCCGTGGAGCTCGGCTTCAGCATCGTCGAGCAGACGAAGGTCGTCACCGCGGCGAGCGAGCTCGCCCGCAACATGGTCGATTACGGCGGCGGCGGCACGATGACGCTCGAGGCGCTCGACGACGGCATCCGCCGCGGATTGCGCCTGCGGTTCGAGGATCACGGTCCGGGCATCGCCGATCTCACTCTCGCGCTGCGCGACGGATACACGACCGGGTCCGGCATGGGCCTCGGCCTCGGCGGCGCCAAGCGCCTGTCGAACGAGTTCGACATCAAGACCGCGCCCGGCGAAGGGACGACCATCACGATCACGCGCTGGAAAGGCGCCTCATGATCCGCATCGGCCGCATGGTGCGTGTCGGCGACGGCAGTGAGGTCGCCGCGGCGCGCCGGATCGCCACGCAGTGCGCGGAAGCGATGCGCCTCAGCGAGATCGTGACGGGCAAAGTAGCGCTCGCGACGACGGAGCTGGCGACGAATCTCCTCAAGCACGGCGGCGGCGGCATGATCCTGTTCGGCAGCGAAGAGGATACGCCGCGCCGCGGGCTCGCGATCGTGGCACTCGACAAAGGCCGCGGCATCGCGAACCTGTCGATGGCGGTGCAGGACGGCTACTCGACCGCGGGCAGTCAGGGGCAGGGTCTCGGTGCCGTCGCGCGCGCCGCGGCAACGTTCGACGTCTACTCGCTGCCCGATCGCGGGACGGCCGTGCTGTGCCGCGTCGAAGACGACGCCGCGCCGAAGATGCAGTTCGACCCACCGCCGCGCGTCACGGTCGGCGGCGTGTGCGTGGCGAAAACGGGAGAGGACGTGCCCGGCGACGGCTGGAGCGCGTCGATCAAACGCGACGTCGTCACGATCGCGGTGGCGGACGGATTGGGCCACGGTGCGGCCGCGGCGACGGCGTCGAATGCGATGGTGGGCGTCTTCGCCACGAATCCCGACGAGGAGTTGCCGCGCATGCTCCAGGACGCGCATGGCGCGTTGCGCGCGACGCGCGGCGCGGCCGTCGGCATTGCCCGACTCCTGCCGGCGCAGGGGCGCCTGGACTTCGCGGGCGTCGGCAACATCGCTGGTACGATTGCGTCCGACGAAGCGTCGCGGAGGGTGGTATCGCTCAACGGCATCGTCGGTCACGAGATGCGCAAGGTGCAGACGTTTTCGTATCCGTGGACGGCTTCGTCGGTGCTCGTCCTGCAGTCGGATGGGATTGGCACGAGCTGGCACGCGTCGAGTTACCCGGGGTTGATGCAGCGCGATCCGGCGCTCATCGCCGCGGTCCTCTATCGCGATCACTGTCGCGGCACCGATGACGCAACCGTGGTCGTGGCCAAGGCCTCCTGAAGCATGGCGTTCATCCCGATCTCCTCGATCACGCTCCACTTCGAGTACGACCTCGTGGCCGCACGCCGCCGCGCGCGCCAGGTCGCCGCGCTCCTCGGTTTCGACGAGCAGGAGCAGACGCGCATCGCCACCGTCACCTCGGAGATCGCACGCAACGCGCTGCGCTACGCGGGCGGGGGCCGCGCGGAGTTCGGCATCGAGGCGCAGAACGGCGCGCAGGTCCTGACGCTCACGATCAGCGATCGCGGTCCCGGCATCGAGAACCTCGAAGACGTGCTGGCCGGCCGCTATCGCTCGAATACCGGCATGGGCATAGGCATCGTCGGCGCGCGGCGTCTGATGGACGACGTGCAGATCAGCACCGGGGCCGGCAAGGGCACGACCGTGTCCATGCGGAAGTTTCTCCCGCCGAGCGCGCCGTCGTTCGAAGGGGCACGGCTCACGAAGCTCGTCGACGAGCTCGCGCGGCAGCGGCCGGAGAGTCCGCTCGAGGAGATCCAGCAGCAGAACGGCGAATTGCTGCGCGCGCTCGCGGAGCTGAACGCGCGGCAGGAAGAACAGGAACGCCTCAATCAGGAGCTCGAGGACACGAATCGCGGCGTGCTCGCGCTGTACGCGGAGCTCGACGAGAAAGCGGAGTCGCTGCGCCGCGCCGATCAGGTGAAGTCGCGGTTCCTCTCCGACATGAGTCACGAGTTCCGCACGCCGGTGAACTCGATCCTCGCGCTCTCGCGTCTCCTCGAGGAAGCCGAGCTCCATGACGAGGGACGCAAGCAGCTCTCGCTCATCCGGCGCGCGGCGGAGGATCTCGAGAGTCTCGTCAGCGACCTGCTCGATCTCGCGAAGATCGAAGCGGGGAAGATCGAGGTTCGACCGGCGGAGTTCGAAGTCGCGAATCTCTTCAGCGCGCTGCGCGGCATGCTGCGTCCGCTGCTGCTCAATCGCTCCGTGTCGCTCGTGTTCGACGAGCCCGAGGGGCTGCCGCCGATGGTGACGGACGAGGGGAAGGTCGCGCAGATCCTGCGCAACTTCATCTCCAACGCGCTCAAGTTCACCGAGGCGGGAGAAGTTCGCGTTTCCGCGTCGCTCGAACAGAACGGCGAGGTGGTGCGCTTCTGCGTCGCCGATACCGGAATCGGCATCGCGCCCGAGGATCAGGAGCGCATCTTCGAGGAATTCACGCAGGTCGACAGTCCGCTGCAGAGACACCAGAAGGGCACCGGCCTCGGACTGCCACTCACGCGCAAGCTCGCCTCGCTCCTCGGCGGACGTGTCGGTGTGCGCAGCGCGCCGGCCGTGGGATCGACGTTCTGGGCGGAGATCCCGGTGCGCGCGGCGGAGGCGGATCGCGTCGTGCCGAAGCTCGACGAGACCCGGCGGCTGCGCATCCTCGTGATCGACGACGACGAGACGGCGCGCTACACGGTCGCTTCTTTCGCGAAACGCCCCGGGACGGAGATCCTCGAAGCGGAGAACGGTCTCGCGGGCATCGGCCGCGCGCAGACCGATCATCCCGACGTCGTGCTGCTCGATCTCATGATGCCGGGCGTCGGCGGGCACGAGGTGCTGCAGCGCCTCAAGAGCGATCCTCTGACGGCGCCGGTGCCGGTCATCATCATCACGTCGCGCTTCGTGAACGAGGACGAGCGGCGGCAGATCCTCACGCGCGCGGCCAACGTCATCTACAAAGGGGACCTCACGCGCGAGACCGTGGTGGAAGCGATCGACTCGGCGCTAGCAAAGTAGCGACTCGATCTTCTGCACGAGCGCGCCGGCGTCGACCGGCTTGCGGAACATCCCGCGCACGATCGCGGGGAAGCGCTGTTCGAGCTGTCCCGCCGCGATCTGTTCCGGTGGCGCCCCCGTGATGACGAGAACGGCCGGCAGCTCGTCGAGATGCCTGACGGAGGGGTCGGAGGTGAGGGCCTCGAGCGAGTCGAGAAAGTCGATGCCGGTCATGTACGGCATCATCACGTCGAGCACGACCACGGCGTATTTGCGCGTCGAAACGTGATGCAATGCGTCGACGCCGTCGCGCGCGCCGTCAACCTGAAGGTCGGCGTGCTGCTCGAGGTACTCGATGAGGAGACGGCGGATCGACTCGTCGTCCTCGACCACCAGGACGTTCCCTTTGGGCATGGCGTTGCCGTGCCGCTCTGAAGCACAAACCCCGCCAGTCAGCAGATTCAGAGGGGCAGAATCATCTCGCGCTGGCGGACGATTTTGCGCGCGCCGGCGCCCGCCAGAAATCGTGCGAACGCCTCGTCGCTTTCGTCGACGTTGATGATGCGCAGCGGCTTGCCGGCCGCGGCGAGCGCTTCGTCGAGGAGGCGCGTGGTGATGGTGCCGTGGAACCGCGGGACGTCGCCGTTGTTCGGAAAAAGAAGGAGGTGGCCCCGCGCATCTTCGATCTTCACGTGAGGCGCGGTGGCACGGCGGATGGAGGCCTCCGAATTCTGCCAGCTCGGCCGCAGATTCACGTTCGGCACCTCGGCTTCTCTGCCACTCTTCGACTCATACGTCCACGACTGCAGTCCTCGGATGTCCTGGAATCCGAGACTCTCGTAGAGAGCAATCGCGCCGTGGTTGGTGTCGATCACTTCGAGGACATACGTCTCGCACCCGCGAGCGCGGAGGACGCGCACACATTCGTTCATCACCCTGGCCGCGAGTCCGCGGCGGCGATGCGTGGGGACGACGCCGGTGCCGTTGTCGTACGCGGCTGTGCCGTCGATGCAGTTGAGGGTGAAGGCGACGATGCGCCTTTCGTCTTCGGCGGCTACCGATGCCTCGGGCACCCAGCCGCGGCGGGTGAGCATTTCGCGGAACTGCTCTGGCGTGAGCTGGAGCGGGACGACGTAGTCGCGGAAGGCTTCGTTGAATGCGGTGTGGACGGCGTCGAAATCGCCTTCCGTCAGCGTGCGCATCGCCATCCCATGCGCTCGCGCGTGGAAGTGACGTGCGCGACGTGATGGCGGCCATGCCACGAGTACAGCGCGACGAGCCAGTCGATGGTCGGCGTGCCCGCGTGCTCGGGATGGCGGAACGTGCGGCGGAAGTCTTCGTCTTTCAGCGTGCGGAGCAGGCCGACCCAGCGCGCGTGCAGCGACTCGAGGAGTGTCAGCGAGACTTCGACCGGCGTGACGCGCACGTCGTCGAGCTGCGCCCACGTCGCCTCGTCGTAGGGACGGATCGTGGGGACGTCCTCGGTGAGCGCGAGCTTCACGCGGCAATAGGCGTTGAGGTGGCTGTCGGGGACGTGGTGCACGACCTGGCGCAGCGTCCAGCCGCCTTCGCGGTACGGCGTGTCGAGCTGCTCGTCGCTGAGTCCGGCGACCGCTTCGCGCATGCGCGCGGGTGCGGCGGCGATGTGGTCGAGATGCTGGCGACGCTCGTCTGGCGTGAGCTCGTCCTGACGCTGGAACGGGCCAATGGGATAACGCGGGTCGTTCATCACGACCCGCGAGTGTAGCGCTTACTGCTCGTTTCCGTCCCAGTCGCGTCCGGCTTCTTTGCTGCCGTTGTCGTCGCGAACCTCGGGCTTCTCCGCTCCGAAACTCTTGCCGCCCGATTTCCCGGCACCCATGTGCCCGCCGGACTTGTGCTTGCGCGACTCCTCGGCCGGCTGATTGGACGAAGCGGCGTCATCCCCGCCGCGGTTGTTTTGATTCGACATGTTCGTTGCCTCCGCTCAGGAACATCGCAACGGGCATGCCGTCATAGGTGCGGCCGTCGAGCTCGCGTCCATGTTTTTTCTTCTGCACGCCGCCCCATTGTTTGAAGAAGAACGGCACTTTGGCCGCTTCGCACTGGGCGAGCAGCGAGGTCACCCATTCGCGACGCATCGGGCGCGCACGCGGCCCCGATTCGCCTCCGACGATGACCCATGAGATGCCGCTGAGATCGACTTCGCCGAGGGCTTCGAGAAGCGGCTCGACCGAGAGGAAGCGCACCTGGGCCGGCGCGTCGCGCAGATGGTCGATGCGCGGAACGCCGTACCGGCGATCTTCCACACTGACCCCCCACCAGATGTGCGGCTTTGCGGCGGCATTGCGCAACTTGCCGTCGAGCATGTCGCGCAGACGCTCGGAGCGTTTCGTGAGCACCTGATAGACGTGGTGATCGGCTGCGAGCATGACCTGCACGACCTGCTCGATGTACGCGTCGGGGACGTCTTCGTGAAAGAGATCGCTCATCGAGTTCACGAAGATACGGCGCGAGCGTTTCCACCCGATCGGATCGTGCAGTTTTTCCGGGATGAGGCGCAGGTCGAAGCCCTGCTCGAACGGATGCCCCGCCACCCCGCGAAACCGCTCCGCGAATCGTTCGGCATAACAGTTCTTGCAGCCCGGACTGATCTTCGTGCAGCCGCGGATCGGGTTCCAGGTGGCGTCAGTCCATTCGATGGAAGAGTTGTCGGACATGGGAAACTCCGAGATTCTGCGTTCACGGGTCCCCCAACAAAAACGCGCCCCACGGGGCGCGTTTTTGCCAATGACCCGCGCGCAGCGCGTCCTACAACCGCACGATCCCGTTATACGTTTCCGGCCGGCGATCGCGGAAGAACTGCCAGGTGTTCCGCACCTCGCGGATCTTGTCCATGTTCAGCTCGGCGGTGACGAGCGCGTCTTTGTCGCGATCGGCCACGGCGAGCATCTGGCCGCGCGGGTCGCAGAAGTAGCTCTGGCCGTAGAACTCGCCGATGTTCCACGGGGCTTCGAAGCCGACGCGGTTGATGGCGCCGACGAAGTAGCCGTTCGCCACCGCGTGCGCGGGCTGTTCGAGCTTCCACAGATACTCGGACAGACCGGCCACCGTCGCCGAGGGATTGAAGACGATCTCCGCGCCGCCGAGGCCGAGCTCGCGCGCGCCCTCGGGGAAGTGGCGGTCGTAGCAGATGTAGACGCCGACCTTCGCGTATGCGGTGTCGAAGACCGGATAGCCGAGGTTGCCGGGGCGGAAGTAGAACTTCTCCCAGAAGCCGGGCGCCACGTGCGGGATGTGATTCTTGCGGTACTTGCCGTCGGCGTCGATCACGGCCGCGGTGTTGTAGTACACGCCGGTCGACTCCTCCTCGTACAGCGGCACGACGATGACCATGTTGTACTTCTTCGCGTACTCCTGCATGAGCTGCGTGGTCGGACCGTCGGGGATCTTCTCGACCGAGTCGTACCAGCGCGTGCTCTGCTCGGCGCAGAAATACGGACCGGTGAAGATCTCCTGCATGCACAGCATCTGCACGCCTTCGCGCCCGGCCTGGTCGATGAAGCCGAGGGTGCGCTCGATCTGCGCGTTGCGGATCGTCTCGAGAGATTCGGTGACGTCGCACGCGAGCGAAGTCTGGATCAAACCAGCTTTTACGATTCGGGACATGGATTGGCTCCTTTGGTGTGCCGGCGATTCTATCGTGGTGAGAACGCGAGACCGCGCTTGAGGAACTCCCCATGCCCCTTGCGCCCGACGTATTTGCCTTCTTCGATGACGAGCTCGCCGCGCGAGAGCACCGTCTTCGTGACGCCGCGCACGCGATGTCCTTCGTAGCACGAGAAGTCGACGTTCATGTGGTGCGTCTTCGCGCTGATGGTCATCTCTTCATCCGGATCGAAGATGACGATGTCCGCATCGCTGCCGACCGCAATCGTCCCCTTGCGCGGGAAGAGGCCGAAGATCTTCGCGGCCGCGGTCGACGTCAGCTCGACGAAGCGATTGACGGAGATCCGCCCCTGCACCACCCCGCCGTTGTAGATGAGGCTCATGCGATGCTCGACGCCCGGACCGCCGTTCGGGATCTTCGAGAAGTCGTCGCGGCCGAGCTCCTTCTGCTCCTTGAAGCAGAACGGGCAGTGATCGGTGGAGATGACCTGCAAATCGTTGAACTTGAGGCCGCGCCACAGCTTCTCCTGATTCCACTGTTCGCGGATCGGCGGCGTCATGACCCACTTCGCGCCCTCGAAGCCGGGCTGCTCGTACACGCTGTAATCGAGGAAGAGGTACTGCGGACACGTTTCCGCGTACGCGTTGATGCCGGCGTCGCGCGCGCGCGTCACTTCGTCGAGCGCGTCGCTCGAGCTGAGGTGGACGATGTACACCGGCGAGTGAGCCATCTCCGCGAGGGCGATCGCGCGATGCACGCCTTCGGCCTCCGCCTTCGTGGGCCGCGTCAGCGCGTGATACTTCGGCGCCGTCTTCCCCTCGGCGAGCGCGCGTTTGACGATGGCGTCGATGACGACGCCGTTCTCCGCGTGCATGCAGATCAGGCCGCCGTTCTCGCCGGCGACGCCCATGGCCTTGAAGATGGTGGCGTCGTCGACGAGGAAGACGCCGGGATAGGCCATGAACAGTTTGAAGCTCGAGACACCCTGGTCGATGAGGGAGCGGATCTCGGGCAGGCGCTCGTCGGGGAGGTCGGTGCAGATGAGATGGAAGCCGTAGTCGATCGACGCCTTCCCCTCGGCCTTTTTGAACCAGACGTCGAGCGCCTCGTTGAACGCCTGACCTTTGTACTGCACGGCGAAGTCGATGATGGTCGTCGTGCCGCCGTGTGCCGCGGCGAAGGTGCCGGTGTCGAAGTCGTCCGACGACGACGTGCCGCCGAACGGGAGATCCATGTGCGTGTGCGGGTCGATGCCGCCGGGGATGACGAGCCTTCCTTTGGCGTCGATGACGCGGTCGGCCTCGACGTCGATCGTCTTCGCGATCATGGAGACGACGCCGTTCTCGATGAGGATGTCTGCGTGGTAGTCGTCCACGGCCGTCACGATGCGGCCGTTGCGGATCACGGTTTTCATTGGACCTCCTGCCCGGAAGATGAGCGAGCATTGTAGCGTTGCATCAGCACCGGTCGATGTCGTCCTCCATCTCCGCATCCACTTCCCAGCATGTCGTCGCGTTCGGGCAACCGATCGCCGGCGCTCTCTACGTCCCGCTCCCCGTCCTCGGCGAAGAAAAGCCGTTCGAGGTCTGGACGGCGGGAGAGGATCTGCTCTTCGGGTCGATCGCGCACGATGTCGCGGAGCCGCTCGAGCGCGTGTCGTACGCGACGTACGCGTCGCTCATCGCACAGGTGCGTGAGGCGGGGTTTCCGTATTTTGTGCGGATGTGGAATTACGTCGGCAGCATCAATGACGAGGATGCGGGCCGCGAGCGGTATCAGCTCTTCTGCGCCGGACGGCATGACGCGTTCGTGGAGGCGGGATATCACCACGACGTCGATCTGCCCGCCGCGAGCGCGGTGGGGATGCCGGGCCGCGGACTGATCACGTACTTTTTAGCAGCGCGCGAGCCGGGCGTGCAGGTCGAGAATCCGCGGCAGGTCGCGGCGTATCACTATCCGGCGCAGTACGGGCCGAAGAGTCCGTCGTTCTCGCGCGCGACGATCTGGAACGGGACGGTGTTCGTCTCCGGGACGTCGAGCGTGGTGGGACACAAGAGCGTGCATCACGGCGACGTGGACGCGCAGTTGGACGAGACACTGCGCAACATCGAGGTCGTGCTCGCGCAGACCGGACGCTCACTCGCGGACGTTCTCACCGCGAAGACGTACGTGCGCCGCGCCGACGATTACGCGCGGATCGCGGAACGGCTGCGCGGCGTGTTCCCGCGCAACCTGTACCTCGAATCCGACATCTGCCGCGCCGATCTGCTGCTCGAGATCGAGTGTGTGGCTGGGTAGCGGAGCTACCCAGCAGGGCCGAGGGCCGAGGGCCGAGCGGAACCCTCTCGCGTCGCACTCTCTCGGCCCTTGGCCCTCGGCCCTCGGCCCTGCTGCGCTCTCAGACAGTCGCGAAGGCCGCGTCCAGCGCGGCCACCAGCTCGTCGATGTCGCTGGTCGTGGCGATGAGCGGCGGGCCGAGGCGGATGACGTTGCCGAACAGGCCGCCTTTGCCGATCAGGACGCCGCGGCGCTTCGTTTCTTCGAAGACTTTGAGCACTGCTTTCGGTGCGGGTGTTTTGGTCTTGCGGTCTTCGACGCATTCGATGGCCTGCATGAGACCCATGCCGCGCACGTCGCCGATGACGGGGTACTTTTCCTTCAGCGCTTCGAGCTTCTCGCGCAGGTACGCGCCGACGACGGCGGCGTTGCGCGGGAGGTCGTGTTCGTCGATGTAGCGGATCGTGGCCACAGCCGCGGCGGACGTGACGGGGTTGCCGCCGAACGTCGCGAACGTGAGCATCGGGAACTTCTCGGCGATCTCGCTCGTGGTCGTCGTGCAGCCGATGGGCGTGCCGTTGGCCATTCCTTTGGCGAACGTGATGACGTCGGGGACGACGTCCCAGTGCTCGATGCCGCACCACTTGTCGCCCGTGCGGCCCCATCCGGTCTGCACTTCGTCGGCGATGAAGATGCCGCCGTAGCGATGGATGATGTCCGTGACGATCTTGAAGTACTCCTTCGGCGGGGTGATGAAGCCGCCGACGCCGAGGATGGGCTCGGCGATCATCCCGGCGATCTGACCGTCGGTGGTGGTGAGGATGAGGTCCTCGATGTCGGTCGCGCAGCGCGCGCCGCAATTTTCCGGCGTCGCACCGAACGGGCAGCGATAGCAGTACGGCGCCATCGCGTGCTTGATGCCCGCCACAGCGGTGCCGCCGTGACGCCACGTCGAGTGTCCGGCCGCGCTCATCGACAGCATCGTGCGGCCGTGATACGCGTGACGCAGGGCGATGATCTCCTGCCGCCCTGTGTAGAGCCGCGCGAGCAGCATCGCCGTCTCATCGGCTTCCGTGCCGCTGCTGGTGAAGAAACTGCGATCGAGATTCCCCGGCGTGATGTTCGCGACCGCCTTCCCCAACTCCGCGGCGGGCTTGTTCACGTACAGCGTGGACGTGTGCGAGACCTTGTCGATCTGCTCGTGGATGGCCTTGTTCACGTCTTTGTTGGCGTGCCCGACGGAGACCGTGAGCACCCCGCCGAAGCAGTCGAGATACCGATTCCCCTGCTCGTCGAAGACGTGCATCCCCTCGCCGCGCTCGATGACGAGCGGCTGCTCGTAGTAGGTGGCGGCAGCGGGCCAGGAGTGGGATTTGTAGGTTTCGAGGGCCGAGGGCTGAGGGCCGAGGGCCGAGGGGGAGTCGAGGGTCGCGCTACCGGTTTTGTCGTTCATGGAGCGATCTCCTGAGCGCATTCAGCATGCGCTTGATTTGACGCATCTCGTCCAATGTGGCTGCTACGTCCGAACAGTACCCCAGATCTGCTGCAATACGCAGTTGTGTCCTTGCCTCGGCCAGCGACCCTTCCGCGATGGAGATGAAGCGAATGTAGTCAGCCGTGGTCTCGCGCTCATGGCCTTCAGCAATGTTCGACGGCACGGATACCGCTGCGCGCCGTAGTTGCGACGTCAGGCCGAACTTCTCGTCCGCCGGGAAATGACGCGTGACGGCGTAGATCTCGCGGACCAGAAGCATCGCGCGCTGCCATACCACGAGATCCTCGAACGAAGCCGCGGGCACTTCCCTCGGCCCTCAGCCCTCGGCCCTCGGCCCTGCGGCGGAGCCGGCAGCGACAGCGTCGGGCTCCGCGTAGCCCTCATACCCCCCGTGATAATCCACCGAATCCGGCCGTTTGATCTGCGCGTGCGCGACGATGCGGTCGCGGCGGAGGCCGCGGAAGTCGGCGAGGGAGTGGAATTCGCGCTTTTCCATGAACTCGGCCATGCCGGTGGTGAGGGCTTTGATCACGTTGGGGCCGATGGCGTGATCGAGCATGGCGGCGGTGCAGACCTGGACGGTGCCGCAGCCGAGGAGGAAGTAGTTCAAGGCGTGCTCGAACGTCGACACGCCGCCGATGCCGGAGAATTCTTTCTCCGGGAAGGCGCGGGTCATCTGGGCCATCTTGGCCATCGAGAGCGGGAGGATGGCCGGGCCGCCGAGGCCACCGGAGGAGCAGTAGCCTTCGACGCTCATTTCGAAATCGAGCGTTTGCGGATCGATGAGCGGCAGCGAGGGCCAGGTGTTGGAGGAACAGACAGCGTCCGCGCCGCCGAGGAACGTCGCCGTCGCTTCGACGACGATGTCCGAAGTGGCGGGCGTGAGCTTCACCCACACCGGCACGGTCGACACTTCTTTCACCGCCTGCGTGACGACGGAGCAGAGGACTTTGTCCTTGCCGACGTTGGAGCCCATGTCGATGCGGTCCATGTGCGGGCAGGAGAAGTTGAGCTCGAGCGCGTCGGCACCTTCGTCGATGCACGCTTTGGCGAGCTTCTGCCAGTTGTGCAGTTCCTTGTCATTGCCGCTGCCGGCCATGATCGAGGCGACCAGCATGCGCGTCGGGAACTGGCGTTTGATGTTCGCGAGCTTGCCGATCCACCAGTCGAGCGGTTTGTCGGAGATGAGCTCCCAGTTCCACGACGCCATGAGCGTCGTGTCGGGGCCGCGCTTGTTCATCGAGAGGCGCGTGCCCGCGTTCTCGGCGCGCAGAAACTTCGTCTTCGGACCTTTGACGTTCTGCACGGGATGAAGGCCGATCGTCTTCGTGACGACGCCGCCCCAGCCCGCTTCAAACGCGCGGATGATGTTCGCATCGGACTCGGTCGGCGGCGCCGACGCGAGGAGGAAGGGGTTCTCGAACTGCAATCCGGTGAAGGTGGTGCTGAGATCGGCCATGGTCATGCCTTCCGTTTCATGAATGCGAGGTAGAGGACGAAGCTGAGAATGAACGTCACGAACCACGCGTACGTATACAGCGTGTCGAGGAAGTTGGGGCTCGAGACGACGCCACCCGGCGTCAGCGCCGCGCGCACGAAGCCCGGCACGACCGGCAGAATCGACAGCACGAGTGCGATCACCGCGCGCCAGTTCGTGCCGTTCGAGTACGTGTATTCGCCGCGGAGCTCGAAGAGGTCGCGCAGGTTGAGGTGCTGCCGGCGCACGATCCAGTAGTCGGCGATGAGGATCCCGCCGAGGGCGCCCATGAGGCTCGAGTAGCCGATGAGCCAGGTGAAGATGTACGCGCCCGCGTCGGAGTAGAGCTTCCACGGCATCATCAGGATGCCGATGACCGCGGTGATCAGGCCGCCGGTGACGTACGAGATCTTGCGCGGCGAGAGGTTGGAAAAGTCGTTGGCGGGCGAGACGACGTTCGCGGCCATGTTCGTGGTGATCTGTGCCGCGAGCACGACCAGCGCGCCGAAGATGATCACCGCCGGGCTGCCGATCATGGCCACGAGCTGCACCGGATCCCACACTGCTTTGCCGAAGACGACGATGGTCGCGGCGGTGACGGCAACGCCGATGAACGCGAACGCCGTCATCGTCGTCGGCAGTCCGAGTGCCTGTCCGGTGACCTGCGAGCGCTGGCTCTTTGCGTAGCGCGTAAAGTCCGGAATGTTCAGCGAGAGCGTGGCCCAGTAGCCGACGTTCGCCGTGAGCGCGGCGGGGAAGAGTGTCCAGAACGGCGTCGGATTTGCGCCCTGCAGCCGGCGCGATTCCGTGAGGATGTGTCCGAGTCCGCCGCCGTTGCGCACCGCCCACACGAGCAGCGCGGCGCCCCCCGCCAGCAGCAAAGGCGCCGACCAGCTCTCCAGCACTTTGATCCCCTCGGTGCCTTTGATGATGATCACCACCTGGATCAGCCAGAACACGGCGAACGCGATCGCTTCGCCCGCGCCGATCTTCGCCCATCCCGGCCACGCCGCGGTCATCAGCGTGTCGAGTGCGAGTCCGCCGATCCACGTCTGGATGCCGAACCAGCCGCACGCGACGATCGCGCGCAGGATGGCGGGGATGTTCGCGCCCTTGACGCCGAAGCTCGCGCGGCAGAGGACGGGAAACGACACGCCGTACTTGGTGCCGGCGTGTGCGTTGAGCACCATCGGGATGAGGACGATGGCGTTGCCGAGGAGAATCGTGGTCAGCGCCTGCAGCCAGTTCATGCCTTGCGACATGAGTCCGGAAGCGAGCGTGTAGGTCGTGATGACGACCGACATGCCGATCCAGAGCGCCGCGATGTTGTAGGTCGACCAGGTGCGTCGTGACAGCGGCGTCGGCGCCAGGTCTTCGTTCCAGAGCGGGCTGGTCGAGACGTCGTCGTGCAGCTCGACGAAATCGGGACGCGATACCGGCGCCGCGGGTACGTCCATCGTGGCCATTTACGGAAGCTCCTGCGGTGAGAGTGGGGGCGATTGTACGCCACGAATCGAGTGCACCGCCTCAGCGTCCGGCGCGGCCGCGAGCGATCACTTCCAGGCGTGCCACGTCATGCGATCGCGGCCGAGGCCGCGCAGCAGCGGATGGCCGCCCTGCACCTTCATCTTGACCGCGCGGCCGATGCGTCGCGCGAGCGACGAGGTCCAGACGCGCTCGATGCGCGTGAATCCGACGGCGCGCAACATCCCTTCGACCGCTTTCGCGTTCGGTCCGAACCAGTTCGACGGATCGCCCGCCAGCTCGGTCGCGGGATAGAAGGCGAGGCTCGGCCACGGGACGAGGAGGTTGTCGACCTCGGTCTCGAGGATGAGCAGCTCCTTCGTCACGCTCGACACCCGCTCGAGCGCGAGCAGCGGGTGTCGCATGTGATAGAGCACGCCGAGGAACATCACCACGTCGAACGTGCCGCCCACGTTTTCCGGCGTAAGCTCGAGGGGATCGACGAGCTTCGAATCGACGCGCGACTGCAGCGCGCGATGCGCGTATTCGAATCCGTTCTTGTTCGACCAGTTCCGGCCGTCCCAGGCGAACGAGTCCGTCGCGAGCACGTACTCCGCGCCGCGGCGCTCCGCTTCGAACGAGTAGAAGCCGTCCCACGCCCCCACGTCGAGCACGCGCTTGCCGCGCAGCGTTTCCGGGAAGCGCATCCGCGCGAGCCGCTGGCGGGAATTGTCGGCGCCGGGTGTCACCATTCCGTTGCCGAGGTCGATCGAGTGGAACCAGCGGATGCCGGCCGGGTCGCGAATTTCGTTCACCGCGGCGGAGTTTATCCGACCGCATGCGCCTGCTCACGATTGCCATCTCGCTCGCACTCACCGTGTCCGCATTCGCGGAGACCATCGTCTTCAAAGACGTGAACGTCATCTCGATGACCTCGCCGAAGGTCCTCGAGAAGCAGAACGTCATCGTCACGGACGGGAAGATCGAGCGCGTCTCGACCGCGCTGACGAAGCTGCCGGAGGGGACGAAAGTCATCGACGGCACGGGCAAGTACCTCATGCCCGGCCTCGCCGAGATGCACGGCCACGTGCCGCCGCCGAACGCGCCCGCGGGCCTGCTCGACGACGTGCTGTACCTCTATCTCTCGAACGGCATCACCACGGTGCGCGGCATGCTCGGTCACGACGGGCAGCTCAACCTGCGCGAGTGGCAGAAGAAGGGCGAGATCGTCGCGCCGAACCTGTACGTCGCGGGTCCGTCGTTCAACGGCAACTCGATCAACTCGCCGGAAGAAGCGGTCGCGAAGGTGAAGCAGCAGAAGAAAGAAGGATGGGACCTCCTCAAGGTGCATCCCGGCCTGACGCTCGCCGAGTACGAGGCGATGGCGAAGGCGGCGAAGGGGGAGAAGATCCGTTTCGCCGGTCACGTGCCGGAGGAAGTCGGGCTGCTGCGCGCGATCGAGCTCGGGCACGAGACGTTCGATCACATCGACGGCTATCTCGAGTACGTCAGCGACGAGAAGGGTGTGATCGACGAGAAGAAGCTCGCCGACGCCGTGAAGCGCTCGAAGGCCGCGGGTGTGTGGATCGTCCCGACGTCGGCGCTGTGGGAAGTGCTCTACAACGCGGTGCCGCTCGAGACGCTGCGCGCGTATCCGGAACTGAAGTACGTGCCGAAGCAGGCGGTGGAGAGCTGGTCGAAGCTGTACAACGACCGCGATCCGAAGCTGCCGGCCGAGCAGAAGAAGGCGTTCATCGCCAACCGCACGCGCATCCTCCGCGCGCTGCACGAAGGCGGCGTGAAGATCCTCATGGGCACCGACGCGCCGCAGCAGTTCAGCGTGCCGGGCTTCTCGCTGCACCGCGAGCTCCTGCGCATGCGCGACGCGGGGATGTCGAACTACGAGATCCTCAAGAGCGGCACCGTGAACGTCGGCGAATACTTCCGGTCGTGGGACGACTTCGGCACGATCGAAGCCGGCAAGCGCGCGGACGTCGTGCTGCTCACCGCCAACCCGCTGACGAACATCGAGAACGTCTCGAAGATCGAAGGCGTGATGGTGCGCGGCCGGTGGTTCTCGCGCGAGGACATCGACGCGCGCCTGCGGAAGATCGAGGAAAAGTACCGGCGGTGAGAGGCCAGCCGGGGAGCTGTTGAGCCCGGGGAGGCTGTAGAGCTATAGAGCTGTAGAGCTGTAAAGGGGTTGAGTCCCTCTATGGCTTTACAGCTCTACCGCTTTACAGCTGTTGAGCGGGGGAGGCTGTAGAGCTGTAAAGCTGTAAAGGGGTTGAGCCCCTCTATGGCTTTACAGCTCTACCGCTTTACAGCCCTCCCCGCTCAACAGCTCAACAGCTCAACAGCTCAACAGCTCTCTCTCCCGCTCACAGCTCCCGCCCTCCCGCTCTCCGGCTCGGCAACTCTTCTCACGCGGGCGCGCTACACTCCGCCTCGCATGAAAACGCTGGCCGCTCTCCTGCTTCTCGCCTTCACGCTGCCACTCTCCGCCGTCGACACGACCGATACGCGCATGCTGTCGGATCCCGCGATCTCGGCGAATCGGATCGCGTTCGCGTATGCGAACGATCTCTGGACCGCGTCGCTCGACGGGTCGCGCGTGCAGCGGCTCACTTCGCACGCGGGCATCGAGTTCGCGCCGCGCTTTTCGCCGGACGGCGCGCTCGTCGCGTTCACCGGGCGCTACGAAGGGAACGCGGACGTCTACGTCGTCTCCGCCAGCGGAGGCGAGCCGAAGCGCCTCACATGGCACCCCGGCAACGACATGGTCCTCGGCTTCACCGCCGACGGCAAATCGGTGCTTTTCGCCTCCTCGCGCGAAGTGCACACGAACCGCTTCCAGCAACTCTTCACCGTTCCCGTGGGCGGTGGCGCGGTGTCGAAGCTGCCGGTGCCGCACGCGAGCAAGGCCTCGATCTCGCCGGACGGCAAGACGGTCGCGTACGTCCCGCTGCGCGAAGCGTTCCACGGCTGGAAGCGTTATCGCGGCGGCACGACCGCACGCATCCTCCTGCTCGACCTCGCCTCGCTCGACGTCGAACAGGTGCCGCAGCCGGAAGGCCGGTCGAACGACAGTGATCCGCACTGGATCGGCAACACGCTCTACTTCCGCTCCGACCGCGGGGGCGAGTTCAACGTCTATTCGTTCGATCGCGCCTCGAAGCAGGTCACCGCGCTGACCTCCTTCACCGACTATCCGGTCCTCGGCCTCTCCGCCACGAACAACCGCCTCGCCATCGAACAGGGGGGCGCACTGCACCTCGTCGATCCGGCGACGAAGAACGTCACGCGTCTCAAGATCGGCGTGGCCACCGACCTCGCCGAGACGCGCCCGCGCTTCGTCAAAGGCTCCAGGTACGTGCGCACCGCGAGCCTCTCGCCGACCGGCATGCGCGCCGCGTTCGAGCTGCGCGGCGAAGTCGTGACCGTGCCCGCCGAGAAAGGCGACGATCGCAATCTCACGCAGTCGACCGGCGCGAACGACCGCATGCCGGTGTGGTCGCCGGACGGCAAGTCCATCGCCTGGTTCACCGACGAGAGCGGCGAGTACGAGCTGCGCATCGCGCCGCAGGAAGGGCGCGGCGGTACACCGCGCAAGATCAAGCTGACCGGTGCGGGCTTCTACGAAAACGCGAAGTGGGCGCCGGACGGAAAATCGATCAGCTACAGCGACAACTCGCATTCGATCTACGTCCTCGACGTCGCCACCGGCACCTCCACGAAGATCTCGTCGAACGTGCTCTACAAGCCCGATTACGTCCTCGATCACTCGTGGTCGCCCGATTCGAAATGGCTCGCGTACACACGCACCGGCCCGACCAACATGCAGACCATCCACCTCTGGTCGGCCGCGGAGAAAAAGTCATACGCGCTGACGGACGGCCTCAGCGACGCCCGCGAGCCGCTCTTCGATCCGAACGGCAAGTACCTCTACTTCGTCGCGTCGACGGACGCCGGTCCGGCGTCCGACTGGTTCTCGCAGGCGTCCATCGACGTTCGCCGCACGAATGCGATCTATCTCGCCGTGCTGCCGAAAGGCGTGACGTCGCCTCTCGCCAAGGAGAGCGACGAAGAGACGCCGAAGAAAGACGAAGAGCCGAAGAAGGAGGAGAAACCCGCGGCGGCGAAGACGCCCGTCACGGTGTCGATCGACTTTGCGCGCCTTTCGCAGCGCATGCAGGCGCTGCCGCTGCCGTCCGGCTTCTACAGCGACCTGCAGATCGCGACGACCGGCCAGCTCCTCTACCTCAAGCGTCCGAACGTCGGCCAGTCCATCGAGGAGCCGGGCGATCTCGCGCGCTTCGATCTCACCAAGCGCAAGGAAGACATGCTGCTCGAGAAGGTCAACGGCTACGACCTCTCGCGCGACGGGAAACGCGTGCTGGTCAGGCAGAAGGACGCGTGGTCGATCGCCGATTACGGCGACAAGCTCGATCCCGCCAAGCGGCGCCTGGCCATCGACAAGGTGGAAGTGCGCGTCGATCCGCGCGCGGAGTGGAAGCAGATCTACGACGAGGCGTACCGCCTCCATCGCGACTGGTTCTACGACCCGAACTACCACGGCGCGAATCTCAACGCGCTGCGCGACAAGTACCGGCCGTTCCTCGAGCACATCGCCGTGCGCCAGGACCTGACGCGCATCCTGCAGTGGTTCGGCAGTGACCTGACCGTCGGCCACTTCTACCTCGGCGGCGGCGATACGCTCGCCGACGTCGAGACGATCCCCGGTGGACTCCTCGGCGCGGACTACGAGGTCGCGAACGGGCGCTATCGCTTCAGGAAGGTCTACGGTGGCCTGAACTGGAATCCCGAGCTGCGCGCGCCGCTGACGGAGCCGGGCGTGGACGTCGTCGACGGCGAATACCTGCTCGCGGTCGACGGAAAGGAGCTGAAGTATCCCGACAATCTCTACGCGCGTTTCGAGCGCACCGCGGGCCGCTTCACCGAGATCACGGTCGGGCCGAATCCCGACGGCACGGGCTCGCGTACGGTGAACGTCGTGCCGATCGAGAACGAGGCGGCGCTGCGCAATCGCGACTGGGTCGAGCGCAACCTGCGCTACGTGACCGAGAAGTCGAACGGCCGCATCGCGTACGTGTGGGTGCCGAACACGGCCAACCAGGGGCACGAGTACTTCAAGCGTTACTTCTTCCCGCAGGCGAACCGCGACGCGATCATCGTCGACGAGCGCTACAACGGCGGCGGCAGCGTCGCCGACTACTACATCGACATCCTGCGCCGCCCGCTCGTCAGCTACTGGACGACGCGTTACGGTGCGGACCTCAAGACGCCGCTCGCGTCGATCCAGGGTCCCAAGGCGATGATCATCGACGAGAACGCCGGCTCGGGCGGCGATCTCCTGCCGTGGATGTTCAAGAAGTTCGGTCTGGGGCCGCTCATCGGCCGCCGGACCTGGGGCGGTCTCGTCGGCATCCTCGGCTATCCGTCGCTGATGGACGGCGGCTCGATCACTTCGCCGAACCTCGCGTTCTGGAGTGACGAGGAAGGCTTCGGCATCGAAAACGTCGGCGTGCCGCCGGACATCGACGTCGAGATCACGCCGAAGGACTGGGCCGCGGGACGCGATCCGCAGCTCGACAAGGCGATCGAAGTCGTGCTGAAGGAACTGGAGACGAATCCGGTGAAGACGCCGCAGCGTCCGCCGTTCCCGGTGCGCGTCCCTGCAACGAGGTAACGCATGTTCGACCGTCGTACGTATCTCGTCGATCGCCAGCCCCGCCGCGAGCAGCAACCCGTGTCATGCAGGTTGATCACGTACGAGTCCGCGGTCGTGATGCGATACGGTGTTCAAGGAAGACGATGACTGAGTTCGCGGAGTTGTGGCAGGCGGTGGTGCGGTTCCGCCGCGTTTCGCGCGAGCTCGAATGGCTCCTGCGCGACGTGCACGCTGCATTCGCCGACGAGGCCGCACTGCGCAATGCGCTCGAGGCGCTGCTGACGTTTCTCGCCAGCAGCGCCGGCCGCACCGACGCGAACTGCTCGACGACGGATCAGTTCCTCAATGCGACCGAAGAAGAGTGGCGCGCGGTGTCCGAACCATTGCGCGCCATCCTCGAGGACATGAGCGGCACGTTGCACGACGCGGTGCATGCGCCACATATCGCAATAACTTTTGAAGCAACGCCCGAGCAACTTCTCGAAAGAATTCGTTCACTGCGGTGAACCAACTTTTTTCCGCTTCCCGCGTATTAAGCGGTGGAGGCACACAATGAGAAAGCTCGCCGTTGCCGTAATGATCCTGGTCGCCAGCGCGTCGTATGCAGCACAAACCCGCGTCATGAAATCAGTCGCGGATTTCACCGGCAGCTATCGGGGCCCCGACGTTTCTTATGGTCTCGTCGTCGAGAACAGCAATGGCCGCCTGCACGGTAATTACGTCGAATCCGGCCGCGTCGCCGTTCTCTCCCCGATCGAAGTCAAAGGCGGCGCATTCACCGCCACCGCGAGTTTCGCCGACGGCACGTATCGCACGATCTCCGGCACGTTCACCGCGAGCGGTGCGGTCATCGAGGGCACGCGGTATCAGCGAGTCAGGTGAGTGGATCGCCTTCGCGATCGATGACGCCGGCAAGGAGGAAGCGCAAGGATGCAGGCGGCCAGGTCAGGCGAGACGCGACGCACTCGCCTGACGATTCATCCTTGTTCCGGCCGCATTACGACATCCAGTTGACGCCCGCTTCCTTGTTCCACTTGGTCGTCATCTTCTTCGACTTGGTCCAGAACTCGATCGAGCCGCGGCCGGTGATGTCGCCGGTACCGAATTTCGATTCGTTCCAGCCCCCGAAGCCGAAGGGCTCGCGGGGGACAGGGACGCCGACGTTGACGCCGACCATGCCGGCGCTCGCTTTTTCCATGACATAGCGTGCGACGCCGCCGCTCTCTGTAAAGACCGAGGCGGCATTGCCATAAGGGGAGCGGTGCTGGACGCGTAATGCTTCTTCGACGTCCTGCGCGCGCACGATGACCATGACCGGTCCGAAAATCTCTTCCTGTGCGATGCGCATGTCCGGCGTCACATGGTCAATGAGCGTCGGGCCGACGTAATAACCGCCTTCTTTGCCCGCCACTGTATAACCGCGGCCGTCGATGAGCACCTTTGCGCCGCCTTCTTCCGCTTCCGTAATGTAGCGCTCAATGCGGTCTTTGGCGGCGCGGGAAATCACAGGACCGATGTGCACGCCCGGCACCATGCCGCGTACGATGTTCGTCATGCGCTCGATGATGTGATCGGTCGCGCCGACGGCCATCATTACAGAGGCGGCCATGCAGCGCTGTCCCGCGCATCCGGACATCGACGCCACGACATTGGTGGACGTCATCTCCGGCTCCGCGTCCGGCATCACGATCAGATGGTTTTTCGCGCCGCCCAGGGCGAGCACGCGCTTGAGATTGGCCGACGCACGGCGATAGACGATTTTCGCCACGTGCGTCGAGCCGACGAAGCTCACCGCTTCAATGCCGGGGTTGTCGCAGATGGCTTCGACCGTGGCCTGGCCGCCATGGACGACGTTCAAGACGCCATCCGGCAGGCCGGCTTCTTTGAGCAGTTCCGCAATGCGTCCCGCGCTCAACGGCACCTGCTCGGATGGTTTGAGGATCATGCAGTTGCCGAGTGCAATGGCATTGGGGATGGTCCAGTTCGGAACCATGTTCGGGAAGTTGAACGGCGCGATCGAGGCCACGACGCCGACCGGATAGCGTTCGACGCGGCATTCGACGCCGCGCGAGACTTCGAGCACTTCCCCCGGGATGATCTGCGGCAGCGAGCATGCGAACTCGCAAAGCTCGGCGGACTTCAGCACTTCCGCCTCCGCCTCGCTCCGCACTTTGCCGTTCTCCTCGGAAACGAGCGCCGCCAGCTCGGCGATGTTTTTCTCGAGCAGGGTTTTGTAGCGATAGAAGACCTGGACGCGTTCTTTGATCGGAGTGCCCGACCAGCCGGGCAAGGCTTTCTTCGCCGCGTCGACGGCGCGCTCGATATCGGAAGGACCGGACAGCGGCACGCGTGAGAGGACCTCGCCCGTCGCCGGGTTCGTGACGTCGAGCAGCTCGCGATTCGGCGCCTCGACGAACTGGCCTTCGATGTAGTTGCGGACGTCGGGATACGCGCTCTGTTCAATGGCTGGCATGGCGTAATGATAGTGCTGGACGCGGGCACCGGGGGAAAACGGCCGGGGCCTCCCGGCGGAGCCGGCGCGGCCGGCCGCGCTGATCGAAGCACGTGCGCACTTGCGGATCGTGCGTGTGTCTGGGGAGACCATGCAGCGCGGCGGCCCCGCCGGGAAGCCTCTCGTCGGTCCGCGGTGGCAGCGTCAGCATTACCATGGCTCCCATGCATCAGTTGTTCAGGACGAAGTCCCTCGACGCGCTCGTGGCCGAGACTCAGGAAGAAGGCCGGCAGCTCAAGAAGGTGCTGGGGCCGTGGAACCTCGTCGCGCTGGGGATCGGCGCCGTCATCGGCGCGGGCATCTTCGCAACGATCGGCACCGCCGCCGCCGGCGACGCGAGCCGTCCCGGTGCGGGGCCGGGACTCATGCTCTCGTTCGTCATCACCGCCGTCGTGTGCGGCTTCACCGCCCTCTGCTACGCCGAGTTCGCGTCCATGGTGCCGGTGTCCGGCTCCGCGTATACCTATTCGTACGGCACTCTCGGCGAGCTGATCGCGTGGATCATCGGCTGGGATCTCATCATCGAATACGCGATCGGCAACGTCGCCGTCGCCATTTCGTGGGCGAACTACTTCAACACCCTCCTCGACGGCATGGGCATGTCCCTGCCGCGCTGGCTGGCCGTCGACTGGCAGACCGCGCACGCGAAGATGCCGGAGGTCGTCGAGAACGCGCCGCACATCTTCGGCTTCCCGATCGTCGTCAACATCCTCGCCCTGGCCATCGTCGCGCTGATCACGATGGTGCTCGTGTGGGGCATCCGCGAGTCCGCCAGCTTCAACTTCTGGATGGTCGGCCTCAAGCTCCTCGTCCTCGGATTCTTCGTCATCGTCAGCTTCAAGTTCGTGCGCCCCGAGAACTGGACGCCGTTCGCACCGAACGGCATGACCGGCATCTTCTCCGGCGCCGCGGTCGTGTTCTTCGCCTACATCGGCTTCGACGCGGTCTCCACGACCGCGGAGGAAGCACGCAATCCGAAGCGCGACATGCCCATCGGCATCATCGGATCGTTGATCGTCTGCACGATCATCTACGCCATCGTCGCGGCCGTCTTCACCGGAATGATCCCGTACCCGGCGCTGACGAACGCCATCGCCACCGAACAGGCCGAGCCGCTCACGCTGGCGATGAAGTACGTGCAGATGCCGAACTGGATGGTCGGCGTCGTCGCCCTCGGATCCGTGATCGCGCACACCGCGGTGCTACTCGTGTTTCAGCTCGGCCAGCCGCGCATCTTCTTCGCCATGTCGCGCGACGGCCTGCTGCCGAAGTTCTTCGCGAGAGTGCATCCGAAGTACAAGACGCCGCACGTCGCGACGATCATCACCGGCGTCGTCGTCGGCGTCTGCGCGCTGTTCACCACGCTCGAAGACATGGTCGACCTCACCAACATCGGGACGCTGTTCGCGTTCTTCCTGGTCTGCATCGGCATCATCATCCTGCGCGTGAAGGAGCCGCATCGCGAGCGCCCCTTCCGCGTGCCGTTCGGCCTCCTCATTCCGATCCTCGGCGCGATCTCCTGCATCGGTCTGGCGATCTACCTCCCGCCGAAATCGTGGGAACGCTTCGGCGGCTGGCTGCTGCTCGGCCTCGTCGTCTATTTCCTGTACGGCTACCGCCACAGTCGCCTGCGCAACCGGGGACACGTGCACGACGTGCCGCCGGAGCCGCCGATGTTCAAGCCGTGAACGAGCGCGCGCGGCAGCTCATCGCATCGCTCGGACTCGAGCCGCACCCGGAAGGCGGGTGGTACCGGCAGGTCTACAAATCGAAGGAGAACGTGACGCGCCATCGCGACGGCGCGGAGCGCACCGCGCTCACGACGATCTACTTCCTCCTCGTCGCCGGCACGTACAGCGCGTGGCATCGCGTGACGTCCGACGAGGTCTGGCATTTTTACGAAGGCGACCCGCTGGAGCTTCTCACGCGCGACGCGGTGACGCGACTCGACGCGGACCATCGCGTGCACCTCATTCGCGCAGGCGAGTGGCAGGCCGCGCGGCCGATGGGCGAGTACACGCTCGTCGGCTGCACGGTCGGACCGGGATTCGAGTTCGAGGATTTCGAGCTGAACCCCGGCCCGCTCTGATCAGAACGGCAGGAGCGTCGTCTCTTTCACTTCCTCGATGAAGATGAGGACGTCGAACGCGCTCGGCATGTCGATGGGCCAGCGATGCGCGGTCTGGAGCGCGCTCGGGATCCAGCCCGCGCCGATGATCCAGAGCGTGCGTGTCTCCGCCAGCAGGTCCGCGACCTGTCCCTTCGGCAGATTGCGCAGGTCGAGGAAGTACCGCGGCTTGCCCGCGTCGCGGAGAAACGTCTTCTCCCAGCCGTTGTTCGGCGCGCCGAGGGTGCGTTGCGCGTCGACCGGGCCGGTGCCGCCGGTGCGCGCGTTGAACCACCCTTTGTTGAACGCGAAGCCGAACACCACCATGTCTTTCTTGAACCGCTCGCGCAGGTAGTAACCCATCTGCCCGAGGGCGTTCGCGGCGACGTGATAGTTGTGCGCCCAGAGGACGAGCTTCTCGCCCGGATGCGCGACGTCGGCGAGCCACTCGACGTTGTCGGCCATGTGGCGATCGCGCACGCTGCGCTGCGAGAGCTGCGCCTCCGCCTGCCGGACCACGTGCGCGTAGCGCAGGTAACGCTCGAACTCGTTCGCACTCGACGCGGCGCTGTACTCCGCGCGACGGCTGCCGAGCGTCGTGATCGCGGCATCGAGACTGGCTGCGCAGGCATTGCGGGTGGCGGCCGACCGCGCGATGTAGTCGCGGGCGGACGGATACGCGCGCATGCAATCGTAGGAACGCGCGAGCTCCGCCGAGCGCGCCGGGTCAACGCGGGCCAGGTACGCGTCCACCTGCGCGATCGCGTAGGGATAGAACTGCGCGTCGAATCCGCGGAACTGTACCGGCGGACGACCGCCGCGGCGCAGGTTGTACTCGCGCATCCATTCGATCTGGTCGAGCACCTCGGCCGTGTTCCACGTCCAGAAGTACATCCCCGCCAGCGCCTTCCGCGGGTCGCCCTCACCGCGCAGGACGTAATCGTTGACGCGATCCGCCTCCGGCAGGTTGGCCTCGATGGCGAAGATGGTGAAGCCCATCTCCTCGACGAGGAACTCGAGGATGCGGTGCTTCATGGTGAAGAAGTCGCGGCTGCCGTGCGTGGCCTCGCCGAGGGAGACGATGCGCGCGTTGCCGACGAGACGGCGCAGCGGCTCGAGGTCCGCGAGTCCGGAGCGCGCCTCGGTGGTGGTGAACGGAATCGAGTTCAGCACGAGCCATTCGCTGGGCGTGAGGTCGGGCGCCGTGCCGGGATGCCGGACCGCGCGTTGCCGCTGCGCTTCGGCTGTTACGGCGAGCATCAGGAGGAGCGCGGCGAAGATGGTCCGAGGCATGGCAGGAGTGTACGCCCGCTGGCCCGATTTGACCGCTCCCCGTCCCCATCGCACACTGTCCGCGGCCCACAATTCACAGAATGAAAACAGCACTTCTCGTCGTCGATATTCAGGACTCGTTCAAGATCGACCCGCTGCGGTGGGCCAGCCGCAGCAGTACGCGTTTCGAGGAAAACGTGACGAACCTCATCGCGAAGTTTCGCGAGGCAGGCGAGCCGATCCTCTTCGTGCTGCACAACGACAGCGACCCCGGCTTCCGCGTTGGCGACCCGGAAGTGCGGCTGATGGACTTCCTCGACCGCCGCGAATCGGATCCGCTGATCACGAAGAACACGCGCAACGCGTTCACGAGTACCGACCTGCAGCAGCGTCTCGACGCGATGGGCGTGCGCCGCGTGGTCGTCTGCGGCATCTCCACCGAGCAATGCTGTGAGACCACGACCCGCGTCGCTGCCGACCTCGGGTACGAAGTCGATTTCGTGACCGAGGCGACGCTCACCTTCCCGATCGGCCCGTTGTCGACCGACGCGATCCTCGAACGCACCGAGGCCGTGCTGCGCGGACGCTTCGCGCGCATCGTGACGGTGAACGAGGTCGAGGTGGGGGCGGTATTCGCGACGTAATTTTTCTCGTGCTGCCCGAGGTCGAGATCCTCGACCTCGCCGGGCCGCTGCAGGCGTTCTCGGAGGCGAATCGCGAGCAGACGCGGTATCGCATTCGCCTCTGCGCGACCCGCGAGCGCGTCGCGTCGCATCAGGGCGCCGTGCTGTCCGAGTTGCAGCCGCTGCCGGAGGTCGGCGCGAACGCGCTCATCGTCGTGCCGGGCATGCCGTATCGGGCGACGCTGAAGTTCGAGCGTGCGGTCACGCGCTGGCTCACGAATGCGTCGCGCGCGGGAGCGCACGTGGCCTCGGTCTGCACGGGTGCGTTCGCGTTGGGCGAAGCCGGTCTGCTCGACGGCCGCCGCTGTACGACGCACTGGTCACGCACGGACTTTCTCGCGCAGCGCTTTCCGCGAGCGCGCGTGCTCGAAGACCGCCTCTTCGTCACCGAGGACAACGTGACGACGAGCGCCGGCATCGCATCGGGCATCGACATGGCGCTGGCGATCATCGAACACGCCGACGGTCCGCTGCTGGCCGCGGAAGTCGCGCGCGAGATGGTGGTGTACCTGCGCAGGGATGGAGGGCAGGATCAGGAGAGCGTCTATCTCGACTTCCGCACACACCTCCATCCGGGCGTCCATCGCGTGCAGGACTGGATCGTGCGCAACCCGCGCACGCGCGCGACGCTCACGGAGCTCGCCGACATCGCGGGCATGAGCGCACGCAGTCTCACGCGCACGTTCCGCGCGGCGACCGGGATTTCGGTGCACGATTTCACGACGCGCGTGCGCATCGAGCTCGCGAAGACGCTGATCCACGATCCGTCGCTGACGCGCGAAGCGGTGGCCGCGCGCTGCGGCCTGAGCGCGCGGCAGTTGCGGCGACTGTCCGATATCGGACACCCCGTGCGAAACTGAACACGCCGCTTCACGTAAACCACTGAAAACACGAGCGCGGATGCTGGTACGCCGCTCGCGATAGGACGCTGCCCGTATGGATCGTCCAATCGATGTCGAAGTCCGGAAACGCCGCGTGGTGCGGCGCGTCGCCACCGCGGTGATCGCGCTGGCGGCCGTCGCGTTTTTCTTCGCGGCCACGATCGACTGGCTGCGGCCGTCGCTCGAGCGCAACGACGTGCAGGTGGCGCAGGTGTCGCGCGGCCGCGTCGAGGCGACGCTCGAGGCGAACGGCACGGTGGTGCCGCTGTTCGAGCAGGTCATCTCCAGCCCGGTCGAAGCGCGCGTGTTGCGCATCCAGCGGCGTGCCGGCGACCGTGTGAAATCGGGCGACGAGCTGCTCACGCTCGACACCGCTGCCACGCAGCTCGAAGCCGCCCGCCTCGGAGAGCGCGTCGCGCAGCGCGAGAACGCCAACGCCGAGCTGCGGCTCAAGCTCGAAGAGACGATCGCTTCGCTGCGCGCGCAGATCGAGCAGAAGAAGCTCGACGCGGAAGTCGTGCACTACACGGCGCAGCAGCGCGCGAAGCTTCGTTCCGAGGGGCTGATCGCGGAGCAGGACGCTCTGGCGGCACAGGCGCTGGCGAAGAAAGCCGACATCGAGCTGCGCGGCCTCAACGAAGCGCTCGTGCGCACGCTGCGCTCGCGCGACGTGCAGCTCGCGGCGTCGCAATCGGAAGTGGCGATGGCGCGGCGCGAGCGCGAAGAGTCGCAGCGGCAGGTCGAGCTGGCGATGCTGCGCGCGGATCGCGACGGCATCCTCACCTCGATCGTGAACGAAGCCGGCGCCACGATCCGCCGCGGCGACGTCATCGCGCGCATCGCCGACCTGTCGTCGTATCGCGTCGACGCCTCGATCTCCGACGTGCACGCGGCGCGGCTCGCGGCGGGGATGCGCGTACGCGTGCTGCTCGACGGCGCGGCCATCGGCGGCACGATCGAGAACGTCGATCCGCGCATCGTCAACGGCGTGGTGAAGTTCAACGTGACGCTCGACGAGCCGGCGAATGCGCGTCTGCGCAACAACCTGCGCGTCGACGTCGAGGTGATCACGGGCGCGCGCGACGGAGCGCTGGTCGTGCGCCGCGGCGCGCTCGCGCGCACGAACGCGCATCTCGCGTACGTCGTGCGCGGCGATCGCGCGGTACGCGTGCCGGTGCGCTTTGGCCTGGCGGGAAGAGAAACGATCGAGATCGTGGAAGGACTCCGCGAAGGCGAGTCCGTGGTGATCTCGGATGTCAGTGAATTCGAAGACGTGAGTGAAATCAAACTCGACGAGTGAGGACGCAATGATCAGACTGGAAAACGTCAACAAGGTCTACAGAACGGAACGCGTGGAGACGCTCGCGTTGCAGAACATCAATCTCGACGTGGCGCCGGGGGAGTTCGTCTCCATCATGGGACCGTCGGGCTGCGGCAAATCGACGCTGCTGAACCTGATCGGGCTGCTCGACGCTCCGTCGAGTGGCGCGCTTGCGCTCGACGGCGCCGAAGTCGGCAAATGGAACGACCGCAAGCTCGCGGGCTTCCGCAACGAGAAGCTCGGTTTCGTGTTCCAGAGCTTCCACCTCGTGCCGGATCTCAAGGTCGTCGACAACGTCGAGATCCCGCTGCTCTACCGCAGCACGAACGGCACGCCGCGCCGCAAGCTCGCGCAGGCCGCGCTCGACCGCGTCGGTCTCGCCTCGCGCGTGCATCACTTCCCGACGCAGCTCTCCGGCGGCCAGCAGCAGCGCGTCGCCATCGCACGCGCCATCGTCGGCAAGCCGCGCATCCTCCTCGCCGACGAGCCGACCGGCAACCTCGACTCGGCGATGGGCGAAGAGATCATGAGCATCCTCCACGATCTCAACAAGAACGACGGCACGACCATCGTGATGGTCACGCACGACGACCGCTTCGCCCGCCGCACGGACCGCATCGTGCGGTTGTTCGACGGGAGGCAGGTTGCGTAGTGCTGCGCGCGTTGCGCGTTGCTGGTTGCTTGACGCGTCGGATGACGCCCAGGCACCGCATCACAAGCAACCAGTAACCAGCAACCAGTAACCAGCAACGCGCAACCAGCAACGCGCAACCAGCAACGTAACCAAGGAACGCACATGCTCACCAACTACCTCAAAGTCGCCCTCAAAGTCCTCGGCCGGCGCAAGTTCTTCACGTTCATCTCGCTGTTCGGCATCAGCCTCACGCTCGTCGTGCTGATGGTCGCGGCGGCGATCCTCGACAACGTGTTCGCGCCGCGCCAGCCGGAGTCGCGGTTCGATCGCGTGCTGGGGCTGTACGTCTTCGGCATGTACGGGCCGAACGGTGGCATTACGAGCAGCCCGGGATACAAGTTCCTCGACAGGTACGTGCGCGGTCTGCCGTCCGCGGAAAAGACGTCGCTCTTCACGAGCCAGTCGCCGATCGTCATGTACCACGACGGCCGCAAGGTCGAGACGCACCTGCGGCGCACCGACGGCGCGTACTGGCAGATCCTCGACTTGCAGTTCCTCGAAGGGGGGCCGTTCACCGAGCAGGACAACCAGAACGCGAGCTTCGTCGCGGTGATCACCGACGACATGCGCAGGAAGCTCTACGGCGACGTCCCGGCGGTCGGAAAGACGCTCGACGTCGACGGCCAGCGCTTCCGCGTCGTCGGCGTGGTGCCGCCCGTGTCGATCACGCGCCTGGCCGCGTTTTCGGAGATCTGGGCACCGGTACGCACGCTCAAATCGAGCGACTACGAGCGCCAGATGTTCGGCAACTTTGCGGCGATCGTGCAGGCGCGCAGCCGCGCCGATTTCCCGAAGCTGCGGAGTGAATTCGAGCAGCGCATGGCGCACTTCGTGTTCGACGATCCGAAGACGTACAACCGCGTCGAGGCGGGACTCGACACGCCGTTCGAGCTGGCGGCGCGCAGCATGGTCGGCAACGACGCGAAAGTCGATCGCGCCACCACCCTGCGGCTGATCATCCTCCTCGCCGCGCTGCTCTTCGTGACGCTGCCGACCATGAACCTGATCAGCATCAACCTCAGCCGCATCATGGAGCGCGCGTCCGAGATCGGCGTGCGCAAGGCGTTCGGCGCGTCGTCGCGCGCGCTCATCGGACAGTTCGTGATGGAGAACGTCCTCCTCACCATCGTCGGCGGCGCCATCGGCTTCGTGCTCTCCCTCGTCGCTCTCGACGCGCTGACGCGCATCGAGATCATTCCGTACGCCATCTTCGAAGTGAACCTGCGCATCTTCGCGTACGGGATGCTCATCGCCGCCCTGTTCGGCATCATCTCCGGCGTGTATCCGGCCTGGAGGATGTCGCGCATGAATCCCGTCAACGCCCTGCGTGGAGGTGCCGCGTGATCAAGCATCTGCTCAAGCTCGTCTGGAATCGCAAGCGCGCGAACGCGCTCATCGTCGGCGAGATCTTCGTTTCCTTCCTCGTCATCTTCGCGGTGCTCACCGGCGCGATCACGCTGATCGGCGGCTGGCGTGCCCCGATCGGCTTCGACTACCGCAACGTGTGGGACGTGCGCATGGACTTCGACAACGCGCAGGAGCAGACGTCGCCGGAGATGGCCGCGACCGTGATGCGCATGATCGCGGAAGTGCGTGCGATGCCGGAAGTGGAATCGGCCGCGATCAGCACCACGCCGCCGTACTCGTTCTCGACGTCGGAGGGAACGCGCACGATCAACGGACGCGAGGTGTCGGTACTGTTCGACGACGTCACGGACGACTTCGCGGAAGTGATGAAGCTGAAGGTCGTGCGCGGGCGCTGGTTCAACGCCACCGACGACGCGGCGCAGCAGCAGCCGCTCGTGCTCGACACGAACGCGGCGCGCGATCTCTTCGGCGAAGCCGATCCGGTCGGGCAGAAGTGGGAGCTCGACGAGAACCAGTTCGGCGTCGTCGTCGGCGTCGTCTCGTCGTATCGCAAGAGCGGTGAGGTCTCGATGCCGGCCAACATGATGTTCCGCCGCAGTGCGCCGAACGGACGGTACGGCCGACTCGGCAATCACATCCTGGTGCGCCTGCGTCCCGGTACGCCGGCCGTGTTCGAGGAGAAGCTCGCGGCGCGCCTGCACTCGGTGGCGCCGAACGTGTCGTTCCGCGTGCGGCACATGGAGCTGATGCGCGACAGCATGGTGCGCACGCGTCTCGCGCCGATCATCATCGGTGGGATCGTCGGCGTGTTTCTGATCTCGATGGTCGCCCTCGGACTCACGGGCGTGCTGTGGCAGAACGTGACCACGCGCACGCGCGAGCTCGGCCTGCGCCGCGCGATGGGTGCGAGCGGCGGCGCGGTGCACCGCCAGATCCTCGGCGAAGTGGCGTTGCTGGCGACGGTGGCGCTGTTGGTCGGCGTGATCGTCGTCGCGCAGCTTCCGATCCTCGGCGCGTTCTCGATCGTCACGCCGTCGTCGTTCACGGCCGGCATCCTCGGCGCGCTTGCGACCATTTACGCGCTCACGGTACTTTGCGGTCTGTATCCGAGCTGGCTCGCGTCGCGCCTGCAGCCCGCGGATGCGCTTCGTTACGAATAGAGGACCGAGGGCAGAGGGTCAGAGACCGAGGGCATGAGCAATCAGGATTCGCGCAGTTCCCTCGGTCCGCGGCCTGCGGTCCTCGGCCCGGTGCTGATCGTCGACGACGACACGTCGGTCACCGCTTCGCTCGCGCTGCTGCTCAAGCAGCACGGGTATGCGACGGCGTCGGCGCACGAGCCGATGGAGGCGCTCGCGATCCTGCGTCGCGAGCGCCCGCGGCTCGTCATCCAGGACATGAACTTCAGCCGGCAGACGACCGGCGAAGAAGGACTCGATCTCCTCGCGCGCATCCGCGCCGAGGAGCCTTCGCTGCCGGTGATCCTGATGACGGCGTGGGGCTCGATCGCGCTCGCCGTCGAAGGGATGAAGCGCGGCGCGTCCGACTTCATCACCAAACCGTGGTCGAACGCGACGGTGCTGCAGTCGGTGGAAACGGCGCTGAAGCTCGCGGCGACGACCGTCGAGGTCAAAGACCTCACGCGCGCGGAGCTCGACGAGCGCTACGACTTTTCGAACATCATCGGCAGCGACGCGAAGATGACCCGCATCCTGGAGATGATCGGCCGCGTCGCTCCCACCGAGGCTTCGGTGCTCATCACCGGTGAAAGCGGGACGGGCAAGGAGCTGGTCGCGGAGGCCGTGCATCGCAACAGCCGTCGCCGCAGCAACGCCTTCGTGAAAGTGAACCTCGGCGGGATCTCCGCGACGCTGTTCGAGAGCGAGATGTTCGGCCACGTGCGTGGCGCGTTCACGGACGCGCGACAGGATCGCCGCGGACGCTTCGAGCTCGCGGATGGGGGAACGATCTTTCTCGACGAGATCGGCGAGCTCGACGCGGCGTCGCAGGTGAAGCTGCTGCGCGTGCTGCAGGACCGCACGTTCGAAGTGCTCGGCTCGAGCAGGCCGCGGACCGTCGATGTACGCGTGGTCGCGGCGACGAATCGTCCGCTGCACGAGATGGTGCAGCGCGGCGATTTTCGCGAAGACCTGCTCTATCGCCTCAATCTCATCAACATTCATCTGCCGCCGCTGCGCGATCGCCGCGGCGACATCCCACGCATCGCCAATCATTTTCTCCGGCTGGCGAATGAGGCGTATCGCACGGACGTCGAGACGATCTCCGCGCGGGCGATGGAGTGGCTGAAGTCGCAGACGTGGCCGGGGAACATCCGCCAGCTCCGGCAGACGATCGATCGCGCCGTGCTCATTCGCGGAGGACGCGAGCTGGACGTCGACGACTTTTTCGCCACGCGCGACGCGGGCAATGCGGAGACGCAACGCGACGTGGCGCTGCCGGAGGCGGGGACGATCACGCTCGACGAGATGGAGAAGCGGATGATCGTGAAGTGCATGAAGCACTACGACGGCAACGTGTCGCGGGTGGCGGAGGCGCTGGGGTTGTCGCGGGCGGCGCTGTATCGCAGGTTCGAAAAGTATGGGATCAGCGCGGAGTAGCCGTTGAGCGATTGAGCTGTCGGGCTGTTGAGCTGCGGACCCGCTCAACGGCGCAACAGCTCAGCGGCTCAACCGCCTTATGACCCTTCGCGCGAAAATCCTCACCTACATCGTCGCCCTGCACGTGGTGCTCGGCGCGGCGGCGATTTTCGTCCTCGTCGAGAACCCGATGTTGTTGTTCGGGGTCGAGGTGCTGTTCGTGCTGTCGATCGCGATCAGCGTGCGGCTCGTGCGCGCGCTGTTCGTGCCGCTCGATCTGATTCAGACCGGCGCGGAGCTGATCGCGGAGCGCGATTTCACGTCGCGGTTCGTGCCGGTCGGGCAGCCGGAGATGGACAACCTCATCGCGGTCTACAACCGGATGATCGACCGGTTGCGCGATGAACGCCTGGCCGCGGAAGAGCAGCATCAGTTGCAGGAGAAGCTGGCCGAAGCGTCGCCGGCGGGAATCGTGATCTGCGACTTCGACGGGAAGGTCGAGTCGATGAATCCCGCGGCGAAACGGTTGCTCGGCGACCTGCCGTTGCCGCAGCTCGGGTCGGGCGAATCGCGGCTCGTGGCGCAGCGCGGCGCGCGGCGCTTGAAGGTGAGCCGCGCCGAGTTTCGCGATCGCGGATTCGGGAAGAGCTTCTACGTCGTCGAAGAGATGACGGAAGAGCTGCGGCTGACGGAGAAGGCGGCGTACGAGAAGCTGATCCGCATGATGTCGCACGAAGTGAACAACTCCGTCGGCGCGGTGCGTTCGCTGCTCGAGTCGTCGCTACGCTACGCGGATCAGGTCGGGGAGGCGGACCGCGAGGATTTCCGCTCCGCGCTCACGATCGCTTCCGCGCGCATCGACGCACTCAATCGCTTCATGTCCGCGTTCGCGGACGTCGTGCGCATCCCGCCGCCGCATCGCACGCGTGCGAGCGTCGCGGAGCTGCTCGAGCGCGTGGCGCTGTTGCTGCGGCCGGAGCTCGAGGACCGGCGCATTCGCCTGACGCTGGCGCTGGAGGATCGCGGTGCGTATGAATTCGACGTGCATCAGATCGAGCAGGTCGTGCTCAACGTTTTTCGAAACGCCATCGAGGCGGTGGGGCGGGACGGCGAGCTGCGGGCGTCGTTTGCCGCGGGCATGCTGACCGTGACGGACTCCGGGCCGGGGATCGCGGAGTCGATTCGCGCGGAGCTGTTCACGCCGTTCTTCACGACGAAACGCGATGGGCGGGGGCTGGGACTGACGATCGTGCAGGAGATTCTCGCGAATCACGGATTCGCGTTCTCGCTGGGCAATGCGCCAGGCGGCGGGGGCGAGTTCCGCCTCGACCTCAACCCTCTCCCCGCGTGAGTGGGAAGAGGGTTGGGCGGGGGGCCCAGGTCAGGGGAGCAGGATCTGTTCGAGTAAGTCGATGGCGCGCTGGTCGCCTGTTTGCGCGAGCCAGAACATCGCCTTCTTCCGCACCGCCGCGTTCTTGTGCGTTTTCGCGAGGTCCATCAGCAGCGGCACGCTGCGTTCGCGCGGCAACTGGGAGATGGCGAAGACGGCGTGCTCTTTGAGGTCGACATCCGGATCTTGATCGACGGTGCGGCGCAGCTCCGCCGCCGCTTTGTCGCCGGCTTTCTGGCCGAGCCAGAAGATGGCGTGGCGGCGCACTTCGCGGTTCGGATCGTTGCGCGCGAGGTTGATCAGCTCCGGCACGACGCGGGCGTGGTGATGCATCGACAGGGCGGCCATGAGCTCGCCCTCGTCGTCCGCATCGCGCATGCGGGAGACGAGGTAGTCGATGCTGCTCTCCGGCGTGACGTTCGTGAGGAGGGTGATGGTGTTGCCCTGCCCCTCGATCTCGCACGTGGCGCTGTAGAGCCGCACGCGCTTGACCGCGCCGTTGGCGACGCGCATCACCAGCAGCGCCTCGCCGCGCGGACGCGGCTCGTCCGCTTCGGGGCGATTGATCGAGAAGCCGCGGTTGCCTTCGAGCGAGCAGCGCCCGCAGCAGGAGCCGCCGTTTCCTTCCCACGAGCAGCAGATCGACACCCCGGCGGTCGGCACGGTCCACGCGAACCAGCCGCTCGCGTTGCCGACCGCCGCACCGGCGCCGCGCGTAGCGGCGTCGATGCGGGTCACTTTGGCGTTGACGAAATTCTGGGCGAACAGCGGAAGCGCGGCGAACAGCAACACGAGGATGCGCATGGGCGTCGGTTCCTATTCGTTGAGGATCTGCAGCATGTACTCGAGCGCTTCGGAGTTGTTCATCAGCGACAGTTTCTGCAGTGCTTCCCGGCGCAGCTCCTTGTTCGTCTCTTTCTTGGAGAGATCGATGAGCGCGCGCGCGTTGCCCTGCAGGAAGAAGGCGTTGATCACGGCGTCCTTGACGTCGGTGCTGGTCTCGTTGCCGTAGATCTGCAGCAGCATCGGCGCGGTACCGCCGCCCAGGAGGCCGAGCTTCTGGATCGCTTCCTTGCGCAGTTGCGGATCCTTCTCCCCGCGCGCCAGCTCCCCGATCTTCGTGGCGTCGCCGCTGATGAAGAGGGCCTGGATGATCTCTTCCTTCACGTCGCGATCGGTCTCGGTGCCGTACATCGACGCGAGCTCGGCGCGGCCGCCCATGATGCCGAGCGTGTGGATCGCGGTGCCGCGGAGCTTCGAGTTCTTCTCGTTGCGCGCGGCGTTGACGACGTGGGTCTTGTCGCCGGAGAGCATGAAGGCGTGGAGGATCTCCTTCTTCACTTCGACGGACGCCGTGGAGGCGTACATGTCGTAAAGAAGTTGACGATTGGCCGTGCTGCCGGAGAGGCCGAGGTAGCGGACGGCCTGCTTCTGCATGTCGGGGTTCGCGTTGCCGCGGGCGATCTCACCGAGGAGCGCCTGCGAGCGCGGGGAGCTCGACTGGCTGAGGATGAAGAGCGCGCGCTCGCGGATCTTCTTCGACGTCGTGCCGCCCTTCACGATCTTTTCGAGCAGCGGGAACGCTTTCTCGGGATCGGTGTGCATGAGCGAGTTGATGGCGATCATCTTCAGCTCGTCGTCTTCGACCTTCTCGGGCTTGATCTTCTCGCCTCGCGCCTGGCGCAGCTCGAGCTCGAGGGCCTGGGCGTCGTCGAGCCAGCGGCTCTTCGGGTACGCCTTCTTCAGCACGTCCACCGTCTTGAGCGCCTCGGCCCGGCGTCCGAGCTTGTTCAGCGCGTACGCGCTCCAGAAGACGGCGCCGTCGGCGCGCGTGCCTTTCATTTCGGCGACGCGGGAGAAGTGGTCGAGCGCGTTTTCCCACTGCCCCTCGTCGATGGCTTCCGTGCCTTCTTCGTAGAGGTCGGCCTCACGCTCGGACTTTTCGTCGGTCGGGTCGGGATACGGCGCGGCGGCGAGCAGCGGCGTCGTGATCAGCAGGGCGGCCAGGAGTGCCGCGATCAGGTTCTTGCTTTTCATTTGATGTCCCATCAGATCGTTGGTTGCTGCACTTGAGGAGTCGCGGTCTTGCGTACGTCGGCACGCACGACGCGGAGCTTGAAGACGAGGCCCTTGGTCTCGACGCGCTTCTGGATCCGGCGAAGCTCGTCGGCGGAGATGTCCTCCGGGGCGTGGGCGATCTGCATCAGCACGGGCTCGAGCTCGTCGAGGAGCGTGGCCACGCTCTCCTCTCCGCGATCGAGTGCCGTCCGCCGATACAGCCGGTTGCTGGCCAGCAGTTCCTCGGCGCGCGCGCGGGAGGAGCTGAAGTCCGTGTTTTCCTGGGGGGTGAGGTTCGTGAGCTCGACGAGCACGCGCTCGGACGAGTCGAAGTGATCGCTGACGACGACGAAGAGGATGCGGTCGCGAGTCTGTTCGGTCGTCTTCGTGGCCGCGGGCTTCGCCGCGGGCGGCGTCGTTTGCGCGATCTGCGGTTGCTCCGGTCTCGTGGTGTCGCGACGATTCACGAGGAGGCCGGCGACGAAGGCGACGGCAAACATCGCCGCGACGGCCAGCCAGCGCGTGACGTTCACACGCGGACGTTTTTTCTCCGAGCGCAGTCTCCACGCGACGCGGTTCCACACGCGCGATTCGTACTCGTCGTCCGGCTCCGGCACTTCGGCCGGCGTGACCTGGTCGAGGACGCGCGAGAGGCGTGCGAGCTCCTCGCGGCACGTTTCACATCCGGCGAGATGCGCCGAGGCGTCGAGCTCGCGGTAATAGGCGAGGATGAAGTCTTCCTGAGAGAGATGCGTATTCATGGCGTTGCTCATACAAGGGATCCCGTGAACGGCTGCAGGTGCTGCCGCAGTTTCTTGACCGCGCGGAAGACGGTGTTCTTGGTCGCGTTGAGGCGCGTGCCGAGAACCTCGCCGATCTCCTCGAGCGGCATTCCTTCGAAGTGGCGGAGGACGAACGCGGTGCGCTCGTTGCCGGTGAGTCCTGCCATCGCGGTGGCGATGGCGCGTTGCATTTCGGAGCTGAGGACGACGCGGTCGGGGGTGGCGGCGGGGGAGGCGATCATGGCCAGGTCTTCCCCGTCGGCGATGCGGCCGTCGCGGCGTTTGCGCGAGTCGATGAGGTCGAGCGCGCAGTTGATCGCGATGCGGTGCAGCCAGGTCGCGAACGTGGCGCGGGCGTCGAAACTCGCCATGGCGCGATAGGCGCGAAGGAAGGCTTCCTGGACCACGTCGTCGGCATCGGCGGCATTGGAGGTGATGCGGTACGCGGCGCGGTAGAGCGGGCGCGAATGGCGCTCGACGAGGATGCGGAAGGCGTCGTCTTCGCCTCCGCGTACGCGCTCGACCAGCTCGTTGTCCGTGGTTTCCATTCGCGTCGTTGGACGGGGCGCCCGGAGAGAGGTTAGCGCCGCACCAGAAAAATGCCGAGCGCGAGGGTTACAAGAGGAATGGCGGCAAAGAGATACGCGCCGCCGGGGTTGCGGTCGAGGACGACCTTTTTCGGGTCCGCCGGATCGTACCAGCAGGGGGCGGACTGGCCGCGGACGAGGGAGGGAAGCTCGTTCTTCTGCAGCGCGCTCGCGGGCGCGCTGCCGACGCTGACGGTCTCGCCCGCGGATGTCGTGTAGCGCAGGGCGATGACGGGGTTCCAGGTACCGCTGCGTTTGCCACGCGTCGACGGGCGGGCGGTGTAGCGGGCGAAGGAGTCGAGGATTTCACAGCGGCTCTCGCGGAACTCCTGGCGCATGCGCGCGTCGCTTCTCGCCACGGCTCCGAAGATGAGGAGGAAGCCGGCCGAGAGGAGGATCAGGGTCATGCCCGCGACTGCACGCCGGCGGAGGACGACGGTGCCGAACAGGACCACCGCGGCGATGGCGAGATAGCCGACGACGTAAATGCCGGCGGAGAGGACGCGGAAGCGGCCGAGGGCGATGCCGCTGCCGGCGGCGGGCGCGGGGCCGACTTCGAGGGTGTGCTCGACGGCCCAGTAGTTGCCGTCGTAGTGGATGGCCGGGCGAGTGGAGAGCGTCGTGCCGGCGCTTTCCGGGCCGGCGATGAGCGTGGCGGTCAGCGTCTTCGATTGACCGGGGGCGATGGTACCCATCCAGCTCAGCTCGCGCTCGGAGTCGAGGAGCTGCCACTCCGGCGACGAGGAGACGTACATCGCGCTGGGGGAGATGGAGCTGGCGATGCGGAGGTAGCTCGGCGAGGAATCGCCGGTGTTGCGGACGGTGAGCGTGTACTCGATGGTCTCGAGCGGATGGATGGAGGTGCGCGAGGCCGTAATGGTGGAGGTGTCGAAGCGCGGCTCGGCGCCGGCGCCCGCGGTGAGGATCACCACGAGCGCCAGCAGCACTGCACCGCGTTTTGCCATCACTTCCTGGCGAACTGCGCGTTGTGCTTCGCCAGAGTCTCGTCGCTCTCGAAGTAGAAGACGCGGCCGTCTTCCTGCGCGGCGATCACGGCCTTGGCCTTGTCGACCTGCTTGCCGCTGACGGGATCGACGGCGGTGCGCTTGGACGCATCGGCGGCGAGCGCCTTCTTGCACATCTCACAGCAGCCGTAATAGGTCTTGCCGTCGACCTCGACCGGGATCTGGTCCTTCCCCATCGCATGCTCGTTGATCATGCAGACGGTCTTCGGCTCGACTTTCTTCAGAACGGTCGTCGGCTTGACGTCGTCCCCGGCGAACGCGGCCATGGCGAACAGCAACGTGAGTGCAGCGATGAGTGTTTTGCGCATGATCCGATTCTAACGCTGCCGGAAGGCCGGATCATCCTTGGCGGCGGGAGCCTGGATCACGCCGCGGCGGCCGCGATCCTCGCGCGCATGGCCTCGTCCGGCATCGGCCCTTTCGCCGCGCGCATGTTCTCTTCGAGATGCGCGACCTTCGAGGTGGCCGGAATGGCCACCGTCACCGCGGGATGCGAGATCACGAATTTGAGGAACAGCTCCGCCCACGAGCCCGCGCCGAGCTCCTTCGCGAAGGGGGGCAGCGGTTTGTTGCGCACGGTGCGGAAGAGCGAGCCCGCGCCGAAGGGGCGGTTGATCAGCACCTTCACACCCAGCTCCTGCGCCAGCGGGAGGATGCGTTTCTCCGCTTCGCGCTCCGCCAGCGAATAGTTGAGCTGCACGAAGTCGATGCCGCCTCGTTTCAGGTAGCGCGCGAGGTCGAGGTAGGCGCTCGCGGTGTAGTGGGTGATGCCGATGGCGCGGATGCGCTTCTGCGCTTTCCACTCGCGCAGCGTTTCGAGGTGCGCGTCCGCGTCGACGAGGTTGTGCACCTGCATGAGGTCGACGCGGCCGCGGAGCTTCTGCTCCGACTCTTCCATCTGCTCGATGCCCGCGCGTTTGCCGCTCGTCCATACCTTCGTCGCCATGAACAACTTGTCGCGCACGCCGAGCTTCACGGCGATGTCGCCGAGGACTTCTTCGGCGCGGCCGTACATCGGAGAGGAGTCGACGACGCGGCCGCCGAGCTGCACGAAACGCGCGAGCACTTCCTCGAGCGGCTTGCGCGCGGAGGCGCCGCCGCCGACGTCGAAGGTCTGCCACGTGCCGAGTCCGATGGGCGGGAGGGTCTGGTCCATTTTCATGAATGGTGCGGCGGCGAGGATGGCGAGTGTTTCACGCCTTGTGATCATGTTTCTTCCCCAGGGTGTAGCCGTTCGCGGCCCATCCCGCTGCAACCGCGACGCCCAGTGCGGCGATGCCGGAGAGTCCGGCACCGATCGCATGCAGGCCGTCGATGACCCACGCGATGAGCGCGTCGTTGCCGCGATAGACGAAGGTGTCGATGAAGTTCTTCGCCTTGTACCGCTCTTCCGCGTCGACGGTGGTGAAGATGACTTCACGGCCGGGGCGCGTGAAGCCGTGCTCGCCCGCGCGATGCACGACCTGCAGGAAGGCGATGAAAACGAGGCGCGGCGCGAGCGCGAGGATGGCCAGCCCGGTGCCGATGACGGCGGGTGCGGCCACGAGCGCCGTGCGCAGACCGAAGCGCGTGAGCACCTGTCGCGTGATCAGTGCCTGCACGAGGATGGTCGTGCAGTTGTTGATGAGATCGAGCATGGCGAAGAACTGCGTGCGCTGTTCGGAGCTGCTGAACGTGCGCTTCACGATGTCCGCCTGCTCGAAGTAGAGGATCGTGGAGATGGTCGTGTAGCAGATGATGATGAGGGCGATGCGGAGCAGTTGCGGCGACTGCAGGGTCAGCTTGATGCCCGCCAGGATGTTGCCGCCGATGCGCTGCTGCGGAGGCGCGTCGGCGCGCCGCGGCACGAACGTCGAGAGCACCGCCGCGATCGCCAGAAAGCCGGCGCTGATCGGCAGGAGGTTGATCGGGCCGATGATCTTCACGAGACTCAACGTGATCGCCGGGCCGGCGATCGTGCCGAGGGTGCCGCCGACGGCGATGATGCCGTACATCTTCCGCGCTTCACTTTCTTCGTAAGCGTCCGCCATTAGGCTCCAGAAGACGGAGATGATGAAGAGGTTGAGGACGGAGATGCCGATGAAGAGGCCGATGCCCCAGGCGACGATGTTCGAGCCCTGCACGCCCGCATACGCCGCGAGCAGCAAGACGACACACAAGGCGTAGGTGGCGGTGGCGATGATGCGCCGCGGCACGCGTGCGACGATCCAGCCGAAGAGGGGCACGAGAAGGAGCGTGGCGACGAAAGTCCCGGTGAAGAGCCAGGAGAGGTTGTCGATGCCGGCGCGCGTGCTGATCTCGTCACGCACGGGACGAAGGACGAAGTAGCCGCAGAGGACGGAGAAGAAGGTGACGAAAGGAACGGCAACGCGCATGAGCAGCGGGAAAGTAACGCGCGCGTCATGCCAGAGGCGTTACGTTCGGGGAAACACGACGGGAAGCCTTCGGGCGAGCCGGCAGCGCTGCCGCCATGCACGTGCGGTCGCGGGGATCGCACCGTGCTCGCGTCAGGCGTGCGTTCTCGCCGGAGACTTCCCGTCGTCTCCTGGGATTACTCCGCCTTCAGCATCCCGCACTCGACCATCGCGGAGTCGTACGGATTGCCGATCTTTCCCTTGGCCTGCAGCCACGACTTGTTCACCATCGGGCAGAAGTAGACCGACGGCTTCGTGCCGGTTGCGGTCGCACGCATCTTGATCAGTTCGTCGGAGAGCGCGGCGAACGCCACGCGGGCTTTGGCGATGTCCTCGCTCTTGGCGACGGCGTCCGCGAGCTTCGCCACTTCGGCGTTCTTCGCGGCGCGGGCATCGGTGGCCAGCGAGGCGGCGCCGGATTTGACCGCGGCGAGTTTCTCCGCGATGAGCGCCTTGCGCACGCTCTCGTATCTGGTGAAGAAGCTGTTGTTGGCGAATGCCGAGACGGCGAGCGCGAGAGTGGCGACGACGAACAACTTACGCATGGGATCCTCCGGACGGTTTCAGGCGGCCTCGTCTGAGGTCGCGGCGTTTCATGATCAGGAAAATGATCGGTGTGACGAGCAGAACATGGATCGTGGACGTTACCATCCCGCCGATCAGCGGAACCGCGATCGGCTTCATCACGTCCGAGCCCGTGCCGGTCGCCCAGAGCAATGGCAGGAGGCCGATGACGGTCGTCGCGACGGTCATGATCTTCGGCCGCACGCGCAGCAGCGCGCCTTCGATCGTGGCGTCGAGAATGGTCTGCTCGGTGATCGCGCCCTGCGCCATGCGGCGGTCGAGCGCCTCGTGCAGATAGACCACCATCACGACGCCGGTCTGCGTCGCGACGCCGTACAAAGCGATGAAGCCGACCCACACCGCCACCGACCAGTTGAACTGATAGATCCACATCAGATACACGCCGCCGATCAGCGCGAACGGCACGGAGAGCATGACCAGCGACGCTTCGACCAGGGAGTGGAACGTGAAGTAGAGGATGACGAAGATGATCACGAGCACGAGGGGCACGAGCACCTGCAGCCGCTTGCGCGCGTGGATCTGGTCTTCGTACTGTCCTGAGAACTGCAGCGAATAGCCGGCCGGGATCTTCAGGTTGCGATCGAGCGCTTCCTTCGCCTCGTCGACGAACGAGCCCATGTCGCGTCCACGCACGTTGAGCTGCACGAGGGCGCGCAACTGGCCGTTCTCTGAATTGATCATGGCCGGCCCGGCGGACGCGGAGATCCTGGCGAGTTGTCCGAGGGGGAGCTGGAGGGCGGGCGGAACGGTGATGAGCATGTTCTCGAGCGCGGCCACGTCGTCGCGATAGTCGGGGAGATAGCGCACCTGCACGGGATACCGCGCGCGGCCTTCGACGGTCGTCGTGACGTTCGTCCCGCCGATCGCGGTCTCGATGGCGTCGAGCACCACGCCCACCGGAATGCCGTAACGGGCGATGGCTTCGCGATCGACGTGAATGTCAATGTATTGACCACCGGAGATGCGCTCGGTGTAGAGATCGGCCGCACCGGGGATCGCACGAAGGATCTGCTCCGCTTCGAGTCCGAGCTTTTCGAGCTGCGCGAGCTCGGGTCCGAAAATCTTGATGCCGAGCTGCGTGCGCACGCCGGTGTTGAGCATGTCGATGCGATTGATGATCGGCTGCGTCCATCCGTTCGTGACGCCGGCGATCTTCAGTTGCGCGTCGAGCTCCTGAATGATCCGGTCTTTGGTCATGCCTTTCGGCCACTCGCTCTTCGGTTTGAGCTCGACGATGGTCTCGAACATCGACACCGGTGCGGGATCGGTCGCGGTTTCCGCGCGGCCGACTTTGCCGAGGACGTAGCGGACGGCGGGGTGCTTCGCGATGATCGCATCCTGCACCTGGATGATCCGCCGCGCCTCGGTGATGTTGATCGCCGGAAGCGTCACGGGCATGTACAGCAGCGAGCCTTCGTCGAGCGGCGGCATGAACTCGCGGCCTAACGACAGCATCATCGGAATGGCGACGAGCAACGCGACGACGTTCAGTACGAGCATCGTCTTTCCCCACTGCAGCGACCAGCGCAGGAACGGTTCGTATGCCCGCGTGAAGAAGCGGCTGACGGGATTCTCCTCCTCGGCACGCATGCGCCCGCGCATGAAGAACGTCATCAGCACCGGCACGAGCGTGATCGCGAGCACCGACGCGCCGATCATGGCAAACGTCTTCGTGTACGCGAGCGGCGTGAAGAGCTTCCCCTCACGCCCGGTGAGGAGGAACACCGGCAGAAAGGACGCGATCATGACGAGCAGCGAGCCGAAGATGGCGGGACCGACCTGCTGGGCAGAGTCGATGATGATGGCGGTGCGGGTGTCGTCGAGGGCCGAGGGCTGAGGGCCGAGGGTCGAGGGGGAAGCTGGCGAGGACCCCTCGGCCCTCGTCGCCGCCAGGCGCCGATACGCATTCTCCACCATCACGATCGATGCATCGACGATCTCGCCGATCGCCAGCGCCACGCCGCCGAGGGACATGATGTTGGAGGTGATGCCGAACTGCTTCATCAGGATGAAGCTGATGAGCGCGGAGAGCGGGAGGCCCACGAGAACCGTGATCACCGACCCGCCGTGGAGGAGGAACAGCACCACGACGACGGAGACGATGATCGCCTCCTCCGTCAGCGCTTCCTGGAGCGTCGCGACGGCGCGCTCGATGAGCTCCGAGCGGTCGTACGACGTGCGGATGGTGACGCCGGGCGGGAGTCCTTTCTGCAGATCTTCCAGCCGCGCTTTCACGCGATCGATGACCGCTTTCGCGTTCTCGCCGTAGCGCGCGACGATGATGCCGCCGACGACTTCGCCGTTGCCGTTTTCCTCGAGCAGGCCGCGGCGGATGTCGCTGCCGAGCTGCACGCTGCCGAGCGACGACAGATAGATCGGCGTGCCGCCCGGTGCGTCGACGACGATGCTCTCGAGATCGGAAACGCGCTGCACGTAGCCGATGCCGCGCACGATGAACTCCGTCTGGCCGACCTGCACGAGCCGCCCGCCGACGTCGTTGTTCGAGCGGCGCACGGCCTCGATCACCGTGTCGAGCGAGACGTTGCGCGCGGCCATCTTGATCGGATCGAGATTGACCTGGTACTGCTTCACGAACCCGCCGACGCTCGCCACTTCCGCGACGCCGTCCACGGATTGGAGGCCGAGCTTCAGGTACCAGTCCTGGATGGAACGGAGTTGTGCGAGGTCGTGGTTCTTCGACTGCAGCGTGTACCAGAACACGTGTCCGACGCCCGTGCCTTCAGGGCCAAGGCGCGGCGTCACGCCCGCGGGCAGCAGGCCGGAGATGTAGTTGAGGCGCTCGAGCACGCGCGTGCGCGCCCAGTAGATGTCGACGTCGTCCTCGAAGATCACGTACACGAGCGAGAAGCCGAACATCGACTGCGCGCGCACGGTCTTGAGGTTCGGCAGTCCCTGCAGGTTCGACGCGAGCGGATACGTGACCTGATCCTCGACGAGCTGCGGCGAGCGACCCGGCCAGTCGACGTAGACGATGACCTGGTTGTCGGAGATGTCGGGGATCGCGTCGAGCGGCGTGCGCAGCGTCGCCCACACGCCGACGCCGATGACGACCGCGTAGATCAGGAGGACGATGAAGCGGTGTTTGGCGGAGAGGGCGATGATTTGGCGGATCATGTGAGTGCCTCGCGCGGACGTTCTCAGTGCGCGCCATGTCCTCCCGCGGCCGGCGACCGCAACTGCGCTTCCGAATCGAGGAGGAACCCGCCTTCCACGACGACGTTGTCTCCCGCGTTCACCCCCGATACGACGACGATGGCTTCGCCGTGGCGTTGTCCCGTCTGCACTTCGCGCGGCTCGTACGTGCCGGGCTTCGATTCGACCCATACGAACTTGTGCTGGCCGCGGTCGAGGACCGCGCTGGCCGGCACCATGATGTGCGGTGGTGCGGGCGCGCCGATCACGCGCACGTTCACGTACATGTCGGGCTTGAGCGCGAGTCCGGGATTCGGCAGCTCCACGCGCACGCGCACGGTGCGCGTGGCACCTTCGAGCACGGGCACGATGAACGACACCTTGCCCGTGAACGTGCGGCCGGGTGTCGCGGCGGAGGTGATCTCGACGCGCTGCCCGACGGCCACGTCGGGCAGTTGCTGCTCGTACACATCCGCTTCGACCCACACCTGCGAAAGGTCGGCGACTTCGAGCAACGGCTGTCCCTGGGCGACGTACTGCTGCTCGACGGCGAGCTTCTTCGTCACGACGCCGGAGACGGTCGAGACGATGGTCGTGGCGAAGATCGGTTTCTTCGTTTTCTCCAGTGTCGCGATCTGCCCCGCGGTCATGCCGAAGAGCATCAGGCGGCGGCGCGTCGATTCGACGAGATCGTCCGACGCGCTGCGTGCGCTGGCGAAGCCGGCGCGGCGCATGCGCTCGCGGTTCTCGAGCGCGAGGAGGTACTCCTGCTGCGTGCCGAAAAGATCGGGCGAGTAGATCGTGCCCACCGCTTCGCCGCGTCGCACGGAGTCGCCGGTGAAGTTGACGAAGAGGCGCTCGATGCGGCCGGCGGTGTACGAGGTCACCTGCGAGAGGCGGCGCTCGTCGAACGTGACGCGGCCCGTGGTCACGAGCGTGCCGGTGTGCGTGTCGAGCGCGACGCGCACGGTCTTCACGTTGCCGGTCACGCGCTGCTCGGGCGAGAGCGAGATCTCACGCAGCGCGCCGCCTGCCGCCGACGGCGCGGCTTCGGTGCGTTTCACGAGCGCCATGCCGCAGATCGGACAGCTTCCGGGCTTGTCCGAGGAGACGGTGGGATGCATCGGGCAGGAGTAGACGGCGGCGGCTTGCTCGACGTGCGTGTCCGTCGTCGCGACCGCGGCTTCCTTCCGGCCGCACGCGGCCATGAGGACCAGAGCGAGAATCAGGGCGACGCGTTTCATTGCATGCTCCTCGCGCCGCGGCGCAGCGCCTCGTAATTCACCACCGCCTGCGCGTGCTGCGCGAGGAACTCGTAGTACTCGAGCCGGAGGCGGAGGTAGCTCGTCTCGGTATCGAGCATCGATTCGAACGACGCGGCGCCGGTCTGGTACGCGGCCAGCGTCGATTCGAACGCGAGCTGGGCCTGCGGCACGAGCACCTCGTGGTGGAACTTCATCTGGCTGGTCGCTTCCTCGTGCGCGACGATCGCTTCGCCCATGGCCTGCACCAGCGTGCGGCGCAGCTCGGCGATGCGCGCTTTCGCGGCGTCGCGGCGGAGGATGGCCTCGCGCACGCGCGGCTCGATCGTGACGTCGCGGCGCAGCGGCAACTCGACGCGCGCGGTGAGGCTGAACATGTCGCGCTGCAGGCGGCGATAGCCGTACTGCGCTTCGAGATCGATGTCCGGCTTCGCGTCCGCGCGTGCGAGCCGCAGCTCCGCTTCCGCGCGCGCGACTTCCGTTTCGAGCGCGACGATGGCCGGATGATCCGCGGGAGGCGTGGCCGGCGCGTCGATCGTCAGGTCATCCGTGTGCTCCGGGATCACGACGCGCGGCACGTCGGTGCTCAGCGGCAATTCGAGCAGCGGCAGCAGGCGCGCGAGAGCCGCGCGCCGCACGCCGCGGAGGCGCAGCAGGTCGTGCTCGAGATTGCTCTGCTGCAGTTGCGCGCGAATGACTTCGCCCTGGGCGGCATTGCCGACTTCGTAACGCACGCGCGCCGCGGCGACGACGGCGGCGATCATCTCGCGCACCATCTCCGCGGCGTTGATGTGCGCATCGGCGGCGGCGAGGTCGTACCACGCCAGCAGTACGTCGCGCTCGATCTCCGCGCGCATCGAGGCGAGCTCGCTCTCCACCGCATGCGCTTCGAGCTCCGCGGCTTCGCGACGCGCTTCGCGCTTTTCGGGACGCACGAGCGTCTGCGACGCGCCGACCATGTACATGGTCATCATCTCGTCGTCGCGGAGGTCGAGCTGTTTGTTCTGCACGCCCGCCATCACCATCGGGTTCGGCAGGGCGGCCGCGGGCTCGATGCGCTCACGCGCGGCGCCGGCTTCCGCGCGCAGCCGCACGAGCGACGGATGTTTTTCGATCGCGACGGCGACGAGCGACCGCGGATCGTTGAAATCGATTGCGAGCAGAGGCTGCGCAATCAGCAATAGAAAAAGGATGCGTTTCATCGGAACCCTCACACGCACTTCTGCAGGAAAGCAGAGCGGTGAGCGGGATCAGATGAGGAATTGCGCGTTCAGGAGGAAGAGGGGAGGTGCGGGCTCGTGGGGGGTGCGATCCGCGACGAGTTCGGTTCGCTGGATTCGCGGAGCGGGAGGAACGTCGCACGGAAGCGCGACGACGGCCACCGGTGCGGTCGCGCGCGGCGCAAACGTCGCGGGATGCGCGGGCGACGCTTCCCGCGATGCCATCGAGCTCTCCCCCGCGCAGCACGGCATCTGCGCGTGGATGGACGCGTCCGCTGTCTTCGGGCAGCAGATGCCTCCGCACGTCGGCAGGATCACCGACGCGAGGACCACGATCAGCGCGAGAGCGCAGCTCGCCAGACGGAACATCGTTCCATGGCAACGCAAGCTTCAGGCCGTTGCATTTCCATGGAGGAGCGCCGGGCCGGAGGCCGGCACTCCGTCAGTCGAGCATCGACAGCAGAAACGCGAAGAACTGCGCGACCGCATTCGGCTCTCCGCCGGCCACGCTCGTGGACTGCATACCGCCGCCGGAACCGACCAACCCTCCGTCATCGCTCCGACCGCCGACGCTGCCGACGACTCCATCCGCCATCGCGCCGCCCGCCACCAGCACCAACGCCAGAACCATCACCGCTTTTCTCATGCATGTCTCCTTCGAAGGGGACGATGGGGAAAGGGAGGGGAGGTTCTGATGGGATTGAGGATTGAGGATTGAGGATTGGGAGGCGAGGCATCCTCAACTCTTAATCCTCAATCCTCAATCCTCAATCCTAACTTCTCTCCATCGCCGCTACCGAATCCTCGAACGCGGGGCCGAGCCAGCAATACGGTCCCACCTGCGTCATCCCCACGCCCTTGAACAGTTTGCGGTAGGACATCGCGGGGCGTTTGATGAAGGCGTCGAGGTCGCCGACCACGTCGTCCTCTTTCGTCAGGACTTCGAGGAAGGCGAGGCCGTCGGTGGCGTGGGCGAGGGCTTTGATGCCCACCTGCAGTTCGTCGTCGGGGACGTAATGCATGACGTCGGAGCAGACGACGAGGTCGTAGACCTCGAGCTTCTGTTGCGGGAGCTCGCCGAACGTCGCTTTACGGATGTTGCGGGCGCGGCCGAATTGTTCGACGACGTAGTCCGAGGAATCGAGGCCGAGGTATTCGATGCGGGGGCGCATGGTACGGAGGTGTTCGCGCCACGCGCCTTCGCCGCAGCCGACGTCGAGCACGGTACGGATCTGGCGGCGCAGGAAGTATTCGGCGATCGTCACGGCCATCGCCACTTTGCGCCGCACCTCGATGTCGCTGTTCACGCGCGTCGAGCGGTTGTGGTACCAGCGCTCGAAATACGCCTTGTCATACTGCTTTCCCATCAGTCGTGCACCCCGATGCCGCGGCGCCGCAGCCACGCCACCATGCGCGGCAGCTTCCTCTCGATCTTGTCGCATGCCTTGATCGCGAACTTGCTCTTCGGGAAAAGCACGAGCAGCGCGAGGAGCAGGAAAACCCATCCCTGCAGGATCGGCAGGAACGCGCCGATCACGGCGAGGATCAGGAAGATGATGCCGAGGGCGATGCGGAGGCCGAAGAGGAGCGGGGCGGGAAGCTTACCGTTGACGCGCACGTGATTCCTTATCCAGCCGCCGATGAGAATGATGGCGACGGCGGAGATGATGCCGATGAAGTACATCCACTGGAGGCGCGTCATCCTTGTTTCGGCCGGAACTCGCCTGCGTCGAGATACTCGCCCGGGATCTTCTGAAACTCCGTCACGCCGTAGCGCGAAAGCAACTCTTCGGCCGGGATTGCGTCCGCCAGGATGAGACCGTCGATGTCGCCGCTGCGGTTCTCGAGCTCCCAGCCCGTCCAGATCTCGGCGTCGCTGAACGGCCGGAGCGAGATCTTCTGCAGATAGCGCGACATGGCCATTCTCACATCGCGCGGCCCTTGCGCCGCTGTTCGGGATAGAGCACGAGGAAGTCGCGCAGGGCGGCCATCACTTCGCGCACGCCGTCCGGCACGCTCTTCACGCGGATCCAGTAGCAGCCCGGATCGAGAAGGCTGCGCAACACCTCGATGAACTGGTTCAGCGAGAGGTACGTGGTCTGGTAAACCTTTCCCTTGACGCTCTCCTGCCGCTCGCGCTGGATCTTCGACACTACGCGTGCGGCGATGTAGTACGGATTCTGGATCGCGTCGAATTCGTCCTGCGACATGCGCGGACCTTTGGTGATGTGCTGGCGATTGATGGTGCCCTGCAGGAAGTCGAGCAACATGACGACGCCGGTCTTGGGCAGCGGACCGCAACGCCCCGTTTCGACGGTGTCGTTGAGGAACGCGACCAGGGCCTTGATCTGCTCGGAGTCGGGGTAGTTGAGCTCGCGCAGGCCGTACTTTTTTCCGATGGCCCGCTCGTCGAGCTCGGGGTTCGGAGCTTCCATGGTTTTGTTGTCGTCGGCCATCCGGGACTCGCGAGAATAGCACGCTAGAATCGGGCCGATGCGGACCGCCGAGCTCCTCGGGACCGTCCCGCTTTTCAAGCTGCTCGACCCAGCGGAGCGCGTGGATCTCGACCGGCCAGGTGTTCGGCGAGCTGTCGCTCTTCGGCGGCGGTGCGCGCACGGCGAGCGCGGTCGCACGCGAGCCGAGCACGCTGCTCGTGCTCGACCGGCAGGACCTCCTCTCCTTCCTCCGCAAGCATCCCGACGCCGCGCTCGATCTCCTGACCACGATGGGACAGCGCATCCGGAACGCGGACGAGATGCTGCGCCGCCGCGTTGCGCGCAACATCAACGAGGAGATCGAGATCCGTTCGACGACCGTCATCACGCACCTGCACGAGAAGGTCGATTTCCTGACCGAGGAAGTGCTGGCGCGGTTACCGCGGGCGGAGCGGCGCTAGCGCCACGTCATCTCGAACGTGCACGTCTTCTCGCCCTGGCACTGGCACTTCGATTCGACGACGGTCGGGTCGGTGCCGCCGTGGCGGAGGATCGACTCCATGAAGTAGCCGACCGCGCTCGCGCAGAAGATGGGGCTGTAGCACGGGTAATTCGAGTAGACCATGCGTCCGCCGCCGGGCGTTTTCTCGAAGCGCACGTTGCCGAACTTCTGGTACTGGTCGTGGAACAGCGCGTTGTTTTCGAGGAACTGCACGAGCTCCGCGGAATCGAGCGAGCGATAGATGCGGCCGATGCCGAGCTCCGCGGACGCGGCGCCGATGAGCGGCAGCACGTTCGGATGCAGCGACTTCATCTCGTTGAAAATCGCGCGATCGAGCTCGACGAGGGACTCGAACTCGCACCAGCTCGAGGCGAGCGGCGTCTTCACGTACGAGCGCGTACGCGGGGTGAGTTTTTCGAGCAATGTGTTGAAGCCGGCCTCGCCGATGGTGTCGAGGAGGAATTGCTTCCGTGCGCCGAACATCACTCCTTTGACTTTGGCGATGAGGGGATCGGGGCCGACCAGCACTTCTTTTCCTTCGAGACGGGGCGGCGGCGCGGTGGTCTTGCGCTGCATCAGGAGTGACATGCCGCGATTCTATCGAAGATGGCGGAACGCTTCGGGAACGAAATCGCCGTCACTGGCTTCGCGCGCGGCGAGCGCGATCTGAAACTCCATCACGTCCGGCGGCACCGGCGCCTGGTAGCCCTCGAGGATGTCGTGCAGCGCATCGACGGGCGACCGCCCTTCGGTGCGCACGGAGCGGTAGAGCTTCACCGCGATCGACTCCGCGGCGCCCGGCGTGAGCAGCGGCGGAATGACTTGCTCCAGCGTCGCGAGATCTGCTTCCTGCAATTCGATCCCGCGCCGTTTCGCGAGTGCGCGGATCAGTCCGAATCCTTCCGCGGGCGTCGTCGACGGAAAGATGGGGATCTTGACGTCGATACGGCCCGGGCGCTTGAGGTCGATCTCGATGAGGTCGGGACGGCTCGAGGCGAGGATCCACACGATCTTGCCGCGGTTCGCGGGGTTGCTCATCTGCTCGGCGAACATGCCGTAGATGCGGCCGGACAACCCGGAGTCGCCGCTGCCCGCGTCGCGTTTGCCGAGGGCCTGATCGGCTTCGTCGATGAAGACGAAGCAGCGGCCGAGGCCTTTCAGCAGGCGGAAAATCTTCTCCAGGTTCCCCTCGGTGCTCCCGACCCATTTGTCGCGAAAGTTCTTCAGCTTCACGACCGGCACGCCGGCGTCGCCGGCGAGGCATTCGACGAGGTACGTCTTCCCCGTGCCGACGGGTCCGCAGAGCAGGTAGCCCATCGGCAGCGCCTGCACGTCGTTCATGTGCCACAGCTTGATGTCCTGCCGCAGCCACGTTTTCAGGTGCTCCTGCGCGTGAAAATCGTCGAGCGAGCGCTTCGACTCGATGAACTCGATGAGGCCCGCGGAGTCTTTCTCCACGAGCTCCTTGCGCATCGCCACGAGGTCTTTCGCGTGCAGCACTTCCTTCGCGTGCGACTTGAGGCGCAGCAGGTTCTCGACCGACGTGAGCGTCGAGCCGGTGAGCTGATGCGCGAGCGAGTCGTACGCGGGCGCGAGCTCCGCCAGCACGGCGGCGTGATCCTTCGCGAGCAGTGCGATGGCCGCGCGCAGGTCTTCCGTCGACGGCAGCGGCACTTCGATCGGCGCCGCGCGCGGGTGATTCACGAGCAGTGGATGGAGGTCGTTGAGATTGTCGGCGATGAGGAACGTCGCGACGTCGTGGCGCGTGAGATGTTCGTCCGAGGCCCAGTCGCGCATGAGGAGGGCGAGGGCGCTGAGGTCGTAATTGAGCGCGCCCGGCAGCGCGGGTGCGACGAGATGCGCGGCCTTCATGTAGAAGCCGATGCGATGCGACTTCTGCTTGCGGATGTTGGCGAGGTTCGCGGAATAGCGGAAGAACCGTGTGAGCCATTCCGTGGCCGCCCGCGGCGCGCGCGGGAGCTCCGGATGCTCCTTGAACGCGGGCCAGCTCGTGACGATCTCGTTCCCTTTCTCGATGCGAACGCCGTTGCCGAGGTCGTAGCTGAGGACGACGTCGAACTGGGGGAGGATCACGGTCTCGAGAAAATCCTCGAGACTGCCGAGCGTGCGCGCGTCGAGAAGGAAGCGGTCGTTGACGTTGCCGTAGAGGACGAACTGATTCGCCGCGTGCGACTGGTAGAGGGCGATGATGCGGGTGGCCCAGCTCGTGAGGCTCATGGGGGCAGAGTGTCACACAGAGGGGCAAAGTTGCAGAGGGGGAGAGTCCTGCTCCACCACTCTGAAGCTCTGCGACTCGGCTCCCTCCGGCTCCTACTCTGCCACTCTGGAGCTCTGCGACTCTCCCCCTCCGTACGCGTCGTCGAGATTGCCGAGGAGGTGGGAGGTGAGCTCGACGTTCGCGGAGATTGCGGCGGGCTGCCCGCGCAGCGTTGCCTGCTCGAGTGCGAAATCGAACTGCGTCTCGATGCGGGCGAGATCGGAGTCGACCTCGGTGAGCGAACGCGTGCGATGCTCGATGTTGTTGAGGCGCTCGCGCAGCAACCGCAGCGTCGCTTCCTTCGAGGTGCGTACGGTATCCGAAGGCGCTGAGGCGAGCTCGCGCTCACATTGCTCGATCTGTTTCTGCAGCTCGCGCTCGTCCGATTTCGGCGCGATCTTGAGATTGCGCTCCGCGACGAGCAGGTTCAGGAAGAGCCATGTCAGCCGCTTGAGCGCATCGAGATTCGCGTCGACGAAGAGATCGTCGTTCTGCGGATCGCGATAGAGCTTCTCGAGACGCTGGCGCTTCTCTTCGAGTTTCTCGTACCGGCGTCGCGCGGCTCCGCCGAGCTCGGATTTGAGCTTCTTGCGCGCGGCGTCCGTATCGCCGCGCGCTTCGACGACGCGGCGTTCGTCGAGCGAGCGCTGGAAGCCGCCGTTCGACGCGAGCGTGAAGAGATAAATGCATTCACCGGCCGCGGTGACGGCCCAGATGTTCGGGTCGTTCAGCACGAAGCCGGCGACGCTCGCGGCCACGACGCCCATCGCGTTCCACGGCAACCGCAGCAGCGGGATGTCGGGGCGGGCGAAGAAGGCGTGCCAGAGATAGCGCACGCTACTCCGTCGTCGCCGCCGGCCCCATCGTCTTCACCGTCTCCGCGGCCGGCGCGGAGGAGGTGCCGCTGTCGAGCGCGAGGCCTTCCGCGGCCGCGAAGTCGGCGAGCGCCTGATCGGCGAGCGCGCGCTGCTCTTCTTCCTTGACCTGGAAGTCGGTGGTGTTCAGAGAATCGCGTGCGATACGGGCGCGTCCCGCGGCCTGCTCGCGCTCTTCCTCGACCATCTTGTGCAGGCGGTCGAGCGTGTCGCCCGAACCGCCGATCGAGGTGATCATGCCGGACGCCATTTCGGTGAGCTCGGCCGTCGCCTTTTTGACTTTGAGGTCGTCGAGGGAGCTCTTGAGCGTTTCGATCTTCGCCTGCGCGGCGCGTACGGAAACGTCGCGCGCTTGGAGCAATTCTTTGTACGTGGTCTCGGCCTGTTCGAGCTGCGCGCGATTCTCCGTGAGCTCGCGCTGCGTGGTCTGCAGGCGCAGCGCGTGGTTCCCCGCGGCCTCGCGATTGCCGGCGCGCAGATTCGCCGCCGCTTTCGCGCGCAGCTCGCGCTCTTCGGTCTCGAGCTTGCGGATCTGCGTCATGAGGCGTTCGCAGAGACCCGCATGTGCGGCGAGGCCCTGGTTGTAGTTCGCGATCTGCTTGCGGAGATTTTCTTTCTCGACCTCGAGCAGTGCCTCGGGATTGCGGCGCTCGACGCCGGAAACGAACAGTCCGAAGAAACCGCGGATGAGGTTTGCGAGTCTCGTAAACATGCGGGCTCCTTTGCCGCGGGAGAGTTTATCGCGAGCGGCACGCGCGGAGCCGTGGCACTTTTCGTGCGTCGCGCCGAGGCCCATGGCAGCTTCGGTTCTCATCGTCGAGGATGACGCGTCGGTCGTGCGCGACCTCCGCGACGCCATGGCCTCGCACGACGTGTCCGTGGTCATGGCCGCGGATGCGGCGACGGCAACCGCACTCCTCGACCAGCAACCCTTCTGCGGCCTCATCCTCGACCTCGTGCTCGAGACCGGCAGCGGCTTCGACGTCCTCCATCACCTCTCCCGCAACCAGATCCGCATCCCCACCGTCGTCATGACGAACAAACTCCCCGCATACGTGCGCGAGATGCTCGACGCCGAAAACGTAAAGCTCGTCTTCCCCAAACCGATCGAGCCAAGACTGTTGACGGCGGTGGTGCTCGGGCTGTGCGGGATCGTTAGTTAGAAGATGAATGCAGAATGCAGAATGCAGAATGGTGAATTGAGAAACCGACGGGAGCCCTGACCGTCGGATCCCCCCGTTTTTCTTCCGTTCTTCATTCTGCATTCTGCATTCGTCTTCCGCCTTCCCCCGCCCGCCCCCACCCCCTCCCTCCTTGACACCGCCCCCCCTCCCCCCTAAACTCCGCCCATTCCACAAACCGACCGGTCGGCCGGTAATCCGGAGGGAAACATGAACCGACGTTGGCTAGCCGTACTCTTCCTGCTCACGGCCCTGGCTCTGCCCGTGTTCGCGCAGATCGACACCGGCATCATCGAAGCGATTGCGCTCGATCAAACCCGCTCCCCGCTTCCCGGCGTGACCGTCACCGTCACGCGTCCGGAAACGGGATACCAGTCCATTGCCGTCACCGACGCCACCGGACTGGCGCGCTTCCCGGCCCTCTCGCCGGGCACCTATGAAGTGGCGTTTGCGCTCGAAGGCTTCGCGCCGCTCGCCGCGCAGCGGATCACCCTCCGCGTCGGTCAGACCGCGCGCCTCAGCGGTGTGATGCAGGCCGCGGCGAGTGAGACGATCACCGTCACGGCCGATGCCGGCGTGGTCGACGTCCACAAGACCGACTCGTCGACGAACATCATCCCCGAGCAGATCGAGGACCTCCCGGTTGCCGAGCGCAACTTCGAGAACCTCGCGTTCATCGCGCCGGGCGTCCAGCGCGAGCGCGGCAGCTTCCGCTTCATCACCGGCGGCCCGGTCGTCGGCGCGGGCGGCAACGCCTCGAACGCCACGATCTTCGTCGACGGCGTCGACATGACCGACCAGGTCAACGGCCTCGCGCGCGCCCGTTTCAGCCAGGACGCGGTCCGCGAGTTCCGCGTCATCACCAATCGCTTCGACTCCGAGATCGGCGGCTCCGCCGGCGGCGCGCTGTCGGTCGTGACCAAGTCCGGCACGAACGACATCGTCGGCTCCGTGCAGGGCTTCTTCCGCGACGCCACGCTCCGCGACAAGGCCGCGCTCGACCTGCAGAAGAACGACGAGTTCTCGCGCCGCCAGCTCGGCTTCACCGTCGGCGGCCCGCTGCAGCGCGACCGCCTCTTCTACTTCGGCTCAGCCGAGTTCATCAGCGAAGACAACATCACGCTCTTCCGTCCGAACGGCGCGTACGCCAATGGCGCGGCCGACATCCCCAATCCGTTCGACCAGACGCTGCTCTTCGGCAGCCTCGACATGAACGTCACCTCCTCGACCACGGCCGGCATCAAGGGCGTGTACGAGGACTACGAACGCGAGAACTTCCGCGTCGGCGGCGTTGCCGACGAGTCGTACGGGCAGCTCCTCGAGCGCAAGAACTGGAACTTCACGGGCGAGCACAACTGGTCGATCTCGTCGAACACGACCAACGAGGCGCGCATCCAGTACGGCACACGCCGTTTCTTCGAGCCGACGAACTCCGACGCGGTGGCCGAGTGGTTCTCCAACGGCAACACGCTGCAGACCGGCGGCAACATCCTCGGCGATCTCCTCGGCGAAGGCGACACGTGGGAGATCCGCAACACGCTGCATCACCACATCTCCACCGGCAGCGGCTCGCACGACCTCAAAGGCGGCTTCTCGTTCCAGCACGTCGAAGAGCGTTTCGTCCTCGACACCTACGCGACGGGCCTCTTCCTCTGGGCGAACGACACGCGCACGTTCCCTATCGCATACGCGTACGGCGTCGGATCCTCGGACGTCACGACCGATACCGACATCTACGGCCTCTTCATCGAAGATTCGTGGCGCCCGAACACGCGGCTCGTCCTCACCGGCGGCCTGCGCTACGACCTCGACACCAACGGCAACAACGAAGGCTTCACGCATCCGCTCATCCCGGAGGCGCGCGAGCAGGACACGAACAACATCCAGCCGCGACTCGCATTCAGCTACGACCTGCGCGGCGACGGCACGAACGTGATCCGCGGCGGCGCCGGCAAGTTCACCGGCCGCTACCTCCTCGTGCCCGCGCTCACCGAACTGCAGGCGAACGGCGTGACGGGCCGCATGCTCTTCACGCGCCTCAACGGCCTCCTCTTCGGCCTCCCGGCGCTCGCGCTCGATCCGAACAACCCGACCACCACGGGCATCGTCTCCAAGCCGCAGATCAACCTGCTCTCGTCCGACTATCACAACCCGGAGTCGACGCAGGTCACGCTCGGCTACACGATGAAGCTCGGCGGCTCGCGCCTCTTCCTCGACACCGAGGCCGTCTGGGTCGAGGGTGAGGACGAGATCGTCGTCCACGACGTGAACTGGAGCGGCAACGCGACGCGCACGCGTCCGTTCACCGCGTACGACCAGGTCAACATGTACGACAACAGCGGCCGCTCGGAGTACCGGGCGCTCATCTTCGCGCTCAACGGCAACATCCGCACGAACGACCTCATCACCGCGTCGGTCACGATCTCGGACAAGAAGAACATCAGCGACGACTTCAGTCCCGACTTCCCGACCGGCTATCCGAACGATCCGGCCGACATGGAAGCGGAGTGGGGTTACGCGCGCGGTCACGAGCGTTACCGCATCGTGCTCAGCGGCCTGTTCCACCTGCCGTGGAATTTGACCTTCGCCCCGATCTACGAGTACGGCTCCGGCCAGCCCTGGACGCACCGCCTCGGCTACGACGCCAACGCCGACGGCAAGAACTCCGATCGTCCGGTCGGCGTGGGCCGTAATGAGATGGACGGACCTCCGTTCCGCCAGCTCTCGCTGCGCCTGACCAAGGGCTTCAACTTCGCGTTCGGCGAGGTGCAGGCCATCGCGGAAGTCTTCAATGCCACGAACGTCGTCAATTACGACGTGCAGTCCGTCGTCAGCGGCCAGTACCTCACCGCGCCGACGGCGACCGCGCCGGCGACCGTGAACCCGCGCTTCGGCCAGTTCACCAACACGCTGGCACCGCGCGAGTGGCAGCTCGGCGTGCGGTGGCTGTTCTAGTCGGCGTGTTGCCGAGGAATGAATGAATCTCAATCTCAAAGACAAAGTCGTCATCGTGACGGGTGGCGCGGCCGGAATCGGCCGTGCCACCGTCGAGGGCTTCGAGGCCGAGGGCGCCAGGGTCGTGGTGTGGGACCTGCCTGAGGTCAATGTCACCGACGCGAACGCGGTCGGCCAGGCGACGGAAGACGTGCTCGCCAAACACGGCCGCATCGACGTGCTCGTCAACAACGCCGGCATCGTGCGCGACTCGCAGCTCGTCAAGTGGAAGGACGGCGAGGTCGTGTCGCAGATGGACGACGCCACGTTTGACGCCGTCGTCAACGTCAATCTCAAAGGCGTGTTTCTCTGCACGCGCGCGGTGGTGCCGCACATGATCCGTAATGGCGGTGGCTCCGTGCTCAATGCCTCCTCGATCGTCGGCCTCTACGGAAACTTCGGACAGACGAATTACGCGGCGACCAAAGCCGGTGTAATCAGCTTCACGAAGACGTGGGCACGCGAGCTCGGAAAATTCAACATCCGCGTCAATTGCGTCGCACCGGGCTTCATCGCCACGGACATGGTCAAGGCCATGCCGCAGAAAGTGCTCGACGCCATGGCCGGCAGGACCCCGCTCGCCAAGCTCGGCGAGCCCTCCGACATCGCCAACGCGTACGTATGGCTAGCCAGCGAAGCCGCGAAATTCGTGCACGGCGCCGTGCTGTCGGTGGACGGCGGGTTGGTGATGGGAACGTAAGGGAAAGCAGCCGTTGCGCTGTCGAGCTGTTGAGCCTCTGCGCTCGATCGTTCAACAACTCAATGGCTCGATAGCTCTCATATGTACGCAAACATCGTTGCCACCGGCAGCTATCTGCCGGAGATCGAAGTGACGAACGACGCATTGCGCGAGCGCTTCCATGGCTCCGCCCCGGAATTCGTCGACAAGATGGAAGCGTCCAGCGGGATCCGGAGCCGCTGGTACGCACCGGAAGAGTGGTCGGCATCGGATCTCGCTTTGCGCGCGTCGCAGCAGGCATTGCAGCGCGCGGGCAAGTCGGCCGAGGAAGTGGACCTGATCATTCTCGGGACCGATTCGCCGGATTACATTACGCCGGCCACGTCGGTCGTCCTGCAGGCCAAGCTCAATGCGAAAAACGCCGGCACGTTCGACGTCGGCTGCGCGTGCGCGTCCTTCCCGACGGCCATCTCCAATGCGGCCGGTCTCATGGCCACGAATCCCGCATTGAAGACGGTGCTCGTCGTTTCGGTTTATCAGATGCACAAGCTCGCCGCGGAGAACGATCCGATGATCTTTTTCTATGGCGACGGTGCGGGCGCGGCGATTCTCGAGCGCAGTGAACAACCCGGCTTTGTGGCCTCTGCATTTGCCGCGGACGGGACTTACGCGCGCAAATGGCTCATTCAGGCCGGCGGGACCGTGGAACCTGCCACGGCCGCTGCGGTGCAGGAAGGGCGTCATCTCGTGAAGATGCTCGACCGCTATCCGCCCGAGATCAACAACGAAGGCTGGCCGCGCATGGTGCGCCGCGTCGCCGAGAACGGCGGCTTCGACGTCAAGGACATCGATTTCGTGATCTTCACCCAGGTGCGCAAGCCGACCATCGAGCTGGTCATGAAATCGCTCGACTTGCCGATGGAGAAGACGCACACGGTCATGGAAAAGTGGGGTTATACCGGCTCCGCCTGCATCCCCATGGCGCTGCACGACGCGCTCGAACAGAAGAAGATCAAGCCCGGCGATCTCGTCGTCCTGGTCGGCTCGGGCGTGGGCTACAACCAGGCCGCGGCCGCGTTCCGCATGCCGCACGAAGAGAGCCGGTTGTTTGGAAATTAAATCGTCCGCCGATTTCGTGCGCATGACGCGCGCCGCGCTCGCCGCGGCGGGCTTCGTGCGCCACGAGCTCGACGGGACGATCTACTGGAGCGCGGGCACGGGTTCCACGCTGGTCCTCGTGCACGGTGCGAACGACCAGGCGGGAACCTGGTTCACTGTAGCCCCTGCGCTGGCGCGCACGCACCGCGTACTGATCCCCGATCTCCCCGGCCACGGCGAGACGCCCCCGAAAACGGGACCGATTCCGCTCTCCCTGATCCTCGAGCGGCTCGAAGCGCTCCTGTCCGATGAACGCGATTTCACGCTCGCCGGCAATTCCCTCGGCGGCTGGCTCGTGCTGCTCTATGCATTACGGCATCAGGAGCGCATCTCCCGCCTCGTCCTCGAGTCGTCGGGAGGCCTGTCACGTCCTTTGTCTTCGCCGCTGTTCGCCCGCGACCGCGAAGAGGCCTTGCTCATCCTGCGCAATGTGCACGGCCCGAGCTTTTCTGCACCGGAATGGGTCATAGAAGCGCTCCTGCAGCGCGCCACCGATTCGCCGATGCTGCGTCTGACCGAAACGCTCGAACATCAGATCGAGGATCGTCTCGGCGAGATCCGTGTGCCGGCGACGCTGATCTGGGGAGCGCAGGACGGAGTCCTGCCGCTTGACTACGCGCACGCATTACAGAAAGCCATCCCCGGAGCGACGCTGCACGTCATCGAAGGTGCGGCCCACATCCCACACATGCAGCAGCCGGAGCGATTCCTCCAATGTTTGACGGCGATCTCCTGAGCGAACGCGCTCGCGTCACCCCCGACAAACTCGCGGTCGTGAGCATCGAAACCGGCGAGCGCTTGACGTATGCGCAGCTCGACGAACGCGCCGAGCGCGCGGCGGATACGCTGCGCGCATTGCTCGAGCCGGGCGACCGATTCGGCCTGCTGGCTTACAACAGCATTGAGTTTCTCGAACTGTTTTTCGGCGCGGGGAAAGCAGGCGTGATTGTGGTGCCGTTGTCCACGCGCGCGACCGAGCACGAGCTGAAGCACATCGCGAACGATTGCGGGATGAAGGTGCTGTTCGCCGGCGAGGAGTTTCAATCGTTGTCCGTGGCCGATTCTCAATTGTCTGTGAAGCATCGCGAGACGGCGCAGACGACCGGCAGCCGGGAACCGGTGAGCGACGAAAGCGTGTACTGTCTCCTTTACACCAGCGGCACCACCGGCAAGCCCAAAGGTGTGATGATCCCCAGACGCCAGCTCTACTGGAATGGCTACAACACGGCCGTCAACTGGGGATTGCGCGAGGACGACGTCTCTCCCGTCTTCACGCCGATGTATCACGCGGGCGGACTGGCCGCGTTTCTGATTCCGATCTTCTGTGCGGGCGGCACGGTCGTCATCCACAAAGGCTTCGACGTCGCCGAGGTCTGGCGCACGATCGAGCAGGAACGCTGCACCGTCATCCTCGGCGTGCCGACCATCTGGAAGCTCCTCATGGACGCGCCGCAATTCGCCGCCGCCGATCTTTCGCACGTGCGCTGGTTCATCTCCGGAGGCGCGCCGCTGCCGCAATTCATCATCGACGCGTATCAGAAGCGCGGCGTGGTCTTCAAGCAGGGTTACGGCATGACCGAGGTCGGCGTGAACTGTTTCACGATGACGGTCGACGAGTCGTTTCGAAAGCCAGGCTCCATCGGCAGGCCGATGCTCTTCACGGAAGTGAAGCTCGAGAACATGGACGGCGACGTCGGCGAGATGTACATCCGCGGGCCGCATGTTTCGAAAGGCTACTGGAACAACGAAGAAGCGACGCGCGCGTCATATAGCGAGGACGGCTGGTTCCGCACCGGTGATCTCGCGCGCCGCGATGCAGACGGCTTCTTCTACATCGCCGGGCGCCGCAAGGAGATGTTCATCAGCGGCGGGGTGAACGTCTACCCCGCGGAGATCGAGGCGGAGCTCGTGTCGCATCCCGCGGTCAACGACGCGGCCGTCATCGCCGTACCCGACGAAACCTGGGGAGAAGTAGGCATTGCCTTCGTCGTCGGCGACATTTCCGAAGAGGAACTGGCGCAATACCTCGGCCAGCGCATTGCGAAGTACAAACTGCCGAAACGCTTCCTCTTCGTCGACGCCCTGCCTCGCACGCCCTACGGAAAGGTCGTGAAGGAGGAGTTACGGAAGCGGCTCAGCTAAACTCCGCGCCGATGACGCAGGAAGAACGTTCGGAGAGATCGCGCCAGCAGATCCTCGACTCGGCGCTGAAGCTGTTCTCGCACAAAGGCTACGGCGCCACGAGCGTGCGCGATATCGCCGAGGAGGCGGGGCTGTCGAAAGGGAACGTGTATCACCACTTTCCCGACAAGGAGACGATCTTCCGCGCCCTGATCGATCGTTACTTCGAGGCGATGTCGCAGCCGGAGTTTCCGTTCAATCGCGCGCTCGCAAAGGGGTCGTTTCCGGACAATCTCGAAGAGATCGGTCTGGCCATCCGCGAGATCACCAGCGACTACCGCGAATACATCGCCCTCATTTACGTCGACGTCGTCGAGTTCGACGGGACGCACGTGCGCAAGTTTTACGAGAACATGGCGGAGCGCTTCACGTCGTTCATGCGCGCGACGGGAATGGAGAAGGAGCTCGAGGAGAAACTGGCCGCGGGATTGTCACCCGTCTCCGCGGTCATGCTGGCCACGCGCATCTTCTACAACTACTTCACGGTCGAGATCCTGTTCGGCGTCAAAGACCATTTCGGCAAAGAGACCGACGCCGCCGTGAAGGAGATCTCGCGCATCCTGCGCCACGGCATGTTGCGCTAAGCAGGATGCTCTGACGTCGCCAACGGATCGGGAAACGACCGGGAGCCTCCGGCGGCCGGGCCGCGGGCCCGGACCCGCTGGTTGGCCTAGCCTCCGCGACACAGCGTCACGAACTTGGAAGACAGTGTCGCGGAGG
>DASPHZ010000075.1:0-23315 GCA_035629395.1 Thermoanaerobaculia bacterium
CCTCCGCGACACTGTCTTCCAAGTTCGTGACGCTGTGTCGCGGAGGCTAGGCCAACCAGCGGGTCCGGGCCCGCGGCCCGGCCGCCGGAGGCTCCCGGTCGTTTCCCGATCCGTTGGCGACGTCAGAGCATCCTGCTTAGCCGCCGATCTTCACCGTCTCCGAACAGACGCGGTTTCCGCCCCAGTACCCCTCGAGCGTGTACGTCCCCGCTTGCGGCGGTTTCGCGATCGTGACCGTGACCGCTTTCTGCCCGTTCGCCGGCACGTTCGCGTACGCCGCCTCTTCGCCGTTTTCATCGACGAGACGCGCTCCGACGCGCAGCTGCTCCGGCGATTCATTGAGCTGCAACGTGAGCTTCACCGGCTCGTTCGCCGCGAACTCCGTTTTCTCCGGCGCACATTTCGCCACCGCATCGCGCAACAGCGGGATGACGACGTCCATGTTCGAGTTGCGCAGATCGCCCGGCCCGGCGGCCGCGGTGGTGGTCGCGGTCTGTGACGCGTTCGGCGCCGCGGGCGGCGCCTCCTTGCGACAGGCGACGATCATCAGGACGAGCACAGCGATGCGACGCATGCCGGTACGTCGTGCGAGACCGATGCCGGACGGGGCGGGGCGGGGCGGTTATCAGTTGTCGGTTGTCGATTGTCAGTCATCGACCCCTCCTCACGACCCCTCACAGACCACCGACCACTAAAAACAACACCTATCCCGGCTCGCGAAAAATCGTGTCATGCGCCGCCGAGCGTTCCTCCTCCGGCCGTCCCGCCGTGTAGTAGTAGAGCGAGACCGATTTGCGCGTCACGCCGGGCGGGGACGCCAGCGGATGCGGATGGCCGTGAAACGACGTGTCCGTGGTCGAGAACACGACCGTCCGATTGAACAGCGGTGCGATGCGCTGCCGGCATTCCGTCATGCCCGCGTTCCACAGCTCCAGATGCCCGCCCCACGCCTCGTCCCAATCCTTGTTCAGGTAGACGAGCATGTTCACGCGGCGGTCGAGCTTGAGCTTCGGGTGCACGTTGAAATCCGCGTGGATCTTGAGGAATCCGCCCGGCTCGATCTGATGCAGGCCGCCGCCGCCGAAATACGGATCGGGGATGAGGCCGTCGATGCCCGTCAGCGCCTCGAGGAACAACAGCATCTCGAAACCGTTCATCGCATCGAGGAACGCGCGCACCGTCGGGGTGATCGTGCTGTGCTCGTGGTAGTAGCCGAGCTTCTTCTCGGTCGGCGAGTCGAAACGCATCCAGCGCGTCTGCTCGGGCTTCGGAAATTCGGCCAGCACGCGTTCGAGATCCGCGTCCTCGAACAGATCGTCGACGACGATGTGCGGAAAGGGATCGTTGCCGCGGTACTGCGCCGCGAGAGGCTCAGGGTCGAGTCGGAAGTTCACCGGTGCCATCGGAACGTCGGGGTGCGTCGGAAGTCGAGCGCGATCTCGGGCGAGTACGTCACCCACCCTTCCGGCGCATCGTAGCGCACGCGAAGGGCGATGCCGTCCATCTCGCCGAGGCGGTAGGCGTCTTCGCGCGGGACGGTGAAGGCCTGGATGCCGTCGGCGAAGACGACGTGATACGCACCGCGCTCGTACGGACCGAACGTCCAGAAGAGCGTGCCGTTTTCGAAGCGGAAGTCGGCGGTGAGCGGCGCGTTTTCGCGAATCGCACTGCAATGCTTCTGCTGCAGTGCGTGAGCCTGTGGAGATACATCGACGATGCGCCGCGTGCGCGCGTCGAAATCGAAGAGCCGTCGCCCCTGCACGCGACCGCCGCACAGCCAGACGTCGTCGTAGAACCACTGCAGTCCCTGCGGCGCGCCTGTTTTCGCGCGGTGCCACTGCAGTTCCGCCATCGCCGCGGGCGGCGTGCGCGGCAAGCGCAGCGTCGCATTCGCCGGCGCCCGCATCACGAATCGCGACTCCGCGCTCATCTCCTCGGAGACCGCGAACACTTTCCGCCATTCGAACTGAAACGCGACCGCCACCGCGATGACGCCGATCGCGCAGACGACGGCGCGGGAGCGCGCGGCGATGGCGAAGAAGACGGCGAGCGTCACCCAGGCCGCGAATGCGTAACGCGACTGCGGCTCGCGCGCGACCGGGAGCACCGGCGCGATGGCCGCACCGAGCGCGATCACGAACGCGAACGCGAACCTGCGCGAGCGCAAACGCAAGGCGATGACGGCGAGCAGGACGAGCGCGGCGAGGGTGAGCGTCGTGGCGAGCTGCCGCGGCAGCGAGAGCAGCAGATCGTCGGCGTTGTCCGCCGTCACCGCCCAGCCGTAGCCGCCGAGGAACGCCCCGATCATGATCTTGCGCCAGGCGAAATACAGCACCAGCGCGATCCCGTGCGGGACCACGTGACGCACGCGTACACCGGGCAGGAGCAGCAGGAGGAACGGCAGCGGGATGGCGATCTCCTTCGCCAGGATCGCCGCCAGATAAAACACTGCCGATGGCCACCGTCCCGCCGGCTGGCCCGGCGGCGTCGCGCCGCCGTCCCCCGGGGCGGCGCCGCGGGAGGGCGCCAGCGCTCCCACGGACAGCGCGCTGAACGCCAGCGCGATCAGGTAATGCGTGGCCATCAACTGAATGACCACCGACACGACGGGCGGTCCGAGCCCGATGATCGCGATCGCGCTCAGCGATTCCACCGCCCCCAGCCAGCGCCGCAGCGCCGCGTACACGCACACCAGCGCCGCGAGCAGCAGCGCGATGGCCAGCACGTAAAACCCCGCCGCATCGCCGGCGCGCGCCCCGGCCTCGTACCACGCCAGCAGCAACGGCACGAACATGGCCGAGGGCATCGAGCGCCAGAACGGCTTCGAGCCGAAATAGTCGTTGAGGTCCGCCTGCTCGACCACGCGCAGCAGGAACGCGTCGTCGTACGTCCAGAAGAGCCGCGTCGCATCGCGATACGCAAACGCGATCGCCGCCAGCACCAGCGCGAGCAGCGCGAGCTCGACCCCTCGCCTCATGAGATCCGCATCATAGAATGCGCGCCGTGTCTGCCGCCCCGCTCCCGTATCGGGATTTCTACTACCCGCTCAACGTCTTCATGCACATCCTCACGCACGAGGAAGGGGGAGCGGACGCGCTGCATTACGGCCTCTTCGAGCGCGCCGACGAGTCGCTGCTCGCGGCGCAGGAGCGTTCGACGGAGTTGCTGCTCTCGCGTCTTCCGAAGCCGCCCGCCCGACTCCTCGAAGCGGGCATCGGCCTCGGCACCACGTTGAACCGCCTCGCGAGCATGGGCTACACCGTCACCGGCATCACGCCCGACGACAAGCAGATCGCCATGGTCCGCGCGCGCTATGACTCGCTCGACGTGCAGTGCAGCCGCTTCGAAGATTTCACCGGCGGCCCTTTCGACTGCGTGTTCTTTCAGGAGTCGTCGCAGTACATCGACTCGCTGGCGCTCTTCGCGAAAGCCGCCGAGCTGACCTCCCACGTGATCGTCCTCGACGAATTCGCATTGCGCGAGGAAGGGACGCTGCATCGCTACGACGCGTTCCTCGCCGCGGCGCGGCAGCACGGTTTCACGCTGGAGGAAGAAGTCGATCTTTCGCGGAAAGCCCCTCCCACCATCGACTACTTCCGCCTCCGCCTCCCCCGTTACCGCGAAGCCCTCATCGCCGACCTCGGACTGACCAGTCAACAGGTTGACGATCTGATCGAGAGCGGCCGCACGTACCGCGAGCTCTACGACCGCGGCGTGTACGGCTATCGCCTGGTGCAGTTCCGCCGATGAAGATCGCCTATCTCCTCGCCGACACGGAGCTCGCCGGCGGCATCCGCGTCGCGGTCGCGCACGGCGACGTGCTCACCGATCGCGGCCACGACGTCACGCTCATCACGCGAGGCGGTCCGCTGACGTGGCGCAGCTCGCGCGCCAAGTGGCAGCACGTGCAATCGTTCGAAGAGCTCGACGCCTCGCGGTTCGATTTCGTGGTGGGCACGTTCTGGACGACGCTCGAGCTCACCCATCGCCTGGCAGGCGAAAAAGGCGTGCACTTCTGCCAGGGCTACGAGGGCTCCTTCACCGGCTATCGCGATCTCAAACCGCGGATCGACGCCGCGTACCGACTGCCGTTGCCGAAGATCACCGTCTCGCCGCACCTCGTCCCGATCTGCCGCGAGCTCTACGACGACGCGACCTACGTCGGCCAGATCGTCGACGCCGAGTTCTATCAGCCGCATCGCGGCGGCAACGCCGTTCCGCGCGTGCTGCTCGTCGGACCGGCACAGGCGGATTTCAAAGGCATCGACGTCGGCTACGAAGCAGTCCGCCGCGCCCGCACGCTGGGTGCGCAATTCGAATTGATTCGCGTTTCGCAATGGGTGGCCATGGACGACGAGCCGGCGGATCTCGCCAGCGAGTTCCACGTCGCCCTCACCTCCGCGGAGATGTCCCGCCTCATCGCCTCCTGCGATGTGTTCCTCGGGCCGAGCCGCAGGGAAGAAGGATTCGGTCTTCCGGCCGCGGAAGCGATGGCCGGCGGCGTTCCGTGTGTGCTTTCCGGGATCCCGTCGTTTCTCTCGTGGGACGCGCGCCACGACTACGCGCTCTTCGCGCCCGAGGGCGACGGCACCGCGATGGGCCAGCAGCTCGCGCGCCTGCTCGGTGACGCGGCGTTACGCGAACAGCTCGCGCGCCGCGGCCGCGAGGTGGTGGAACAGTTCCGCGCGGAGCGCACCGGCGAGCGCCTGGAGCAGTGGTTCAGCGCTCGAGCGCGAACACGCACGTCCGGCAGATGAAATCGTCCGGCGCTTCCTCGACGCCATACGCCCACTTGCGGATGCGCGCCATGTCGTCGCCTTCGAGCACCTCGACCACGCTCTGTTTCGACAGGTCGCCGACGATGTAGTTCTCGTCGTAATCCTGGCAGCAGATGATGCACGCGCCGTGCGGCGTGATGTGCAGGTGCTGGATCGGCCGTGAGCCGATCAGATCGCAGCCGGCGAGATTTTTCTTCGGCACGACCAGCTTCATCCCCACCTCGAGCCATCCCGCGCGATCGGTGGCGTGGTGCATCTCGACTTCGAAGCGGCTGCCCGCAAAGCGCTCGCGGACGGCTTCGAAGTCGGCGCGATGGACGTCGTTCATTTCGCCGAGGACGACGATGCGCATCTGCTGGGCGAGCGGCTTGTCTTTGAGGTAGTCGAGGTTGCGCAGGACGACGTTGAGGTGGTCCGCCCCGCGATCTTTGGTGTAGCGCTCGCGGTCGAGCGTCGAGAGGTTGATACAGAGGTAGCGCAGCGAGCCTTCCGCGAGGATCGCGTCGACCTTGGCCGGCGTGAGGCCGGAGCCGTTGCTCAGCACCGCCACCGGCAGTCCGGCCTGGAACAGCGCCGTCACGTGCTCGACGAAGCGGCGGTCGAGCGTCGGCTCGTTGTAGCTCTGCAGAAAGACACCCTGCAGCGTCTCGCGGAAGGAGGTCAACTGGTGGACGATCTTCGCGAAGAGCTCCGGCGGCATGGTCTCGTCTTCGCGAGGCGCGATGGAGACGGGACAGAAGTAGCACTTCTGGTTGCAGCTCGTCATGAGCTCGAGCGAGACGACTTTGAGGAGGTGCCTGCGCGAGAGGTCTTCGCCGTCGCGAATGACCCAGCCGTCGTCGAGGAGCGCATCGCTGGCCGCACCGCCGCCGAGGAAGGCGCGCAGGTCGTCGTACATCGGCTCGCCCGCGACGAGCGAGCGATCCGTGATCGGGTTGTAGATCCGTTCGGCCTCGAGGTGCAGATACGGATTCGCCTTCACGGCGGCCACGACAGAGGGCATGCGGCGAGTCTAACGCCGGGAGCGCGCAGGGTGTTCCGTCTCGGGAGAGATCGGCCGGGACCGCCGCCCTAGCCAGACCGCGCGAGCATGACGCGAGCACTGCCGGTCCCCGCGTCCGCACGTGCATGACGGACGCGCCGCCGGCCGCGTCGGCCCGTCGTCGTCCTCTCCCCCCCTTGACGCCACGCCCATCCCCGTGCGAAACGTCGCGCGTGATCGCCGTCCTCTTCCCCCGCTTCGACCACCCGGCGATCGAGGAGCGGTTTGCGAGCTGGCAGGCCGAGTCCCTCCTGCGCTCCCAGACCTCCAGCTTCCACTACTACGAACCCGACGAACAGATCGCCGACGTCGCCGGCGACGTCGATGGCGAGCTCGTGCTCGTCGTGACCGACCCCCTCGTCCTCTGCTCGCGCCGGCTCATTGCGCGCTTGTCCGAGGCCATGGACGAGGCTCAGGTCATCGTCCCGGTGACCAACGAGTCGCGGCATCCGCGCCAGCATCGCGCGCCGGCGGCGCCGTACATGACCCTGCGCGAGCTCGAAGAGACCTTCGCCGCGCTCGAACAGCAGCCGCGTCTGCTCGAACGCGTGGCGTGGGACGACTCCGATCCGGCCGTCTTCCTCTGCCGCACCCAGCTCCTCGACGGCGCTCGCGGCACGGCGATTCAGGCGCTGCGCGGCGTCGAGGTCACGATCTCCGGCACCGACTACGTCCATCGCTGGAGCTCGATGCGCGGCCAGGTGCGCATGGACCTCCTCGACCGCATCAGCACGAGCGCGAAGTCGATCCTCGAGTTCGGCTGCGGCGAAGCCCCCCTCGGCGCGGCGCTCAAAGCGCGCCAGAAATGCCGCGTCGTCGGCGTCGAGCTCGACCGCGAGGCCGCGGCCATCGCACGCCGTCGCATCGACGACGTGTACCAGGGCGACGTCCGCGAGATCGTGAGCATCCTCGACGAACAGTTCGACTGGATCGTCGGCGGGGACATCGTCGAGCATCTCGACGACCCGTGGTCGTTCCTCTCCCAGCTACGCCGTATCGCCAAGCCCGGCGGGCAGCTCCTCCTCAGTCTCCCGAATCTCTCCAACGCCTCGGTCGTCGGCGACCTGCTGCAGGGCCGCTTCGACTACGTCTACATGGGGCTCACCTGCGTCGGCCACATCCGCTTCTTCACGCGCGCGTCGATCGAGGAAATGCTGGCCATGACCGGCTGGACGCCGGTCGACATCGCGCCGCAGCAGCTCGCGATCACCCCACAGTCGCACGCGCTCATCGACGCGCTGACGGCGGCGAACATCGGCTTCTCGCGCGAAGACCTCACCGCGTCGGGATATTACGTCGTGGCGCGGAACGGATGAACTTTCTCGTCGAGGGCACGGCGATCTCCGGCACCGTCCGCGCAACGATGACGCTCGCCGACGCGCTCGGTGCCAAGATCGTCACCACCGGCGCGCCGGTGACGTGGCGCAGCTCGCGCGCGGAGTGGCTCTACGTCGAAGACTTTCGTGAATTCACCGAGCCCGCCTACACCTCCGCGGATGTCCAGCGCCTCGGTCCCGTCGTCGACGACGAGGTCTATCGCGATCGCCTCCCGCGCGAGCACGAGCCGTTGCGTGTGCTGCTCGCGGGCGCGTCTCACAAAGAAGCGCACGGCATCTCCGACGGCTACGGCGCGGTTGCGCACGCGCGCTGGTTTCATCAGACGCTGGAGCTCGTGCGCGTGTCGCCGTGGACTCCATCGCGCGAAGAGCCGCTCGAAGCGGTGCAGGAGTTCCACGTCGCGCTGACGACGGCGGAAATGACGCGGCTCCTGCATTCGTGCGACGTCTTCCTCGCCCCGAACCGTCGCGAGGATGCGTATCCGTTGATCGCCGCCGAGGCCATGGCGGCGGGGCTGGCGTGCGTGTTCACGCAGGCGATTGCGTTCGGAGAGGATGGCGTGCTCTCCGCGCCGGAAGACAATGCCGTGGAACTCGGCGAGCGCCTGATCGAAATCCTCGGCGAGGCCCCACTGCGCCTGCGTCTGCGCAAACGCGCCCGCGCGCTCGCGGAAAACTTTCGCGTCGCGCACGCTCTCGCACGTTTGTAGCGCCGCCTTCACAGCGCTGGCACATCGCCGCGCTACGATGCCGCGCATGCGAAAACTGGCGTTGCTCCTCTTCGTCGCGCTGCCTCTCCTCGCGCAGAACGAGACCGTCGTGCTCACCGTCCCGGGCATGGACAAGGTCGAGGTGAAGAAGAACGTCCGCTACTCGGGCGACCTCACATTCGATCTGTATCGCCCGCCCAACAGCAACGCCACGCTGCCGGTGGTCGTCTTCATCAACGGGGTCGGCCGTCCCGACCTCAAGGACTGGGGGCAATACACGTCATGGCCGCGTCTCGTGGCGACGCGCGGCATCGCCGCGGTGTCGCATCAGACGAACGCGCAGAACACGGCCGCGCAGGTCGACGCGCTGCTCACGTATCTGCGCGAGCATGCGTCGGAACTCAAGCTCGACGCGAATCGCATCGCGATCTGGTCGTGCTCCGCGAACGCACGCATCGGGACGGCGCTCGCGCAGCGGGACGGCTTCCGCGCGGCGGTCTTCTATTACGGCGCGATGCAGGAGGCGCCGAAGAACGCGAACCTGCCCGTGCTCGTCACGCGCGCCGGACTCGATGCGCTGCCGCTCAACCAGAGCATCGACCGCTGGGTGTCGCAGGCGGTCGCGCTCGACGCGCCGGTCACGCTGGTGACGTATCCGGAAGGTCGCCACGGATTCGATTTGCTCGACGACACGCACGAGTCGCGTCTGATCGTCACGCAGACGCTCGACTTTCTGCAGCATCACCTCACCCACGCGGCCACGCCGCGCAAGCAGCCGATGACACTCGCGCAACTGCAGACGCTGGTCGCGGAAAAAGGGATCGAGGCCACGGTCGCGCGGCTCACCGAGCTGCGCAAAACGCATCCGGACGCGTTCGTGCTGCAGGAACAGTCGCTCAACGGCATCGGCTACGGCAGCCTCGAGCAGCGGCCGGCCGAGGCGGTGAAGATCTTCGAGCTCGTCGCAACGCTGTACCCCGACTCCCCCAATGCCCACGATTCCCTCGCCGACGCCTACGAAGCCCTCGGCCGCCGCGACGACGCGGTGCGCGAAGCGGAGCGCGCGCTGGCGCTGCTGGAGAAAGCGCATCCGGCACAGCGGGAAGGGATCCGGCAGAGCGCCGAAGCGAAGCTGAAGCGCTTGCGCTGACGCGCTGTGGCGCGCGGAGGTGCCGGCCGCCGGCTTCGTTGCTCCGCCGACCGGGAGACCGGCGGACCGGCCGGGTCGGAGACCGGCGTTCCGCCGGCGTTACGGCACTGCACTCGCATCCCCTCCCGCCCGGGCATTACGCTCGCTTGTGAAACGTTTCTCAAGTACATAGAATCCGCTTCCCGCGGATGAGTCGCGCCCCGGACAAACGCGACCGCACCACCCCGAGTCAACTTATGCCATTGAACACCGATAAATCGGACTCCATCATCCCGCGCAAGAGCGGCGTCGCGCCCGGCGAGGGGGCGGAAAAAGGCCTCATCACCCTTCCCGGAGAAGCCGACCGCGAAGTCGACGGCCTCAGCGACACGAGCTTCGTCACGACCAAGCTGGACCAGGTCGTGAACTGGGCTCGTGGCAACTCGCTGTGGCCGCTCCCATTCGGCACGGCGTGCTGCGCCATCGAGTTCATGTCGATGGTCTCGTCACACTACGACATCTCGCGCTTCGGCGCCGAGGTCGTGCGGTTCTCGCCTCGCCAGGCGGACCTGCTCATCGTGGCCGGCACGATCGTCGACAAGCAGGCGCCGGTCCTCAAGAAAATCTACGACCAGATGCCCGAGCCGAAGTACGTCATCGCCATGGGCGCGTGCGCGACCTCGGGCGGTTTCTACCGCGCGTACCACGTCGTGCAGGGCATCGACGAGATCATCCCGGTCGACATGTGGGTGCCCGGCTGCCCGCCGACCCCGGATGGTCTGATGTACTCCATCCTCAAACTGAAAGAGAAGATCGAGCGCGGGGAGATTCGCCGAGGCTAATGAGCACTCTCACGAAATTCAGCGCCATCCCGTACACCGGACCGGCGCCCACCAACCGCCAGCCGTACGTTCCCGCCGAAGCGGCGGCGATGGATACACGCGGTGCGGCGATCGCCGCAAAAGTGCAGGGCCTCGAGCAGGAGCTCGGCCAGGACATGGCCACGTTCCTCGTCGACAAAGCCCGCATCGTCGACGTCCTGCTCGCGCTGCGCGATCATCCCGAACTGCAGTTCACGCTGCCGCTCGACCTCTTCGGCGTCGACTACCCGAACCGCGACGGCGCGCGTTTCGACCTCGTCTACCAGCTCTACTCGCTCGCCAACAACGAGCGCGTGCGCCTCAAGGTGCCGGTCGGCGAGAACGAGAGCGTCCCGACCAGCATCGGCGTGTATCAGGCCTTCGACTGGTTCGAGCGCGAGGCGTGGGACATGTACGGCATCGGGTTCGCCGGCCATCCGAACCTGCGCCGCATCCTCACCCACGAGAACTTCCAGGGCCATCCGCTGCGCAAAGACTACGATCCCGCGCAGCGCTGGCTGCTCACCGACCAGGGCATCGCCACGATCACGCCGAAGATCGCCCCCGAGTTCCAACAGAACGAGGACGAGTCGGACTTTGAACGAGTCACCCTCAACCTCGGCCCGTCGCATCCGGCGACGCACGGCACGCTGCGCATGGTCGTGACGCTCGACGGCGAGACGATCGTCGGCTCCGAGCAGGAGATCGGCTACCTCCACCGCTGCTTCGAGAAGATGTCGGAGACGCACACCTACCAGCAGGTCATCCCGTACACCGACCGGCTGAATTACTGCTCGGCGATCATCAACAACGTCGGCTACTGCATGACGGTCGAGAAGATGCTCGGCATCGAATCGCCGGAGCGCGCGAACCACGTGCGCCTCATGCTGTCGGAGTTCTACCGCATCTCCGACCACATCATCTGCATCGGCACGAACCTGGTCGACATGGGCGCGCTGACGAACTTCTGGTGGCTGTTCCAGCCGCGCGAAGAGATCATCGCCCTCGCCGAGTCGTGCAGCGGCGCGCGCCTGCTGCCGAGCTATCTGCGCATCGGCGGCATCGCCGTCGACGTGCCGGAAGACTTCCTGCGCAACGCGCAGAAGATCGTCAACATGTTGCCTAAGTTCATCGACGACGTGGAAGCGCTCGTGATGAAGAACCGCATCTTCCGCGACCGCGTCGAAGGCGTCGGCGTGATCTCGCGCGAAGACGCGATCAACTTCGGCTTCACCGGACCGTGCCTCCGCGCCGTCGGCGTCCCCTTCGACGTCCGCAAATCGAGTCCCTACCTCGGCTACGAAACCTACGACTGGGACGTCCCCGTCGCCGAGGGCGGCGATACGTATGCGCGCTTCCTCGTGCGCTTCGAGGAGATGCGCCAGTCGCTGCGCATCCTCCAGCAGGCCATCGACCGCGGCCTTCCGCCGGGACCGGTCATGGTTGACAACCCGTACGTGGCCCTGCCGCCGAAGGCGAAGGTCTACAACGAGATGGAGTCGCTCATCTACCACTTCAAGCTGATCATGCACGGCATCCAGCCGCCGGTCGGCGAGACCTACTTCCAGGTCGAAGGGGGCAACGGTGAGGTCGGCTTCTACGTCATCTCGGACGGCACCAAGCACCCGTACCGCGTGCGCGTGCGTCCGCCCTGCTTCCCGATCTTCGAAGCGTTCGGAAAGATGATCACCGGCCAGACGATTCCTGACGCGATCGCCGCACTCGGCTCGCTCAACATCATCGCCGGGGAACTGGATCGCTAATGTCCAATACCACTCGAGTCTCCCCCGGGGTCGTGCGCGTCGAGCGCGAGGCCATGACGTTCGCCGACCGTCTCTATCTCCCGCAGGTCGTGGGCGGCATGTTCCGCACGCTCAAGCACCTGATGAAGAACCTCGTCAACATCAAGCGCCTGCCGACGATCCAGTATCCGGAAGTGAAGCGCGTCTACTCCGAGCGCTTCCGCGGCCGCCACATCCTCACCACCCGCGAGGACGGCACCACGCGCTGTGTCGCGTGCTACATGTGCTCGACCGCGTGTCCCGCCGAATGCATCACCATCGAGGCCGGCGAGGACCAGCGCACGCGCGAGAAGTTTCCCGTGCGCTACGACATCGACCTGCTGCGCTGCGTTTTCTGCGGCTACTGCGTCGACGCATGCCCGGAAGACGCGATCTACATGACGCGCGATTACGAGATGGCCATCGATTCGCGTGCGCGCGCGGTCGTGGGACTGCGCGACCTCGTCGTCCCGCCAAACTTCCCCGTCGGTCCGATGGGGTGGCGTCCGTACTACGGCGAGATCGAGAAACGCGGCACCGCGGGCGGCACCGGCATCGGCCAGCCGCTGCGCGAGGCACCGTTCGAAGACGACGCGCCACCGAATCCTGACGTCTACCGCGGCGCCTGAACGGCTATCATTCGCGCGGGTCCTCATGAAACCGCTCGAAACGACGGTCGAAGAAGTGCTTCGGCAGGCGATCCAGTCCGAAGTCGAAACGCGTGTCTACTACCAGAAGCTGGCCGAACGCGCGGCAACGCCGGACGTGCGCCAGCGCATGCTGCAGCTCGCCGACGTCGAGCTCGTGCACCGCGCGAAGCTCGAGCGCAAGTACCGCGAGACCATCGGCACGCCGCCGCCGGATCCATCGCCGGTGAATCTCGAGCTGCCGGCCGACATCACCAACCTCGACATGAGCCGCGCTCTCAAATACGCGCTCGAACGCGAACGCGACTCGGAGAGCCACTACCGCTTCATGGCCGAACGCGTCCCGCCGACGACGGATCTGGGCAAACTGTTCGTCGAGCTCGGCGAGATCGAATGGAAACACAAAACCGACCTGCAGGCGGAGTACGACGCAGCGTCGGGACCGGAGCAGTTTTTGTTTGATATGTAAGCGCCGTCTGCGCGGCGTGTTGCTGGTTGCTGGGAAGTGATCGCTGCACGACACTGCACAAGCAACTAACAACCAGTAACCAGCAACCAAAAAGATTCAGGCGAGCGACGCTTTCACGCCGCCCGCCTGAGCTCTCTCTCATACAACACGCTACCGGTTCTCGAATACGGCGCGCTCGTATGGAGACATCTTAGGGATCACGAGTCACGCGGCCGTTTCGCCATTCATCAAAAATAAGTCACGAGCCCGACATCCGGCGCCGAGGCGTCATTTGCTCGGGGAGAATCCGTCAGAGAAGCGCAAAATGATTTATCTCGATAACAATGCCACCACCCGCGTCGCCGATGAGGTGCTCGCGGCGATGACCCCTTACTACCGCGACCTCTTCGGGAACGCCCACGCCATCCACTCCCTCGGCCGCAAGTCCCATGACGCCATCGAGGAATCCCGCGAAGAGCTGGCCCTCCTCCTCGGCTGCGACGTCTCCGAGGTCATCTTCACGAGCTGCGGCACCGAGGGGAATGCGCTGGTTTTGCGCGGTTTGGTCGATCGCACGCCGGAGCGGCGGAAGGTCGTCACCACCACCGTCGAGCATCCCTCGGTCCTCCTGCTCCTGCGTGCGCTCGAACGCGCGGGCCTCATCGAGGTGGTCGCCGTCCCCGTCGACACCGAAGGCGCGATCGATCTCGAACGCATGCGCGAAGCGATCGACGACCGCACGCTTCTCGTGACCGTGATGCTCGCGCAAAACGAGACCGGCGTCCTGCACCCCGTCGCCGAGATCGCGGAGATGGCCCACGCGCGCGGTGCGCTGATGCACGTCGACGCCGTCCAGGCGGCCGGCAAGATCCCCCTTTCGACCCGCGACCTCGGCGCCGACTTTCTCACCATCTCCGGCCACAAGTTCCATGCGCCGAAAGGCATCGGCGCGCTGACGATCCGCAAAGGCCTCTCCCTGCAGCCGCTCTGGTACGGCGGTGGACAGGAGCTCGGCCTCCGCTCCGGCACCGAGCCCGTCCCCTCGATCGTGGGCCTCGCCGCCGCCGCGAAAATCGCGCGCGAAGCACTCCCCTCGTACGACCGCGTCCAGGCCCTGCGCGACCGGTTCGAATCGCAGGTGATGCAGCGCGTCGAAGAGACCTCCGTCAATGGCGCCACCCAGCCCCGGCTCGGCAACACCGCGAACATCTCCTTCCATGACGCGGCCGCCGACGCGCTCGTGCGCGCGCTCGACGCCGAGGGCATCTGCGCGTCCGCCGGCGCGGCGTGTCACTCCGGCAGCGTCGAGCCGAGCGGCACGATGAAGGCGATGCAGAAACCGCTGCGCGTGGCCATGGGCGCGGTGCGCTTCTCCCTCTCGCGCTACACGACGGAGCAGGAGATCGACCGCGCCATCGAGACGGTCACGGCCGCGGTCGCTGGACTCCGCTCCAAAGTTATGGCATAACCGCATAACGTTATTCAGCAGTCACTGACGTTATGCCTCGTCGCCGGCCAGAAAGGCGACGCACGGACGGCGCACGCCGTCCGTGTACAGCCGAGACGACCGACATCGATGAAACGACTCCTGCTCCTCCTCTCCCTCTCGCTCCCGCTGTTCGCCGCCGGCCGCGACCTCGGGCCGCGCAACATCGCGCCGACCGCGTACGACGCGCTGTTTCCGCGCGTCGCCGCAAACGACAATCGCTTCCTCACCGTCTGGCGTGAATCGATGGAGGTCCTCGGCACGCACATCAAAGGTGCGTTCAGCGACGCGAGCGGACGGCGCCTCTCCCCCATCGCACTCACGCTGGTACAGGACGTCCAGCCGGAGTGGCTCGAGGCCGTCGGCACCGGCGATTCGTTCGCGATCTTCTGGCGCCGCGGTGCCGTGACGAGCATGGCCGACGTCGACCACGACGGCCGCGTGACGAACGTGCGCACGCTCGATCTCCCGCTGCACATCGGCAGCCGCGTCGCCTGGAACGGCACGCACTTTCTCATCGCCCTCGACGCCGTCTTCACCGAGCGGGGGCAGGCCGTGCTCCTCGAGCGCGACGGCGACGTGGTCCGGCGCGACGACCTCGATTCGGTCGGAATGTTCTTCGCGGTCGTCCCGCGCACGGACGGCTTCGTCGTCCTCAGCTCGGGCGTGCAGCTGATCGCGCATCGCATCACCGCGAACGGCGTGATCTCCCGCGAGCACATCGCCGGCACCTTCCCGCCGGGCACGATGAGCCGGCCGCTCGAGGTCGTGGCGGCGCCGGCCGCCGGCGGCACGCTCGTCGTCTTCTCATACGGCACGTACGGTCCGGGGACGAGCGATCTGCAATCCGCGCTCGTGCGCAACGACGGAAGTGTCACCGACGAACAGCTCGTGCTGCGGCGCGAAGGGATCGTCACGCCGCACGGATTGCTGCGCGACGGCAACGGCTTCGTGCTCGCGTACACCGAGCAGTCCGCGACCCACACGAGCGCGAAGCTCATGACCCTCCGTCTCGACGCGAACGGTGCCGCCGCCGGCAGCGCGATCGAAGGCCCGCAGACGCGGCCCATGCTCGGCGCCGCGACCCTCGGCAGCGTGATGCTCGTCGCGGCAAGCACGGACGTGCAGTTCACGAACCGCGTCAGCGCCAACGTCATCGGCAGCGACGGCGTGCCGCGCGCTCCGGAAATGCTTTCACTCCAGTACGCCCGCCAGCATCAGCCCATCCTCGGCGCCGGCAACGGACGCTTCCTCGCGATGTGGTCCGAGCACGAAGGGGATGCGGCGTATCTGCGCTCGGCGCTGCTCGCCCGCGACGGCACTCCCTCGGCTCGGCCGGCCGCCGCGCTCTCGTTCCTCACCTCGCGCGATCTCGCGTGGAGCGGCACGGACTACCTCGCCGTCCATCGCAGCGACGGAAAGCTGATGGCCACGCGCATCGACGCGAACGGCGCGCCCATCGACGCGCAGCCGATCATCCTCGCCGCGCAGAACACGTATGCGTGGTGGGAGAGCGTCGCCGCGGTGACGTGGGCGGGCACGCACTGGATCGTGGTCTGGCCGGACGAGCGCTGGCAACTCGTGATCGCGTTCGTGTCGCCGAACGGCGTGGCCTCGACGCCGCGCGTCCTCGACCTGCGGCGCCCGCAGCTTCCGGAAGAACAGTTCCGCATCGCATCCGACGTGGCCATCGCGTACGACGGCACGCGCGCGCTGCTCGTGTGGAACGAGGCATTGCACGAGATCTGCTATTTCCCCATCTGCGGCCACCTCGACGATTTCACCCTTGCCACGTATCTCTCCCCGGACGACGGGGTCGTGCTCGACGCGCCGATCGAAGTGCCGTATGGCTACGACCCGTCCGTCGCGGCCAGTGGTCGCGAGTTCATGATCGTCAGCGGCAACAACGTGACGGTCGTCGACGGCGCGCCACTGCGCATCGTGAAAACCGGCACGCTCCCCGGCATCGCCGGTCCGTCCGGCGTGGCGTTCGACGGCCGCGATTTCCTGGTCGCCGTGCGCTATCAGGTGGCGAACTGGTATCTGCGCATGCATCGGCTCGACGCGGAGTTGAACGGCACCGTTGCCGGCGTCGTCACGCAGGGCCCGGATCGTCACACTGCGCCGAGCATCGCGGCGACGACGTCAGGCGACGCGCTGATCGCGATTCAGGAAGGTGACGCCGCGACCGGAGCACGCGCGACGGTCTATCGCGAAGACGAGTTGCAGCCGCTCCCCGCACCGCCGGGAACGCCCGCGAACGTGCGTCTCACCAGCACCGCCACCGCGTACACGCTGACGTGGGATCCGCCCGAAGGATCGGTCGTCGAGCAGTACTACATCGAGGAAATCAGTCCCGAGGGGTTCTTGCATCGGGCCGCCTACGCGGGACCACATGTGCGGCAGGTGACGTCGCCCTACCGCAACATCCGCGTGCGCGCGCGCAACGCGGGCGGCGAATCGGCGCCGACGGAGCTGCTGCCCTCGCGGCGCCGCGCCGTCGGTCGTTAGAGCACGATGGTGTAGCCCAGCGTCTTCAGATCCGGCATGCGGTCGAGGTACACGTGGCCGTCCGTGTGATCGATCTCATGCTGGAAGATGCGCGCGGTAAAGTCTTCGACCTCGATGGCGAGCGGATCGCCGTCGTGGTCGAAGCCTTTGAGGCGCACGCGCTTGTAGCGCGGGGTCTCGCCGCCGAGAAACGGGACGCTGAGGCAGCCTTCCCAGTCGGTGATGGTGTCGGTGCCCACCGGTTCGTAGGTCGCGTTGAAGATCGCGCCGACGCCGACCTGCTTGACGCCGCGGCGCTTGGCCACACGCTCCTGCACTTCGAACACGAAGATGCGCAGCGGAAGATGGACCTGCGGACCCGCCAGTCCGACGCCTTCGTACGCGTGCATGGTCTCGACCATGTCCTCGATGAGGCTCTTGAACTTGCCTGCCTTGATGTCCTCGAGCTCGACGTCGGACGCCTTCTGCCGCAGCACGGGATGTCCCAGTCTCGATACTTTCAGAATCGCCATGAAGGAAGTGTAAACGCTGACGCTGTGCGGACGACGGCCGTGAGCGTCAGCGACTCCGCATCCGCATCGCGATGACGACCGCGCCGAGCATCAGAACAGCGCCGCCCCAGAACGCGCCGGCGGCGCGGGCGAGATCGTAGAGAAAACCGGAGAGGAGCGGACCGAGGAAACGCGCGAGGGAGCCGACGGAGGCGGCGAGACCGAGCATGCTTCCGCGTTCGTTTTCGGGCGAGATCTTCGATACGAGTGACGTGAGCGCGGGATAGCAGAGGCCCTGGCCGATCGCGATCAGGAACGCCACGACGTACAGCAGCGGCAGTCGAAAGATCAGCGGCACGAGAGCGAAGCCGATCGTGAAGGCGACGGCGCCGATCACGATCACGCGTTTCTCGCCGACACGATTCACGAGACGGCCGATGAGCCCTCCCTGAATCGTCGCCACGATCACGCCCATGAAGAGGAACAGGTACGCCATGTCGAGCTGCGTGAACTGGAAGCGATCGCGCCCGTGCAGCGTCACGCTGATCTCCATGCCGGCGACGGCGAGCAGCGTCAGGAACAGCGCGGCGAACAGTGAGGCCAGCAGCGCATTCGAGAAGATCTCGCGCCACAGACGCTTGTCGAATTGCGGAGGCACTCCGGAGCGCGGGACGATATCGGGCGGCTTCGACTCCGCGAGGACGCTCAGCGCGACGAGGAACGCGGTGAACGACAGTCCCGCGGCCACGAGTCCCGGCAGCAGATTGCCAGGCAGTCCATGGCGTGTGCCGACCGCGGCGAGGATGCCGCTCATCGGCGGACCGAGGATGAAGCCGAGGCCGAAGGCGGCACCGATGAGGCCCATCCCTTTTGCGCGATTCTCGGGCGTGGTCGAGTCGGCGATGTACGCCTGCGCGGTGCCGATGTTCGCGCCGCCGACGCCCGCGATCACGCGCGACAGAAAGAGGATGGAGAGACTGCGTGTGAATGCGAACAGCAGGTAGCCGGTGAAGCTCGCGGTGAGGCTGATGAGCAGCACCGGCCTCCGTCCCACCCGATCCGACAGCCTCCCCCACACCGGCGCGAAGAAGAACTGCATGATCGAATAGATCCCCACCACCGTCCCCACCGCAATCCCGCTCGCGCCGTACTCACGCGCATAGAACGACAAAAACGGAATCACCATCCCGAACCCGATGAGATCGATGAAGACGGTGAGGAAGAGGACGAAGAGGGAGGCGCGACGCAAGTCGCCGCGAGTGTATCGCGGCGGATTGAGGATTGAGAATTGAGGATTGAGGATTGAGGATTGAGGATTGAGGATTGAGGATTCAGGAGGCCGGAGCCCTAATCCTCAATCCTTCATCCTCAATCCACCACGTGCCACTCCGTCTGCCGTCCCGCCAGGTAGTGCACGCGCTTGCCGTCGAATACCGCGCTCTGTTCCAGTTTGATCTGGACGAGCTGGCCGTTCCATTCGGGCACGGCGACTTTCACGTTGCCTTCGATGGCGTAGGCGGTGTTCGGGTGCAGTTTCCAGTCGCCCTGGATCGGCGTCGGGCCCTGGTTGTCCCACATGCCGATGGTCGGGCCGGCGGCGTGGCCGAAGAAGCCGAGGGGGTGGGTGTAGGTCGTCGAGTGAATGTTTTCCTTCAGGGAGGCGGCGCGCGTGGCGGCGAGAATCTCGTTGCCGGTGCGGCCGGTGACGAACTCGCTGGTCAGGAGGTCCTGCCAGCGATTGCCCGTCGCGAGCGCGCGCTTCAACCCATCCGGCACATCCGTCTCCCCGAGCTCGAGCACGTAGCCCATCTCCTGCGTATCCGTATTGAGGCGCAGGTAGGTGATGCCCACATCCGTGTGCAGCACGTCGCCGCGCTGGATCACGCCGTCGACGCCGCAGAAATCCGTCTTCGTTTCACACGCGGCGCCCGGTCGCTGAATGTTCACGTACGGCATGAACCAGATCGGCAGGCCGAGGTCGGCGTAACGCTGGCGGATGTACCAGGCCACGTCGTCGGTGGTCGTCACCCCCGGCGTGATGACCTTGTTCGAGAACGCCTCGGTGACCACCGAACGCGCGAGGGCCACGATCTGCGGATACGACTGCAGCTCGAGCGCCGTCCGCGTTTCCATCCAGCGCACGACGAGCTGCTCCGCGCTGACCACACGCGTGCGCAACTCGGGCGTCAGGACGGACATGAGGCGTTCATGCAATCCATGCGTCAGCCCATCCGCAAACGCCCAGTCACGGCTGACGTCGATGCCGATCTTCTTCGGATTGCGCTCGCGGATGATCTCGCCGAGGCGCTTCCATTGCGCGTCGATGTCGCCGCCTTCCCATGCAGCCTCGTAGTAACCGCGGAACGGATAGCGGCTCACCGTCAGACGCTCGACGCCCTTCGCGACCCCGTTCGCAGCAGGACGATCGAAGAACACGAGCATCGTCGTCCGCCGCGCGGCGAACACCGGCTCGGGCACGAGCGTCAGGTAGACCGGATCTTCCGCGTATTCGCGATTGATCACGATCCACATGTCGAGCCCCGCCTCGCGCATGAGCGCGGGGAGGAGGTTGTCCAGCCGATCCGTGAGCGCGGCGTTGACCGCCGCCGGACGCGCGCGCTCCGGAAGGACGGCGGGTTGTGCGAACGCGCTGGTCGCGAACAGCAGGAGTAAGGCACCGATGGATCCGCGCACGTGCACCCGAGCGAAACGCGCCGGAAGCGCAAAGCCTGCAGCCGCGGCTCCATCCGTGCGACCCATTACGACTTCTTCTCCGCCGGCGCCGCCTGCTTCGCATGCCACGCCTTGAGCACTTCCACCTCGCGCTCCGGCTTGAGGCCCGCGCGCGGCGCTGCTTTGCGCTCGGCCGAGCGCGTCTCCGCCCATTCGAGCGTTGCGGCCGCGGTGTCGGCGAGCGAGCGGAACGTCAGTCCCGCGTTGAGCGCTTTCTGGATGTTGCGCGAGCCGAAGCCCGCCATGTCGCCGCTCGGCGGGATCCACACCGGCATGTCCATCCACGCACCGACCTTCTGCTCTTCGAGGAACGACGCCGGCACCCACGTGAACTGCGCGCCCGCGGTGGTCACGGCTTTGATGCCGTGGAGCATCTCCGCCATCGTCAGCGGATGCGCGGGACCGGTGGCGTTGAACACGCCGTACGCTTTCTGTTCGAGGAGACGGATCGTCCATTCGCCGAGGTCGCGCGCGTCGATGAACTGTACGGGATCGGTCGGATTGCCCGGCGCGAGCACCTCGCCGCCTTTGTCGATCCGCACCGGCCAGTACGTGAAGCGATCCGAGTTGTCGCCGGGACCGACGATGAGCCCGGGGCGGACGATGGTCGTGCGGCCGGGGAACGCCTTCTGCGCTTCCGCTTCCGCGAGCGCTTTGAGGCCGCCGTACGTTTCGCCGGTGACCTTCTCGACCGTCGGATCTTCGAGCGTATTCAGCTCGCCCGATTCATCCGCGTTCGGCTTCGAGTTGTCTTTGTAGACGGAGATCGTCGAGATGAACATGTAATGCTCGACGTTCCCCTTGAGCACCGCCGCCGCGTCGCGCACCCAGCGCGGAAGCGTCGTCGGGTTGTCGATCACCGCGTCCCACTGCTTGCCTTTGAGCGATTCGAGGTTGCCGTTGCGATCGCCTTCGAGACGCTCGACGCCGGCCGGCACTGAGTTCGGATTCGTCTTGCCGCGATTGAACACCGTCACCTTGTGCCCGCGCGCGACGGCGTAGCGCACCTGGTTCGGTCCGATGAATCCGGTGCCGCCGAGGATGAGGATGCGGAGCGGCTTCGCGGCAGGCTGCACCGGCTGAGCATTGCGCGAAAGCGTGATCGTGGCAACACCCGCGGCGGAAGTGGCGAGAAACGTTCGGCGTGAAATCGACATGGGGCGGGATGATAGCCGTTGCGCCGCTGCGCTGTTGAGCCGTTGCGCTACAGAACTGTTAAGCTGCGCGCCCTCCGCCCCCGCGCAATCGCTCAACGGCTCAATCGCTCAACAGCTCAACAGCTCAACCGCTCGATCCCACCATGCGCCTCGTCCTCTTCGACATCGACGGCACTCTCCTCACCGACCGCGGTGCGTCGCGTGAGGCGTTCGCGGATGCGCTGCACGCGGTCTACGGCTACGACGGCGATCTCGCGCGCTACGACTTTTCCGGCCGCACCGATCCGCAGATCACGCACATGGTGCTGCGCGACGCCGGTTTCGCTCCCGAGCACATCGACGCGGAGATGCCGCGTCTGTGGGAGATCTACCTGGCCGGCCTCGCGCGCAATGCGACGCCGGAGCGTGTGCGCGTGATGCCCGGCATCCCCGCGCTCGTCGCGGCCTTGCACGCGCACGAGGACGTCGTCCTCGCGCTGCTCACCGGCAACATCGAGGCGGGCGCGCGGCTCAAGCTCGACGGACCGCGGCTCAACGATTACTTTCCGTTCGGCGCATTCGGCAGCGACTCCGCGGATCGCACCCAGCTCCCGCCCATCGCCGTGCGCCGTGCCTCCGAGCTCCTCGGCCACACGTTCCGCGGCAGCGACGTCGTCATCATCGGCGACTCGATCTACGACGTGCGCTGCGGCGTGCCGTACGACGCGACGACGATCGCCGTGGCCTCCGGGAAAACTCCGGCAGAAACACTCCGCGCCGAGAACCCCACGTTCTTCTTCGAGAACGTGGAGGACCTCGGCGCGGTGATGAACGCGATTCTCGGTTAGCGGCCGCGCGGCACGTCCACGCGTCCGGCAACACGGGCGTGGTCGATGCTCCCGCTGCCCTTGCGTCCGACCGTGAAGTTGCCGCCGATGTCGGCGACGTCGATCGAGCCGGAGCCGTCGTCGTCGATGGTCACGTCGCGGCGGACGTTCTGCACCGTGATCGCGCCCGAGCCGTCGTCGCGCACGTGTACGGAATCGGCGCGCGCGATGCTGATCGCACCCGAACCGTCTTCGATGGCCACGCCGCCCGTCACGTTCTTGACCGTGATCTCGCCGGAGCCGTCGTCGATGGTGATGTTGCCGGCGACGGTGTCGACGTCGATCGAGCCGGAGCTGTCGTTGATCGTCAGCGCACCGCGCACGTTGCGCACTTCGATCGAGCCCGAGCCGTCCTCGATGCTCGTCGGGCCGGCGTTCGCCACGGCGATCGAGCCCGAGCCGTCTTCGATCGAGACCGGCAGACCCGCCGGCATCGTGACGGTGAAGTCGAGGCGCGCGGAGAAGAAGCCGAAGACGACGGTCTTGTCGGGGATCTCGGTGGTGACGTGCAGTTCCGAGCCGACCTTGCGGAGAGTCAGCGTCATGCGCGGGAGAAAGTCTTCATCCGACGTGCAGGCGGTCCCGGCCGCGGCGACCTGCGTGGCGCCGTGCGTGCCCTCGACTTTGAGCGACCCTGCTTCGGCGTGAATCACGATCTTCGTGATCCCCGCGGCCGGCGTGACCGCGCGGCGCGCAGCCGTGTACTTGCAGTCGTCGTCGTCGAACGGTCCGTCCGCGAGTCCCGGGGAAGCGAGCAGTGCGGTCATGCTCGCGATCGCTGCGAATCTCCCTGCGAATTTCCCTGCAGATTTCATGGGGCAACCCTCCCACATCGCTGTACGGGAACGGACACGTGATGTTTCAGAAGCGGACGCTGGCGGCGGCTATCATCACCTCGTGAAGAAAGCAGCGCTCCTGGTCCTGACGGCCGTGCTCGCGCCGGTCGAAAGCAAGCTCCTGAAGCAGCTCATTACGGATACGAAGCACAAGACTCGCGTGACTGACGAAGCGGTGCAGTAACGGCCATGTGTTACTTCATTCTCGTCGGCTTCCGCCCGCAGGCAGTTCGCGTTGCCAAGGGGCTGCTCCGGTCGGTGTACCACCTGAGGTCCGTGGAGAATCCTTCGGTGGTGGCCGCGCTGCCGGACGGATGGAGCGTCGGATATCTGTCGGATGGTACGTGCGCGTGTTCCCTCTACGGCGCCCCGAATCCTCCGGAAAAGTCGCTGGACGAGCGCCTCGCCGCGATGCGGCGGCAATATCGAAAGCGTGGCTGGTCGGACGCGAAGATCGAGCGTGCGCTCGCGCAACTGCGGGACGACGACGCACATCCGAGCAC
>DASPHZ010000076.1:0-4437 GCA_035629395.1 Thermoanaerobaculia bacterium
TGCCTTACGATGCGGCGCGCGTCCATAACATCGTCGCAACGATCCCGGGGACCGACCCTTCGCGCCGCATCGTGCTCCTCGCTCATTACGACACCGTCATGACGAGCCCTGGCGCAGGCGACGACGCGGCCGGCGTGGCCACGCTCCTGGAAACAGCGCGAGCGCTGGCCGTCGAGTATGGCGGCGGTCCGGAGGTGATGCTGCTCTTTACGGACGCGGAGGAGGTCGGTGCCGTGGGCGCCGAGGCGTTCCTTGCGTCCGACGGATTCGATCCGAAGCGCATGATCGTGCTCAACTTCGACGCACGAGGCAACCGCGGGGCGTGCGGACTGATCGAGACCGCCGGAGCGGAGGGGAGTCTGGTGCGCGCGATCGCGCGCTCGAAAGCGCCGGTCGCCATGTCCTCACTCCTGCCGGCGCTCGCGCGGCTCCATGGCGTCGGTACCGATTTTCGTCCCTTCCGAGAGGCGGGCGCCGCCGGCCTGAACTTCGCCCTCGTCGAGGGCGTCGCGCGATATCACACGCCGGCCGACACGACGGATGCACTCGACCGCGAGAGCATCGCAAGACAAGGACAAGCGGCCGTCGCGCTTGTCCGCGAGCTCGGGAAAGGCGCGTACGAGTCGCGCTCGGGAGCGGTGTCCTACTTCCAGGTTCCGTTGGCTGGTCTGGTCGTCTATCCCCGGTTGCTCGACGTGGCAGCCGCGATCCTCGCGACCGCTCTCGTCGTGTTCGGGATCATCGTCTCGATGCGACGCAAGGAGTCGTCCTGGCGGACGCTGGGTGCTTCAGCACTCGTGACGATCGCTGCGGTCGCGCTGGCCGGCGTCGCGAGCCACTACGGATGGAGGCTGCTGCGCGCCGCCGGTGCGGGACCGGCAGCCGGGCTGGCCGAGCCTTACGATCCCGTCCCGTACCGCTTCGCGCTGGTCCTGCTCGCGGTGGGCGCCGCACTCGGTGTCGCGCGCATTGCGCGGCGGTTCGGCTCTGCGCAGCCGACCCGCCTCGTTCCGCTCTTCGCGGTTGCGGTGCTGTGGGCGCTCGTCGTGCGAATCCCCGGCGCTGCATATCTCCTGGCGCTGCCGATGCTCTTCGTCGCGGTGCACGCGCTCCTGCGGAGGGGCGAACGCTCACGGGGCATGCGTGCGCTCGGTGCCGCAATCGCGGCGCTTCCCATCGTCCTCGTATGGGCGCCGGTCCCCTACTTTGTGCTCTCCGGGCTGCGGCTCTCCGCGGCCGGCATGGCCGGCGCGCTCGCTGGTTTCGCGGCGCTTCTCTGTGCCGCGGTCTTCGAGCGCGCGCGTTTCGCGGTCGATGGACGCATCGCCGCGGCATTGATCGCGCTGGCCGGCGTCGCCGCCGGCATCGGCGCCGCGGGAGCCGCCGCATCGCCGCGGGAACCGCGGCCGGCATCGTTTGCCTACGCGGTGGATGTCGACGCCCGGAAAGCCTTCTGGGTGTCGGAGCGCAGAACCGCGCGCCAGCCAGAGAACGCGCTTTTCGCGGAAGCGGTGCGATCGGAAACGCTCCCCCGTTTCGTCCACGAGGAGGGCGCGCTCAGGCGGGCGGCCGTTGCGCCGTATGTCGCGGTCGCCGGGCCGTCGGTTGCACTCGTCAGCGACGTAGCCAACGGCGCGCTGCGTGTGGTAACGGTGCGGGTGAGGTCGGAGCGAGGCGCGCCGTGGCTCCATCTGTTCGTCGAAAAGGGCAAAGTCGTGGACGCATCGGTGAATGGCATTCCGTTCAGGAAAACCGCAGGCAAGGATGACGACGCCGCAATGTGGGGGTTCCGATACCTCGGCGCGGGTGACGAAAGTTTCGAGCTGAAGCTGGTCGTCGATCCCAGAGGCGGTCAGGCTCGGATCACGGTCGTCGACCAGTCCGACGGCATCGACAACGCCGCCGCGCGCCTTCCCCTCGACGCGATGTACGCCCGCTCGTGGGTGGCGGGAACGACGCTCGTGCGACGCTCGTATGTCTTCTGAAATGCTGACTGGAGGCGGCTGCATCGCAGCACTCCACGGAGCAGCGCCTGCGGGCCACGCGAGAGGCGAATCAACGCGACTGCGTTTGCGGATGACCGCTCACTGCACCCACCGGGATCACGCCGTTCTGCGGGAACCGGCGCCACGTCACCAATCGAGTTTGACAACGAACCGCGCCTTCAGCGACCATCCTCGCTCCACTCGCGGTCCTTTTGCTGTGGTGTAGCTCAGTTGGTAGAGCGCCGGATTGTTAATCCGGTGGTCGGAGGTTCGAGCCCTCCCGCCACAGCCAATTTCCGAGCATCGCGGTTAGCTTAGCTCCGCTCGCAAATCGCCCCAGAACCGATCGCTAAGGTGCTCGCAGGAACGGAGATTCTTGCGATGGCAGACACCTTCATCTCGGCTCAAGAGGCGGCGCGGCGGACGGGACTCTCGACCGGTGCGCTCGCGAAACGCCGCTACCTCAAGGCCCCCAACGGCTGGATCTACATCTCGTCGAACGCCGTCGTGTACCCGGAAGATGAAGTGGAGCGCTTCGTCACCGAGTGCAGAACGGCCCAACACGCGTTCCGGCGCCCGCCCATGCAGCGCCGACGACGCAACGGAGAGGATCCCCGATGAATGGCCGTATCCCCGGATTCAAGTACAACCCGAAGAGCCACACCGCGCGCTTCTCGCTCTACGTCCCGAACTCTGGCGGCAAGCTCCGTCGCGCGTTGACCGTCGACGCGCGATCTTCTCCAGATGCTCCGCGATGAAGACGGAGAACGTCGGCACGCCGTTCACCGCGACCGGCTGCGGCGCGTGCGCGGCGTGTGGCTGCGTCGGGTCGACGCCACTCACTTCATCGCGGAACTTCTGCCAAAGCTTCAGCGCCTCGTCACGCGACGGCGCGTCGACGCGTCATTCAGAAGATCCTCGGTCACACCTCCGTCAAAATGACGGAGCGCTACGTGCGCGTAAACGACGCTGCGGTCGGAGAAGCGCGGCGGGCGCTGGACGCGCATAACGAGGAGCTCGGGATTGCCATGACACCGCCTTCAGCGACGGCGGAAGCGATTGGGACAAGGTCGTGATCAATCGCGGCCATCCTTCGCTCGACTCGATCATTACGAGGCCGCCGAGGGCGGAGATGGCCTCGTGCGGGCCGAGGCGCGCTCCTGCAGTCGAGGACATGTGCGCGAAGGATAGTGCGGCAGGACGGCGCCCCGGTATTTGATGAAGAGAGGCCGCCGGCGCCGCCGAGGGGTTCATCGCCGCCCTTCACGATTCCCACGACAATTGACTACCGTACGAACTATGGAGAGGGCAAGATCATGATCGAAGCCGTGCCCGGACCGACCATCAGCCTTACCGACCCCCAGACCTGTCTGTCGCCGGAGGGCAACCAGCGCATCACTCTGACCGGCACGAACCTGCGGAAGGGGAGCGTGACGGTGAACGGAATCGCGGCCACTATCATCGGCGACCCCACCGATACCACACTGGTCTTTAAGACACCTCCCGGACCAGCCGGAACCTGGGCCGAAGTCATTGTCACCACCGGTTTCGGCACGGATCAGACCTGGCTTTTCTATCAGTGGGCGACCCCGACGATCACTCCCGGCGGACCGATAACGCTCTGCTGGGGCGATCGCGTCACGCTCAGAGCGAGTTCAACCGTCAATGTATGGTTCGTAAACGACAGCCTGCTCCTCGGCCCGGATCAGACGTGCGTCGTTGTCGAATCAGGCAATTACAGCGTCAAGGAGGTGGGCAACCGGTGTGCGAGCGCGGCTTCGAACACCGTGGTCGTTACCGTCAATCCGCTGCCCACCACCCCGACCGCCACGCCGGAAGGTGCGACGACGTTCTGCCAGGGCGGCAGCGTCACGCTCAGTTCGAACAGTGCGACCGGCAATCAGTGGTTCGAGTCCGGCAATCGGATCGACGGCGCGACGACTCAGAAGTATGTCGTTTCCGCCTCGGGCAGCTACACCGTCAAGGTTACGGTCAACGGATGCCCGAGCGCGGCTTCGGCCGCCGTAGCCGTCACCGTCAAACCGCTCCCCGTCACACCAACCGTCACGCCGGAAGGCGCGACGACGTTCTGTCAGGGCGGCAGCGTCACGCTCAACTCGAGCAGTGCGACCGGCAATGAGTGGTTCGAGTCCGGCAATCGGATCGACGGCGCGACGAACCAGAAGTACGTCGCTTCCGCCTCGGGTCGTTTCACCGTCAAGGTTACAAGCAACGGCTGCACTAGCCCGGCTTCGCCCGCCGTGGTCGTCACCCTCAATCCGGTGCCCGCCACACCGGCCGCCACACCGGACGGCGCGACGACGTTCTGGCAGGGCGGCAGCGTCACGCTCAGCTCGAGCAGTGCGACCGGCAATCAGTGGTTCGAGTCCGGCAATCGGATCGACGGCGCGACGAATCAGAGGTATGTCGTTTCCGCCTCGGGCAGCTACAC
>DASPHZ010000077.1:0-58847 GCA_035629395.1 Thermoanaerobaculia bacterium
ATAGAAGTTCATGTATGGTTCAGCTCTATTCGAGAACGTCGACACTGCTTCAACAGCGACGGTCCGGAAGACTTGAACATACGAGTGCGACCGCTTGTCGTGTTCATAGGCTGGCCCTGAGTAAAGTAGCAGCCCATCAAAATTGATGCGTGATGACGGATAGTAGATGAATTTCGTCTCGTTCAGGACCATCCACTTATCGCCTACGGCACGAGGGTCGAGCGAATTACCACGCCTTAACATCGCGGGGATTACATGAATGATGGTCGCTGGATGCGACCACGTCGCAATCGGCGTGTCGCCGATGAGAACTTTGGCTACGCGCTCATCGCGAAACCGGCGCAGGCGCTCTCCGACCCCCTCGGCAGCAACGAACGCATCTCGGAGCTCGTTGACATCAAGCTGATGACGCTGTCCAACGTCTCGCACAAAAAAACGCGAGCCGCCCTTAAAGACGACCATATGCGGGCCGGTCCAGCTGGGGTGAACCCGCAGAAGTATCACCGGATCGACCCCGATCGCCTCGATCGCACGAATTTCAAGCGCCGGGATGCGCGGCTGAATCCCGTCGCGAAGGATACTCTGTAGCCGAAGGATCTCGTCGTCCACGCTGCTGATCGTCAGGCCCGGAACTGCTGTCGGTACGCCGTCTTCCTCGTCGACGCCGTAGAGCAGATCTCCGCCAGCCGCATTCGCAAAAGCCGAAACATCTGCGAGAAATTCGCGCTTGTCGTGGTCAGAGTTGCTGGGCAGTGAACGTTTGTACTCGATGAGGCGGTCTTCTCGGCGTGCCGAGGCAACCAATGCATCTACGTCAGCTCGCGTCACCGAGGAAAACGGGCGTTCAATCATCGCCGCTCATCATATCGGCGTCTCGGTGAGGTGCGCCTAACGGATCTCACGCTAAGCTGTGCGGCCAGGTTCCGCGTGCCGAAGCCGGAGCGGCGCGCCGGTTGCCGCCGACGACGTTCGCGGAACCGAGTGGCGAACTGCAACCGGCATGACGCCATCCCGCTGGCGATGTTGCAGGCAGCTCGGCTGCCGGGCCGAAGCCGGGCCGCACCAGCTTCAGCGTGAAGTTAGCCGGCGTTTTATTGCACGCCGCCTGTCGCCTTCATCTCGTAAGCCGCCGCTGGAATCTGGATCGACTGCGCCATTTTCAGGTCAAGTGCGCGGAGTTGCCCAAGGACCTCGTTTGCTTCGGTTTGCCGCTCACCAGGCGCCGCTAGCGCGATTTGGACGCTCTGTTGCTGCAGGTCGAGAAGCCGGCCCTGTGCGACGGCAACGGCACCGACACTCTTTTGCAGTTGCGCGACTTGGCGCTGCAGCCTGTCGATCTCAAGCTCCGTGTTCTTCGTCTTGAACTTCACGTGTTTCACGATCGGCAGGATTACCAATAGTGCACCCACCAGACAGAACACGAGCTCAGCCCTTCCGAATCGCCGCCTCGTTACGTAGATCCAGAAAGTTCCAATTGTTAGCACAACGCCAACCGTGAGCGCGGACACTTCGAAGTACTCAACAGGCACGGAATTCTCCCCTCTGTGCGCTATTGGAGGGACAGAAACTCGAGATTCTCGCCGATGATCTCAAAAACGCAGAGCGTCGGCTCGCACGTGAGTGGCACTTCACCGACGACGCTCTCTAACTTCGAAGTGTGGTCCGATCTGTAGGGGGCGTGCGCTACGCGACAGCCGCCGCAACCGCAAAGGGTGCGGTGCGCGCCTACCCCTGTGCGCCAAAATCACTATCGAACTGTGCAGCATCTTGCGGCGAGCTGACGAGCCGCTTGGCTGGGCCGACGACGCCGAGGAGATCGTTGGCTCATCGAGTGGTGGCGCTCCGCTTGCGAGAGTGGCTCGCCTATCCAGATGTGGTCTTCCCGTGCACCGGAGCACTACTTCGATCAACCCCAGGTTGCTGCGGCCTGCGATGCGGCGCAGGAGGCCGGGTCGCACGATCGCGCAACGTGTCGGTCGGCTGTACGCCGTATCTGCGTCCGGCTAACTAGTACTTCGCCCTCACCTGCTCCCTGCGGGTATATGGGACGACATCTACTCGTCGCTGTATCTATGGGTGGATGGAGGTGGGCCATCGGCGGTAGATGGCGCGGCAACCACACGGTCGGTGAGGCGCAGGGCGACGACGGCGCCGTAGGCAATGCGCCAGGTACGGGTGGGTGGGTACCAGGTGCCGCCGAGGAGCTTCACGGAATGGCGGAGGGTGCGCTCGTTGTAGTCGAGGCGGATGTGAACGAGGTCGGTGACGGCGGGGCGGGGGGAGCGGGGAATCCAGTCGACTTCTTCGATGATGATCTCGGCCGTTTTGTAGCGCTTGTGGTTGACGGTGTCGTAGCGATAACGGACGCAGACGAGACGTGGGCCATGCTCTTCGACGAGTTTCCGGGTGCCGGGCTGGCCGGGCTTCAGGGTGAGGCGTGTGCGGAGCATCGTGCAAGCCGAGGTTCCCTCGGATTGTCGCTCGCGTCAAGGGACAATTTCCGTCGCGCTCATAATGCGTCCAGAGGGCTCTGGACGCCTTTCGCTCCGAGTCGGAGGACGTGGGTGTAGATCATCGTCGTCGAGACGTCTCTATGGCCAAGGAGTTCCTGGACGGTGCGAATGTCCTGTCCACGCTCGAGCAGATGCGTGGCGAACGAATGGCGCAAGGTATGACACGTGACGCGCTTTCCCAAGTCCGCACGAAGTGAGGCGTCGCGGATCGCACGCTGCATGACAGTCTCGTGAAGGTGCAGGCGGCGCTCGACACCGTGGTCGTCGCACAAGCGTCGACGGGCTGGAAATACCCACTGCCAGCCCCATTCTTTAGCCGCATTCGGCAGCTTCCGTTCGACAGCGGTCGGCATGAAGACTGCCCCGAATCCACGTGCAAGGTCGCGTTTGTGAAGCGCGCGGACGCGCTCCAGGTGCTCGCGCAACAGCGGCTGAACGGTGCGCGACAACGTGGTTACCCGATCGCGCCTGCTTTTCGTGTCACGAACGTAAAGCTCGAAACGCTCGAAGTTGACGTCCTTGACTCGCAACTGCAGGCATTCGAGAAGGCGCAACCCGCCACCGTATAACAAGAGTGCGATGAGCTTCGGGACACCCTTCATCTGATCGAGCAAAAGACGCACTTCCGGCGGCGTGAGCACGACAGGAATCCGGGACGGCCGCGTCGCCCGAACGACGTCGTTCAACCAGGGCAGCGGATCCTTCAGCACATGCCGATAGAGGAACAGTAATGCAGCCAGCGCCTGCCCCTGAGTCGAGGCGCTGACGTTACCATCGACGGCGAGACTCGTCAGAAATGCATTGACCTCGTCCCCACCCATCGATCCGGGATGCCGTTTGTTATGAAAGAAGATGTATCGCTTGATCCATCCCACATAAGCCTCTTCGGTTCGACGACTGTAATGGCGTACGCGCAATGCATCACGAACTGACGGGATGAGACGAGGCTTCGACATGACACCAGCTTCAATCGACTCGGCAAAAGGCCCAAGCAGATCTACAGCGTTGAGAAAATGAGTCAACTGCCAAGTATCCGAGGGGATATTTCGGCTACACGACGTAGAGTGGGGGGGATTACGCGATCCGGGCCCGCAACGCGGAAATGACGAAGCGCGCGGCGTGATCGGCCGGCACGGTGAGGTCGAAAGCCGGATCATCCGCACGCGGATCGAGTGAGTCGTCGTGAAGGGGATGGACGACCGGAGTCGCTCGAATATCGATCCGCGTCATACCCAAGGTTTCCGCGGCATTGACGAGGCGCAGCAACGCCATCGGTTCGCTGTCAGTGCCGCGCGCGACGTGAAGGAGGTGGAACAGGACCGTCTCGACCGGCGTGTCCGCGACTTGCGTCGTGCCGATCTGCTGGGCGTCATACCAAGCGATGACCTTCGCGAGCGGCATCGGCGCCACCGCGGCTGTTTCGAACAACACCGGATCGAACGTGATGGGATCGAAATGGACCTCGCAGCCAGTGAGCATGAACGTTCCGCCGAAGGAGCCGGGGGTTGCAAGATTGAGGATCAGATAAACGTCGTGGATGAAGAGCGCAGCGTGCGACAGCGCGTCGGGCGCGGTCGAAGCGCCAATTACGTCAAGCGTCACGAGAAAACCATTGCGCCAGAATGCACGCACGCTCACGTCCGCATAAGTACGTTCGTCCATGACGTGCGCGGTGGCTCGCGCGTCGCCGGTGTTCTGGACAGCGAAACGATGCATGGTCATCGGATGTCGTGCGAGGAGCCGACGACGACGCCGATCAGGTTCCACGGCGTGGTCTGCTCGTCGAAGACCATGGGCGGGTGACGCTCGTTCGAGCTCAGGAGCCGGATGCGATTGCCGATCGTATCGAGTCGCTTCACATACGGTGAACCGTCGACGAGGCAGATCACGATCCGACGTTGCGCCAGACGCGGATCGGCTTCTTCCCGTACGTAGAGGTAGTCACCATCGGCGATGAGATCGCCGATCATCGAATCGCCGTCCGCACGGAAAACGAGATTCGCGCCACGCTCGGCGTACTGGTGCGGAATCTCGACCTCACGCTCGTCGCTTCGGTCGCCGAACGACTCGCGCCAGTCACTTGCGGACGCCGACGTTGCCTTACCTTGCTTCGGCGCCCGATGTGGCGGCTTGCGCGGTCCGATGGTGATGGCGGACGCATTCGACGGCGGACGGTCCTTCCGCTCCGGCTGCGTCGCCACGAGGATGCGCTCGAACAGGTCGACGAAGCGGCGCATGTCATTGCGATCGTCACCGTTAAATTCGTAGCCTTTCTCGCCGAGAAGCCACCCAACTGTGAGGTCGAGCGCAGAGGCGATCTTGCGGACCGTCAGAACTCCCGGATTCTTCGTGACACCGGTGACGATGCGGCTCAGCGTCTCGTCCGGAACACCAGCCAGCTCGGCAACGCGGCTCTGCACGAGCCCGCGTTTCTCGATGACATCCCGGAGCCGGTCGCCGATCTCCATCGTGTGGAGCCTACGCCGCCAACCCTGTTAAGTCATTGACACGTAAGGCACAAAGCCTACAGCGTGTAGACATTCTCGGCACACCACCGCCTTTGTGTGCCTACCATGTCATAAGTAACCTTTAAGAGTCAACACGACGTGGCGTCAAAACAAAACGGGCGGCCATCATGGCCGCCCGTTCTCGTAATACCTGGTACTCGTGAACTACTGCTCGTCGTCGAAATCCACCAGCGACAGCGTGTCCTCGTCTTCCGACTCACGCTGCAGCAGCTCCTCGAGTGAGGGCTGTGCGGGCGCTTCGTCTTTTTCGAGATACACGTCGCGGTAGGTCGGCATGCCGGTGCCGGCGGGGATGAGACGGCCGACGATGACGTTTTCCTTGAGGCCGCGCAGGTAGTCGACACGGCCCGCGATGGCGGCTTCCGTGAGGACGCGCGTGGTCTCCTGGAACGACGCCGCCGAGATGAACGACTCGGTCGAGAGCGACGCTTTGGTGATGCCGAGGAGGAGAGGCACGCCGTCGGCGGGCTCGCCGCCGCGGTTCATGACCTTCTCGTTCTCCTCCATGAAGCGGAAGCGATCGACCTGCTCGTCCACGAGGAAGTCCGTATCGCCCACACGCGTCACGCGCACCGACCGCAGCATCTGACGGCAGATGACTTCGATGTGCTTGTCGTTGATCGCGACCGACTGGGAGCGGTAGACCTCCTGGATCTTGTCGACCAGGTAGCGCTGCAGCTCCTTGATGCCGAGGACCGCGAGAACGTCGTGCGGATCGATCGGACCGTCGATGAGCGGATCGCCCGCGCGCACGCGCTCGCCTTCCTGCACGTTGACGTGCACGGAACGCGGGACGCTGTACTCGTGACGCGTGCCCTCGTCGGTCTCGACGATGATGCGGCGCATGCCCTTGACGATCGCCCCGTGATGCACCGTGCCGTCGACCTCGGTGATGACCGCCTTGTCGCGCGGGTGACGGGCTTCGAAGAGCTCGACGACGCGCGGCAGACCGCCCGTGATGTCCTTGGTCTTGGTGGTGGCGCGGGGGATCTTCGCGAGCACGTCGCCCGGATGCACTTCCTGGCCGTTGTGGACCATGACGTGCGCGCCGGTCGGGAGGAGGTACTTGCGCTCCTCGCCCTTTCCGGCCTTGATGATGAGGGTCGGGGTGCGTTTCTCGGCCGTCGCCGACTCGACGATGACCATCTGCGTGAGACCGGTGACTTTGTCGGTCTCTTCGCGGACGTTCTCGCCTTCGACGATGTCCTTGAACTGCACCTTGCCGCCGAGCTCGGTGAGCACGGCGCTGGTGAACGGATCCCATTCGACGAGCGGCTGGCCTGCCTCGACGTGCTGGCCATCCACGACCTTCAGCGTCGAGCCGTAGACGAGCGCGTAGCGCTCCTTCTCACGCGAGCCCGCCGCGAGGTCCTCCGCGCCAGCCTTCTTCGACTTGCGCGTCGGGATGTCCTCCATGATGAGGAGCTTGCCGTTACGGTTGATGACGACCTGCTCGCCGTTCTTGTTGGTGACGGTGACGACGTTCACGAGCTGGATCTTGCCGGGGCTGGTGGCCTCGTGCTTCGACTGCTCGGAAACGCGCGACGCCGTACCACCGACGTGGAACGTACGCATCGTGAGCTGCGTGCCCGGCTCACCGATCGACTCGGCCGCGATGACACCGACGGCCTCACCGATCTCGACGAGCTTGCCGCTGGCGAGGTTGCGGCCGTAGCAACGGCGGCACACACCGCGACGCGTTTCGCAGGTGAGCACCGAGCGGATCTTGACCTGCTCGATTCCCGCTTCCTGGATCGAGTTCGCCAGCTCCTCGGTAAGCTCTTCGTTCTGCGCCACGAGCTGGTCGCCCGTGAGCGGATCGTAGATGTCTTCCTGCGCAACGCGGCCGACGATGCGGTCGCGCAGCGGCTCGAGAATGTCGCCGCCTTCCATGATCGGGGTGACGACGATGCCGTCGAACGTCTGGCAGTCCTGCTCGGTAATGATGACGTCCTGCGCGACATCGACGAGACGGCGCGTGAGGTATCCCGAGTCAGCGGTTTTCAGCGCGGTGTCGGCGAGACCCTTGCGCGCGCCGTGCGTCGAGATGAAGTACTGCAACACCGACAGACCCTCGCGGAAGTTCGCGGTGATCGGCGTCTCGATGACCTCACCCGAAGGCTTGGACATGAGGCCGCGCATGCCGGCGAGCTGGCGGACCTGTTCGCGCGAACCGCGGGCGCCGGAGTCGGCCATCATGAAGATGGGGTTGAACTCGTTGCGCTGCTGCTCGACGCGCTTCATCTCCGCGAACATCTCGTCCGACACGGACTCCGTGGCGCGGTGCCAGATGTCGATGATCTTGTTGTGGCGCTCGCCGTGCGTGATCGCACCGTCGAGGCGCTGGCGCTCGACCTCGAGGACGGACTTGCGTGCGTTCTCGACGATCTCCACCTTGCGCGACGGAATGACCATGTCGTCGACGCCGATCGAAACGCCGGCCTTGGTCGCGTACAGGAAGCCGAGGTCCTTGAGGCCGTCGAGCATCTCGACGGTCTTGGCGTTGCCGTAATTGATGAAGCAGTAGTTGACGAGGTCCTGCAGCCCCTTCTTCTTGAGCAGGCCGTTGATGAACGGGATCTGCTCCGGGACGTGCATGTTGAAGATGACGCGGCCGACGGTGGTCTCGATGAGCTTTTTGTCGAGCTCCTCGATCTCGGCGTGGACGATGTCCTGATCGTTGAACTGCTTGGTCAGGTCCATGAAGCGTCCGCTGACGCGGCACTTGATGGGCGTGAGCAGCTCGACCTCGCCCGACTGCAGGGCGATGATCACTTCGTCGAACGAACCGAACGACTTGCCGAGGCCTTTGGCGTTCGGCTTGGCCTTGGTCAGGTAGTAGCAGCCGAGGACGAGATCCTGCGACGGCACGGCGAGCGGCTTGCCGTGCGCCGGCGACAGGATGTTGTTCGAGGCCAGCATGAGCACCTGCGACTCGACCTGCGCTTTCGGAGACAGCGGCACGTGCACGGCCATCTGGTCACCGTCGAAGTCGGCGTTGAACGCCGTGCAGACGAGCGGGTGGATCTTGATGGCCTTGCCTTCGACGAGCACCGGCTCGAAAGCCTGGATACCGAGACGGTGGAGCGTCGGTGCGCGGTTCAGCAGAACGGGATGCTCTTTGATGACGCTCTCGAGCGCGTCCCACACTTCGTTGGTCTGCAGCTCGACGAGCTCCTTCGCGGCCTTGATCGTGCCGACGAGGCCCTGCTGCTCGAGCTTGTGGTAGATGAACGGCTTGAAGAGCTCGAGCGCCATCTTCTTCGGCAGACCGCACTGGTGCAGGCGGAGCTCCGGACCGACGACGATGACCGAGCGGCCGGAGTAGTCGACACGCTTGCCAAGCAGGTTCTGACGGAAGCGGCCCTGCTTGCCCTTGAGGGTGTCGGAGAGCGACTTGAGCGGACGGTTGTTCGAGCCCTTGAGCACGCGGCCGCGGCGGCCGTTGTCGAAGAGCGCGTCGACCGCTTCCTGGAGCATGCGCTTCTCGTTGCGCACGATGACGTCGGGCGCGCGGAGCTCGAGCAGCTTCTTGAGGCGGTTGTTGCGGTTGATGACGCGGCGATAGAGATCGTTCAGATCGGACGTCGCGAAACGGCCGCCGTCGAGAGGAACGAGCGGACGCAGCTCCGGCGGAATGACCGGGATGACGTCGAGGATCATCCAGTCCGGACGATGTCCCGACTTGCGGAACGCGTCGACGACCTTGAGGCGCTTCGCGGCCTTGAGCTTTTTGATCTGCGACGTCTCGGTACGCATGATGAGGCGCAGCTCGTCGCTGAGCTCTTCGACGTTGACGCGGCGCAGCAGCTCCTTGATCGCCTCGGCGCCCATCTTCGCGACGAACACGTCGCCGTACTGGCCGCGCAGCTCGCGATAGCGCTCTTCGGTGAGGAGCTCTTTCTCGTTGATGACGCCGGTGAGGTCACCGGAGTCGATCACGACGTACGACTCGAAATAGAGGATGCGCTCGAGATCGCGCAGTGAGATGTCGAGCAGGTGGCCGATCCGCGACGGCAGGCCCTTGAAGAACCAGACGTGCGAGACCGGCGAGGCCAGCTCGATGTGGCCCATGCGCTCGCGGCGGACCTTCGACTTGGTGACTTCGACACCGCATTTGTCGCAGATCACGCCGCGGTGCTTCATGCGCTTGTACTTGCCGCACAAGCACTCCCAGTCGGTGATCGGGCCGAAGATCTTCGCGCAGAACAGACCATCGCGCTCCGGCTTGAAGGTACGGTAGTTGATCGTCTCCGGCTTGGTGACTTCACCGTAGGACCATGACCGAATCTTCTCCGGGCTGGCGAGGCTGATCTTGATCGCGTTGAAATCGTTGATCGCCTGCTGCTTGGCCGGTTGAAACAGTGCGTTGAAACTTTCCAATTTGCGCCTCCCTTGTCAGGGCGATTTCAGTTATCAGTCGTCTTCGGATGCGGGAACTGCAGCTTCACGTCGGTGCCGAAGCACTCCCAGCACGGGGTTTCCCAATCGGTGTCGCCCGTGAAGAAATGCACGGTCAGATGAATGGAGCCGAGGCCGTGACACGCACGGCAATCGGCTTTCGGCATTCTGCTGAGACTCGTGACTCTGCGTCCCATCGCTACTCCTTCAGCAACTCGACGTCGAGACAGAGCGACTGGAGCTCGCGCACGAGCACGTTGAACGATTCCGGCAGACCCGGGTCGTCCGGAACCTCGCCCTTGACGATGGCCTCGTAGATCTTCGAACGTCCTTCGACGTCGTCCGACTTGACGGTGAGCAGCTCCTGCAGCGTGTACGCCGCGCCATACGCCTCGAGAGCCCACACTTCCATCTCTCCGAAGCGCTGGCCGCCGAACTGCGCCTTACCACCCAGCGGCTGCTGCGTGATGAGCGAGTACGGTCCGATCGAGCGCGCGTGAATCTTGTCGTCGACGAGGTGCGACAGCTTGAGCATGTAGATGTAGCCGACGCAGACCTTCTGCTCGAACATCTCGCCGGTCATGCCGTCGTAGAGGTTCGTCTTGCCGTCGGTCGGCAGACCGGCGGCTGTGAGCTGCGCCTTGATCTCCCCTTCCGTCGCGCCGTCGAAGACCGGCGTGGAGAAGTGGAGGCCCAGGCTGCGTGCGGCCCAGCCGAGGTGCGTCTCGAGGATCTGACCGACGTTCATGCGCGAGGGGACGCCGAGCGGGTTGAGAACGATCTCGACCGGCGTGCCGTCCGGCATGTACGGCATGTCTTCCTCGGGGAGGATGCGCGAGATGACGCCCTTGTTGCCGTGGCGTCCGGCCATCTTGTCGCCGACACTCAGCTTGCGCTTCATGGCGACGTAGACCTTGATCATCTTGATGACGCCCGGGGGAAGCTCGTCACCCTTCTGCAGGTCTTCGCGGCGTTCCTCTGCTTTTTGTTCCAGCACGCGGATGCGGTTCTCGGCGCGCTCGACGAACATGCGCACGGTCTCGCGCGTCTCTTCGTCGACCGGCAGCGCGAGGAGCTCGCGGCGGCTGAGGCGGTTGATCACGTCGCGATCGGCGATCTCGCCCTTGCGGACGAGGACGTCGCCGGTCTTGAAGTCGACCACGTCGCGTTGCAGCTTCTGCTCGCTCAGGACTTCGGAAATGCGCTTGTTGCGGGCGTCGGTGATGATCCGGATCTCATCCTGGATGTTCCGGTTCATGCGCTCGATCTCGCCCTCTTCGATCGACTTCGCGCGCATGTCCTTGTCGACACCCTTGCGCGAGAAGATCTTCACGTCGACGACGGTGCCTTCGATGCCCGGGGGCGTCTTGAGCGAGGCGTCGCGGACGTCGCCGGCCTTCTCACCGAAGATGGCGCGGAGGAGCTTTTCTTCCGGCGTGAGCTGCGTCTCGCCCTTCGGCGTGACCTTGCCCACGAGGATGTCGCCCTGCTTCACGGTCGCGCCGATGCGGATGATGCCGCTCTCGTCGAGATCGCGCAGCGCGGACTCGCTCACGTTCGGGATGTCGCGGGTGATTTCCTCGGGACCGAGCTTCGTATCGCGCGCTTCGATCTCGAACTCTTCGATGTGGATCGAGGTGTAGTAATCCTCTTTGACGAGCTTCTCGGACACGAGAATCGCGTCCTCGAAGTTGTTGCCGCGCCACGGCATGAACGCCACGAGGACGTTGCGGCCGAGGGCGAGCTCGCCGGCGTCGGTGCAGGGACCGTCCGCGAGGACCTGACCCTTGCGCACGCGCTGGCCTTCACGCACGACCGGCTTCTGCGCGATGCAGGTGTTCTGGTTCGAGCGCTTGAACTTGATGAGCTGGTAGATGTCGGCGCCGAACTCTTTCGTCTCGCCGGTCTCCTGATCTTCCGCTTCGACACGCACGATGATGCGGTTCGAATCGACGAGGTCGACCACGCCACCGCGCTTGCACTGAATGACCGCGCCGGAATCGCGCGCGACCACGTTCTCCATGCCGGTGCCGACGAGCGGCGACTCGGTGCGGAGCAGAGGCACGGACTGGCGCTGCATGTTCGCGCCCATGAGTGCGCGGTTCGCGTCGTCGTTCTCGAGGAACGGAACGAGCGATGCGGCGACCGAGACGAGCTGCTTCGGCGAGACGTCGATGAAGTCGACCTTCTCGCGCTCGATGGAGACGAAGTCCCCCGACTGACGCGCGATGACGCGGTCGTGCACGAGGTTGCCCTCGTCGTCGAGCATGACGTTCGCCTGCGCGATCGTGTAGCGCTCTTCGTCCCACGCGGAGAGGTAGAACGCGTACGGCTCGGCCTCGGCAACCTGCAGCAGGTTCTTCTTCTTGCCGCCCGCGTTCGCCGCGTTGTCCTTGGCGATGCGGTTATTTTCCTTCTGCAGATCGCGCTTCTCGACGATCTGACCGAGCGTGAAGTTGGCGTCGCCGGTCTTCACGATGCGGTAGTGGTCGAGGACGCGGCCGTCCTGCACCTTCTTGTACGGGCTCTCGATGAAGCCGTACTCGTTGATGCGCGCGTAGCACGCGAGCGAGGAGATGAGGCCGATGTTCGGACCTTCAGGCGTCTCGATCGGGCAGATGCGGCCGTAGTGGGTCGGATGAACGTCGCGGACTTCGAAGCCGGCGCGTTCACGCGAGAGACCACCCGGTCCAAGGGCCGACAGGCGGCGCTTGTGCGTGACCTCGGAGAGCGGGTTCGTCTGATCCATGAACTGCGAGAGCTGCGACGAGCCGAAGAACTCCTTGATCGCCGCGATGACGGGCTTGGAGTTGATCAGGTCGTGCGGCATCGCGGAGTCGATGTCCTGATGGACCGACATCTTCTCCTTGATCGCGCGCTCCATGCGCACGAGACCGATGCGGAACTGGTTCTCGAGCAGCTCGCCTACCGCTCTGACTCGGCGGTTGCCGAGATTGTCGATGTCGTCGACGCGGCCGACGTCTTTACGAAGACGGAGCAGGTAGTTGATGACGACGTAGAAGTCTTCCGGCGTCATCGTCTTCTGCGTGACCGGCGAATCGAGATCGAGCTTGATGTTGAACTTGAAGCGGCCAACGCGCGAGAAGTCGTACTTGCGCGCGTCGAAGAACATGCCTTCGAAGAGGGCCTTCGCGGACTCGAGGGTCGGCGGATCGCCCGGGCGCATGCGGCGGTAGATCTCGATGATCGCCGCCTCGAACGACTTCGACGTGTCCTTGCGGACCGTGTTGAGCAGGATGTCGGAGACGAGGTCCCAGTCGGGGAAGATGACTTCGATCTCGCCGATGCCGCGGTCCTGGAGAACGGCAGCCCAATCGGCCGGAACGTTTTCGCTGGCCTCGAAGAGGACCTCGCCGGTGTTGAAGTCGACGACGTCACCGAGGAACACGGCCTTGTCGAGCGCCGCGTAGTCGACCTTCACGGTCGTCTCGTTGTTCTTCGTGAGCTGGTCCGCCATCTTCTGGTCGAGCTTGATGCCGCCGAAGACGGTGCGGACGGCGCGGCGGCCGCGGATGGAGTGACGTTCCTTCGCTTCTTCCTGGTCGAGCACGCGGCGATCGAAGGAGAGCTCGGCACCGCTGTCGGTGAGCTTCACTTTGATCGGCGTGTAGAACTGGCGAAGGATCTCTTCGTCCGTGGTCAGGCCGAGCGCGCGGAGGAAGACCGATCCGAGGAACTTGCGCTTGCGGTCGATGCGGACGTAGAGGATGTTCTTCTGGTCGTACTCGAACTCGACCCAGGAGCCGCGGTACGGGATGATCTTCGAGAGGAAGGTATGGGCGGATTCCTTGGTGAAGAAGACGCCCGGCGAACGGTGGAGCTGCGAGACGATGACGCGCTCGGTCCCGTTGATGATGAACGTGCCGTTGTCCGTCATCAGGGGGATGTCGCCGAAGAAGACTTCCTCTTCCTTCGCGTCACGCATGTGCTTGACGCCGGTGTCGGGGTCCTTGTCGTAGACGAAGAGGCGGAAGGTGACCTTCAGCGGAACGCTGTAGGTCATGCCGCGCTCCTGGCACTCCTCGACCGAGTACTTCATCTGCAGGTCGACGGGGTTGCCGCAGATGTCGCAGACCTCGACGCGGTTCTTGTTGATGACACCGCACTGGCCGCAGGACACGGTCTCTTCGTGCGGGTGATCGGTGATGATCTTCGCGCCGCAGTTCGCGCAGGTCATGCGCAGGTGCTCGAGACCCTTGAGCTGTCCGCACTTGCACTCCCAGTTGCCGATGGAGTAGCGGACGAAGTCCAGCGAGCAGGTCTCGCGGAAGTCGCTGAAGGGGAAAACGCTGGTGAACACCGACTGCAGGCCGGTGTCCTCACGCTCCTCCGGAAGAAGGTTCATCTGGAGGAAGCGCTCGTACGACTTTCTCTGGACGTCGATGAGATTCGGCAGCGCCATATAGCTGCGAATCTTGGAGAAGTCGTGACGAACCGGCTCCTGTTTCGGCATGGCTCCGTTCATTCAGTAGGACTCCTAATGGTGTCGCCGAAACGGCGACTCGCGTCAGGCGAGGCCAGCTTGCAGGCGACGCAAGCCGGTATCACGCGATTTAGGGCGCTATCGAGAAGGCCGCTCCCCCCCTCTCTGGCCCGAGGAATGTGGGTACTGCAAAAACACCTGTTCCGGGCGATGCACAAACACCGCCCGGAACAGAATTTCCGTCATTCTGAGTCGCGGAGACGGCGAAGAATCTCGTCGGGCGAGATCCTTCGGCTGTCTGCGCAGCCTCACGATGACGGCGTGATGCTTACTTGATGGTGACCTTGGCGCCGGCGTCTTCGAACGCCTTCTTGATCTTGGCGGCTTCGTCCTTGGACACGCCTTCCTTGATCGTCTGCGGAGCACCTTCGACGAGGTCCTTCGCTTCCTTCAGGCCGAGCGAGGTGACCTCGCGAACCGCCTTGATGACGTTGATCTTCTTGTCGCCCGCGTTGTCGAGGATGACGGTGAACTCCGTCTGCTCCTCGGCCGGGGCGGCAGCGGCCGCCGGGCCGGCACCAGCCGCCGGAGCGGCAACCGCGGCGGCAGCCGCGGACACACCGAAACGATCCTCGAGCGCCTTGACGAGGTTCGCCAGGTCGAGGACGGTCATCGTCTCAATCTGCTTCACGAAATCTTCAGTCGAAATAGCCATTTCAAGCCTCCAAGAGTTTCTAACTAAACAGTCAATCCCAAGCGAGCCGCGAAGGACTCGCACCATTCGTTACGCGCTTGCTTCTTCTCCGCCGCCGCCCTTCTGCTGCGCGATCTGGTCGAGGACCACCGCGAGGTTGCGCACCGTGCCGTTGAGCACGACCGCCAGGCCGCGAATCGGATGCTGCATCAGGTACAGGAGCTTGCTGATGAGCTCTTCCCGCGAGGGAAGGTTGGCGATGTTCTGGATCTCTCCGGCCGGCACGATCTGTCCACCGAGCATCGCGCCCTTGAACTGAACGACCGGGACGTCCTTGGCGAACTTCGTCAGCACCTTCGCCAGCGCGACCGCATCCGTGGTGTTGTAGGCCACGGCGGTCTCGCCGGTGAACTGCTGCTCGAGCGCCTTGAGGGGGGAGTCCTTCACGCCGACCAGGGCGAGCGTGTTCTTGACGACCACGTAGCGCGAGCCGGACTCGCGGACCTGCTTGCGCAGCTCGGTGACCTGCGGAACCGTGATGCCCTTGAAGGAGATCAGGAACGCGTTGGTCGCCTGTCCGATGTTCTCGGAGAATTCGGAGATCGCAGTCGCTTTCTGTTCGCGATTCTTCATGTCTTCTCCTTACTCCGCCTTCGTCTCGGCCACGGCCGTGTCGATCTGGACCGACGGGCTCATGGTCGAAGAGATGTAGATCGAGCGGACGTACTTGCCTTTCGCCGCAGCGGGCTTCGCCTTGCGAACGGCGTTGATGATTGCCGAGGCGTTGTCCTTGAGCTGGTCGGCGGAAAACGAGATCTTGCCGACCGGAACGTGGATGATCGACGTCTTGTCGACGCGGAATTCCACTTTACCGGCCTTGATCTCCTGAATCGCCCTGGCGACTTCGAACGTGACGGTGCCGGTCTTCGGGTTCGGCATCAGGCCGCGAGGGCCGAGGACCTTACCGAGCTTACCGACGGAACGCATCATGTCCGGAGTGGCGATGACGGCGTCGAAATCGGTCCAGCCACCCTGGATCCGCTCGACCATCTCGTCGCCACCCACGAAGTCGGCGCCTGCATCCTGCGCTTCCTTCTGTTTCTCGCCCTGGGCGATCACGAGCACGCGCTTGGTCTGTCCGGTGCCGTGGGGGAGCAGAGTCGTCCCGCGGACCATCTGATCGGCGTGCTTGGGATCGACGCCGAGGAGCATCGACAGCTCGACCGTCTCGTTGAACTTGGCGAACGAGATCTGCTTGAGCAGACCAAACGCCTCGTCCAGCTGATACGGCCGCTGTTCGACCTTCTCGGCCGCAGCACGATACTTCTTGCCGTGTTTGGCCATTTCACCTCCGTAGTGCAGACGGCGTCTCTGGCGAGACACCTCCTACGTTGTTCGTTGCGGCAGCTACGCGCTGCCGCGCCTCTCACCGAATTGAGGATTGAGAATTGAGGATTGAGGATTGCCCCGCGGCGGAGCTCATCCTCAATCCTCAATTCTCAATCCTCAATCGGACTCTTAGTCGACCACGTCCATTCCCATCGAGCGCGCGGTGCCCTCGACGGTCTTGATCGCCGCTTCGACGCTCGCCGCGTTCAGGTCGGGCATCTTGAGGCGGGCGATGTCTTCGACCTGCTTGCGGGTGACTTTGCCGATCTTGGTCTTGTTCGGCACGCCCGAGCCCTTCTGGACGCCGGCGGCCTTGAGCAGGAGGATCGACGCGGGCGGCGTCTTCGTCACGAACGTGAACGTGCGGTCCGAGAAGACCGTGATCACGACCGGGATGATGAGGCCCTGGTCTTTCTGCGTGCGGGCGTTGAACGTCTTGCAGAACTCCATGATGTTCACGCCGTGCTGGCCGAGGGCGGGGCCGACCGGCGGGGCCGGGGTCGCGGCGCCGGCGGGAATCTGCAGCTTGATGTAACCGGTGATCTTTTTTGCCATGATAAATCCCTTTGGTAATCAGTCGCGCTAATGCAGCGCGGAATCAATTCACTGGATTAGCGCGCCTTCGCGGCGCCACCACTCTGTCCGCCGCCCTGCTCTTCGCTCGGATCGAACCGGGCAACCTGCAGGAAGTCCAGCTCGACCGGGGTCGAGCGGCCGAAGATCGTGACCATGACCTTGAGCGTGGAGCGGTCGACGTTGACTTCCTCGACCACGCCGGTGAAGTTCGTGAACGGACCGTCGATGATCCGCACGTGCTCGCCGTGCTCGTAGACGTGCTTGGGCTTCGGCTTTTCCTTGGTGGTGACGACCTGCGTCAGGATCTGATCGACTTCCTCGGGCGTCAGCGGCGTCGGTTTCTTGCCGGTGCCGACGAAGCCCGTGACCTTCGGCGTGTTCTTGACGAGGTGCCAGGCGTCATCCGTCATGTCCATTTCGACGAGGATGTAGCCGGGGAAGAACTTGCGCTGCACTTCGCGCTTCTTTCCGCCCTTCATCTCCACCAGCGTCTCGGTCGGGATCTTGATCTCGCCGAACTTCGGGCGCATGCCGAGCGCGTCGATCCGCTGGTTGAGGTTCTCCTTCACCCGCTCCTCGAAACCGGAGTAGGTGTGGACGATGTACCACTGCTTCTGGGCCGCCGCGTCGGTCATTGGTTAAGCGCTCGCTCCGAATCGCGTGAAGAGGAAGTCGATCGCCTTGTAGAAGACCACGTCGCATCCCCAGAGGAAGAGCGCGAACACGATCGTGGCCACGATGACGACCGTGGTCGTGCCGACCACTTCGTTCTTCGTCGGCCAGGTGACCTTCTTCATCTCGCTGGCCGTGTCGCGGAAGAACTCTTTGGTGGAGTTCATCCACTGCGTCGGCTTCGAGACGGCTGTAGTTTCCTTCGTTTCCATCGATGACCCCGCGTGACAAACGACGACTGATCAAGCCGGGACTTCCGTCCTGATCAGTCGTCACTCGTCACGAGATGAATTTGGCAGGCCAAGAGGGACTCGAACCCCCAACCTGCGGTTTTGGAGACCGCTGCTCTGCCAATTGAGCTATTGGCCTGCAGAGCCGCAAACTGCAGAGAAAGCGTTGCTTTCCCTGTTAATTCCCAGACTACGGATGTCGTGACGCGCCGAGCGCGTCACTTACTTGGTTTCGCGGTGAACCGTGCGCTTCCGATCGTGCCGGCAGAATTTCTTCAGCTCGAGCTTCTCGGTCGTCGTTTTCTTGTTCTTCGTCGTCGTGTAATTCCGACGTTTGCACTCGGTGCACTGGAGCGTGATGATCTCGCGTGTTGCCGCCATTGTTGCCTTCTCCGAAGGGATTGAGGATTGAGGATGAAGGATTGAGGAGCCTCGCGGCGGCCTCGCCAATCCTGCATCCTCAACCCTCGATTCTTGCTACTGGAGCCCTCGACGAGATTTGAACTCGTGACCCCGTCCTTACCAAGGACGTGCTCTACCCCTGAGCTACGAGGGCTGACCTGAACTTTTGTTACGCAGGATGGAGCGGGAGACGGGATTCGAACCCGCGACCAACAGCTTGGAAGGCTGTGACTCTACCCCTGAGTTACTCCCGCAAGGCCCAGCCATTGTGCTACTGAGCTTCGAGCCGTCGAGCACGCGGAGTGCCCCGCAGACTCGATGGCTCCACAGCTCAACGACTCGGTCAAAAATGGTGGAGAGTGGAGGATTCGAACCTCCGTAGGGCGTGGCCCGGCAGATTTACAGTCTGCTGCTTTTGACCGCTCAGCCAACTCTCCCCGAGTGTTTGAGCCTTCTTCTGGAGCTGGCGACGGGACTCGAACCCGCGACCTGCTGATTACAAATCAGCTGCTCTACCAACTGAGCTATGCCAGCGCTAATTTCATGATTTCAAAGACACATTCAGCCTTGGATTCTTTCGCTGCGGGTGAGCGACCGAAGCCGGCGGCCGAGGAACTGCGGGTTATAGCAGAGTGCCTAACTGCGTGCAAGCGGGACCTATTCCGCTCCACCCAGTAGAATTTTCAGCATCCGCTCGCGCTGCAGGAAGAACTGCCGCGTCACCGTAAAGTGCTCTGTCTGCTCGTATTCGACGCGGCGCAACGCGCCGTCCGCGATCTCGTAAATGGTCGCGCCCGGATAAGCCATGAGGATCGGCGAGTGTGTGGCGATGATCAGTTGCGACGCATCCAGCACGAGCTCGTGCATGCGCGTGAGCATGGCCATCTGCCGCGTCGGCGAGAGCGCCGCCTCCGGCTCGTCGAAGATGTAGAGGCCGCCGCCGAGGAGCCGCTCCGTCAGGAGCATGAAGAACGACTCGCCGTGCGACATGCGGTGCAGCGACTTGCCGCCGTAGTACGAGGCGAGCTCGCGGCGGTCGATCTCCGTGGCCACGTTGAAGAAGCTCTCCGCGCGCAAAAAATAGCCGTCCGACGGCCGCTTCGGTCCGCGGACGACGCGCAGGATCTCGTGCAGTTCCGATTCGTCCAGCGCCGTCTCGTATTCGAGATGCTTCGAGCCGCCTTCCGCCTTGAAGCCGCAGGCGAGCGCGAGCGACTCGATCAGCGTCGACTTGCCCGAGCCGTTCTCGCCGATGAGAAACGTGACCTGCGTGTCGAAGACGATCTCGTCGAGATTCCGCACCACCGGCACGGTGAACGGATAGCGATCGAACGCCGCGGACGGGTGATCGCGGCGGATCGACATCGCGCGAATGAAAAGCGGATGCTGTTTCACGGCTTCCGCGTCTGCCGCACGACTTCGTAGCAGAGCACGGCCGCGGCGGACGCGACGTTGAACGAGTCGACGTGGCCGAACATGGGAATGCTGATCGCGCGATCGCAATGCTCGGCGACATTGCGGCGCACCCCTTTTCCTTCGTTGCCGAGGACGATGGCGACCTTGCCGCTGAAATCGACGGTGTCGACACGATCGCCGTCCGCCGCCGCGGCATATACCCAGAAACCATTTTCTTTGAGCAGCTCGATCGACCGCGCCAGATTCGTCACCTCGGAAACGGTGATCCACTGCGACGCACCCGCGCTCGCTTTGACGGCCGCGGGCGTGAGGCCGACGCTCTCGTGCTGCGGGATGACGACGAGGTCGATCGCAAACCCATCGGCCACCCGCAGGATCGCGCCGAAGTTCTGCGGATCGGTGATGCCGTCGAGGATGAGCACGAACTTCGTCTCTTCCTTCGTCACGGCGTCGTGAAAGTCGGCGTACGCGGCCTCGGAGATTTCCGCGACGACGCCGTTGTGCACGCCGCGACCGGCCATGCGCACGATCTCGTTCGTCGTGACCATGCGTACGTTGATGCCGGCCGCGCGCGCTTCGTTGATGAGCTTCGTCATGCGCGCGCCCTGGTCTTTGACGACCGCGACGTAACGCACGCGCTCCGGATTCGCGCGGATGGCCTCGATGACGGGATTCGCGCCGTAGACGATCATGCTCTCGCGAGCCTCCTCGCAATCATGGGCCCTTCATAGATGAAGCTCGTGTAGATCTGCACCAGGTTCGCTCCCGCCGCCATTTTCGCCCGCACATCCTCGGCCGTGAACACGCCGCCGACGCCGATCAGAGGGTAATCCGGACCGACCGCCTTGCGGACCTGCGCGAGTACCGACGTCGACTTTTCCATCAGCGGCCTGCCGGACAGCCCTCCTGCCTCGTTCATGCCCGGCAGGCGATCGAGGGTCGTGTTCGTGCAGATCATGCCGTCCGCGAGGCGCACGCAAACGTCCGCGATCTCGCGGATCTGCGTGCCGTCGAGATCGGGCGCGATCTTGACGAGGATCGGTCCGCTGCGCACGGAGCGCACCGCGTCGAGCAGTGCTTCGAGGTGCTCGGGCCGCTGCAGATCGCGCAGGCCGGGCGTGTTCGGCGAGGAGAGATTGAGCACGGCCGCGTCCGCATGCGGCGCGACTTTGCGGTAACACTCGACGTACGACTCGGTCGCGCCTTCGAGCGGGACGTCGCGGTTCTTGCCGACGTTCACGAACACCGGCACCGTGCGTTGCCACGCTTTCAACCGCATGGCGACCGCATCCGCGCCGTCGTTGTTGAAGCCCATGCGGTTGATGAGCGCCTGGTCATTCGCGTAGCGAAAGAGCCGCGGCTTCGGATTGCCGGACTGCGAACGCAGCGTGACGGTGCCGACTTCGATGAACCCAAAGCCGAGCGCGGCGAGGAACGGCATCATCGTCGCGTTCTTGTCGAAGCCGCCGGCAATGCCGACGGGGCTTTTGAAGCGCAGCCCGAACAGCGTGCGCTCCGCGGCCTGCGGCGGACGGCAGACGCGCTCCATCGCGCGCAGCGCGAGCGGAATGGCCTGGATGTGCTCGATCTGCCGCGCCGCGAAATCATGAGCCGCCTCGGCATCGAGGCCGAACAGGAGCTTGCGGAGCGCCGCGTACATCACTGGAGAATGGCTTCCACTCTCGCGAGCGGTGAGAGCACACGCGCATCCACTTCGCTCGCGTGCTGCAGCAGCGGGAGCGAGCGCACGAGCTCGGGGCCGTGCTCGAGCCCCGTCAGCGCGAGGCGCAGAGGCATGAACAGCGCCTTCCCTTTCGCACCCGTCGACGTCTTCAACCGCTCGACCATCGCCTTGTACGAAGCCTCATCGCGCGGCGCGCCGTGCTCGCGCAACTCCTCGGCGAGTTTCTCCGCAAACGCGCGCTCGATCGGCGCGGGCGCGTACTCGAGCACGAACTTCAACGCCTCCGCGAACTGCGGGAGTTTCTGCACGCTCGTCTTCACGACGTCGATCCCCTCTTCGAGCCACGCCACGTCGAGGAACGGACGCACGAGCGGAGCGAGTTGCGCGGCGCTCATCGCGTGAATGTACTGGCCGTTGAGCCACTCGAACTTCTGCGGATCGAACACCGCGGGCGCGGAGTTCACGCGATCGAGCGAGAACTTTTCGATCGCGTACTCGCGCGAGAATACATCCAGCCCGTCCGGCGAAGACCAGCCGAGCAACGTCAAGTAGTTGACCATCGCCTCCGGCAGGTAGCCTTCTTCCGCATACGCCGAAACGGAGGTCGCGCCGTGCCGCTTCGAGAGCTTCGTGCGGTCCTGGCCGAGGATCAGCGACACGTGCGCGAACCGCGGGACGTCCCAATGCATCGCGCGATAGATCAGCACCTGGCGATGGGTGTTCGTGAGGTGCTCTTCCGCGCGGATCACGTGCGTGATCTCCATGTCGTGATCGTCGACCACGACGCAGAAGTTGTAGACCGGAAAGCCGTCCGAACGGACCACGATGAAGTCGCCGAGGGATTCCTTCTTCCAGGTCACCTCGCCGCGGATCTGGTCGTCGATCGTGACGTCGCCATCCTCCGGCACATGGAAGCGAATGGCGTGCGGCGCGTCGTCATCACGCCGGCCGTTCCAGCATTTCAGGTCGTAATGCGGCGGACGCCCTTCCGCCTCCGCCTGTTTGCGCTTCGCCTCCAGCTCTTCCTCGCTGCAGTAGCAGCGGTACGCGACGCCACGCTCCACGAGCTGCCTCGCCGTCTCGTTGTACCGATCGCGGCGCTCGGACTGGCGATACGGCGCGTGCGGCCCGCCGTGGTCGGGACCTTCCTGCCATTCGAGGCCGAGCCAGCGCAGATCGTCGAGCACCATCTGCTCGGACTCGCGCGTCGAGCGCGCCTGATCCGTGTCCTCGACGCGGATGACGAACGCGCCGCCGTGATGCCGCGCGAACAGCCAGTTGAAGATCGCGGTGCGGGCGCCGCCTACGTGGAGGTGGCCCGTGGGAGAGGGAGCAAAGCGAACGCGAACCGGCATCGGGTGCGCATTATCGTAGATCGACGGTCGCGTTGGAGCCCGCGGTGATGGCGACCGTGGCAACGTCGGCACCGATGCGCACCTCGTACGTGCCCACCGGCAGTCCGTGAATCACGAGCGGCGCGTCGGGCGCGAGCGTGAGGAACGTGCCGAGGCGCTCGAGCATCCACGACAGATCGCCGGCGCGCGCGGAGAGAATCTGCGGCTCGCCCGTGATGGTTTTGCTGCGGATCGTCATCGCGCCGGTGCGCTCGAAGCGAAGCGTCACGTCGTCCGATTCGCCGACGTCGCCGAACGCCCATTCGTTGTCCGCGAACACGATCACGCGTCCCGGCCGCCCTTCCGGAAACGACGACCGCGCGACGCCGTTCGCATCCGCGGTCATGATCTTGCGTCCGGCGAACACGAACGCATTCGGCTTTGGCTGTCCTTCGACGCCGACCACGCGGATGGTGAGCACATCGCGCTCGACGTCGTCGATCTCGAGCCGCACCTCGGACGCCGCCTGATCCGGTTCGACCGTGACCTCGACCACGCGGCTCGCGCGCGCGCCGAGACTCGCCTGCAGACGATGGACGCCCGGCGCGACCGCGGTGAGCGTGAACGAACCTTCAGCGCCGCTCATCGCGAACAGCGGGCCCTGGATTTCGCGCACGCGCGCCTGCGCGATCGGCCGATCGTTCGCGTCGACGACCCGTCCGCGAATGACGCCGCCGCTGAACTCGACGACGATCTGCGCGTCGGCGACATCGGGAACGACGAACGTGCGGTCGGGCGTGCCGCCGCTTTCCGGCGAGCGCCACGACACCTGCCATTCGCCCGCGCGCAATTCGTTCGTCTCGAACGTGCCGTCCGCGCGCAACGGCACGACCACGGTGCCGCTGCCCATCCCGTAGACGTTCTGCTGCAGCGCGCCCATCGCCGACACGCGGTTGCTGATGAGGCCATCGGTCTCACTCGGACGGTTCCACGAGAGCGAGCCCGAATACGCGGGCGCGCCGCCGAGGAGCACACGCCCGCGAACGAGCATCGGCGGTGCACATTCGACGAGCGCGTCGCTGTTCTCTCTCACGTCGACGGTGCGCTCGCACACGACCGCGCGCGCGTTGACGACCGTGACCTTGTACGTGCCCGGCGGCACGTGACGCAGGCGCGCTTCGCCTTCGACGACGGGTGCGGTGAGCATGTCCGCGTCGAGCCAGTCGCCGCGCAGATCGATGCGTGCCGTACGCGCGTCGTCGTGCTTCGTCTTCACCGTCACGTCGCGTCCGCGGACGACTTCGATCGCGCCGGCGTCGAGCGGCTCGGCCTCGACGACCACCGGCCGGTAGGTGCGCGCGTAATCGGGAGCGTCAATGCGCAGAAGCGCGGGTCCGGGCGGCAGGCCGCGCAGATCGAAGTTGCCGTCGCCGTCACTCGTCGCCTGCACCACGCGGCCGCCGGCCCACGCCACGACGGTGCCTCCGGCGCTCGCACGCACGCTCCACACGCGTGCGCCCGCAACGGGAGAATCCGCGGAGTCGACGATGCGGCCACGCACCGACAGTCCCGAGGGAAGGCGGATCGTGCCGAGATTGCGCGTCTCGCCGATGCGGCCCGCCTGTTCCTTCCGCGACACCGAAGCCGCGGACGGCGACTCGAACGTCAGGTCGAATTCTTTCCCCGGTTCCACATCGAAGGAGAACGATCCATCCGCGGCGACGTCCACGCGGCGATACGCCATTCCGGAGGTGACGATCGCCGTCGCGTCGGACACCGCGGCACCTTTGTCGTCGACGACGTTGCCGAGGACCGAGAACGCGCGCTCGAGCACCACGCGCTCTTCCTTCGGCAGCGGCAGCGCGAGCTCGATGGTCTGCTTCGCGAAGCCGGCCGCGGTCAGCGTGATGCTGCTCGAATCATCGACCGGCAGCCCCGTCAGCGTGACGGATCCACTCTTGCCGGTCGTGCCGCGAAAACCGCTGTCGCCGGCGACGTTCACGTTCGGCAGCGGCTCGTTCTCCGTGTTCGTGACGGTGAGGACGACGTCCGCTGACGGCGGCATCGTGATCGTGCCGAGATCGAGCGAGCCTCCTTCTTCGAGCGTGACGCGCCGGCGGAACGTCGCGCGTCCTTTCGCCGTCGCGCGGACCATCACCTGCCCGCGCGGCAGGCCGCGCACGGTCCACACGCCGGCGTCGTCACTGACAGCCGCATCGCGCGAGGCGACCGGCGCATCGGAGGAAACCCACCCTTCCGCTTCGACTTTCACGTCGCGCAGAGGACGCTGTTCTTCGTCGACGACGCGGCCGCGGATCTGCGCGGGCGCGGGCAGGCGAATCGTGCGACTGAGGTCGGCCGCGCTTCCCGAGATCGTCTGCGGCGCGCTGCGCTCGCTCGTGACGAAGAGCGTGAGGATCTCCGACTCCGGCAGCGAAGGGATGCGCACCACACCTTTGTCGTCGCTCGCAAACTGCGCGCGCGTGGCCGTCGCCGCTTCGCCGCGGCGGCGCATCATCGCCAGTGCGAACACGCGTCCGGCGAGAGCACCGTCACTCGCGCGGAAGGCGACCGTCGCATCCGCGGACGGTTCGCGCAGCAGCAGCTCGAACGCGCGTGCGGCAGGCGCGACGTCTTCCCACACGGTCCCGAATTTCTCGCCGACGACGCGCACGCGAATCGGATCGCGCACCGGAATCGTGGCGCGGCCTTCTTTCGTGAGCGCGAACGCCGGCAGCAGCGGCTCGGGAACGTCGAGCCACATCTCTTGCGGCGCCGCGATGACCCGCAACCCCGCGAGCTCCTCGGATCGCGACCAGCCGCGCACGCGCACGTCGAGCGGACGTGAGGGCGTCCTGCGCAGTTCCGCGAGCACGTCCGCGCGTGCGTCGAGCTTGCGCGGCGCGAGCCCGTCGCTCCACGCCCAGAGATGCTTTGCCGCGGCGAGCTGCGCATCGGAGAGCGGCAGTTGCGCGGCCACGTGCGAGCCGTCGTGGTTCTCGATGACGACGTGCACGCCGCCCGCCGGTGCCGCAGCGACCGCCGCCGCAAACACGAGCACCACGCCGAGGAAGGCGAGTCTCATTTGCCGTCGATCGACATCACGATCAGTTTCGGCGGCGCGGCGGCTTTCTGTCCCGGCATCGGGTCGTCCCACATCAGCAGCACGAGCCGGTTGCCGCGGATGTCGCCGCGGACGTGCGCACGCGGCGTCGGCATCGTGACCGGCAACGCGATGCGCTCCGACCTGCCTTTGTACGGCAGCGTCACGAGGTCCCACTTCGTCACGCCTTTCTCGACGCGGCGCAGCACGACGGCGGGCCCGTTCGCCGTCGGCAGGATCTCGTCGAGCGTCACGCGCGAGGCGTACCACTTGATGCGCTCGCCGAAATCGCGCGCGACGAGCAGCAGATCGCTTTCGGGAATCCAGCAGTCGTCGACGATGCCGAGGGGATCGGTGTCCCACGTCTGCATCAGCTTCCCGTTCGCGTCGTAGCGGTACACGCCCGGCTCGACTCCGGGAATGACGACGAGCGAGCCGTCGGGCATGTAGCGCAGCGCACCCGTTTCGAGAATGCTGCAGCGCGCCATGTCCTTGCCGCCCGGCTTCGAACGGCCTTTCATGATCGGGCGGAGGTTCGCGAGGTTTTTCGACAGCGAACCGATCCAGAGAATCGTTCCTTCGCGCTGCAGCCCCTGCACGGGACCGCTGTCGGCGCCGAGAATCGCCGCGGTGTCGCCGCGCGCGTCGACGTCCATCAGCGCGACCAGGCCTTTCTGCTCGACCTTGCGGGTCGTGCCGGCGAGCGGCGACCAGCCGACCATGCCCATGCCGGACGCGAAGAGGATGTGATTCTGTGCGAGGCCCAGGCGTCCGGCGATGACGGTCGGGCCGCCGCCGCGCTCCGCGCCCGCGACGACCAGATGCGGATGCGCCGTCGAGTCGACGCGCGTGCGCACCACGCCGCGTTTCCCGGTGCCGACGAACACCTCGGTGTCCGACGCCCATCGCACGTCACGCGCGATGACGCCCTCGGGCAATGCTGTGGTGCTGACGACGCGGAATGTCATCGCCGCGTTCGCGGCGAATGTCAGCGTGAGGCTGGCGAGGAGGAGGAACGTGCGTTTGCAGTTCATATCGGCCAGTCAGTTCCGGGGATCGCAACCGTGGTTGCGATCCCCGTCGCATTCATCACCAGGTGTGTTTGTGGAGCGGACCGCAGTGGCCATTCGTCGAAGTCGTCTGGCACGAGCCGCCGTTGCCGTCCGTGCACTCGGTGCAGTTCGTCATCGCCCATCCGGCGCACGCGCTGCAACCACAGTCTGCGAAGTAGCCGATGTACCGGTTCGGCGCGGTGTAGCACTCTTCGGCGTAGAGGGTCGGGGGAACGGCGAGAACGACAGCAACGAGGAACGTGAATACGAGGCCTGCATTTCTCTTCATCTCTCTCTTACTCCCCTTGGCGAGCGCGTGAAGCAATCCGCCCGCGATTGAAATTGCGATGACGATCACCGTCATCGTGTCGATCAAGACGCACGACCAGGTGACTTATTTGTACGTTTTCCAGAGCTCGCTACGGATTCTGGTGGAAGGGACCGCACGGACCACCGGTGGACTGACACCAGCCGCCGCTGCCGTTTGTGCACTCGGTACAGTTGGTCATCGCCCAACCCGCGCACGCACTGCATCCACAGTCGGGGAAGTAGCCGATGTAGCGGTTCGGCGAAACGTAGCAGTCATCGGCGTAAACCGTGGGTGGGACCGCGAGGACGACCGCAACGAGGAACATCAAAGCGAGGCCTGCATTTCTCTTCATCTCCAACCTCCACAGGTTTTGATCACGGTGGCGAATGAGCCCCACCGTCATCGATGAAGACGCGCGGCCGCGCTATTTATTTGGATCTTCGGTCGAGCACGCTACGATTGCCATCGCGCAGATGCCTTCCGCGCGGCCGATGAATCCGAGGTGATCGGTCGTGGTGGCTTTGACGTTGACGCGGTCCGGCGGGAGGCCGAGCAGGTGCGCGATCGACGTGGCCATCGCCGCCCGATGCGGCGCGAGCTTCGGTTGCTGCGCGATGATCGTCACGTCGACGTTGGCGATCTCCGCGTGCATTTCCTCGAGGATGCGTTTCGCCTCGCGCACGAACAGCGACGAGTCGGCATTGCGCCAGCGTTCGTCCGTCGACGGAAAGTAGTGGCCGATGTCGCCCGCGCCGGCGCAGCCGAGGAGCGCGTCGGTGATCGCGTGCAGCACAGCGTCGGCGTCGGAGTGACCGGACAGTCCACCTGTGTCGGAGATGCGCACGCCGCCGAGGATGAGCGGACGCGCGGCGTCGAACGGATGCACGTCGATGCCCTGCCCGACGCGAATCACGGCTCCGCGCTCCACTGCGCGAGATACGACTCCGCGATCGCCAGATCCTCGGGGACGGTGATCTTCAGATTGCGCGGATCGCCGGGAACGGCTTTGACCTCGTATCCGAAACGCACCGCCATTCCCGCTTCGTCGGTGCCTTCGACATGCTCCCGATGCGCGCGCGCGAGCACGTCGCGCAACACGTCCGCGCGGAAGCATTGCGGCGTCTGCGCGGCGCCGAGACTCGAGCGATCGAGCGTGCGCGCGATCGTCGCGTCGTCGTTCATGACGTGAATCGTGTCGGAGACCGGAATGACCGGCAGCGCCGCGCCATACTCGCGCGCGGCTGCACACACCGCGTGAAAAATGGCGGGGCTGAAGAGCGGACGCGCGGCGTCATGCACCGCGATCAACTCCGCCTCGCCCGAATCCTCGAGCCCGCGGATGACCGACTCCTGGCGCGTCGCACCGCCGACGACGAACGTCACACGCTCCGTATTCTTCACGCTGCCGAACAACGCCTCCGCCACGGGAACGACGACGCGCGTGACGGACGGCTCGAGCAGGAAACGCTCGATCACATGCTGGATGAGCGGCTTCCCCGCCAGCGGCTGGAACTGCTTCGGAAGAGCCCCGCCGAAACGGGAGCCGGTGCCGGCGGCGGGGATGATGACGATGACGCTCACTGGCGTTCGCCCGGATTGAGGATGGAGGATGGAGGATGGAGGATGCGAAAACGAGCTTGCGGCACGTGCGGCAGGTTCATCTCCTCAATCCTCAATCCTTCATCCTCAATCCCGGTGCATTTCTGAATCTCGTCGAGGCACACTGATTGAGGATGCGAAACGAGCTTGCGGCGCATGCGGCAGGTTCATCTCCTCAATCCTCAATCCTTCATCCTCAATCCCGTCTGACGCGCCGCGTCAGACGGCCATGATGTCCTGCTCTTTGGCTTTCAGCACCGCGGCCACTTCGTCGATGTGGCGGTCCGTCTGTTTCTGGATCTCGTCGAGGGCGCGTTTTTCGTCGTCCTCGGAGATGGTGCGGTCTTTGAGCAGTTTCTTGAGCTTTTCGTTGCCGTCGCGGCGTACCTGGCGGATGGCGGTGCGTGATTCCTCGGCCATCGCGTGCGCTTTCTTCACGAGGTCTTTGCGGCGCTCCTCGGTGAGCGTCGGGACCGGGACGCGGATCACTTTGCCGTCGGAGGCGGGATTGAATCCGAGGTCGGCGTTGCGGATCGCTTTCTCGATCGGGGCGACCATCGACTTGTCCCACGGCTCGATGACGAGGAGCGCAGGCTCCGGGACCTTGATGTTCGCGGCCTGCGCGATCGGCGTCGGCGTGCCGTAGTAATCGACCTGCACCGCATCGAGCATCGACGCGTTCGCGCGGCCGGTGCGGAGAGTCTTGAAGTGCCCGTGCAGCGACTGGATGGAGCTGTCCATCCGGTGCTTCACGTCGTGGATCACGTCATTGATTGCCATCGAATCACTCCATCAGGCGGCGGGGAGCTCGTCCGACACGATCGAGCCGACGTCCTCGCCCAGCAGCGCCCTCTTGATGTTGCCTTTCTCACGAAGGGAAAAGATGTAGATCGCGATCGAGCTGCCGCGGGCGAGATCGATCGCGGCGGCGTCCATCACCTGCAGGCGATCGGCGAGCACGCGCTGATACGTCACGTGCGGCAGGCGCTCCGCGTTCGGATCCTTTTCCGGATCGGCGGTATAGATGCCGTCGACTTTCGTCGCTTTGAAGATGATGTCGCACTTGAGCTCCGCGGCGCGCAAGGCAGCAGCGGAGTCGGTGGTGAAGAACGGATTGCCCGTGCCCGCCGCGCAGATGACGACGCGGCCTTTTTCGAGATGGCGGATCGCGCGGCGGCGCAGGAACGGCTCCGCGACCTCGGACATCGTGATCGCGGTCGTCACGCGCGTGGGGATGTTGCGGCGCTCGAGGGCGTCCTGCAACGCGATGGCGTTGATCACCGTCGCGAGCATGCCCATGTGGTCACCCGCCACACGGTCGATGCCCTGCGTCGCGCCGGTCACGCCGCGGAAGATGTTGCCTCCGCCGATGACGATCGCGGTCTGCACACCCATCGCGTGCACTTCGCCGATTTCGTCGGCGATGCCGGCGAGCACGTCGGCGTCGATGCCCGACCGCCGGCCACCCATGAGTGCTTCACCGGAGAGCTTGAGAAGGATGCGCTTGTATTTGGGCTCGGCCATGCGGAGCGGTTTATAGCAAAAAAGGCGACCCGAGGGTCGCCTTTTCGATTCGATGCGATTTGCGTGATTACTGCTTCATGTACGAGGCGACTTCCGCGGCGAAGTCTTCGCTGCGCTTCTCGATGCCCTCGCCGAGCTTGTAGCGCGTGAAACGCGTCACGACGTACTGGCAGCCCTGCGACTTGCCGCGGCTCTGCAGGTACTGCGTGACGGTGGACTTGTCGTCCTTGATGTATGGCTGCTCGAGGAGGCAGGCCTCGCCGTAGAACTTCTCCATCTTGCCGGTCACCATCTTCTCGACGATGTTCTCCGGCTTGCCGGACTTGAGGGCCGCGTCGCGGGCGATCTCGCGCTCGGTCTCGAGGTCCTTCTCGGTCACGTCCTCGCGGCGGAGGAAACGCGGCTCGGCCGCGGCGATGTGCATCGCCACGTCCTTCGCGATCTCGGCGCGATCCTCGGCGGTGCCGCCGTTGTTGCCGACGACTTCCACCATCACGCCGATCTTGCCGCCGCCGTGGATGTACGTGCCGATGGTCGCGTTCTCCGGCGCCTCGTAACGGGCGAAGCGGCGGATGGAGATGTTCTCCTTGATGGAGGCGATCTGCTCGGCGACCTTCTGGCTGACCGGCTCGCTCGAGCCGGGCCACGTCTCATTGAGGAAGTCTTCGAGGCTGGCGGCCTTGCTCTGCGCCACCGCGCTCGCGACTTCCTCGGCGAACTTGCGGAAATTCTCGTTGCGGCCGACGAAGTCGGTCTCGCAGTTCACTTCGACGAGCACGCCGTTGTTGCCTTCGACGCGCGCGGCGACCGTACCCTCGGCCGTGACACGGCCGGCTTTCTTGCCCGCGGCGGCCAGACCCTTCTTGCGAAGGATCACCACCGCCTGCTCCATGTTGCCGTTCGCTTCGTTCAGAGCGCTCTTGACGTCGCCGAATCCGGCGCCGGTCTGCTCGCGAAGCTCCTTGATCATGGCTGGAGTGATCGTCATGTCAAACCTCTTGTGTGGTGTGGGGAAACAGAGGACGGGCGCGGTGTGCGCCCGTCCCCTCAGTGGAGTGCAAAGTTGAGCCTCAGACCGCCGGGGCGGCCTGCATCTCGGCAGCGACGTCGGACGGGATCGCGTCGGCAGGCGACGGGCGATCGCCCTTGTCCTCGACTCCGATGTAGCGCTCCTCGGCGACGTTGTAGCCCTCGAGGCACGCATCGGCGATCTTCGTCGTGAACAGGCGGATGGCGCGGATGGCGTCATCGTTGCCCGGAATGACGTAGTCGATGTCTTCCGGATCGCAGTTCGTGTCGACGATCGCGACGACCGGAATGCCGAGCTTCTTGGCTTCCTGAACCGCGATGTACTCCTTCTTCGGGTCGATCACGAAGAGGGCATCCGGCAGGCCATCCATCTCGCGGATTCCGATCAGGTTCTTCTGCAGCTTGTCGCGCTCCTTGTCGAGAGCAGCGCGCTCTTTCTTGGACATCTCCTTCTCGGTGTCGCCGAGGACCGATTCGATCTCCTTGAGACGCTCGATCGACTTACGCACCGTGGAGAAGTTGGTCAGGGTGCCGCCCAGCCAGCGGTTGTTCACGTAGAACATGCCGCAGCGGTTGGCCTCCTCGAGAATTGCGTCCTGCGCCTGGCGCTTGGTGCCCACGAACAGGATGCGCTTACCGCCGGACGAGAGGTCCGAGATAAACGCGGAAGCTTCCTTGAAGAGCTTGAGCGTCTTCTGCAGGTCAATGATGTAGATCCCATTGCGCTTGCCGAAGATGTACTTCTTCATCTTCGGGTTCCAGCGCTTGGTCTGATGACCGAAGTGCACGCCAGCTTCCAAAAGCTCTTTCATCGTAATAGAGACCGCCAAGTGAACCCTCCTTTGACTTTCGAAAATGGATTGAAACGTCTGCCCTGAAAACAAAAGAGACAGAAGCCGGCGAAGCTCCTGTCTCTCTTACGACTGCTAGTGAAACCGGAACATGGAAACCGTTTAGCGCTTCGAGAACTGGAAGCGGGCGCGGGCGCCCTTCTGGCCGTACTTCTTGCGCTCCTTCATGCGCGGGTCGCGCGTGAGGAGACCGGCCTTCTTGAGACGCTTGCGGAGCTCGGTGTTGTAGACCTGCAGCGCACGGGAAATCCCGTGGCGGATCGCACCGGCCTGGCCGCTGGGGCCGCCGCCGTCCACCGTGACGACGATGTCGAACTTGTCGACCGTCTCCGTCAGCGAGAGCGGCTGCTTGATGATCATCTTGAGCACTTCGTTGCCGAAGTAGTTGTCCAGCGTACGGCGGTTCACCGTGATCGCACCCGATCCCGGACGAATGTGCACGCGCGCCGTCGAGGTCTTCCGTCTTCCCGTTCCGTAGTATTCGACCAAAGCCATGGATTCTCCTGTGATTACTCGCCGACGCTCAGCGTCTCAGGCTGCTGGGCCTGGTGCGGGTGATTCGTGCCGCGATAAACCTTCAACTTCTTGAGCATCTTGCGGCCGAGCTTGTTCTTCGGCAGCATGCCCCACACCGCTTCTTCGATCATGTGCTCCGGCTTTTCGGCGCGGACGAAGCGCGCGGCCTTCTCTTTCAGACCGCCCGGATACAGCGAGTGCTTCCGGTAGATCTTGTCCGTCTCCTTCTTGCCGGTGAGACGGATCTTCTCGGCGTTGATCACGATCACGTGGTCCCCGGTGTCGAGGAACGGCGTGTACGTCGGCTTCGCCTTGCCGGAGATGATGTTGGCGATGGTGCTCGACAGACGGCCGAGGACCTGGTTCTCAGCGTCGATGATGAACCAGCGCGGCTCGATGTCGCCCTTTTTAGGGAAGTACGTACGCATGACTCTCCTGAACTATTTGTCGGTTGTCCGTCGTCCGGTGTCCGGGGGCTCGGGACGGACAGCGGTCAACTGACTGAACTGCTATGAAAAACCGGTTCGGCGCAGGTGTGGACCGCAAACGCCAGACCGATCACTCAAAGACGAAACACACACACTTTCCCTTTGCGGGAAAGGGCCAAAACGGTAACACTGCCGAACAGAGGCAGTCAAGGAGTTCATTCCCGGATGGTTACGGGCACGAAGCTCCCCCATGGCACCGCTCGCTTCTACAGACTGCGCGGGACGAGGATTCCGAAGAGTGCCAAACCGGTCGCGAGCGCCGGCATTCCCGCGACCGAGCATACGGGCCGTCGCGGACTCTGTGATACAAGCAACGGCCCAATGTCGGCACGAATCATCGACGGCAAGGCGGTCGCGCAGCAGATCGAATCCGAGGTATCGAGCGCGATCGCGACGCTCGGCTTTCGTCCGGGTCTCGTGGCGGTACGCGTGGGCAACGACCCCGCCTCCGAGATCTACGTGCGCAACAAGGCGAAGAAAGCGCGCGAGCTCGGGCTCGAAGGGACGGAGCTCGTGTTCCCGGAGACGATGTCGGAAGCGGAGCTGCTCGCGGAAGTCGCGCGCCTCAACCACGACGACGGCATCGACGGCATCCTCGTGCAGCTTCCGCTGCCGAAGCACATCGACTCGCGCAAAGTGATCGACGCGATCTCTCCCGCGAAAGACGTCGACGGCTTTCATCCCATCAGCGTCGGCATGCTCCACCTCGGCCGGTCGACGCTCGCGCCGTGCACGCCCGCGGGCGTGATTCGCCTGATCGAGTGGACCGGCGAAGCCATCGACGGGAAACACGCGGTCGTCATCGGACGCAGCGACATCGTCGGCAAGCCGATGGCGTCGCTGCTGCTGGCGCGCAATGCGACCGTGACGATCTGTCATTCGAAGACGCGCGATCTCGCGGCGGTCGCGCGGCAGGCGGACATCCTCGTCGCGGCGATCGGTCGTCCGATCCTCGTGACCGCCGACTTCGTGAAGCCGGGCGCGATCGTGATCGACGTCGGCATGAACCGCGTGGGTTCGGAATTCGCAGCGCAGATCGCACACGATTCGGACAAGGCGCGCCTCCTCGAAAAGAACGGCAGCGTCCTCCTCGGCGACGTCGACTACGCCCGCGTGCGCGACCTCGCGTCGTGGATCACGCCGGTACCGGGCGGAGTCGGGCCGATGACGATCGCCATGCTGATGAAGAACACCGTCGCGGCCGCGGAGCGGAGGCGGGCGTGATCCTGCGCGTCGGCCTCACAGGTGGCATCGCCAGCGGAAAGTCGACCGTCGTGCGGATGCTGGCCGGCCTCGGCTGCATCACCGTGGACGCGGACCAGATCGTGGCGCGACTCTACCGTCCCGGCGAGCGGGGGCACGAGGCGATCGTCCGCACGTATGGAGAAGCAGTCCTCCTGCCGGATGGAGAGATCGACCGCCAGAAACTCGCCGACGTCGCGTTCGCCGCGCCGGAGGAAGCGCGCAAGCTCAACGCGCTCATCCATCCGATCGTGATCGAGGAGCAGGCGCGCATCTTCCGCGAAGCGGAGGAACGCGGCGAGGACGCGATCCTCATCATGGAGGCGACGCTGCTGCTCGAGGCGGGAGGGAAGGCGCGCTACGACAAGATCGTCGTCGTCGACGTCGAGCCGGACGTGCAGATCGCGCGCGGGATCGGACGCGGCATGACGCGCGAGGAAGTGAAGCGGCGCATGGCCAATCAGATGCCGCGCGAACAGCGGCTGGCCGCGGCGGACTACGTGATCAACAACAGCGGCAACGAACAGTCGGCGCTGGCCGGCGCGACACGCGTGTACGACCTGCTGCGCCGCGACCTCGAGACCAAGAAACGAAAAAGCCCCGAGGTTGCCCCCGGGGCCACTACGTGATCGTGTTGCTGCGAGACGACTAGGTCGTCGTCGTGCTGGTGGTGCCCGACGTCGTTCCGCCCGACGTGGTGCCGGCCGTGCCCGACGTGTCGGTGCCGGTGCCCGTCATCGACGTGTCGGTGGCGGTGCCGCCGGTGCCCATCGTGTCGGTCGCCATCGTATCGGTGCTCATCGTCGCGCCGGTGTCGGTCATGCCGGTGTCGCCGCTGGCCGTCATCGACGTGTCGGTGGCGACGGTATCGGTGCCGGTCTCGACGTTCGTTTCACTCTTGCACGCGCCGAAAACCACCAGCGCCACCACCGTCAGGAGAACGAGAACTTTCTTTTTCATCAACATTCCTCTCTTGTTTCTTGTCTGTATTCGGTTGGTCAGAAAGCCAGTCGAATGCGGACCCTGGGTGCCGGCGTCACCTCCTTTGCTGTCCTGTTGGACACATCGACTCTGCAAAAGAAACCGCGCGTGTCGTGAAAGGCGGAGCAATGTGAGTGCCACCGAACGAAAAAACGCCCCGCCGGAGCGGAGCGTCTCGTAGTTGCGAAGACCGGACGAACTAGGTCGTGGTGGTCGAGGTGGTGCCGGTGGCGGCCGTGTCGGTCGCCATCGTGTCGGTGCCGGTCGTGCCCGTGGCGGCCGTGTCGGTCGCCATCGTGTCGGTGGTCATGGCCGTGTCGGTCATGGTGGCGCCGGTGTCGGTCATGGCGGTGTCGCCGGTGGTCATCGAGGTGTCGGTGGCGGCGGTGTCGGTCGCGGCCTCTTCCTTCTTGCAACCGACGGCGAAGATCGAAACGACGACGAGAACGATGAGCGTGAGAACCAGAGACTTCTTCATTGCGTGATTTCTCCTTAATTTCGTTCAGGCGTGGATGCCTGAAAGCTTGTGTTTACGAATCTGGACCGATGCTGACGTGACTTCTGTCCGGGTGCCCGACTCACCTCGCTTTGCGTGTTTTCGTGAAACCGTTTCGCGATTGGCGCGAACAACTCGACAGACGAATACCGTTGGGAAACACCGGGGGCACGGAAGACGCACACGGCGCCCTCACGCGGCGCATATGATAAGAACAGGCTCTGCAATGTCAAGTCAGGTGCTGAAAGCAGCCGGCTCTCATCCCGAACCGCACCACGCGCGGGTGCCGTCGTTCGACGGCACGATGATCCATTACGACGTGTACGACGCGCCGTCGCCGTCGTGCGTGATCGTGGTGCCGGGATTCTGGCGCGACCGCAAGCATCCGTCGATGGTCCGCCTCGCACATTTTCTCAACGACCAGGGATATCGCGTGGCGATGGTCGACGTGCGCGGACACGGCGACAGCGAGGGGACGTACGGGTTCAACCTGCACGAGCATCACGACCTCGCCGCGGTCGCGAACGACCTGTTGCGCAACTCGACCATCTCTTCGTTCACGATGGTGGGACTGTCGTACGGCGGCGCGATCGCGATCTCCGCGACGGCACGTCACGACCTGCCGGTCACGTCGCTGCTGCTCATCTCCGCTGTCGCGGACTTTGAGATGATCGCGCCGAAGATCAATCCGTTCACGATGCATCGCCACATCGCCATCGGCCAGGCGCTGCGGCGCCCGCGCTTCTCGTGGGGAATGCGCAAGAGCGCGAAACTGCGCGCGGTCGACGACGTGCGCGACGTCCACGTCCCGCTCTGCTTCATCCACGTGCAGGACGACTGGCTGATCGGCCACCGCCACTCCGTCGCGCTCTACGAAGCGGCCTCCGAACCGAAGGAACTGCACATCCTCGACATCGAAGGGAACTACCACGCGGACCGCATCTTCAACGTGGCTTCCGATTCGGTCGAGCCGATCGTGCGGGAGTTCCTCTCGCGCTACACGCCGCGCTGAAACGAGAAGGCCGCGTGCTCCTCGCACGCGGCCTCGGCTTGTTGCAGTCGAGCGTCTTTTGCGTCTACGGCATGGGAAGCGGCGGAACGTTCGTCCTGCGCGGCTGCACAGGGATGACGATCTCGATCACCTGCAGCTCAGGCGTCATCTCGTCGTAGCGCGGGCGTGCGGGCTCGGGTCTGCTGGTCCGCGAGTGCTCGTTGCCCCCGTCCTGCGTCCACTCTTCTCCGTCGAAAACCCACATGGCGTTGTCCTTTCGTTCGTCTCCGAATAGTTCAAGCCCTTTGCCAGCGCGCGCCACGATGCCCCGCGTCGCCGATGACCTTTGATACGAAAGACTTAGGTCCGCAGTTTGTTCGCCGCTGTTGCAAAAGCGAAACAGCACGTGTCCGGAAACACGCGCGGAGTGTCCGGATGAATAGACAGGAGAGCCGCCTTGGGGCGATGACGGGAGCCATGACCAGGACCGGGGGCAAGGATGAAGGCGGAAGGATGAAGGAGGAGGCGTACGGCGAGTGCGGCGGCCGACCCCGGGGGCAGGGATGAGGGATGAGGGATGCGCACTTACGGCGAGCGTCATCCTTCATCCTTCCGCCTTCATCCTTGCTCTCGTGCCTGATGCGACGGACGCGGGGATCGCGGCGCCGCATCATCCCTCGCTCCTACGATCAGCACCGGCGATGACGGGGGCAAGGATGAAGGATGAAGGAGGAGCCGTACGGCGAGTGCCCACGGGCCAACCGCGCGGGCAGGGATGAGGGCTGAAGGATGAGGGATGAGCACTTGCGGCGAGTGTCATCCTTCATCCTTCCGCCTTCATCCTTGCTCCCGTGCCTCATGCGACGGACACGGGGATCGCAGCGCCGCATCATCCCTCATCCTTCATCCCTCATCCCTGCTCCACGCTTCATGCGAGCACGGGAATCGGCGCGGCCGCCGCATCACCCCCCCGCCCCACCCCGCTCCCCCGCAAGGTGCTCGCGCAACATCCGGTACGCGCGTCCGCGGTGCGAGAGCTCGTCCTTTTCCTCGGCGCTCATCTCCGCGAACGTCTTCTTCGAACCGGCAGGCTGGAACCAGGCGTCCCAGCCGAAGTGGCGTTCGCCGCGCGGTTTGACCAGGATCTCGCCGGCGGTCTCGCCCATGAACATCTTCACTTCCCTGCCGTTCCAGTAGCCGACGCAGCACTGCGCTCGGGCGGCCCGGTTGTTGAGCGCGTAGGCGATCGCGGCGAGGCCCTTGCCGCCGGCAGCTTCGAGCAGCCAGCGCACGTAAGGGCCGGGGAAGTTGCCGAGCTCGTCGAAGCCGAGGGAAACGTCTTCGACAACGAGGCGCGCGTAGCCCTTCGTCTTCGCAACCTCGAGCTTGTAGCGGGTGATGTCTTCGACCGTCGCTGCCTGGATCTCGGGCAGCGTCAGCGAGACGCGGAGGATGGGGACGCCGAGGATCCGTTCGGCCTCGATTCCCTTGTTGGGATTCGAGGAGACGAGGATCAACTGCGGCGCCTCCGGCTCAGCAGGTTTGGCGGGCTTCTGTTGCTTCGCCACTACTGCTTATTCGCCGGCCGGGACCGCGCGGAGCGACTGCGACAGACGAATGCGCAGGGTCTGCGGGGCAGCGACAGGGGAGACGCGCTTCCTGAAAAACGACCGCAGTTTGCGGTGGACGGCAATGCGGATCTCGCAATCAGGGCAGTTGCTCAGATGAATCTCGAGGGACTGCTTCTTCGAGTCGCCGAGCGACCCGTCGAGAAAGAAGTACACCACGCGCTTCACATCCTTACAGAGCATCACTGCTTTCCTTCCGTGGGCATGAGAGGTGACCTTCCCGCATCGCAACTCGGTTGCAATTGTGTGAATTCCGGAAAAGGGTCACTCGCTGAAGTTCACTCCGCCGGCCGCTACTGCAACCGGTCGGCCAGAAATGGCGAGGGCGGCCTTGCGGCCGCCCTCGAGTGGAAAATTCGTTGGACGCGAGGAGCTACTCGATCTCGAAGCGCTCTTCTTCTTCCTCTTCGACCTCGAACTCGAACTCTTCCTCTTCCTCGCCGGCGAAGAGCACTTCTTCCTCGTTCTCCTCCGGCTCGGCGACGTCGGTCTCGTCCGTCTTCGCGTCGTCCTTCTTCTTGCGCCCCTTCGTCTCGTCCTTGCGCGAGCGCATCTTGGCCGGCTCGGCCTCACCGCGGATGTAGCCGTACTTGCGGGCGTACTCGAGGAGCGTGCGCTCGAGCATCTTGCGGCCGCGGTAGAGGCGCGACATCACGGTACCGACCGGGCAGTCGAGGATCTCGGCGATCTCCTTGTACGAGAAGCCTTCGATGTCGGCGAGGAGGACGACCATCTTGTAATCGTGCGGCAGCGAGTCGAGCGCACGCTTGACGTCGGCGTCCATCATGTCCTGGAAGATCTCGCTCTCCGGATCGCGGATCAGATCCGGGGCATTCTTCTGAATGACGCGCTCGTACGACTCTTCGATCTCCGAGAAGTCGATCTTGTGCGGCGTGAGCTTCTTCTTCCGGTAGTTGTTGATGAACGTGTTCTTCATGATCTTGAAGAGCCACGCCTTGAAGTTGGTGCCTTCCTCGAATTTGTCGTAGTACTTGTACGCCTTGAGATACGTCTCCTGCACGAGGTCCTCCGCGTCTTCGGAGTTCCGCGTCATGCGATAGGCGGTGTTGTACAGGGAGTCGACGTAGGGCATCGCTGCCTGCTCGAAATCCCACCCCTGCTCTTGCGTCATTTCCGCGCTCTTCATGGTCTCTCCCGGTGCGACAGCGACAAAAACTTCAACCTTCGTGCCGCATGCATGCTTAGATGCATGAACAAATAAATTAGTTACGCTCGGCTCGACACGTTCGCCCAAAGCGTACGTTCCGAGTGGTTTACACCGTTGAACCCGCCGCGTCTGCCGTACCTGCCGAGACGAGACGACAAAGCGCGTCCGTCATCGCTGCCGGACACGTCCGTCCACCAAAGCGGCTGTTCAATGAGAAAAACTGCGAGAAATTCTAAGGTCTACTGGAGGGAACTGCTGGCAAACTGGTTGTGAACGTTGCAGCCTACAGCCGGAATTCCCCAGGCGGCGCATCATACAGACGGTCGCGGAAAATTTCAATCCCGGCGGCGAAGTAGCAATTCTTCGTACGCGCGGGTGATCTCGATGAAGCGCGCCGCGGCCTCGTTCTGCACCTCGGCCGAGGCGCCGTGGAAGCGGTCCGGATGGTGCTGCGTGACGAGCTTCCGGTACGCCGCGCTCAGCTCCTGCCGCGTCGGATTGCCGGTCACGCCGAGGACGCGCAGCAGCGCCTGCTGGTCGCTGTTGTCGCGCTGGTGGAGAGGCGCCGCGACGTCGCGATTCTTGGCGTGATCGACATAGTCGAATCCGTACACCTGACGCAGCTTCGCCAAGGCATCGGTCTGGAAGCCGAGCCCGAAACTGAGATCGAGCAGCGCCGTGTACTGCCGCAGCGGCACGGGCTCGTTGCGCGCGGCGACGAGCTGCACGGCGGTTTCGAGGAGCGACGCGCGCTGCTGCTGGCTCGTGTGCCGCGCGTACGTCTCGGCCCAGTTGTTGATGTCGATGCCGCGCGTCACGGGCGCGGCGATGCCGGTGCCGCGCCGCACTTCGCGCATGGCCGCCTCTTCGCCGACGCCGCCCGCGCGCACGATGTGGAAGAGCAGCGAGGCGGCGATGGAGTCGCGCTGCTGCGGCACGACGATCCCCGCGGCTTCGTTCTCCTTCCGCGCGATGGCCATCGCCGCCGCGACGAACGCCGCGAGCGCGCCGCCCGCGCCGACCATGAAGAAGATGAAGACGAGCTCCAACGCGCCCTCAGACGGCAGCCGCGAGTAATGCGTCCACGCTTTCGATCCTCGCCTGCAGCTCGCTCTCGCTCAGCACGGGACGCGAGCCGTCGACGTCGATCTCTTCGTCGACGCTGATCCAGCTTTTGCAGCCACCGTAAATTTCGCGGTACTGCACTTGCCGAGGATGGGCCAACTCCCACGTCCTGACGGCGATGACGTACAGGTTCTGATCGGGCCGGAAGCGGTAGCGCGCGACGAGCGTCTCGTGCGGCAGAACGACCTGCGGCGCGAGCCGTTCGAGCAGCGCAAAGTCGTCCACGGTCCACGTGCGCACAACCTCGCACCAGTGCGTGACGGTCACGCTCGGGCGCGCGTCGGACTCCCCCTGGTGAAAGTACGTCGGATAGAGGTAGAAGCGGTCGGCGTCGAGTCCGAACGACGGATCGGCGATGCCGCCCTTGCGCACGAGGAGGATCTGCTCCCCTCGGCCGAGGGCAGCGACGACGTTCGACCATTCCTTGAGCGCGGTGTGATGCGGGAGCTTGTTCATGGCACGTAGGTGACGGAGTTGACCGGGCCTTCCCACACCGTGACCGCGGTGACGAGCGCGTTCTCGTCCTCGACCGCCGTCTGCAGCTCGCGCGCGAACCATTCGGCGATGTTCTCCGCGCTGGGATTGATCTCGGTGAAGGGTGGGATGTCGTTGATGCAGCCGTAGTCGAGTTTTTTCGCGAGCGTTTCGAGCTTGCGCTTCGCGCTCACGAAGTCGACGGCGATCGCGTCCGCGTCGACGCCTCCCCCTTTCGCGGCGAGCTGCGCCTCGACTTTGTACGAGTGGCCGTGCAGCGGCTCGGAGATGCCGCGGTATTCGCGCAGGTAATGGGCGGACTCGAAGCGCGCCTCGACGCGTACGGAAAAGTTAGCCGGCATGGGGCTCCATGAAGACGAACTCGATCAGCTTCTCTTCCACCCCCAGCCCCCGCAACTCCTCGGCCGTGGTCTGCGCGCGCAGCAATTCCATTGCGCGGCGATCGTCCCAGCAGGCGTTCGGCGAGTTTTCGGAGGCCAGCTCGACGAGGGCGAGCAGCGTGCGGCGGCGGGTTTCGTCCACTGGCGCGAAGTGTACAATGCGCGCCGATTCGACGATGCCGCTGCCGAAATCCATCCTCTGCAACGCCTGCAAAAAGACGTATCCCGAAGGGTGGAAGCGTTGCCCGTACTGCGGCCACGACGAGATCCGGGCGAAGCAGGAGAATCACGCCCGCCGCTTCATGGACAAGAAGCTGCGCGAGTACGAGCAGCGCACGGGCGTGAAATCGGGGCGCAAGGAAGAGCGCGGCGAGCGCGGGCAGCGTGGCCAGCAGCCGCGGCAGCGCGACGGCAAGCGTCCGCAGCAGCAGGGGCAGCAGAAGCAGGGACGCCCGCAGCAGCAGCAACAACAACAGAAGCAGCAGCGTCCGCCGCAGCCGCCGCGCGAGCAGCGGGAGCCGCGCGAACTGCGGGAGCCGCGCGAGCAGGTGCAGGGTGTGGCGGGCGAGGTCGCGACGTCGCGCAGGAGAAGGCGCCGGCGCGGACGCGGCGGCGCGGGTGCGGGTCAGCCGCAGGGCGCGCCGCAGGCGGCGGAGCAGCAACAGCAGGCACAGCAGCCGCGCGAACCGCGCGAACAGCGGGAGCCGCGTGAACAGCGCGAACCGCGCGAGCAACGGGAACCGCGCGAACAACGCGAACCGCGTCCGCCGCGCGAGCCGAGACCGCAGAGGGAGCCGCGTCCGCCGCGTGAGCCGAAAGAGCCGCGGCCGGAAGGCAGCGCGCCGGAAGCAGGCGCGGCCGGCGGAGAAGGCGGCGAAGCGCGCAGCAAGAGGCGCCGCTTCCGCCGCAGACGTCGCGGTGGTGGCGGTGGCGGCGGAGAAGCGCCGCCGCAGGGCGAGTAGGAACTACGCCAGCGGCAGTGAGGACGCTGCCGCATCTGCCGGCGGGACGGCATGCCGGTTGAGGCGGAGGTGGCGCGCGGAGCATTCCGCGAAACCCTCGCAGCGAATGCAGTAGCCGTCCACGTTCTCCGGCTTGTAGTCCGCCGGAGGGCAGATGTTCACGCCGGCGACGATGTCCCGCTCGAACTGCGCGACGAGGCGCTCGAGCTCCGCGGGCTCGCCGCGCGTCACGGCCTGCTTCATCGCCACATGGCGCGCCGCGTTGTGCATGGCCACGGTGTCGATCTTCACGCGCACCGGCTCCGCGGGCGCCGCGGCCGGCTTCTTCGCAACCACGACCTGCACGCGCACGGTCTGCGTCAGGTAATAGAGGTACGCGGCGGCCGCGCCGCCGAGAGCAGCCACGTTGCCCGCGCCCGCGGTGAAGACGCCGTAGAGCAGCACCGCCAGGGAAAACAGCGCGAGCACGCGCACGGGGATCGGCATCATGCCGAAGAGATAGAACGTCTGCTGCGGAAACGCGGCCGCGTAGACGAACAGCAGCGTGAAGTAGACAAAGTACGTCGCGAGCAGCGGGATGCCGAGGAACGCGGCGGTCGCGGCGGAGCCGAGCGTGGAGAGCGCGAACAGCGTCATGAAATGACGCGTCCCCCACTCCTCCTCCAGCGCCGCGCCCATCATGTAGAGGAGCAGCAGCGTGACGAAGAGGGAGAGCGCCTCCATGAACCCGGTGCCGGCCTGCGTGAACTGCCAGGTGACGAGGCGCCACACTTCACCAGCGCGGACGAGCTCCCAGTCGAACCGGAACAGCCGCGCGAATTTCGCCGGATCCTGATGTTCCAGCAGAAAGAACGCGACGTTCAGGAACAGCAGGACATAAACAGACCGGAGATTCTCTCCTCGGGACCGGAACATGGCTTGGCGTTTTGCAACCTCTCAGCGCCCGACGATGTTCCCCAGTTCCTCGAACCGCAACACGTCGCCTTCCTTGAGCCCGTGCTGCCGCGCCACGCCTCCCGAGACCTCGAGGACGTAGAGCGATTTCGCGTTCGCCGGATAGCTCGGGCAGTCCGCAATCTTGCACGGCGGCACGTCGTGATGGATGCGCACGATGCGTTTGTTCGCGTCGATGAAGATCATGTCCAGCGGGATGATCGTGTTCTTCATCCAGAACGCGTACTCCCCTTCGACGGGGAAGAAGAACAGCATCCCCGTACCGGGACGAAGGTGATCGCGATACATGAGGCCCTGCGCGCGCGTCTCCTCGTCGGTGGCGATCTCGACCTGGACGGTGAAGCCGTCCGGAAAGATCACGCGCGGACCGCTGGGCACGGGCGCACTCGTGGCGACGGATTCCGTACCGGGCGGCGGTGAGGGATTCGTGCAGGCGAACAGCAGCAGCATGACGAGGGCCGGCTTCATTTCTCTTCGACCTCCACGACGTCTTCCGCCTCCCGGTCGCGCGGGAGGAGGTCATATTTTTTCGCGTAGTAACGGAACGAGCGGAACGACATGCGCAGCAGTTCGGCGGCCTGCGTCTGCACGCCGCCCGCGCGTTCGAGCGCTTTGAGCATGAAGATCTTCCCGATCGCTTCGAGGTGATCCTGCAGCGAGATCCCGTCCGGCGGCAGCTCGAACGTCGCATCCGGAATGCGGCCGCCGAGAAGGACGTGCTCGGGGAGCGATTTCGTGGTCAGGAGATCGGAGGTTTCGAGCGCGATCATGCGCTCGATCACGTTCTCCAGCTCGCGCACGTTGCCCGGCCAGTGGTACTTCTCGATCGCGCGCATCGCGTCCGCGGAGATGCGCATGCGCGGCACTTCCATGCGCAGGCAGAACTTCTCGATGAAGTGATCGACGAGGAGCGGGATGTCTTCCTTGCGCGTACGCAGCGGCGGCAGGGTGATGGGGATGACGTTGATGCGATAGAAGAGGTCTTCGCGGAACGTGCCTTCGCGGATGGAGTCGGCGAGATTGCGGTTCGTGGCGGTGATCACGCGGACGTCGACCGGCGACTCGACGTTCGAGCCGACTTTGCGCACGACGCGCTCCTGCAGCACGCGCAGCAGCTTGATCTGCATGGCCGGCGTGGTCTCGCCGATCTCGTCGAGGAAGATCGTGCCGCGATCCGCTTCCGCGAAGAGTCCGCGCTTTTCGCGGATCGCGCCGGTGAAGGCGCCGCGCTCGTGGCCGAAGAGCTCGGACTCGAGCAGCGTCTCCGGCAGCGCGCCGCAGTTGATGGAGACGAACTTGCCGCGGCGATCGCTGTTGTAGTGGATCGCACGCGCGATGAGCTCCTTGCCGGTGCCGGACTCACCGGAGATGAGGACCGTGGACATCGTCTTGGCGATGCGCTGCACGATCGAGAAGATCTCCTGCATCTTCGCGCTGCGGCCGATGATGTTCGCGAAGGTGAAGCGTTCCTCGAGCGCGGTGCGGAGATGGACGTTCTCGTCTTCGAGCTCTTTCCGCTCGACGGCTTTGCGGACGACGATCTTGAGCTCTTCGATGTCGAACGGCTTGGCGATGTAGTCGACCGCGCCCGCTTTGAGGGCCTCGACCGCGGTGCGCGTCGAGGTGTGGGCGGTGATCATTACGAAGACGATGGCGGGGTTCTGCGTCTTGACGTCGCGGACGAAGTCGATGCCGGAGCCGTCGGGGAGCATGAGGTCGCAGAGGACGACGTCCGGCTCGCGCCGCTGCACGGCCGCGTGCGCCTCTTCGAGCGACGCCGCCGCTTCCACGCTCCACCCTTCTTCCTCGAAGACGATGCCGAGGAAGTCGCGGAGGGAGGCTTCGTCATCGACGATGAGAAGGTTCACGGTCCCGATTCTAGTCGCAGAGCCGGAGAGTGGCCGAGGAGCGGAGGGGCTATGCTCCCATGCAGCTTTGCCGCTATGCCACTCCGCCACTTGCGCCCTGCCCTTCTCGTTCTCTGGTTCGCCGCGTGCTCCGCGCATGTTCCGGTCGTCCCATCCGCAGCCAAGCACCGCGGCCTCAGCTTCGCCGCGGCCAATCCCCGCCTCGGCAACTATGGGACGCCGCAGTCGGACGCCGCGTTACGCGACGTGCGCGAGCTGGGCGCCGACTGGATCTCGATCATGCCGTTCGGGTTTCACAGCGGCACGCCGGAACTGCGCTTCGGCAGCGCGCGCTCGTGGGAGAACGACGAGTCGCTGCACGCGGTGACGCGGCAGGCCCATGCGCACGGGCTGCAGGTGATGCTCAAGCTGCACGTGTGGGGTCGCGGCGAGCTGGCGATGGAGACCTGGTCTCCGGCGGAATGGGACGCGTGGTTCGAGGACTACGGCAACTTCGTCGAGCATTACGCGCGCATCGCCCGCGATGCGAAGGCGGATGCGTTCTGCATCGGCAACGAGCAGAAGATCTCCTCGCGCAACGAGGCGGAGTGGCGGAAGCTGATCGCACGTGCACGGGCGATCTACCACGGTCCGATCACGTACGGCGCGAATTTCGACGAGGTGCTCGACGTGCCGTTCTGGGACGCCGTCGACTGGATCGGCGTGAGCGGCTACTTTCCGCTCGATCCCGCGGCGACGCCCGAGCGCGCCGCACTCGTCGCGGCATGGCAGCCGGTGCTGGCGCAGCTCGAGGCGCTGGCGGTGAAGCATCAGAAGCCGGTGCTGTTCACGGAGATCGGCTATCGCAGCGCGGACGGCGCGGCGTGGCGGCAGTGGGAGATCGGGCGCGACGTGCCGGCGAATCTCGACGCGCAACGCATCGCGTACGAGGCCTTCTTCGAGGCGGTGTGGCCGCAGCCGTGGGTGGCGGGCGCGTATCCGTGGAAGTGGTTCTCGTATCCGGAGCACGGCTCGGCCGACGGCAACGACTACGACTTCGAGAAGAAGCCCGCGGCGGAGGTGATTCGCGGCGCCTACACCTCGCCGGCGACGAGCGCGACGAGGTCGTCGAGGCGGCGCTGATCGAGGTACTCGCGGCTCATCTCCTCGATGAGCTGCTCGATGCCGGCTTTGTGTCTCCGCGCGAGCATCGCCGGCAATTCCACGTGCAACCTGAGAAACGCGGCGTTCGCGATGCGTGGCCGCAGCGTCGGTGTGTGCGGCCGCGGCTCATGCGCCTGCAACGCGCGGCGGCGCATGCGGTTCTTGCGGGCGATGACTTCGACGATGCGCGTCTCGCGCGTGCGGGGGATGAAGTAGATCGCGCGCACGGAGTCGCGTCGTTGGCCGATGCGGTACGCGCGCCCGTTGCGCTGGTCGAGCTTCACCGGATTCCACGGGATGTCGTAGTGAACGACGACGCCCGCGCGCTGCAGGTTCAGTCCTTCCGCGGCGAGATCGGTGGAGACCACGAGATCGATGCGACCTTTGCAGAAGGCGTCGAGAACCGCCTCGCGGGAACGTTCTTTCGACGTGACCAGCCCGCATTTCAAAACGGACTGCAGATCGCGCGCGGTGGCGACGGAGCCGGTGAAGATCAGCGTCGGCTCGCTCGTCAGCGCGCCGAGCAGCAACCGCCGCTTCGTGTCCGGCGATGCGCGCGCCGCGGCGAGCAGCGCTTCGAGCCGCGCCACTTCTTCGCGAATGACGTGCGGGTCCGCTTCACCCGGTGGCGCGAACAGCTCCCAGAACAGCACCTGCTGAAAGGCGTCGCGATCCTCTTCGTGCGCGAACGCGCGGCGGTACTCGCGCTTCGGCAGCGAGCGTCCCGCGGCGATGGCGGCGAGTGCGCGATCGTAGAAGTGGAGCTGTCGCCGTACGGACTCGGCGAATGCGGCCGCGCTCGATTCGAGCCTGCGCCGCAGCACCTGTCGCAGGATGGCCGCGTCGGCGACGAGCGGAAACTGCAGCTCGTCGATCGGCAACTGCAGCACGTCGTGGCGGATCACACGCCGCTCCAGTTCACCGAACTGCAGGGACGCGGGGAGCACCGCGCGATCGCGGCGGATCACCAGGGCGGCGACGATGACGGCGATGGCATCAGCATCGCGCATGGCAAAAGCGACGTCGATCGACGGCACACCGAGATCGCGGAGCAGATCGTCGCGGGCGATGAGGCGCAGCAGCGCTTCGAGATCGTGCAGCGAGTTGCAGACGGGCGTCGCCGTCACGAGCAGCACACGCGCGCCGGCCGTGCGTCGTGCGAGCGCGGCGTAGCGCTGCGTGCGGTCGTTGCGGAACGCGTGCGCTTCGTCGACGACCACCAGCCGGCGCGACGGCAAAGGTACGAACGGCTCGCGCACGATGCCGTCGTGGGTGAGGATCGGCGCGTCGACGTCGAGCTCGCGCAGCGTCGCCCGCCACTGCACGACGAGCGACGCCGGCACGATCAGCTCCGACTTGCCGAAGCGCCGCATCACCTCCGCGGCCACGTACGACTTGCCGAGGCCGACGTCGTCCGCGAGCAGGACCCCGCCGCGGGTGGCGATCCGCTCCAGCGCGCGCGCAACCGCGTCGCGCTGGTGATCAGCGAGCACCGAGTCTCCGCACGAGGAACGCGCGCAGCACGCCGAGCTCCCCGCTCGACACGCCGTACAACTCCGCCACCGCTTCGTCGAGCTGCCGCTGCACGTCGACGCCGCGATGCGCGCGCCGCGACAGCCGCATCAGCGCTTCGGACGAAAGCGCGCGAGCAGGCCACGGCAGCGCGGCCACCGTGCGTCCGAAGTAGCGGTAGTGCGCATCCTTCGCGCGCTCGGCGACGGAGACGAGCAGCGCGCCCGCGACGGCGGAGTTGAGGATGGCCGCGATCGCGTACGCCTCCTCGAGCGAGGTCGCGTCGATGGCGTAGAGCGTCTGATTCGGCACGAGCGGATACGCGACGTCGTTCACGTGCACGACGTCCGGCAGCACGGCCGCCGCGAATCCACGCGCGAGGTCCTTCCACGCCACCTTGATCCCGACATGCTCGGGCCGCACGAACGAGAGGCGAAAGTCCGCGGGCTCCAGCTCGCGCGCGGCAGCGAGCTTCTCCAGCCAGCGCGGCGCACCGCTCCACCCCTGCGGCCAGAGCATCCACTGCGAGCTCTCGACGCTCCACCGTTTCAGGTCGCGCCCGCGCACGCAGCGGCAGAGCGCGGAGAGCGGCACGCGCAGGCCGTCGGTGGTGACGAGATGTCCGTCGCGAATCGATTCCGCGTCGAGAAAGAAGCTGCGGTTGTCGCCGGTCTTCACGCCCATGAAGGGGCGGCGCCCGAGGTTCGCTTCGAAGGAGCGATGCTGCTCGCGGAGACGGTGCAGGATCGCGGCGACGTCCGGCGGGACGAGCGCCCATTCCGAAGAAGGGCCGTCGACGGCGAGCGTTTCGCGGGACAGCTCGAACGATTCGCCATTCGCACGGACGTGGAGCGACGGACGCGCGCGCCCGTGGAGCACGATGCCGAGCGGGAACGTGTCCGCCTCGAACCACTTCCTTCTGCGTGGATCGTCGCTCCAGTCCTCGATGGCCACGACGCGCCCACGTGCCGCGCGACGCAGCGGACCCGCGTACGCGGCGTTGACGATCTTCGAAGGCATGAGCAGCGCGACCACGCCGTCCGGTGCCGCGAGCTGCATGGCCCGCTCGAAGAACGCGAGCGACAGGTCGGGCTGATGGAACGCCGCGGCATCGCGTGGATCGCCGAAGAGCGCGTAGCGATCGGAGAGCATGCGCTTCATGCGCGCGTCGATGCGGTTGTTGCGCACCCACGGCGGGTTGCCCGCCACGATGTCGAACCCGCCCGCGGCCATCACGTGCGCGAAGTGCACGTCGAAGGAGAAAAAGTCGAGGCTCCCCTCCTCCACTTTCTCCAGCAGTTGCCGCTGTTCGGCGACGAGCGCCTGCAGCTCGCGGCAGAGCTCGTGATCGACGGTGATGCTGCGCCCGAACAGATCGCGCTGCGGTGCGCAGGTCTGCTGCAGCTCGCGCTCCGCGATCTCGACGCTGCGCGCGAGCAGCTCCGAGGCGAGCCGCTGGTCGTTGCCGCGGATGATGCGATAGAGCGCCGGCCGCTGCGCGTGCGGCGCGGTGCGATAGCGCTCGAGCAGATCGCGCTGCGAGCGCAGGGCGACGAGCCAATCGCCGTAGACACCGGTGCGCGCGTCGCCGAGAAAATCGGTCGGGCTGAGGAGCGAATTGCCCTGCAGGATATTGCGGTCGAGGTTCGGCAGCGGCTCGACGGATTCGATCGTGTCGCCGCTGCCGGAGACGATGGCCAGCCACAGACGCAGCTCGCACAAACGCACCGCCTCCGGTTTGAGGTCGACGCCGAAGAGGGAGCTCGCGACGACGCGCCGCCGCAGGTCGCGCGGCACTTCACCGGCGAGCTCCTTCCATTTCTTCTCGATGACGCCGAGGGCGGAGAGGAGGAACGCGCCGGAGCCGCACGCGGGATCGAGCACGGTGATGCGCGCGAGTTTCTCGACCGACGGCGCGTCGCCGAGCCACTCGGTGATGGCACGCTCGGTGAGCACGTCGACGATCTCTTTCGGCGTGTAGAAGCTGCCGCTCGCGGCGCGCTCGTCCGCAGCCATGAGCGACTCGAAGACCTTGCCGAGCATTTCCGGATCGACGTGCGTCCCCGCGGCGTCGCTCTCGTCGATGCGGAAATCGAACTTTTCGAACACGCCTTCGAGCACGCGCCGCATCAGCTCGTTCGGCAGGTGCAGGTCGCGATTGCGGCGCTCGAACGAGGATGGCTCGAACAGACCGCCGTTGAGATACGGGACGCTGCCGAGCTTGCGCGCGGCGAGTGTGCGCTCGTGCAGCGCGGTGTTGAGGCAGCCGAAGAACAGCGGCAGGAGGACGCCGGCGAAGAACTCGCGTCCGCGGCGCATCTCGTGTTCGAGGCGATCGACGAGGAAACGGCGTTCGCCGTTGAGCCATCCCTTCTCCTGCACGAAGGAGAGGAAGAGCAGTCGCGAGAGGAGCAGCAGCGCTTCGCCGTCGCAGTCGTCGGCAGGAAACGATTTGCGCAGCTCCGCGGCCACGTCGCGCACGGCCGTGCGGAAGCGCTGGAAGAATTCGCGGGTGACGCTCTCGCGATCGAGAGCGCGGTCGTAGATGCGCGGCAGCGACTCGTCGACACCGCGTGCGAGGAGGTTCAGCCGATCGACGGCGTGTGCGCTCGGCCGCGCCAGGTCGACGTCGAGGCGGCGCAGGGTGCGGTCTCCGCCGAGGTCGAAGATCGATAGGTGTTTGTAGGATGTGTAAACGAGTGCTGATTTTGTCAGCGAATTATAGGAATGATAACTGCGCAGGAATTGTGCAACCGCTTCTTCGGTGACCTCGCCGGTGAGCACGAAGAGGTCGAACGCCTGCAGGCGCGAGGCGAGCGTGAGGCGATTCGCGCCGTTCCACGGAATCGTTACGCCGCCGCGCCGCCATTCGGCAGGATCGATCTCGACGGGTGCGACCGGATAGCCGAGATCGCGGAGGAGATCGTAGACGGCGGAAGCGCCGGTGTATTCTCTGAGGCGGGCCTGCGTCAGCATGAGCGCCCCTCTCTTCGATGATCCGCTGGGGCTATCTGAAACGGGTGCTCGCCGGGGCGATTTTCGGCCTGTACATGGCGCACCTGCTGTACTTCCTCAACCCGCAGGTCGACATCACGATCGCCCGCCTGGCCACCGTCACGCTCGTCTACGGCATCACGTGCGGCCTGCTGTTCGGGTCGATCCTCTGGGGACTGCGCGGACTGCGCGTGTGGCTGTTCGGCAAGCCGGAGACGTATCGCACGCACGGCTTCGGCTTCGTCGTCTGCGCGGCGTTCGTGTCGTCGTTCATCTACTGGATGCACCTGCGGCTGCTGGAGGGCTACCTCCCCGTCGGCGCGTTGCGCATCCTCTCGAAGGCGACGAACGTCCTCACCGTCACGGCCTTCATCCTGCTGGCGCTGTGGGTGCTCGAGCGCAATGCCGACCGCCGGCGTTCGCGCGCGATCTTCACGGCCGGCGTGCTGCTGATCGCCGTGTCGTCGGTCTTCCTCTACCAGCGCCGCGAGAGCTATCGCACCGAGCGCAAAGAAGTAGTCGTCGCGAACATCGGCGCCGTCGGCGAGCGCCAGCAAGTCATCCTGATCGCAATCCGGAATCTCCCATACGACTGGATCGTCACGATGAAGGGAGAGGGGCTTCTCCCATTTTTCGAGACGGCCACCGAGCGCGCGTACTTTGCGCGCGTCGAGCCCTTCCCCACCACCAGCCCCAAGTCGCTGTGGGCTTCGCTGGCGACCGGCAAGCTTCCCTACCGGCATCGTGTAACGGGACGGTTCTCGTACCGCACGCCGCTCAATCGCGCCGAGCCGTTCCTGCTGCTGCCGTACGGCGTCGGCTTCCGCGCGTGGGGACTCATTCCACCGGTCGAGCGGATCAGCGCACCACTCCCCTCCGGCGAGGCGTTGCCGCTGTGGACGTTGTTCCGCCGGCTCCTGCTCTCCGCGGAGGTCTTCCGCTGGCCGTCGGTGGGGACGCGCGTCGCTCACGCGACGTTCGTCCCGCCGGTGGTGGCGGCGCGTTTCAACGCGGCCGGGCCCGCGAAAGCGACCGTCGTCGCGGCGCTCTCGAGCGATCTGGCCGCGCTCGAGGCGCTCGAAGCCGACGCCCGCGGTGCGCTCAGCGCCGCCGGCATCGAGGGCTTCTCCGTGGCGCAGCGGGCAGTACGTGTCTATCTCAACGAGCTGCCGCCGCGCGGCACGGTCAAGGGCGATGTGGTGCGCGCGTACGCACAGCGCCTCGATCAGGCGCTGAGCCGCATCGAGCGTGAGCACCCGGACCACCTGCTCATCGTCTGCTCGCCATCGGCAGTCGTCCCGAAGGCGCTGCCCGCGAACATCGGCGTGCTGGTGACGAACTCGCTGCGCCGCGACGAGCCGGGCGCCGACGACGGTTTCGTGCTCGTGACGGGGGAGAATACGGCGCATCGCGAGCATCCGGCCGCGGCGTCGGTCGTCGACATCGTGCCGACGGTCCTGTTCGGCGCGGGACTGCCGATCGCGCGCGACATGGACGGCCGCATCCTCTACGACGCCTTCGCCGACGAACTGCTGCGCAGCAGTACGGTGACGGCGATCCAGACGTACGAGGCCGAGCGCGTGGAAGTGCGGCGGACGGAACGCCGGCGTCCCGGCGGCTGATGGAGCGGCGTCCTGCGCCGGCGTTCCGCTCAGAGGCGCGCCGCTCACCAGGCCACCCACTTTTTCGTTTTGCGCTCGTAGCGGACGACGCGGATCTTCGCCGTCGCGCCGTACACACGCACGGCGAAGAGCTCGCGCCTGCGGTCGGTGAGATAGATCGTGCCGGGCGTCGATTCGCCCAGCGCCGAGAACGAGCAGATCTGCGAGTTGCCGAAGGCGACGGCGGATTTCGTCGGCGGCAGCGGATCGCCGTCGGGATCCTTGATCGTCTCCGGGAGCAGACCGATGGTGACGATCCGCGCGCCTTCGGGAAAGACGACGCGCGGCGGCTCGAGCATCGGGTCCTTGCCGGACTTGATGTCGTCGTTGCGGACGCCGTCGCCGTCGCCGTCTTCGTAGACCGCGAAGTGCCACTCGCCGGCGAGGCGCGTGAACTTCATCCCGCAGCTCTGCCCCGTGGCGATGGCGCGGGAACGATTGACGTGAAAGATCGTGCGCAGATTCGCGGTCGCGGTGCGCAGTGCCGAGCGGCGGCGCATGCTGCCGAACGCCGGCATCGCGACGAGGAAGATGAGCGCGAGCGCGGAGAGGGAGATGAGGAGCTCGATGAGGCTGTAGCCGCGTGCGTGTCGGGACACACGTTCTCCTTTCTCGATGGTTCGGGTGGAGGTGGGGCTGCCGCGCCGCGCGGCAGCCCCGGAGGTGGGTGGGGAGGCGGGAGGCGCCTAGTTCGACGCCGTGGCGGTGGGCTTGTTCGCGCGCGGCTTGCGCGGGGATTTCACTTTCGAGACGAGCGTGGTCTTGCCTTCGACGGCGACGTACTGCGAGAGGCCTTCGAAGGTCTTGGCGCCGATGCCTTTGACCTGCATCAGCTCCGTGGTCTTCTTGAACGGGCCGTGCTCGGTGCGGTACTCGATGATGCGCTGCGCGGCCTTTTCGCCGATGCGCGGGAGCAGCGCGAGCTGCGAAGCGTCGGCGGTGTTGATGTTGACGACTCCGGTCTGCGGCGGCGCACCGGCCGCATCGGCCTCGGCCGCCATCGAAAACGTGGGGAGGGAGAGGAGGACGAGAGCGAGGGCAAAAAACTGCAGGGACTTCCGCATGGGTCTGACTCCTTTCTTTCTGTTCAGGTTTTCTGGTTGTTCGGATGGGTTTCTGGCTGTTTGTTCCACACTGGGTCGCGTCGTTCCTTTGTTCGCTTTGCTGAGTTCTCCTTCGCAAACCCTCCTTTCGCCGGACCGATAGTTCAAGCGGACCGCCACGCGGCAAAAGATGGCAATTGATTGACAGAAAAGCACTTACGCGTTTCAGAGGAAGGGCGCGGCGTCAAAATCTTTTGCGCCGCGCGCGCGCGGGAAAGGAAGTGGGCGCGCTATACTCGCCGGCGGGCGAACGGATGAAGGAAAAGCGCGCGACCTATCGCTTTCTCCATGTCACACCACGCCGCATCTTCGAACAGCTCGATCAGTACGTCGTCGGGCAGCGCCACGCGAAAGAAGTCCTCGCCATCGCGGCGTACAACCACCTCAAGCGCATCGAGTACTTGAAGTTCGGCGGCGAAGTCTCCATCCGCAAATCGAACATCCTGATGATCGGGCCGTCCGGCAGCGGGAAGACGTATCTCGCGCGCACGCTGGCGAAGATCCTCGACGTGCCGTTCGCGTACAACGACGCCACCGCGTTCACCGAGGCGGGCTACTACGGCGAAGACGTCGAAGTGGCGATCGGGCGTCTGCTTTACGCGACGAACCAGAAAGTCGACGACGCGGAAAACGGCATCGTCTTCATCGACGAGATCGACAAGATCGCCGGACGCAACTCCGGCGGACGGACCGGCTCGAGCCAGCGCGACGTCGGTGGCGAGGGGGTGCAGCAGTCGCTGCTCAAGATCCTCGAGGGCGAGAAGCTGTTCGTGCCGATGAACGTCACCGCGCACTGGAACAAGTACGACTACGTCGAGATCGACATCTCGAACATCCTCTTCATCTGCGCCGGCTCGTTCTCCGACATGCAGGTCGCACCCGACGGGCGCAGCGTAGGCTTCTTCGAACAGGCCGCACCGCCGCGCGGCGAGATCTCCACCGAGCAGCTCGTGAAGTACGGCTTCCTCCCCGAGCTCCTCGGCCGGCTCCCCCTGCGCGTCGAGCTGAGCGAGCTCACCGCGGCCGATCTCGTGACCATCCTCACCGAGCCGCGCGAGGCGATGATTCCCGAATACCAGCGCCTCTGCGCGCTCGACCAGATCCAGCTCGAGTTCAGCCGCGCGGCCCTCTTCGAGATCGCCAACGCCGCCATCAAGCAGCACCTCGGCGCCCGCGCTCTGCGCGCCATTCTCGAGAAAGTGCTCCACCCGATTCTCTTCACGGGACCCGAGCGCGCGGGGGAGCGCATCGTGGTCGAGCCGGAAGATGTGAGGCGCTGCGTGGCCCAACTCTGATAAAAGGCGCGAATGCGTACGATCGGAATCGCAGCGAAGAACACCGCCCCGCAGGCTCTCGCCTACGCTGAACGCATCGCCGCCGATCTGCGCGCACGAGGACGAACGGTCGTTTTCGACGAAGACACGGCGGAGGGAATCGGCGACGCGCACCCGCGTGCGAGCAAACCGGAGCTCGGCCGGCAGTGCGATCTCCTGATCACGTTCGGCGGTGACGGCACACTGCTCTCCATCGCACGTCACGCTCCCGATCACGTCCCCATCATCGGCGTGAACATGGGCACGCTCGGCTTCCTCACCGAGATCCGCGTGGAAGAGTTCCCCGAAGTGCTGGAGCGGGTGCTCGAGGGCGAGTATCAGGTCGAGCCGCGGGTGACGTTCACGGTTTCGGTATCGGGACCGGGACGCGACTCGAGCAAAAACTACCGCGTGCTCAACGACTGCGCGATCAACAAGAGCGCGGTCGCGCGCATCATCGAGATGCGCGTCAGCGTCGCGGGCCTGTTCGTCTCGACGTTCCGCGGCGACGGCCTCATCGTCGCGACGCCGACCGGCTCCACCGCATACAACCTCTCCGCGGGCGGTCCGATCATCTATCCGACGATGGGCGCGGTCGTGATCACGCCGATCTGCCCGCACATGCTCACCAACCGCCCGATCGTTCTCCCCGACGAGCTCGACATCGAGATCTCGCTGGCCACGCCGGATTCGAAGGACATCTTCCTCACGCTCGACGGGCAGGAAGGGTTCGAGATCAGCGATCGCGATCGCGTCTGCGTCCGAAAGTCCGAAGAGCGAGTACTCTTAGTGCAGTCACCCGACAAAAACTATTTCGATGTCTTACGCAACAAGCTGAAGTGGGGCGAAGGATGAGAGTCGCACTTTTTGTTTTTGCGTTGTTGCTTGCGGGGAGCGCCGCCGCCGAGCCCGTGTACATGGACGAGCTGGTGGAGACGCCGCTCGCGACGCTGCAGACGCTGTTCCCCGGCCTCCGCAAGGAAGGCTGTTACCGGCTCGCGAACGGGCAGCATCTGCAGATCACGATGGACAAGAAGGACGGCAAGCCGTGGCGTGTGTCGCTCGCGACCCAGACGCCGTGCCGCAAAGTCCAGGAAGGTCCCACCCTCGATCTCCGCCACCGCAAAGGCGTAGCGCTCGGCGACTCGACGCTCGACATCATCGAGAAGATGGGCCGCCCCGACGCCTCGGCCGCGCCGGATGCGGCGCTCAGGAAGCTCGGTGAAACCGAGTACCTTTACATGTGCCGGGTGTCGGAAGGTTGCGCGCGCCACACGAGCGTGTTCATTCGCGACGGCGTGGTGAGCGCGGTCTCCGAGTGGTATTCGGAGTGAAGCGCTAGCGCAGCGACGCTTCGTACGTCGCGCGCACCGCGGCCACGTACGCTTTCGTCTCGCGATACGGCGGGATGCCGCGATACTTTTCCACCGCGCCCGGGCCGGCGTTGTACGCGGCGAGCGCGAGGTCGAGATCGCCGTTGAACGTGTCGAGCAGGGTGCGCAGGTAGCGCGTGCCGCCGAAGATGTTCTCGCGCGGATCGAAGACGTTGGCCACGCCGAGGTAGCGGGCGGTGGCGGGCATGAGCTGCATGAGACCGCAGGCGCCGACGCGGGAGACGGCGTTCGGGTTCCACGCGGACTCGCGTCGCGCGACGGCAGCAACGAGACGCGGATCGACACCGTGGTGCTTCGCGGCTTCGAGGATCGCGGCCTCGTATTCACGCGGCGCTTTCGCCGGAGCGTGCGCGTTGTAGACCGTAGCGCCGAACGGACGGAACGTGAGCGCGCGCGAGCTGCGGATCGAAACGAGGGCTTCGCGGATGTTGCCGAAGAAGCGGTAGGCGGTGATCGTGCGGCTGTCGTTCGAGATCACGACCTTGCCGGACTTTTTCAGCTTCGCCTTCGGAGCCTGGGACGCGGTGAACTTGCGCGGCTCGGCATGGACGACGAGCGTCGCTGCGCACAGCGTGACGGCGATCACGGTCCCGATTTTCATGAGGCAATCCCGCAACGAGCGCACGTTGTGTAGCATTCCGCGCATGCGTTCGATCGCCGTCGCTCTGTCAACCATCGCTCTGTTCGCCTGCACCGTGGCCCAGCCTCCAGCAGATTCCGTTCCGATGTCGGACGCGGGCACGCTGTTCACGGCCGGAACGGTCGTGGCCGGTGCGTCGCAAACGCCGCAGAAGAACTGGGGCGTGCTCGCGAGCGGCGGCAGGATCGTCGCGGCCGGGCCCGCTGACGAGTTGCGCTCGAGGTTCCCGAACGCGAAGCAGGTCGACGTGGCGGGCGGCACGATCCTCCCCGGCCTCACCGACGCGCACGGCCATCTCGACGGCCTCGGAGTGGCGTTGTCCGTCGTCAATCTCACCGGCACCGAGTCGTATGACGCGGTGATCGCGCTCGTGAAGGAACGCGCGTCGCGCGCATCGGCCGGCGAATGGATCGTCGGCCGCGGATGGGATCAGAACGACTGGCCGGTGAAGGAGTTCCCCACCGCGGCCGCGCTCGACGCGGCCATCCCCGATCACCCCGTGTTCCTGCGTCGCGTGGACGGCCATGCGGCTGTCGCGAACTCCGTGGCCATGCGCGCCGCGGGCATCACCGCGGCGACGCAGGATCCCTCGGGCGGCCGCATCGTGCGCGACGCGAACGGCAATCCCACCGGCGTGTTCATCGACGCCGCGATGGACCTCGTCGAAGAGAAGATGCCGCAGCCGACGCCCGAGCAGCGCAAGGAGCGCGTGCTCGCCGCGGCGCAGGCGATCGCCGCGACAGGACTCACCGAGATGCACGACGCGGGGATCGACGGCGCGACGATCAAGGCGGTGCAGGAGCTGATCGACGAACAGCGCTTCCCGATCCGCGTCTACGCGATGCTCGGCGACAACGCGCCGCTCCTCGCGCAGTGGTTCGAGAGCGGACCGCTCGTCGATTACGGTGGCCGTCTCACTGTGCGCGCCGTGAAGTTGTACGCGGACGGCGCCCTCGGCAGCCGCGGCGCCGCGCTGCTCGCGCCGTACAGCGACGATCCCGGCAACTCGGGCCTCATGCTCGCGCAGCCGGAACATCTGCAGGACGTCGCCACACGCGGCAAGCGCGCGGGCTTTCAGATCAACACCCACGCGATCGGCGATCGCGGCGTGCGTAACGTGATCGACGCGTACACGAAGGCGAGCGTCGCGGCGAAGGATCGTTATCGCATCGAGCATCTGCAGGTCATCGCGCCGGACGACGTGCCGCGGCTCGTGTCGCGCGGCGTCATCGCGTCGATGCAGCCGACGCACGCGACGTCGGACATGTACTGGGCCGAAGCGCGCGTGGGGCCGGAGCGCGTGAAAGGGGCGTACGCCTGGCGCACCATCCTCAACGCGGGCGGCCGTCTCGCCCTCGGCTCCGATTTCCCCGTCGAAGACGTGACGCCGTTCTTCGGCCTGTACGCCGCGGTGACGCGGCAGGATCAGAAGGGATGGCCGGAAGGCGGCTGGATGCCGTCGCAGCGGCTCACGCTCGCGGAAGCGATTCGCGGCTTCACGCTCGATGCGGCGTATGCCGCGTTCGAAGAGAAATCGCGCGGCACGATCGAAGTGGGCAAGCTCGCCGACCTGACGATCGTCGAGGGCGATCTCTACGCGATGCCGGCGACCGACCTGTACAAAGCGCAGGTGCGGTACACGGTCGTCGGCGGCGAGATCGTGTACCGCGCTCCGGACTAAAGCCTCGTCATCCTGAGCCGCGAAGACGGCGAAGGATCTCCGACTACGCAGGACGCGCGATCTGCGAAGCTCGAGATCCTTCGGCGTCTTCGCGCCTTCTAGATGACGAGTCGTGGTCTTCGAAATGCGTGAGCGCTCGGAAGCTCTGGTACCGCTCGTGGATGTCGCGCAGGGACTCGCGCCAACGTCATCCTGAGCTGGGGATCGGCGCAACGCGCCGTGAAGATCGAATGAACCTAAGCTCTAGCGATGCGGCATCCGGCGAGCGAGGCCGTCGCGACATTGGTGCGTGGTCAAGCCCGTCCCTGAGCATGGTCCCGGAAGATCGAAGCCGATCTGGTGACGAGCACGTGCTTGATGG
>DASPHZ010000078.1:0-15821 GCA_035629395.1 Thermoanaerobaculia bacterium
GCGCAACCTTTCACGCACGAACCGTCTGCATTTCGAACGGCGTTCTCACCTCGAAGCGTCCGCGCAACGCGCGCAACGTCGATCTCGCCGGCGCGTACGTCGTTCCGCCGTTCGGCGAAGCGCACAATCACAACGTCGAAGAATCGCCGCGCCGCGTCGTGCCCGAGGTCACCGCGCTGCGCGAGCTCGGCATCTTCAGTGACGCCGAACTGCTCGATCTCTGGAGCCGCGTCACGCCGCGGGCGATCTTTCCGAAACGAAAGATCGGTTGTCTCGACGACGGCTGCGAAGCGAGCTTCCTCGCGCTCGAAGGCGACCCGCTGCTCGACTTTGCGCACACGGGACGCATCCGTTTGCGCGTCAAGGACGGGAAACTGCTGGAGCTGGCTCCGACACCCGTTCCGTCTCGACCCTGACCGCGCTCACGAAACGTCCGCGGATCTCACCGGTGATCGTGACCGGCTCGCCGGCGCTCGTTGCGCGTCCGACGAAGTGCTCGAGATGCGCGGTCGCGAACATCGTCAGCCCGTCGCTCGTCCACACTTCGACGACACCCGCGCCGCCCGGATCGACGGTCACGCTGTTGCCGCTCACGGAGACGATGCGCGGACGCACGTCCGTGGGACCGTCGAGGCCGCGGTCGATGTCGCCGGCGCGGTTGGCGAAGATGCGCGTGTTTTCGAGTGTCACGGTTGCATTGCCGTGCGCAAGCGCGAGTCCGAAATGCTCCGCGTGTGCGAGGGTCGTGTTGCGCAGCGTGAGCGCGCCGGCGAACGGTCCGGCGAAGACGCCGCTCGCGCGTGTGGCGCCGGTCTGCACGTTGTCGAGGAGTGTTTTCGATGCGGACCAGAAGGTGATCGCGCTGCGTCCGGTGTTCGCGACCGAGGTCTCGCGGATCGTCACGTCCGCATTCGGTGCGTCGACGTAAATGCCGCGATGCGCGCCGCTGATCTGGAGGCGTTCGAGCGTGTAGGTCGCGCGCGTGAGGCCGCTGATCGTGACGACGTCGCTGTCGGTGTAGGCAGGTGCAAATCCTTCGAACGTAATGTGCGTGTTCTCGCACGCGGGGCGGAAGTGGAAGCCGGTGCCGGTGATGATGTGTCGGACGTCGCTGAGGCCTTGCGGGCGGCGCGGCGAGAAGATGGTGAGATCGCACGCGGTGATCGTCGGGAGCGGACGCGGGGTCGTGATGGTCCGCGGCCCTGCCTCGGCAGGAAGGTCGACTGTGATGAGGCACGGTTCCGCGCCCGTGCATCGTTCATTGGCGGCCACGACGGCGTCGTGCAGCGTCTGACCATCGTGAACGGAGAAGGTGATGAGCGCGGCCAGGAGGAATGGGGTCATGACGAAAGAAATACGGGCGCGACGCGCGGAGCGTCACTTCTGCAGATACATCGCGCAGAGCTCTTTCGTGTAATCGGCGAGCGGGTCCATGCCCGCACGTTTGCGGCGCTCTTCGACCTGCTCCGGATTTTCGATCGGCAGCGGCTGGCATTTGCCCGTGGCGGCGTCGACGTCGAACTGCGTGCCGTACATCTGCTTCATGCCGCGCCGGATCAGTACGCGGTCGAGGGAGGTCGCGTAGAGGCTCTCGTCGAGCTCGCGTTTGATGACGGCGTCGTACATCAGCGGGAGCATGCGTTCGAGGAACTCGTGGCCGCCGTGCTGCGCGATCGTCCACGCCGCTGATTCCTGTCCGTCGCCGAGGAGCGTCTTGCCGGGCCAGCCGTGTGCCGCGACGATCTCGTCCAGACGCGCGACGTGTTTCTTCGTCAGGGCTCGGACTTCTTCACGCAGCGCCTCGTTTTGCTGGTCCTTGATCCAGCGCTGCCGCACTTCCCGATCTTCCTGCAGCATGCCGAGGAGCTCCTGCGCGAGCGCCGGATTCGCAGGCGGTGCGGCGAGTCGCGGAGCAGGAGCTGGTGTCGTCGCGGCGCAGCCGGCGAGCAGGAGGACGATGACGAGGCGGCGCATCCCCTAGACGCGCGAGAGGATTTTCTGCGCGCTCGGGAGCAGCGCCGCGCCGAGCGCGACCTTCACGATGTCCGCGATGACGAATGGGGCGACACCACCGATGTACGCGGTGCGCGCGTCGGTGAGCACCGCGAGCCACGACCAGCCGCCCGCGTAGATCACCGTCAGCGCGAGGAGCATTCCGGTGACGGCGCGAATGACGGACGAGCCCCAGCCGCGCTCGGAGACGAAGCCGGCAACCCAGGCGGCGAACGGATAGGACAAGAGGTAGCCGGCGGTTGCGCCCGCGAACCAGGCCGGGCCGCCGTGGCCCTGGGCGAAGACCGGCAATCCGCTGAAGCCTTCGAGGAGGTAGAGCGCCGCGGCGGCAGCACCGCGCGTCGAGCCGAGCGCCGCGCCGAGGAAGATCACGGCCAGCGGCTGCAGCGTGAGCGGCACCGGAGTGAACGGAAGCGGGATGGCGATCTGCGCCGCGATGGCGATCAACGCGCTCGCGCCGAGGACGAGCAGCATGTCGGCGGCGGCGCGTCCGCGCACGAGCCGATCGATCACGACGGAAGGGATGGTCATCGCTTTCTCACTCATTCCGACGAAGCATACGATAGTCTGAGCGCGCAATGAACATGCGAACGTCGATCGTGCTGCTCAGCGCGCTCTTCCTGATTGCCTGTCAGAAGCCGCAGCCCCTCACCGCGGAGAAGGCGCAGCAGGTCATCGGCTCGTGGTCGTTCAAGCGCGAGCCCGTGTACGCCGAGGTGCCGCAGAAGGTGTGGTGGTCGCCGCAGGCGCCGAAGGACGACTACGACGAAAAGGCCGTGCGCACGCTGCGCAATCTCGAGCGCGCGGGACTCGTCACCGTGACGGCAACGGAAGGTGTGGACTCGGCGACGTACGTGGCGAAGGTCACGCAGAAAGGTTTCCCGATTCTCGGAACGGCGCCGAGCATGCGCGGTCCCGCCTTTCGCGCGAAGATCTGCGAGAAGCGCTACGACGGGCTGCGCAACTTCGTGCGTCATCCGAGCGAGCCCACCGTCGGCCACGCGGAGCTCGTGTGGCATTACGAGAATCCGACCGCGTACTACGAGCTGTTCGAGACGAAGATCGACAAGCCGCTGCAGAAGCCGTTCGCGTCGCACGTGTCGTTCTGGTACGAGGAGCACCAGTGGCGTTTCGACGTGAACGTCAGGAAGACGTCCACGTCACCCTGAGGCGGTAAACCACGAGCACGCGGATCGTCGCCTGTTGCGACCCTTCGCTCAGGATGACGTCGGCCGCTGCAGCCGGCGAATCCCCGACGAGCCGGCAATGATCGCTTCGCTCGCTTCGTGCGCAAAGAAGCCGGTCTCCACGACGCCCGCGTGCTCGCGGATGCGCGCGACGGTCTCCGCGATGTCTTCGCCTTCGGGCACCATCACGTCGAGGATGCGATGCCCTTCGTCGGTGATGCGCGGCGCGCCGTCGCGCATGCGCAACTGCGGGGAGAGTCCGAGTGCCGCGAACTTCTGCGTCAGCACGTCGAGCGCGAATGGGGTCACCTCGACCGGCAGTACGCCGACGCCGAGGCGTTCGACGATCTTCGAATCATCGGCGATGACGAGGAACCGCTTCGCCTGCTGCTCGACGATCTTCTCGCGCAGCAGCGCGCCGCCGCGTCCTTTGATGAGACGCAGTTGCGCGTCGATCTCGTCGGTGCCGTCGATGGCGAGATCGAGCGGCGCGACTTCATGCAGCGCAAACGTCGGCACGTTCTCTTCGCGCGCGACGGCTTCGGTCTGTTCGGACGTGCACGTGCTGCGGATGTCGCGCAGGGTGCCGTTGCGCAGTGCTTCGCCGAGGAGCTTCACGAACTCGGTGGCCGTGGAGCCGGTGCCGAGTCCGAGGGTCATGCCGGAGCGCACTTCGTCGAGCGCGGCGCGCGCGGCCTCGATCTTCAGGTTCACTCAATATCCTCCTGCGGCGCCGCCGCGGCGTGGATCGGCAACGGCGACGAGGCGGCCATTCTCGAACAGGATGGCGTGCACGTCACCGATGGCATCGCGCGGGCTCACACCGTGGCCCATCGCGTTCAACGCGTCGACGGCCGTCTGCGGCGCACGCCCGCGCTCATAAAAAACATCTTCGGGTGTGCCCTGCTGGTGATAGCGCGGTGCGGCGACGGCGGCGGGGAGCGACTGACCGTGCACGACCAGGTTGAGGAAGACCTGCAGGATCGTCGTCGGAATCGCGGCGCCGCCGCGCGTGCCGAGGGCGAGGAATGGTTTCTCGTCGCGCAGCACGATCACGGGCGACATCGACGACGCGGGGCGCTTGCCGGGATCGAGCGCGTTTGCACCGGATGTAAAGTCCGAAAGCGCGTCGTTGAGGAAGAAGCCGAGGCCGGGGGGCATGAAGCCGCTGCCGAAGTTTTCGCCGAGACTCGTCGTGACGGAGGCGACGTTGCCTTGCGCATCGGCGATCGTGAAGTGCGTGGTGTGCTCCCCTTCGACGGACACGGCGGGCTGCTCGAGCGTGTGCGTCGCGGTGGCGCGTTTCACGTCGATGGTCTTGCGCCACTGCTCCGCGCGCTGCTGCGAGAGCAGTTCGCGATAGGGGAGGCGCGAGCCCGCGGGGTCGCCGACGAAACGATTCCGATCGATGAACGCACGTCGATACGCCTCGAGCATCAGGTGAATCGCGCTCGTGGTTTGAAACCCCGCCGCTTTGAGGTCGTCGCCGCGCAGGATGTTGAGCGTTTCGCCGATGACGATGCCGCCGCCCGAAGGTGGTGCGACGGTGTAGATGTCGTACGCGCCGTAGCCGAGCCGGATCGGCGCGCGCCAGATCGCTTCGTACGCTTTCATGTCGCGGAAACCGAACGTGCCGCCTGCAGCGCGCACGCCTTCGACGAGCTTCTCCGCGATCTCGCCGCCGTAAAAGTCGCGAGGGCCGGCGTCGGCGAGACGCTGCAGTGTGGCCGCGAGCTCGCGCGGCGGGAGTTGTTTCGGGATGTCGAGCTTGCGCTCGCGATTGGCGGTGGCGATGTCGGCGTCGAGCTCCGCGTCCTTGCGCGGACCTTCTTTCGCGAGCGCGATGGCCGGCGCGAGCAGTTCTTTCCACGGACGCGCGCCGAACTTTTCGTGCAGCGCTTCGAGTCCCGCAACGGTCCCCGGAATCGCTGCCGCGCGCGCACCGGCGGGAGGTCCGCTCGCGAACATGTTGCGCGTCACGCCGCCCGGTGCGGCTTCGCGGAAGTCGAGCGTCCAGATGCCGCGCGTCGAGGCGTCGTAGTAGACGAGAAATCCTCCGCCGCCGAGGTTGCCCGCCTGCGGATGTGCGACGGCGAGCGTGAATGCGACGGCGACCGCGGCATCGGCAGCGGTGCCGCCGCGCTGGAGGGTAGCGAGGCCGGCGCGGGTGGCGAGTGGGTGGGCGGTGGAGAGGGCGGCGGTTTTGACGGTGACCTGGGCGAAGGCGGGGAGCGAGAGGAGAAGCAGAATGCCGAATGCCGAATGCAGAATGCGGAAGTGAGAAACGGGGATGCGGGAGCCGCTTCTCCATTCTGCGCGTTCTGCAGTCATGACTTCCGCGCTCTCCGTGTCACGACCCGGTTCTTGTCGTAGATCAGCTTCAATCCTCGCAGCGTGAGCTCGGGATCGACGTCGTCGATGTGCTCGCTCTCTTCGGCGAACAGCGAGGCGAGGCCGCCCGTGGCCACGACGCGTTTGAGGTCGGGCACTTCGCGTTTGATGCGCGTGAGGATGCCGTCGACGAGGCCGAGGTAACCGAAGTAGATGCCGGACTGCATGTTGACGACGGTGTTCGTGCCGATGACGTGATCGGGTCTGCGGATGTCGACGCGCGGCAATCGCGCGGCGCGCGCGAACAGTGCTTCGGCAGAGATGTTGAGTCCCGGTGCGATGACGCCGCCGACGAACTCCGCGTTCGCGGTGACGACGTCGAACGTCGTCGCGGTTCCGAAGTCGACGATGACGGTCGGGCCGCCGTACTGCTCGTGCGCGGCGGCGCAGTTGACGATGCGGTCCGCGCCGACTTCCTGCGGGTTGTCGACGTGGATGGCGATGCCGGTCTTCACGCCCGGCTCGACGAACAGCGGCTCGACGTTGAAGTACTTGCGCATCATCAGCACCATCGCGCTGTTGAGCGGCGGGACGACCGAGGCGATGATCGCGCCGTCGAGCTTCGAATACGCGTTGCCGATGAGCTGCCTTGCGAGGATGCCGTATTCGTCCGCGGTGCGCTCGCGCGCGGTGGCGAGGCGCCACGAGCTCACGAGCTCTTCATCGCGGTAGACGCCGAGGACGATGTTGGTATTGCCGAGATCGACGACCAGCAGGTTGGACGACACGCCGCGAAGATTAGCAGATGGCGCGCCGCCGCTCGCTTGGCCCAACCGGCAGCAGGGATGCTGCCGATCAGTCGGCGGAGACGCCGGCGCTCAACAGTACTTTCGTGCGCTCGCGCGTGAGTTGCGTGATGATCTCGCGACGCAGTGCGTCCGGTGTTGCCGCACCTTGCCAGCGTTCGACGTAGTGCGCGGCGAGCGCATCGCGATAGGCGATCCACGCGCGTTGTGCATCGCGCAGAGCCTCGGTCTTGTCGAGCTTCTTGTACGCGATGTTGAGCGCGTCATCGGCGCGTTTCGCTTCGGCATCCGTCACGGCAGGCGCGCGTTTCTTCGAGCCCTGTTCCACGGCGGCGACAGCCGCTTCTTTCGCTTCGAGCTCGGCGCCGAGGACGATCGACGAATACGCGGTGCCGCCGAGGCTGTCCTCGGCCACACGAGCCGATTCCGCACGTGCGAAGGCCTCGACGCGTTTTCGCAAAGCCGCGGATGCGCGCATTGCCGTGAGGCGCGCGTCGAGCTTCGGCATCGCCTCTTCCCACGCCAGACGGCGGCGGCGAGGAGGAGCTCGATCATGCGAGCACGATGTCGGCGGCGGAGATGGGGAGCGTCTGTCCGCCGGCCTGGATGAGCGCGCGGCCGTCGTCGTCGATGCCGGCCCACGTGCCGTCGATGGTGCGGTCGCCGAGGATGCAGTGGATGCGATCGCCGTGCTGGTGGACGGAGAGGCGGCGCCACTCTTCGAGCACCGCGTCGCGTTGCAGACGATGCGAAAGCCGTTCGTCCATGTGCTCGATGAACGCGAGCGTGGCGGTGTTGACGCCGTGGAGCTCGCGCGGCGAGACCTCGCTGATGGAGACGGAGTTCGGACGCGCGTCGTCCTGCACCGGCTCGACGTTGATGCCGGTGCCGATGAGGATGAACACGCGCTCGTCCTGCACGCGCGCTTCGATGAGGATGCCGGCGATCTTGCGTCCGCCGACGAGGATGTCGTTCGGCCACTTGATGCGCGCGTCGACGGCGAACGTGTCGCGCAGGAACGACGCGACGATGTTCGCCATCGCCAGCGGAACCAGTGGCAGCTCCGCGAGCGTGCGGCTGATGAGCGTCGTCGCGTAGATGCCTTTGCCCGCGGGCGACGACCAGCGGCGGTCGTTGCGTCCGCGTCCGGCGAACTGCTCGCCCGCGATGATCATCGCCTGCGGCAGCGAGAGCTCGTTGTCGATGCACTCGCTGACGACGCGGCGCGCGACGAGGTTCGTCGAGGCGACGCGCGGAATGAGCGCGAGCGACTCGATGGACTTGAGGCGCGGCACGATCGCGCGGGTATCGAGATCGATCATTGATTCTGCTGCAGCTTTTCCAGACGCGCGCGCAACTCCGCCTGCTGGGCCCGCGCGCCGTCGACGATGTGCGGCGGCGCTTTCGACGTGAAGCGCTCGTCGGCGAGCTTCGCTTCGACCGCCGCGAGCTCCTTCTGCGTTTTTTCGATGTCGCGGCGCACGCGCTCGAGCTGTTCCGCGGAGACGACTTTCTCCGGAAAGACGATCGAGATGTGGAAGCCTTCGACGACGTCGTGATGCGCGCCCGCGGGCGGCTCGCCTTCGACGGCCACCTCGTCGAGGCGCGCGAGCTCGATGAGCAGGTATGCGTTCTCGCGAAAGAAGTTCGACTCGCGCGCATTGTTCCCGCGCACGTACAGCGTGAAGCGATCCTTCGGTGTGAAGCCGCGCTCCGCGCGCACGTTGCGCACGGTCGTGATGACGGCTTTCACCGCATCAGTGAGCCGTTCCGCCTCCGTATCCTCGAGCACCTCTTCGGCGATCGGATACGGCGCGATGATCACCGCCGGCTCGACGCCGCCGAGCTTCTGCCAGATCTCTTCGGTGACGAAGGGCATGAACGGATGGAGCAGGCGCAGCGAACGATCGAGCACTTCGAGCAGCACGCGCTTCGCGAGCGCGCGGTCCTCGTCGGTGCCGTGGCGGCCGAGGAGGACCGGCTTGGCCATCTCGATGTACCAGTCACAGAACTCGTGCCAGAAGAATTTGTAGAGCGCGTTCGACGCCTCGTCGAAGCGGAAGACGGAGAGCTGCCTGTTCACTTCCGCGGTGGTCGCGTTGAGGCGCGAGAGGATCCAGCGCTCGACGGTCTTGAGGTTGTCGCGCTCGATCGGCTTCGCGTCGCGCAGCTCGGTGTCGATGTGCATCATCGCGAAGCGCGACGCGTTCCAGATCTTGTTCACGAACGCGGAGTAGCCCTGGATGCGGGACTTGCCGAGAGGGATGTCGCGGCCGGAGGCGCTGACGGCGAGCGTGAAGCGCAACGCGTCGGCGCCCACTTCGTTGACCACGTCGAGCGGGTCGATGACGTTGCCCTTCGTCTTCGACATCTTCTGTCCCTGCTCGTCGCGCACGAGACCGTTGAGGAAGACCTGCGAGAACGGCGCTTTGCCGGTGAAGCGCAGGCCCATCATGATCATGCGCGCGACCCAGAAGAAGAGGATGTCGAAGCCGGTGATGAGCGTGTCGGTCGGATAGAAGACTTCGTAGTCCGGCGCGTCTTCTTCCGAGCCCGCGCCCTGCCACCCTAACGTGGAGAAGGGCCAGAGACCGGACGAGAACCACGTGTCGAGCACGTCCGTCTCCTGCGTGACCGGCGCGCTGCACTGCGGGCACGTGGCCGGGTCGTGCATCGTGACGGTGGTGTGGCCGTTCGGACAATGGAACGCGGGGATGCGATGGCCCCACCACAACTGGCGCGAGATCGTCCAGTCGTGGATGTTCTCCATCCAGTTGAAGTACGTCGCTTCCCACGACTGCGGCGTGATCGTGATCGTGCCGTTGCGCACCGCTTCGATGGCCGGCTTCGCGAGCGGTTCGATTTTCACGAACCACTGGCGCGACACCATCGGCTCGATGGCCGTGTCGCACTTGCCGTGCACGCCGACGTTGTGGACGTGCTCTTCGACTTTGACGAGGAGCCCCTGCTGCTCGAGCAGCTCCACGACGCGTTTGCGCGCGTCGTTGCGATCCATGCCGTCGAACTCCGCGCCCGCGGCGGCGGTCATGCGGCCGTCTTCTCCGATGACCTGCAGTTGCGGGAGGTTGTTGCGCAGTCCCGCTTCGTAGTCGTTCTTGTCGTGCGACGGCGTGACTTTCACGACGCCGGTGCCGAACTCGGGATCGACGAGGATCGCGTCGCCGACGATCGGGATCTGGCGATTGACGATCGGCAGCGTTGCGGCCTTGCCGATGAATTCGCGATAGCGCTCGTCTTCCGGATGCACGGCCACGCCGGTGTCGCCGAGCATCGTCTCGGGACGCGTGGTGGCGACGATGAACGCGCGGTCGCTGCCCTCGACGGGATACTTGATGTGGTACAGCTTCCCGTTCTTCTCGCGGAACTCGACCTCGACGTCGGAGATCGCGGTGCGGCACTGCGGGCACCAGTTCACGATGGCGAGGTCGCGGTAAACGAGGCCGTCCTCGTAGAGCTTGACGAAGACGTAGCGCACGGCGCGCGAGAGGCCTTCATCGAGCGTGAAGCGCTCACGCGTCCAGTCAGCCGAGGCGCCGAGGCGCGTGAGCTGGTCTTTGATCTCGGTGGAGTGCTGTTCCTTCCACTGCCAGACGCGCTCGACGAACTTGTCGCGTCCGACGTCGAAGCGGGAGATGCCTTCCCTGGCCAGTTGCTTTTCGACGACCATCTGCGTGGCGATGCCGGCGTGATCGGTGCCGGGCAGCCACAGCGTGTTGAAGCCGGACATGCGCTTCCAGCGGACGATGATGTCCTGGAGCGTGTTCACGAGGGCGTGGCCGATGTGCAGGCGGCCGGTGACGTTCGGCGGCGGGATGACGATGGAGAACTTCGGGCGTTCCTTGTCGACGACCGGAGTAAAGTAGCCGCCCGCTTCCCAGAAGGCGTAAATCCGCTGCTCGAATTGGGACGGCTCGTAACGGGTGGCGAGTTCTTCTTTCATCTTTGGAGTGGCGGATTATAGATTCGTTGTTGTGAGCACCGATGATTCTCGGAATCGAAACCTCGTGTGACGAAACGTCCGTCGCGCTGCTGGAGCAAAACGGCAGCGTGAAAGTGAACCTCATCGCGTCGCAGATCGCGCGGCATCAGCCCTTCGGCGGCGTGGTGCCGGAGATCGCGTCACGCGAACATCTCCAGCATCTCTTTCCCCTCGTCGACCGCGCCCTCGTCGACGCAAGCGCCTCATGGAACGACGTCGAACAGATCGCCGTGACGGCGGGACCGGGACTGATCGGTGCGTTGCTCGTGGGTGTCGCCGGTGCGCAGGGACTGGCGTACGGGCTCGGTGTGCCGCTGATCGCGGTCAATCACCTCGAAGGCCACATCTACTCGCCGTACCTGCAGCGCGAAGGTGCGTCCATTCCGCTGCCGGAGCGCTTTCTCTCGCTCGTGATCTCCGGTGGACACTCGGCGATCTACGACGTGCGCGGCAGCGACATCCGCCAGATCAATCGCACGCGCGACGACGCCATCGGCGAGACCTTCGACAAAGTCGCGAAGTTCGTCGGCCTCCCATATCCCGGCGGTCCGGAGATCGAAAAGCACGGACGCCAGGGGAAGGCCGATCCGAAGCGCTTCCCGTTTCCGGTGCCGCAGTTCAAAGACGAGTCGCTCGACTTTTCGTACAGCGGGATCAAGGCGGGTGCGATCCGGCTGGCGCGCGAACATGCGATCCGCGTCGACGGCGACGCGCAGGCCCTCGCCGATTTCTGTGCAACGTTTCAGGATGCGCTCGTCGCGCAGCTCTTCGATCGGCTCGATTCGGTGTGGGGGAGGCTCGAAGGGGACAAACCTTCCGACGTGGCGATCGCGGGCGGCGTGGCGGCGAATGGCGTGATCCGCGAGCGCATCCAGGCGTGGGGCGAGAGCCGCGGCGTGATCGTGCGGCTGCCGGAGAAACGCTACTGCACGGACAACGCGGCGATGATCGCGTTCGCGGGGTTACAAAAAGGTAACGCTGCCGATCCGCGCCGCGTTACCGCCCGATCGCGTCTGTGACGAGGAAACCTTTTTCAGTTTCCGTCGTCTGAACTGGTGAGAACGCGAAGAGCAAAGCCCGCAAGCAACATCCATTCTCCTACTCTCCTCCTGAAAACAGCATCGCCGCCGGTCGCGTGGACCGGCGGCGATGCTGCTTTAGGGCATAGAATCGCCGCCATGAAGATCGTCATCGCGGGTGGTTCCGGCTTCATCGGCGAGCCGCTCGTGAAACGCCTCGTCGCGCGAGGCGACGACGTCGCGGTCCTGACGCGCAACCCGTCTCACGTCCAGGCCGGCCGTGCGCTCCAGTGGGATGCGCGTTCGCAGGGGGCGTGGTCCGGTGAAGTTGCCGCTGCGGACGCCGTCGTCAATTTCGCGGGCGAGAACATCGGCGACGGGCGATGGTCGGAGGAGCGGAAGCGGCGCATGGTCGACAGCCGCCTCAACGCGACGCGCGCCCTCGTCGAAGCGATGCAGCGCCAGCCGCAGCGCCGCCGGACGTTGCTCAGCGCCTCCGCGATCGGGCTGTACGGCGATCGCAAGGACGAAGAGCTCGACGAGAGCTCGGTGCGCGGTGCGGGATTTCTCGCGGACCTCGTCGCGCGGTGGGAAGAGGCGGCGCGCGCCGCGGAGCCGCTCGCGCGCGTCGTGCTGCTGCGCTTCGGCGTCGTCCTCGCGAAAGACGGCGGTGCGCTGAAGAAGATGCTGCTGCCGTTCAGGCTCGGCGCGGGCGGCCCGATCGGGAACGGCGCGCAGTGGATGTCGTGGATCGATCGCGAGGACGCGCTGCGGATGGTCGAGTGGGCGATCGACGACGACAGCGTGCGCGGGGTGTACAACGTCACCGCGCCGCAACCGGTGCGCAATCGCGACTTCACACGCGCGCTCGCACGCGCGGTGCGCCGGCCGGCGATCGTGCGGGCTCCGGCGTTCGGGCTGCGGCTTGCGTTCGGCGAGATGGCGGACGAGGTGCTGCTCGCGGGGCAGCGGGTGCTGCCGCGGAGGGCGGAGCGGGAGGGATTCCGCTTCTCTTCGCCGGAGCTCGCACCGGTTCTGGCGCAGCTCATCCGCTGATTCAAGAAAACGCGCGGCCTTTTCCAAGAACCCGAACGCGGTTCCTTTTCGTGCCCCTGTCTCCGTGATATAAGTTGCGCCTTCTGAGCAACTTGCCCAAATTGGTGTTTTGGGCGCGTTGTTGCAGTGGGTCCAGGTTCCGGTGGCTCGCCACCAAAATCAAAGGAGGAATGGATGAAGTTTTCTCGCTTTCTCGCAGTGCTTGCGATGTTGCTGCTCGCAAGCGTCAGCGTGTTCGCGCAGAGCTCCCTCACGGGTGTTCTGACGGGCTCGGTGACGAGCGACGGCGCACCGCTTCCGGGTGCAACGGTGACGGTTACGTCGCCGCAGCTCCAGGGCAGCCGTTCGACGGTTTCTGACGCGAACGGCAACTACAACCTCGCGGCACTGCCGCCGGGCGATTACACGGTACGTATCGAGCTGCAGGGTCTGCAGACCGTTACGCGCAACACCCGTGTCACGCTCGCCGGCACGTCGCGTGTCGATGCGGATCTGAAGGTATCGGCTGTCACGGAGTCGATCACCGTCACCGCGAGCGCTCCCGCCGTCATGGAGACGACGGAAGTACAGACGAACTACCAGAAGGAAACGATCGACAACCTGCCGATCCAGCGCAACGTGACCGCCATCGCGCTTCTCGCGCCCGGCGTCACTGCGAATGGTCCGCGTGCTGCGGTTCAGATCTCTGGTTCGTTCGCGAACGACAACCTGATCGTCGTCAACGGTGCCAACGTCCAGGAGAACCTCCGCGGACAGGCTCGCCCGCTCTTCATCGAGGACGCCATTCAGGAGACCACGGTCATCACGGGTGCGATCTCGGCCGAATTCGGCCGTTTCACCGGTGGTGTCATCAGCTCGATCACGAAGTCGGGTGGTAACGAGTTCTCGGGCTCGATCCGCGACAACGTGACCGATCCGGCGTGGGTCGAGTCGTCGGCGTTCAACGAAGCCGAGCAGGCTTCGGACATCAGCCACACGTATGAAGGCACCCTCGGCGGCCGCATCATCCGCGACCGTCTGTGGTTCTTCACCGCCGGCCGTCTTTCGAACACGACCGGTACCTCGGGCAACGTCCTCCTCCAGGGCGACGTCATTCCGAGCGAAACCGAGAACACCCGTTACGAGGTCAAGCTGACGGGCCAGATCACCGCCAACCACTCGTTGATGGTGAACTACCTCGACAACCCGCTCAGCTCGACCAATAACAACCAGCTCGGCGCCTACGAGCTGCGCGCCCTCGACCCGTCGATCGAGCAGGAAGAAGACTTCATGGCCGCGCGCTACAGCGGCATCTTCACGAACAACCTGCTCGGTGAAGTCAACTGGTCGGAGCGTACGTTCACGTTCGTCGGCTTCGGCGGCGAGAACCCGGACATCTACGCCGGTACGCCGCTCGTGCAGTCCGCCGGCGGTCTCGGCGTCGCGAACGCGCCGTACTTCTGCGGCTCCTGCTCGCAGGAAGGCCGCGACAACGAGCTCCTCACCGCGAAGCTGACGTACTTCCTCGGAACCCGCGGCCTCGGTACGCATAACCTCGTCGGCGGCTACGAGCAGTACAACGAGCTCCGCCTGGCGAACAACTACCAGTCGCCGACGAACATCACGCTGTTCCTGTACCAGTCCCCGGCCACTCTCCAGAACGGTGTTCCCATCTTCACGTTCAACGACGGCGACCTCGTCGAGTACTACCCGGTCGTCCTCCCGTCGATCGGTTCGGACATCACCACGGACTCGCTGTTCTTCAACGACAAGTGGGACCTCAACGCCAACTGGTCGTTCAACCTCGGCGTCCGCTACGACAGGACCGAAGGTATCGACAGCCAGGGCAACGCGACCGCTGACGACAGCGCGATCAGCCCGCGCCTCGGCGCCACGTTCGACGTGCTCGGCAACGGCCGCTTCAAGGTGAACGGCAGCTACGGCCGTTACGTCGGTCGTCTGGCCGAAGGCGTCGCTGGTCTCGGCTCCGCCGCCGGCGAGCCGTGGGGCATCTACTACTACGTCGACACCCCGGGTGGAAACCCGATCGTCGGCACCGCTGATGAGGTCGTCCGTCAGGTCGTTGACCTGTGGCGCTCGCTCGGTGGCTCGAACACCGCGACGGACCTCCAGCAGATCCTCACCGGCTGGCACGGTGCGTACCCGGTCGTTCCGGACATCGGCGGCTTCTCGCAGAAGCTCGCGGGCAACCTCAAGGCCCCGGGCGTCAACGAGTGGACCCTCGGCGCTGGCCTCCAGCTCTCGCCGAATGCCTACGTCCGCGCGGACTACATCGACCGCGACTGGAACAACTACTACGTCTCGATGACGAACACCCAGATTGGTACCGTCACCGAGCCGAACTCGGGCGCTCAGGCCGATCTCACGCTCATCGACAACACCGACCTGCTCGATCGCAAGTACCACGCGGTTCAGCTCACCGCCAACACCCGCTGGTTCAACCGCCTGACGCTGGGCGGCAACTACACCTGGTCTGAGCTCGAAGGCAACGCCGAGGGTGAAGGCACCAACACCGGCCCGCAGTCCGAGGGTGGCTGGATCTTCCAGTACCCCGAATACCAGGGCTTCGCGCAGAACCGTCCGTCGGGTTACCTCTCCGGCGACCAGCGCCACAAGCTGCGCGCCTGGGCGGCGATGGACTTCTCGCTCGGCCGCTTCGGCACGCTCAACACCAGCATCCTGCAGCGCTTCGACTCCGGCACGCCGTACTCGATCTCGTTCGCGGCCACGCCGGTCGCCGACCCGAACGCCTCCGGTGATCCGGACAACTCCTTCGGTTACCAGGCGCCGCCGACTACCGTCACGTACTTCGTCGGTGCGCGCGGCTCGCAGCGCTGGGACGACGTGTCGGCCACCGACGTCGCCCTGAACTGGCGCCTGCCGATTTCGATCGTCCAGCTCTTCTTCGAAGGCGAAGTCGTCAACGTCTTCAACGAGCAGGCTCAGATCGCCGGCAATACGTCGGTCGCCCGCACCACCACGGCGTTCAACCCGTTCACGGAGACGCCGGTCGAGGGCACGCACTACAACAAGAACGCTGCTTTCGGCAACGCCCGTAATGCGGCGGACTACCAGACGCCGCGCACGTTCCGCTTCTCGTTCGGTGTCCGCTTCTAGTTCCCCGCTTCACGCAGTAGCATCGACGCCCCGGCCTCACGGCCGGGGCGTTTTTCTTTTTGCAGAGACCTCATGCAACGAATCCCCGCGCTTTTTCTCGCACTGATCGTCGCTCTGCTCGGAGCCTGCTCGCGCGGCGAGCGCCGCACGACACAGACCGCCGGTGCTCCCGTCATCCTCATCTCGATCGACACGCTGCGCGCGGACCGGCTTCCGGCTTATGGCTATCGCGGCGTCGAGACTCCCGCCATCGACGCATTGCGCCGCGACGCGATCCTCTATCGCAACGCGT